>JBJKRJ010000041.1:0-138042 GCA_046704665.1 Thermoplasmata archaeon | reverse complement strand
GCATCGCTGAGCAGCCACGCGCCACGGGATAAGGGCTGAAAGCATCTAAGCCCGAAACCCCCTCGAAAAAGAGAGACCTTCAAGGACATTCGTAGAAGACGAGCTCGATAGAGCCGGGGTGTACGCGAGAAGCCTTCGGGCGACTCGTTCAGCCCGCGGCCACTAACGTCCGCAGCTACATCAACTGGTTGCGCTTGGCAGTTAAACAGAACGCGTGTGGTACCTTTTTTTTCCCCGGGACCGCTCCGGGCCGCACGGCCCGCCGGAGTTTTCCCGTCCGGCGGTTCGGTGCCCTCGTGCCGTCCCTCGGAGTCAGCAAGAGCCAGTGGCCGGTCGTCGCCTGGATCCGGCTCCGGCTCCCGAAGCTGCCTCCCCCGGTAATGTTGACACCCGGTCCTCCCCCCGCACCGGAGCCTCCCCTCGACATCCTCGAGCCGAACCCGGTCCCGACGGACCCCCGGCGGCGGGTCTACGCCTACGAGGAGGAGCGGGAGAACTGGGTCCTTCGCCTCGTCTGGGACACCGACGACCCTGAGCTGCTCGAGGCGGAGTGCCGGGGCCGCTACCCGGGCCAGCGGCTCCCCGCCCCGGAGGTGGGGGAGTTCTGGTCCGCCGTCAAGCGGCTGATCGCCCCGATCGGTCCGCTCCCCGTGGACGGCGCCGATCCGCTTCCGTAAGCCCCGCGACAAGCGTTAATCGACCCGTCCGGTCCGGTCCGCGTGCTCCGGGCGACGTTCCGGCATCTGTCGGGGGTCGGCCCCGTCACCGAGGTGAACCTCTGGCGGGCCGGGGTCCTCGACTGGTCCGACCTCACCGCCCGGCGGAGCGAGCTCGGTCTTGCCGCCTCGATCGAGGGTCGGCTCGAACGAGAGCTCGCGGCGAGCGAGCGCGCCTACGTCGAGCGCGACGCCGCGTGGTTCGGCCATCGCCTACCCGACGAGGAGCACTGGCGGCTCTACCCCGAGTTCGCCCGTGAGACCGCCTTCCTCGACATCGAGACGACGTCGCTCTCTCCCTACGAAGGGATCGTGACGGTAGTGGGGGTGCACGGCGGGGGCGCGACGCGCTCGTTCGTGGCCGGGGAGAACCTCGAAGAGCTCCCCGCCTACCTCCGCAACTTCCCGATCCTCGCTACGTTCAACGGTCGCCGGTTCGACGTGCCGTTCCTATCGGTCGCGTTCCCGTATCTCGAACCTCCCCCGGTCCACATCGATCTGAGGTTCCTGTTCTACCGGCTCGGCATCGCCGGCGGCCTCAAGCGGATCGAAGCACGCCTCGGGATCGGGCAACGGGCGGGCGTGGAGGGGCTCGGGGGCCTCGACGCGGTGCGTCTCTGGCAGCGTTACCGTCGGGGAGATCGCACGGCGCTCGAGACGCTGGTGCGCTACAATCGCGCCGATACGGTGAACCTCGAGCCGCTTCTCGGACACGCGGTGCGCGAGCTTGAGACCCGGCTGCGCGCGGTGGTCAAGCCCGCCGGGACCACCGGTCCGTCGTCGTCGCTTCCCTACGGAATCGGCGGCCGACCCCCGGCGGCCTCCCGCCGGTGACGAGGCGTCCGACGCCCCCTACCGCCGGCCGCGCGGTGCGACCGGAGGCCAACCCCTCGGACGCGGCGTGGTTCCCACGGTGGCGGGGAGACGGTTCCTCGCGCTAGCTGGTCGGCTCACGAGGTCCGCTGTCAACGACGAGCAGCGGTTCTGGGATCGCCGCCTCCGGGGGCGGTGCGGCCCGGCGGGTGCGCTCGTAGGCGATCCGGCAGTAGTCGCCGGAGGAGTCGATCTGGAGGTAGTGGCGACCGAGCCGACGCGCGACGGCGGCGACGGTCCCCGTACCGCCGAACATGTCGAGAACGACGTCGCCCCGGTAGCAGTAGAACTTCACGAGACGCTCTATGAGCGCCTCGGGGAACGGCGCGGGATGGCCGTTACGCCGTCGTTCGGGCGGGATCGCCCAGAACCCGTCGGAGAACGTCTCGAACTCTTTCGCGGTGATGTCGATCGCACGACGCTCGCCAGGTAGCTTCCACTGGCCCTTCGAGAAGACGAGGACGTACTCCCACGACGGGACGATGTGAGGGTTCGAGGGGCTCCGCCAGCTTCCCCACGCCGTCCTCCGGCCCATCGTCTGCTTGTACCAGATGATCTCCGTACGCATGATGTAGCCGAGGTCGCGGAGGTCCCGCGAAAGGTCGTGATGGATCGGACGGAAGTCCTTGATGGAGGTCGGGGCCACATTCAGCACGAACCGTCCCCCGACGACCAGCACGCGGTACAGCGCGCTCCAGATCCCCTTCAGCCAGCGGAGGTACTCGGTGGGCGGAAGGTCATCGGTGTACCCGCGGTACGGGATCTTGACGTTGTAGGGGGGACTCGTGATCGCGAGGTGGACGCTCTCCGCCGGCAGGGACTCCAGGACCTCGCGGGCGTCGCCCTGGACGATCCGATCGAAGTAGCGACGGGCCGGCCGGTCCGTTCCTTCCGACACCGGCCGTCGCGAACGACCAGGGTGAGATGAGACTTCGCCCGGCCCGGGTCAGATGCGGCCCAGCTCGGGGGCACCCTCCTCGATCGCATCGGCGACCCGTTCGGCGATCGCGAACGACGCGGTCGCGGCCGGGGAGGGCGCGTTGAGGACGTGGAGGGCGTGCGGACCTCGGGCAAAGACGAAATCGTCCTCGAGGGTCCCGTCGCTCCGGACCGCCTGGGCCCGCACGCCGCTCGACCGGGAGCGTAGATCGTGGCGCTCGAGACCCGGCCAGAGCTTCCGCGCGGTCTCGAGGTAGGCCCGTGGGCTCCAGGAACGTAGCCACTCACGGGCCGCCAGGCCCGCGTACCGCCGGGCCAGACCTGCGGTGCCCCGGAACGAGAGCATCCTCCCCACGTCCCGAAGGTCGATGTGCCCGGGCGAGTATCCCTCACGAGCCAGTGCGAGGGCGGCGTTCGGCCCGAGCAGGAGCTCGTCCCGCATCGTAGGAGTCAGATGGACTCCCAGGAACGGCAGGTCCGGATCGGGGACCGGATAGACGAGGCAGGGCACTTCGGCCCGGACCCGCTCCGAGAGCCGATAGTAGTCCCCGCGGAACGGAACGATGACGACCGTGGGCCGTGCTCCCATGGCGCGTGCGACGAGATCGGATTCGAGACCGGCGCAGTTCACGACGAACCGCGCGCGCACCCCTTCGCCACCGAGTCGCAATTCCCAACGTTCGCCGGCCGCGTCGGCGCCCGTGAGCTCCCGGGTGGTCCGGACGGTGACCGCCTCCTGCCGAAGCCGTGCCGCGATCGTTCGGGCGACGGTCGGGTAGTCGATGATCGCCGCCGAGGGAACGTCCAGCGCCCCGACACCCGCCACTCCGGGCAGGCGGGCTCGCAGTTCTTCGACCGTCAGACGCCGTACCGAGTCGACCCCGTTCGCCCGGGCTCTCGCCAGGAGCTCGGCGAGGGCGGCCAGCTCCGGACGACGCTGGGCGACGATGACCTTCCCGATGGGGCGTGTCGGAATGCCTTCCCTCGCAGCGAAGTCGAGCAGGGCGGCCCGACCTTCGAACGTGAGCCGTGCCTTGAGCGAGCCCGGTCGGTAGTAGACGCCCGAGTGGACGACGCCGCTGTTGTGCCCGGTCTGGTGGACTCCGACCTCCCGCTCCTTCTCCAGGACGACGATCGACCAGGCCGGGTGGCGGCGGTGGATCGATCGGGCGGTCGTGAGCCCGAGGATCCCCCCGCCCACCACCGCGAGGTCGAACGATTCGGTCATCGAACGCACGCCCCGAGCGGAGGGGATCTCGCGAGGTTGGGCTGCAACCCTTCGCGAGCGTAAAACGCTCGCCCCCGGCGGCGGGGGGAACCGAGTTTCACATGGACGTTATAACCGCGACCTGGGTCCACGCGCCCGACCTTCCATGCCCGTTCAGATTGCTGTTCCGAAGGAGATCACTCCTGGCGAACGACGGATCGCCCTCGTTCCCGAGGTCGTCAAGGCACTGAGCAAAGGCGGCGCCTCGATCTCGGTGGAGGCCGGGGCCGGTCTCTCCGCCGGGTACCCGGACGCGGCGTATTCGGGAGCGGGCGCGACGCTCGCTACGGACCGCCGCGCGCTGTTCGGTTCGGCCCAGCTCGTGCTCAAGGTCCAGCCCCCGTCGACCGAGGAGGTCGCATGGACGAAACCCGGCACGGTCGTCATCGCGCTCGTGAACGCGTCCCGGAACCTCGAGCAGGTCCGGGCGATGCGGGATGCGAAGCTGACCGCGTTCGCGCTGGAGCTCCTTCCCCGAATCACCCGTGCCCAGAGCATGGACGTCCTGAGCTCCCAGGCGACCGTGGCCGGATACCGCGCGACGCTCATCGGGGCAGAGCTGACCCCGAAATTCCTCCCGATGCTGACGACCGCCGCCGGCACGATCCGTCCGTCCAAGGTGCTCGTGATCGGCGCCGGGGTGGCGGGACTGATGGCGATCGCGACGGCCCGGCGCCTCGGCGCTATCGTGGAAGGGTACGATGTGCGTCGTGCCGCGGGCGAACAGGTGCGCAGCCTCGGGGCGAAGTTCCTCGAGCTCCAGATCAACGCTGAGGCCGCGGGCGGATACGCCCGGGAGCTCACGGACGAGGAGAAGAAGCAGGAAGCGGAGATGGTCGCGAAGGCGGTCGCCGATGCGGACATCGTGATCACCACCGCGGCGATCCCCGGCCGTCGCGCACCGGTCCTGGTCCGCGACGAGATGGTCGCGCAGATGCGTCCCGGCTCGGTCATCGTGGACCTCGCGGCCGAGACCGGAGGGAACTGCGCGCTCACGAAACCGGGCGAGAACCTGACGGCGCACGACGTGACGATCGCCGGCCCGCTCAACCTCCCGAGCCAGCTCGCGTTCCACGCGAGCCAGATGTACGCGAAGAACCTCCAGTCGTTCCTCACGCTCCTCCTGACGAAGGAAGGGGCCCTTTCGACGGACTACTCCGACGAGATCCTCGTCGGGACCCTTCTCACCGCGGACGGGACCGTCCGGCACAAACCCACTGCGGATCTGCTCGGGGGGGCGAAGTAGATGGCGGCCGACCTCTGGACGGCGCTCTTCATCGCCCTGCTTGCGGCGTTCACCGGCTACGAGGTCATCAGCCGGGTCCCCGTCCTTCTCCACACCCCGCTGATGAGCGGGTCGAACTTCATCCACGGTATCGTCCTGGTCGGTGCGATCGTCGCCCTTGGGCTCGCGCAGGGCCCGGTCGAGCAGGCGATCGGTCTCGTCGCCGTCGTCATGGGCGCGCTCAATGTGACGGGCGGCTACGTGGTCACGGTCCGGATCCTCGCGATGTTCGACCGCTCGAGGTCGAAAGGGGGCTCGAAATGACCGACGCGTGGGTCCAGGACGTGATCAACGCGGTCTACGTCCTCGCGGTCCTCGTCTTCATCCTCGGGCTGAAGGCGATGAGCGGTCCCTCGACCGCACGTCGCGGGATCGTCTATGCCGGCCTCGCGATGCTGCTCGCGGTCGCGGCGACCTTCTTCAGTCCGAACATTTCCAACTTTCTCCTGATCTTCGTCGGGGTCGCGATCGGCGGGCTCGGTGGCTGGTACTGGGCCCGGGTCGTGAAGATGACCGCGATGCCCCAGATGGTCGCGGTCTTCAACGGTATGGGCGCCGGGTCGGCCGGGGCGATCGCCGCGGTCGAGCTGCTCACGAATCTCTCCGACCTCACGTCGGCGGGGCTGAGCATCGCGGGGGGCATCATCGGATCGATCTCCATCGCCGCGAGCATCATCGCGTTCGCGAAGCTCCAGGGTTGGCTCCCTTCGAAGCCGATCGTCCTACCGGCCCGACAGTTCGTCAACACCGCCGTCCTGGTGGTCGGGATCGCCTTCGGGATCTATGCCCTGATCGTCCTCGAGACGATCTGGCTCCTGCCGTTCTTCGTTCTCCTTCTCCTCTACGGGATCCTGCTTGCCCTGCCGATCGGGGGGGCGGATATGCCGGTCGTGATCAGTCTGACGAACGCCCTCACGGGCGTCGCGGTCGGTCTCGACGGGTTCGCGCTCGTGAACGGCCCGCTCGGCGATGCGGGCTACGCGATGGTGATTGCCGGCGTCCTGGTCGGTTCGGCGGGCTCGCTCCTGACCGTTCTCATGGCGAAGGCGATGAACCGATCGATCTCGAACGTCTTCTTCGGCGCGTTCGGCGCGGTGGAGGAGGCGGAAGGGGCGGTCCAGGGCCAGCTCAAGCCGATCGATCCGGCCGACGCCGCGGTCCAGATGGCGTACGCGAACCAGGTCATCATCGTCCCCGGCTACGGGATGGCCGTCGCCCAGGCCCAGCAGAAGGTCAAGGAGCTCGCCGACCTTCTCGAGCAGAAGGGGGTCACGGTGAAGTTTGCGATCCACCCCGTCGCGGGGCGAATGCCGGGTCACATGAACGTCCTCCTCGCCGAGGCCGGCATCTCCTACGACAAGCTGTTCGACCGCGACGAGATCAACGCCGAGTTCGAGGCCACGGACGTCGCGTTCGTGATCGGGGCGAACGACGTCGTGAACCCGGCGGCGCACCGCCAGGGGAGCCCGTTGTACGGCATGCCGATCCTCGACGTGGAGCAGGCGAAGAACGTCATCGTGAACAAGCGGGGACGTGGCAAAGGGTTCGCGGGGATCGAGAACGACCTCTTCTACCGCGACAACTGTCACATGCTCTACGGCGACGCGCAGAAGGCGGTGGGCGAGCTCGTCAGCGAACTCAAGAAGGTCTCGTAGGGGACTCCGTCCGCGCCACGGGCGTACGACACCCCGCCGGGCCCTCCGAGCACCGCGGCGCGCGAGCGAGCGGGACCTTCCCCTCCTCGTCCTGCATCGTCACCGGATGTTCCGGGCCATCGGGCGATGGAGCGAGCGGGCCCTGGAGCGCCAGGACGCGGAGTATCGGAAGTGGGCCCGACGCGAGATGCGCGCCCGTCGCCTCTTCGGCCTCATCATCGAGTCGGCCGACGGGCACGTCGCGGGGAGCGGAGTCGTCTGGCTCCAGCCGTCCCAGCCACGACCGGGGAAGCTCGCCCGTCTCACGATGCCCTACATCATGTCGATGTTCACGGAACCCGAGTTCCGCGGCCAAGGGGTCGCCGGCCGGCTGGTCGAAGAGATGGTCGGATGGGCGACGCGGCAGGGCTACCACCGGATCTTCCTTCACGCGTCACCGATGGGCCGACCCGTCTACGAGCGGCTCGGCTTCGAGAACGGGAACGAGATGCGTCTCGACCTACCGCGTCGTCGGTCGCGACGGCGCTAGAGGGGGCCCGTCCGGGCCCGAGCTTTCGGGGACGAAGTTCCGGTCGAAGTTCTCCCCGAGGCTCTCCCTGAGGACGCCGACCCGTCAGGCGCGGGCGGGCTCCGAACCCTCCCGGAGCGGAGAAGCTTCGCGCGAAAAGGCCCCGTCCCGCGCCCCGAAGCCCCACCACCAGAGGAGCCCGCCGTTCGCGAGAACCCCGAAGGCGATACCGACCACCATACCGGGAAGCGGGGCACCACCGACGGCGACCCAGCCGATGAGCAGTGGAAGCGCGATCACGGCCGTGGCCAGCTGGCTGAAGAAGAGGCGCCGGGCCGTCGGGCCCCCCGCCTCCGCACGACCCTCCCGAACTCGCCATGGTCCGTCCCACGCGAGCGTCCAGAGGATCGCGCCTCCGATACCGAGGAGCCCATCGGCCAGCACGGCGGGCAGGGTGAACCCGATCGCGAGGGCGGCCAGATCGAAGACCACCAGACCCAGGCTCCCCGCCGACGCTGCGACGATCGCGAGGGCCGGAAGCCGTGCCAGACGATGGGGGCGGAGTCTCCCGTGGAAGAAGCGGGTGGCGACCGAGGGCCGGGCGCACCACCCGATCACGGCCGCCGCGGCCGGCACGTAGAACACCGCCACGATCCAGACCGCCCACACCGGGTAGTTGAGGAGAAGCCCCGCGCTCGCGCCGGCCGTGCACGACGAGAGCCGGTCCGCGAACACGGAGGGGCAGAGGACCGCGGTTCCGTCCCACAGGACGAACGGGACGAGGAAGGCGGCGCTGACGACCAGCGTCAGCACCGAGTCGAACCAGCGCCGGCGGGCCAGGTAGTAGAAGAAAAGGAACGCGTTGGCGAACTGCTTGCAGCCGAGCGACAGGTACTCGGCCCACTTCTGCCGCCGCCCGCCGAAGCCGACGAAGCCCAAGGTCAACAGGAGAAGGACCGGCAGGTCGTTGTATCCGCTCGCCGCGATGAGAAGCACGTACGGCTGGGCGAGCATCGAAGCGGTATCGAAGTTCTTCCGCGCGAGGAGGACAATCAGGACCCAGCAGCCGAGCGTGAACCACTTGTAGTCCACCCCGGGGATCTGGAGGAACATCAGGAGGGGGAGATAGAGGTAGTACGATCGCGACGAGAGGGTCTCCCCGTACTGTTGGTAGGTGAAGACGAGCTGGGTCACATACGGGTCGTGGCCGGAGAGAAGGAATCCCGCGAACCGGGGAGTGGTGAACGGTTCGTCGGTCAGGCCGTTGCCCCAGCCGGTAAGGATCGACAGGACCCCGAACGCGACTCCGACCGCGAGGAGGAAGTAGACGAAGTTCACGCGGCGGGGCACGCCGAGTCGGCGGACGACGACCGGGAAGCTGAGGGCGAAGAGCCCGATGGCGACGTAGGCGAACGGGCTCGTCTGACCAAAGAAGAGCCAAAGGAGGGTGATGATTGCGAAGGCGGGTAGCGCGGCCGCGAACCAGGCTGCCAGGTAGCGGACTGTCGACCGGACATGGTCCCGGTTCCCTCTCGGGGGCGGAGCCGCTGCCGTTTCGTTCAAGGGTTCCGCGTCCGCTCCATGCCGGCGCCGAGCGTCCGTGACCCTATTTCAGCGCTTCGTGCGGGACACACGGAGAGGGCGCGCGGGGCCCCCACCCGGGTTCGGAGAGCCGCCGTCCCTCGCGTATTCCGTGGCACGCGAGGCGCGCGTCCGTCGGGTCGAGGGTTCCCCGTCCGAAGCACGTTCGTTTGCGTCGGCCTTTTCCGTGAGCGGGTGTTCCTGCCCCTGTCGTGAAGGGCCGCGTTTCGCGCTTTCTTCCCGAGACCGTGGCCGCGTTGTTGCTCGCGATCCCGGGGGGGATCTCCCTTCCGTACTACTATGTCTACGGCGACTCGACGTGGGTCTTCTCGGTGATTTGGGGGCTCGCCACGCTCGCCTCGGTCTCGCTCGTATGGGCCGTCCGACGCTCGGGCGAGGATTGGCGAAAGGAACTGAGGATCCTGTTCGTCGCCTCGGCAGTGGTCGGGGTCTTCAGCATCGTGACGGGAGTCGGCAACAACGCCACCGACGAACCCTTCGCGATGCCGGGCTATCTCGGGGCGCTCCTCCAGGGCCACGACCCGTACTATACGGCCGTCTCGGTTTCCTATACGGCCCACACCCTGAACCTGTGGTCGAGCACCGTCCAGCTCCACACGTACTACAGCTACCTGCCCCTGGGCCTGTTCCTCCAGGTCCCGGCCACGGGGGCGCTCGGCTATCGGGCGGTAGGCCTCGCGAGTTGGGCGGGAGTCGTCTACTTCGTCCGCCGGGACGAGTTCGCCTCGATCTGCCTGGTCTCTCCGTCGGTCGCCCTGCTCTCCGCGAACGGCTTCAGTGATCTGCCGCTGCTCCTCCTGCTCACCTTCTCGCTTCGCGGTGCGAGCGGCGCGACCGCGAAGGTCGTGGAGTACGCCACCTACGCGGTGAAGCAGTTCGCGAACGTCTTCTGGTTCGTCTATTACATCGTGCGCCGTGACGTTCCGCGGGCCGCGCTCGTGGTGGCGCTGACCCTGGCATTCGCCGCCCCGTTCATCCTTTGGCATCCCACCGGCATCTGGTGCGAGGCCCTCACCTTCAGCGCGGGTTCTGGTTGTGTGAGCGCGCCCAACCAGGCCCGCCACTGGTCGGACCTCTATTCGCACTGGAATTACTACCTCTGGCCGCTCTGGGCGTACGCGCTCTTCCACGCCGAGCTCCACCGGTTCGTCCGCCGGGCATGGGCCCGGATCTCGCATACCGGGACCCCCGCGTCCTCTCCTAGGGAAGCGAAGACCGAGTAGCGCGGAGTCCCCGTCCCGACGGACGGAGGGCGACCCAACGTTTCTTCTGCGGTGCCGCGTGAGGTGCTGCGGATGCTCGTTCCGCTGTCCACCGCCCGTGCGCTGCTGGATTCGGTCCGTATCCGGCGTCCCCGGATCGTCCGAATTCCGTTGCAGAGTGCCACCGGTCGGTTGGCCGGACGTACCGTCCGCGCGGGGCGGGCACTGCCCGGACGGGACCTATCCGCGATGGATGGCTACGCGCTCCGTCTCGGAACAGGTTCCGCGGTCGGGCCGTTCCACCTACTGCGGAGCGTGTTCCCCGGTCGGCCGTGGGACCGGCCGGCGCTCCGCGTCGGTGAGGCGGTGTACGTTGCCACCGGGGCTCCGCTTCCGCCCGGTTCGAATGCGGTGGCGCGGATCGAATCAACGCGGGTGGACGCTGGCTTCGTCCACCTGCATCGCCCGGCGCAACTCGGTCAGGACATTCTACGTCCGGGGGAGTCGGTGCGACGGGGAGAGCCTATGCTGGAGCGCGGCCAGCCGATCCGACCCGTCGACATCGGGGCACTCATGGCCCTTCGGATGCCCACGGTCCCGGTCTTCGATATCCGTGTCCGTATCCTCCCCATCGGGGACGAGCTGATCCGGTCGCGGACCCGCGCTCAGACCGCGGTCCCGGAGTATCTCGGGCCAATCGTCGCCGGACTCCTCGGGTTCTGTCGTGTCGAGCTCTCTGCTCCCCTTCCCGATGACCGGGACGAGGTGGCGCACGCCCTGCGCCGGAGCACCCGTCTCCACGATCTCGTCGTCACGATCGGAGGGTCGTCGGTCGGGGCAAAGGATGTGACGAAGAAGGCCGTTACGCGAGCCGCGGGTCGGTTGCTCTTCGAGGGAGTGACGACCAACGTACTGAAGCGAGGGGCCGTCGGGCTCATCGAAGGCACTCCCGTCGTGGTACTGCCCGGCCAGATCGTATCGGCGGTGACGGTCTTCCACGAGCATGCCCTGCATGTTCTCTCTCGTATGGTCGGACGAGAGCTGCGGGCGTTCGAAGAGGCTCCGCTGGACCGGAGGGTCCACGTGCCTCACCGCATGGACACGACGTACCTCTTTCGCCTCTCGCACGGAACGGCGGTTCCTCTGCCCTGGGGAGTGGCCCGGATCCTCTCGCTGCTCCGGGCCGATGCCTTCGGGACCGTTTCACGCGGCCGCGACCATTCGATGGGCGAGCCGGTTCAAGTCCAGCGACTATGGTCGTTGAGCGGAGGATCCCCCTCCAACGGATACCCTTCGCCTCGCGCTGGGCGAAGCTCCGGCTAAGCGCATACCGACGATTGTCGGGAAGATCGGGCCCCGATTCCTAGGATACACCGTCGGCGACACTCTCGCAACGGGGAACCTTAGTCCCTTGCCGATCTTCCTTCGGGAGGGCACCCGCCGCTCTCCCGGCTGAGCGAGCACGTCGGGCGCGACGGCGCTGTCGAGTCGAGCTCCCTCGGCCTGACTCGGGCCTGCGCTACCCCCCTGTGCTTCGTCGACGGACGAGACACGGAGGGAGTCTCCCCCCAAAGGCCGGTCCCGGGCGGAGAGGGGGGATCGGACCGGGAATGCTCTTCGACTCGTCCGTCGCGATATCGCCGATTACTGCCCGGTCATGCGCCGGGTCCTCGGGCCCCCGGGGCTCGGGCCAGGACCGCGCCCCGGCTCCCGGTCCACGATGACCCGTTGCGTGGGGTAGGCGATCTGGATGCCTTCGGCCGTGAACCGCTTCCGGATCGAGTAGAGGAGGTCCTTCTCCACTTGAAACGCCGTCGGCTGGTCCCGGGCCGCGCTCAGCAGCCGGAGGTCGACACCACCGTACATCCCCGTGCCTTGGTTCGCCCCTCCTTGGTAGTCCATGACGTGTGTGACCGGGAGGTTCCCCAGGGCAAGGAAATCGGGATGCTTCCGCGCCTCCTCGAGCATGATCTCGCGCGCACGGTCAATGTCGGACTCGAAGGTGATCACGAAGTAGACGATCACGAGCATCGTCGGGTCGACGGCCGTGTAGTTCACGATCACGCTCGACTGGAACATCGCGTTCGGTACCATCAGGCGTCGGAGGTCCCAAGTCCGGAGCACGGTGTAGGTGAGCCGGATGTCCTCCACGAAACACCAGTCGCCGTTGGGGTACGGATAGACGACGGCATCCCCGATGTGGAACGGTTGAGTCGTCGCGACCAGCATTCCGCCGATAATGTTCGAGAGACTGCTCTGTGCCGCGAGTCCGACGACGATGGCAAGGAACCCGGCGGCCAGGACGAGGGCCGTGAGCTGGGCCGTCAGGTCGGGGAAGGCCGTATAGGCGCTCACCAGCACACCGAGGAATGCAATGAGCACGAGGACGAACCGGCGGACGACCGTGTACAGCGTCAGGATCCGCGGGTCATCCCGGGCCCGCGCGTCGAAGTACCGCTTGAGCGTCTGGTCGACGATGTGGACCACGAAGTACGTGGCGAGCAGACCGACGAAGAATCCGATGATCTGCCAGCTTGTCGCCGCGAACTTCGGGAACCCGGGTGCCGTGAGGATTACGATCACCAATGCGAGCAGTGCGGCGGCGTAGACGCCGTAGGCCATCCGCCGTCGCTCCGGGGATGAGCGAGGGGTGTGCCGACGGACCGCGAGGCTCGAGAACCCCGTCGCGGCGGAAAGGATGGCGAGCTCGACGAGAAACAGAATGTCGTCGGGTCCGAGGTAGTCGGGAAGACCGGTGCCGCCTGCCGCCACGTACCCTCGGGCCAGGCCATAGAGGCCGAACCCTACGACCGCGGTCAGGATGGGTCCGTGGAACAACTGGCGGACGGTCTTTCGGCTCGGCCGAGACCACGGAAGCCGCCAGCCCATGTAGAGGCCGACGGCGATGACGATCGCCGCACCCACAATGTACGTCTCGAGCTCGCTGTTCCAGAACAGCTCGGTCCAATTCATCGACGGAAACCCTCACCGACCGCCGGCACGTCGAGGGCGCTCCCGAACGAGTTCGCATCCACCCGGGCGACGACCGTGGGGGCGGGCGGTGCGCCGCTCGACCGACGAAGGGCCATCGCATCCCCGTTCGGGGCTCGATCCGATCTCTCGAGCGACAGGGTCATGGTCCTCAATCCAGGTCGAGCCCGCAGGGCGCACGCCGCGAGGACCCAAGCTCCGAGGCCATGCCTCCACGATGAGCGGGCCCTCCCGCGATGCCAACGCGAGGGCGCAGCAGGGCGGAGGACAAAACAGTTTGGGAGCGCGTGGACGCGGATCGGGACCATGAGGCGACACGGCCCGGCACTGGATTCTCTCCGCGGCTTTCCGGAGCCGGCCGCGTGGCCTCCTCCGGTTGCGTCACGGCCGCGCAACCGCGCATAACCCCGGTCTCACCCCGGTTGCCCAAGGCCAAGGGGCGCCTTAGGCCCCGGTCCCCGCCTCAGGAGGTCTTGGGCGGAGAACGGGGCCGCGGAAGCGGAGGGGGCGTGGAGGGGGACGATGGCGCGGGAGTGGTCGCAGGGGGGGATCGGAGGAGAGTAGCCGATCCTGTATGACGAAACTCCGTGGCAGCCGCGGTCTCTCGAAACGCGGCCACGCTCGGGACTCCCGGCCGATCCGTCTCTTCGGCTTCCTCGGTCGTCGGTGTCCCCTCGTAGAAGAGGAAGATCCCGACCGTGGAGACGATGGTCGAGTAGAGGATCCCAAGGAACATCGCGTCCAGGAACCCGGGGATGACCAGATTGTACGGGGCCGAGAGGGGTACCGTCGCGATGATCGCTGCCGCGAGACCGCGAGGGATGTTGAACGAGATGAGGGACCGCTCCGACCTCCGGGCCCGAGCCTCTTTGGAGAAGTAGACCGCCAGGATCGGCGAACCCAGGTATCGGAGGGCCAGCATGACGAACGTCGCAATCAGGGGCACGAGAAGGACGAGCTCCGTGAGGTCTCCGACCTGGAAGAGGAGTCCGATGTACACGAAGAAGAAGGCGCTCGCGAAGAACGAGACCTCCTTCTGTACCTGCTGAATGTGCTCGACGTCCACCCCCTTGGCGGAGAGGTGAAGCGCCCGGCGGAGCGACGAGACGGTGCGTCCCGAGCGCGTCCGCTCGGGATGCCGGTGGGAGAACGCGTCGAATTCGAGGTACTTGCGGTTCCCGATCATGAGGCCGAAGACGAAGATGGTGATCGCGGCGCTCATGCCGATGTAGTCCGAGATACCGTACGTGGCGAAGACCATGGTGATCGTCAGGGTCCAAGAGTACTCCCGGGCGATCGGTCCGATCCGCTCGAGCACCCAGAGCCAGAGGATCGCCGCGACCAGGCCGGTGACGATCGACCCCACGATCGTGAGCGCGAGGACGGTGCCGATGTGCACCGTGGAGAAGTTGCCCGACACCACGAGCCCGATCAACACCAGGGGTACGAGGAGCTGGAGAAGGTCGGTCACGACCGACTCGAAGAGGAGGGACGTCCCGAGGGATTCCGGCATCCGTGCGATGCGGACGAGCACGGGGACCGAGATGCTGCTGGGGCCCGACAGGCCGAAACCAAAGACGAACGAGAGGAGGAGCCCCCAGTGGAACGTGTACAAGGCGAGCAGGGAGATCGCGACCCCCGTGGTGACCTGGACGACGAGCGTGAACGCCATCGTCCGCCGGAAGACGTGGGAAAGCTCCTCAAAGCGAATGTCGAGCCCGACATGGAACAGGATGAACGCGATGGTCAGCGCGCTGAGGATGGGCACGAGCGAGTCGAGACCAGTGATGGTTCCCGTCGGAAGAACGTGGAAGTACAGCAGGGCGATGCCGACCAACATCAGCGGGAGCACGCTCGTCACGCGGACCCGGTCGAACAGGGCGTCGAGGACGAATCCGAGAAACGCGAGACCCGCGATGAGGAGGAACGCAAGGTCGGGCGAGATCATCCTGTCCCGTAGTCAGGAGGCTCTTCCGACATAAGACCCTCGGACTTGCGGCATCATGCTCCCTCGGCGGGACCATGCGAAATGGCTCGCGCGGGGTCACGGAAGAACCCGCGGGAACCCCTCGCTCAGGAGGGGAACGGAACGCCCTCCGAACCGTGGGCCAAGGGTTCCGGGGGAGAGGTCGCCCGGTCGGGGACGCGGTCCGGGTCCGTTGGCAGCCACGGGCGGCCGGCCGCCCCCCTCATCCCTCTCCATCCGGCTGCGGTGGGTTCCTGTGGTAGGTCGGGAACGGCTTCGACCGACCGAACATGCCTTGAGCCAGGGATCGTCGCTCGGCAGAAGGTACGCTCCGCATCGATCGGGAGGGGATCGAGCTCGCTAGGACCGGAAGTATCATGGTAGCAGACGCACGGTGCGGAGACGAATGATATCCATCACTCCGTTCCTTGTCCTGCTCACCATCGCCGTGGTGATCGTCATCGGGGCCCGACGGCTCCACGTCCCCTACACGATCGCCCTCGTCGTGCTGGGCTTCGTCATCGGCCTCCTCGCGAACGACCTTTCGATCGTTCCGCTCACGACCAGCGAGCGTTCGCTCTTCGGGCAGAACCTGTTCTTCAATCTCATCCTCCCGCCGATCATCTTCGAGGCGGCCCTCCATGTGAACTATCGCTTCCTCCGTCAGAGAGCCGGGATCATCCTTGCCCTCGCGTTCCTCGGTGTCCTCTTCACGACCCTCTTCACCGGGCTCCTCGTCGCCTACCTGACCGGGCTCTCTCTGGTCGCCGCGCTGCTGCTGGCCGCGATCCTCTCTCCCACGGACCCGATCGCGATCGTCGACCTCTTCCGGCGGATCCGCGTGCCGGAGGAGCTCGCGACCATCGTCGAAAGCGAGTCGCTCCTCAACGACGCCGTCGGCGTGATCCTGTTCGTCGTGATCTTCCAGGTCGTATCGGTCGGGTCCTTCGATCCGATCGCGACCGTCGAGAGCTTCGGGGTCCTGACGCTGGGCGGCGTGGCGATCGGACTCTTGGTCGCGGGTCTCGTGTACCTCTTGCACCGGGAACTGCACGATCCCCCCGTCGAGACGGCCCTCTCGGTCGTCGCGGCCTACGGTTCCTTCCTCCTGGCCCAGGCGGTCGGAGCGTCGGGCATCATCGCCTGCGCGATCGCCGGCATCGCCGTCGGCACGTGGGTGGCCCCGCGAGCGATGGACGCCGAAGTTCGCCACTCCCTGAACGATTTCTGGGCGGTCGTAGTCTACATCGCGAACTCGTTCCTCTTCCTTGCGATGGGCCTGCTCTTTGCCCTGAGCAGTCTGGTCGACTACCTCGGCCTGATTCTTCTCGTCGTCGTCGTGATGTCGATCGGGCGGGTCGCGTTCGTATACGCGCATCGCCCCCTCTCCTCCCCCGGTCGGACGCGGCTCCCGGATACGTGGTACAATGTGATCGCCATCTCGGGGATCCGGGGGGCCATCCCGATCGTGCTCGCGCTCTCCCTACTGGCGAACCCGGCCACCCTGTCCTCCGGGACCGTCGACGCGATCGTCGCGAGCGTCCTGGGGGTCGCATTCGTATCGATCGTTGCCGGGAACATCGCCGCCGACTGGTACGTCCGTCGGGAGTTCGGGACGGGTCCCCCCTAGTCCCGGGCCTGCTCGGCACGGTGCCGACCCGCTCGGGGCCCGACGAGAGATCGGCCGCGACGGAACGACATCTCTATCCCGCTGCAGTGCATTCGGAACCCCACGCGGTCGCGGCGACGCGGGACCCTTCGAACACGGGTCACGTCGCAGGGCGGGCCGCACCGGAGTGTCCGATGATCCGACTCTGCATCGCGAGCCAGACGCCCCCGACGCTGCCGTTCACCGGCGCCCCGATGCGGGAGGGAACGCAGTGGAGGCTCGGTCACGACTATGTCCCCCAGGTCGGCGGTGTCGTGCCCATGATGCGGGCCTTCCTCGCCCTGACCCAGGGACGTTGGGTCGCGCCGGACACGGTGTGGATCGCCCTCGGGGATCCGCGACTCCCGCGCAGGTTCAGGACCGACGAAGGCTACTCCGTCGAAACGATCCGGCTCGAGCCGGAGGAGCTGCGGGCGAACTATGTGCGCTTCAAGGAGGCGGTGTGGCGGTCCTTCCACGGTCCCTGGGGGCTGGGACCGTTCCCGTCAGAGTCCTATCGGGCCTACGTGGAGTTCAACCACCGGATGGCCCAGCGCCTTCTCCAGCACCTCGACTCCTACGACCTCACCTACGTACAGGACTACCAGCTCCTGCTCGTCGGCGGATTGATCGGTTCGGCGGCGCCCGCCGTTCTCCGCTGGCACATCCCGCTCGAGCTCAGCGGCTATCCGGAGCAAGTGCGCCGATTCTTCCTTCGTGCGATGGAAGGGTTCGACGCGATCGTCGTCAGCACGCGCCACTCCCTGGAGATGCTCATCCACCACGGCTTCCATGGGCGCGCGTTCCAGGTCTACCCCTACGTCAATCCCATCGAGCACGCGTCGGTCCCCGAGTCTACCGTTCGGAAGTTGCGCGAGAAGGTCGGCCTGGGCGACCATCCCTACGTCCTCTCGGTCGGTCGCATGGACCCGGTGAAGCGGCAGGACATTCTCATCCGGGCCTTCAGCCGTCTTCGGCGACGGTACCCGGACTACCGTCTGGTTCTTGTTGGAGGATCGAGCTTCTCGACCCGCCTGGCGGGGGCGTCGGGCCGCGAGTCTAAGGATGTAGTGTGGCTCCGACGGGTGCGCAAAGAGATCCGGTCGGCCCACCTTGAGGATCGGGTCGTGCTGGCCGGCCGGCTCCCGAACGAGGAACTCCGGGCCATCTACCAGGACGCCAGCGCTTTCGTCCATCCGGCTCCCTGGGAAGGGTTCGGTCTTGTTGGTGTGGAAGCGTGGCTCCACGGCCTGCCGATCATCGTGAGCCGCGGCGCGGGGATCTCCGAGCTCGTCACGGACGGGCTCAACGGCTACGTGGTCTCGCCCGGATCGGTGCGGGGTATGACCGCTCGACTGGGGCAGCTATTGTCGTCACCGAGCCGAAGCGAGCGGATGGGCGAAGTGGGCCGCCAGACGGCCCGCCAGTGCACCGTGGGAGTGGCCGCCCGGCGACTGAGGACCATCTTGACCCGGGTCAGCGAGACGTACCGTCGTCAGGGTCGCGCGCCGCCGGCGCTCTTGGGAGGGTAGGGAGCGCGACCCGACGGAGAAGGTAGGCACCCCGAGCCTTCGAGCTACCCCGGCTCGCCGCACTCGCGTTTCGATCCCGGCGAATCGAAAGACGCCCGCGCGGCTGGACACACGCACGGAACCTAGGACGCATCCGAAGGGTACACCACTTCCCGGGCAGGTCGCCACTCATCCGTCCAAGGTTCGGCCAAGCATCGTGACCGGCCGTGATGAATGAGGCGCCGAGCCTTGCGCTAGAGAATCGGTCCCATCGTGCGGCTCTCGTCGGACCGTTTCGAGTGCCCACGAACCGCCGTGTCCGTGGTCGGACGGCAGAGAGCTCAAGGAGGCGAGTCACTTCCTCGCAACGTTCGGAGCCAATGACCAGGTACACGGTTCTCGACACCTTTCCTGAGTTCGAACGTTTCTGGCGGCGGGGTCGAACTCAGCCGATCGATCTCGCGATCGAATCCTGGCAGCGACAGTACCTCCGACCGTGGCCGGAGCTGTTCCGAAAGCAGGTCACGGACTACCGGCACCAGGGTGTCGACTGGCGGCGAATCGCGAAAGGACGAGTGTTCCCAACGCTGGACGATCGGGTTCCCCGGATGCGCAGGATACGCCGGAACCTCCTCCGTACGATACCGGTGGCCGTCCGTCGGTCGCATCAGAGGTTCGGCATGGACTTCCCCGTCACCTTCGTGATCCACGTAGGGATCGGTTGCGGGGCCGGCTGGGCAACGACCTTCGGTGGGCAGCCCGCCGTACTCTTTGGACTGGAGAACGCCGCCGAGGCCGGGTGGACCGACTCCGTGACCGCGGTCGCACTGGTCGAGCACGAAGTGGCCCATCTCCTCCACGACCGATGGCGGCAGGAGGCGCGCGTCGGCGGTATCGCACGTCACCGGGGCCCCTGGTGGCAGCTCTACGAGGAAGGGTTCGCGACCTATTGCGAGCTCCAACTGGGTCCGATCGGAAGTCACCATTCGACCGAGCGGACCCCGGACTGGCTCGAGTGGTGTCGGCAGAACCGTCGGCGTCTCGCCGCCTCTTTCCTTCGACGAGTCTCCGCGCGACGATCGGTCCGCCCGTTCTTCGGTTCATGGAACCGCACGAACGGACACGCGGACGCCGGATACTACCTCGGCTCCGAGGTGATCCGGGACTGGAGCTCCCGGCTCGCGCTCCGCGAGATCGCCGTCTGGTCTCCCGACGAGGTTCGTCGGCGAGGAAGGACTTCGCTCGGGCACATCGCAGCGGTACGCGGGTGACCGATCCCCCGATGGCGAAGGCACCGATCATGATATCGAATCGAGCGGAAGCCTCGGAGCAGGACCTCTACTGGGAATGGGTGCGCGCCGAAGTAGACGTCCCTCCCGGGAGCCCCCGCTACACGGACCGGCTCGGGCACGGGCTCGATGCGCGACAGCTTTCGCTCCTTGCGCACGGGGAGAGGAAAGCCGTTCGGGGGGAGGACCGGGAGGCGTTCCGCAGCGCCTACCGGGCGCTCCGAGGGGACTTCCTCGATCCCCTCCTCGGATCCGGCACCCGATGGTACTACGGCGACCTCCCCGGCGCGGAGCTCGGAGCAGTGAAGATCCCCAACCTGACCATCAGCTTCGTGCCTCTGGCACCCTCCCGCCGGCTGGACGAGTTCGCCGCGGCGTTAGATGCCGGCAGGGAGACCCCGCGACTTCCGAACCACCTCGCGTACCGGTTCCTGCGCTCCGGGTTCGATCCTCCACGGGCGAGGGGATGCCCCATCCTCATCGCAGAGCGACCGCAGGGTCCCTACGTGCTGGCCGAGGGAGTGACACGGGCGTGCGTTCTGGTTTCCCGATCTACGAAGGGCGAGCCGGTCCCTCGGTCGATCCGGGTCCTGCTCGGCGTCTCCGCTCGCGCCCACGCATGGCCCTGGTTCTAGGTGGATCGGTTCGCGCGAACTCCGGACGTGAGTCCTATGGCCCGAGCCCATCCTCGGAAACCGTTGTAGGAGAAGGTCCGCCCGGCGGACGCGGTGTCGCCATGCTGTCGGATCTCATCGATCGGGCGGTCGGGTTTGGTCCCGACGGGCGAGCCCGACCCACCCTCGTGGGACCCCCTCCCTCGCCCCGACGGTGGGCTCGGGAGGAGCGACCGGAGGGGCGGGCCGGAAGAGCGAGGAGGCGCGATTTCCTTTTGGATTCCGTTGTCCCACGGCGGCCCAGCTTGGGAGGCAGAACACCAATGATGCGGAACGTGAACGGGAAGGCAGCGGCCGACTTCGTGCAGCAGGTCGCGAAGGATGCATCGGTCGCGCGAAAGCACAAGAAAGTGGAGGGCGCCTGGGACTTCTCCGAAGGGCAGCCCCAGTTCCGGGCGGTCCTCGGGTTTCCCAAGGGCGAGGTAGAGCTCCAATGCGAGCTCCCTCCGTTCGCGGGAGGCTGGGGGACCTCTCCCGACCCCATCCAGTACTGCCTGTACGGGATGGCCGCGTGCTACGCGACGACCTTCGCGAGCGCAGCGGCCGAGGAGGGGGTGGAGCTATCCACCCTCAAGGTGCGGGCCGAGAACGACATCGACCTGAGGAAGCAGCTCGGGTTGAGCCAGGACCCGATCGTTCAGCGCGTGAAGTTCACCGTGGAGGCGACGGGCGCGTCGCGCGAGACGCTGGAGCGCCTCAAGCGGGCCGCGGATGCCCGGTGCCCTGGCGTGGAGTGCGTCACAAGGAGCATCCCGCTGGAGACGGTCCTCGCGTAGTCCGACGGGTGCGGAGCGTCCCGCACGGGTCGTCTCCCTGCCGACCCCGCCAGCGACCCGCGCCCGACACCACCGGCACGTAGCGATCCGGCACCGGGCTGAGTCGTCGCCAGCGTTCGGAGCCGTGGGAAGGGGCGGACCCGGCCCATGGGTCGGCCCGGTCTATGCCCGGGACCGGGCCGTGAGAGCTTGGGCGTCCTCAGAGTACTCCCTGGCCCAGTCCTCGCGCACGACCGGCTCGAGCTCGTTCCGAGCGAGCGTCGGGGAGACGAACTCCCCATGGACATCGATCTGCGTATGACCGGATCGGGGCCGATAGACGGTGACTATCTTAGATCCGGCCAGCGGTCCTTCCAGCCACTCGGTACCGAGTGCGACCGGCCGTAGAGGAGTAACGCGGAGCGCCTCGGGCGTCCAGCGGCCGTCCCGGTGGCGCTCGCGGGAGATGGCGAACGCACCTCCCGGCAACGGCTCGTACCGCTCGTGCCGAGTCCCCGTGTGGGACCGATCGTGGGCAGCCGTATCCAGCAGATACTCCCAGATCACCTCGACCGGGACGTCGAACCGGCCGCCGAGGTCGGAGATCCGTACGGAGGCCGCGGGAGAGGGGGCCCGCTTCTTCGCATACTCCCGGAGCGGGAGCACGTCGTCCGAGTACGCGCCCTCGGCGATTTCGAGCATCTCGCGGACGCTCGCGGCCTCGGAGAGGGTCTTCGATACCGCATCGGCGAAGATGTCGACCTGGGTCTTCCCGCCCTGAGGGGAGTAGAGGAACGCCATCTTCGTCCCGGCCGTCGAGCTCTCCAGCTCCTCGTTGAGGATGCCGACCGGCGCGAGGTCCGTGGAGAGGCCGACAAAGCGCTCCCACTCCCCGTGCGGGTTCCGTTCCGCCTCGAAGCGGACCGTCGACGGGGTGAGCTGCGTCACGGTCATGTTCCGGAGCCCCGGGCCATGGGCGCGACCGTGTTCCTCGGACGCCATGTACGCCCATACAACGTCGATCGGCGCATCGAGCATCGTCCCGGTGTCCTCCACGTAGACCATGTCGGCCCCGAGGGCGACCGCGTGCGTTCGCCCGTAGCGGATGGGGGAGATGCCGTCCTATTAACCGTCGCGTTCGTCACATCCGAAAAGGTTCGGTTTCTCCCTAAGGCTCCGAGGCGTGCCGGGCCGCGACCCGATCCCTCGGATGCGGACCGGATCGGCCGGTCGGATCTCAGCTCGCCGCCGGTCCGGGAGCGGGTCGCGAGGCCGTGCGCCCTCGGACCCGTCGCGTCCCCCGCCAAGCGAGAGCGGGCCCGCTCCCGAAGCCGACCCGCTTGGGTAGACGGCCGGCGGGCCCCGTACCATGCCTTTATATGCCATGGCAAACGACAATTTATCGCTTTCCGCGGTCTAGGTCCCAGCGCCCGCACCTACGGGGTCTGAGCCGAAGGTTCAGTATGCGAGGCCCGACACTCGCCGACCCGAGAGACGCTGCTCGTCGGAGAGGGCGCGCACCGGCCCGGCCGTGGCGGCGGAGGCTCCGGTCGCTGGGGCCGACGGCGGCGGTGGTTACGCTCGTCCTCCTTCTTTCCTGGAGCGTTTTCGCCGCGAAGGGCACTCTGCCGACCCGCACCTCCGCCGGTCCGCCACCGGGTAGAGCTGCGCTCGCCACCGCTCCGGCCACCGCGGCGTACGACTGGGCCGAGTTCCACGAGAACCCCAACCTCACGGGGGTCGCGAGCAACAGCCCGATTACTAGCGCGAATGCTGGCCAGCTGGGCGTGGCTTGGGCTTCGGATGTCTACGGGGCGGCGCTCGACTCGCCCGTGGTCGCGTATGACGCGACGTTGGGGAAGACGCTCGCCTACATCGGAACCGAGCCGGGGAACGTGTTCGCGATCGACATGGCAAGTGGTCAGACCGTCTGGTCTACCTGGCTCGGCTCCCCGATCCGGTCGACTCCCGAGGAGAGCAACGGCTCGCTCTGGATCGGAACCTTCGTGAATCCTGCCGTCTTCAAGCTGAACGCCTCGACCGGGGCGATCGACTGCTCGCTGCCGGTCGTACACGGCCTCGAGGCGAGCCCGGTGATCGCCACGCCGCCCGGGGGAATCCCGACGGTGTACTTCGGGGACAACGACGCCGGGACGAGCGGACCCCTGTACGCGATCGACGCCGCCAACTGCCATGTCGAGTGGCAGTGGAGCGGCTATCCGGTGGTATCGGGGACCTGGGCCCCTCTCGCCTACACGTTCGATGCCAATGGCGTTCCCCTCATCGTTCTGGGCACGTCGGATCCGGACTGTTCGATCTATGCGATCAACGCGATTAACGGGACCGAGCTCTGGAGGTTTCAGACCTATACGGGCAGCGCCTGCGGCGACAATGACGTCGGAGCGGGAGCCGCCATCGGTCCGCCCGGGTCCTTCGGGTTCGCCGGCGGCGTGGCGTACGTCGTCAGCAAGCTCGGCATCACCTTCGCCCTCAATCTGACCACGGGTAGGGAGATATGGGCCACCGACTTCAATCAGATCCTGGGGGCGACGGGGCCGCCTCGGTCCAGCGCCGCACTCGATGGTTCGAACGTGGTCTTTGGCTTCGCGCACGGGCTCGTCGATCTCAACGCCGGCACCGGCTCGGTCGTCTGGAGCTATCGGGACCCGTCGGGGTCCGAAATGATCTCGTCCCCGGCGATCGCCGGCCCCCTCAGCTCGGCGGTCGTCACCGCGGGGGACGTTGCGGGCGCGTTCGACGTGGTCTCGTTGGCGACGGGAACTCAGCTCTATACCTATCAGACCGCCGGATTCATTACGGCCTCGCCGGCCGTTAGCGACGGGAACATCCTGATCGCGTCAACGGACGGATTTCTCTACGATTTTGCAGTGGGAGGAGGGAACAGCGTGACCCTCCCCACCGTCGCGGTCGACTATCCCTCGAGCGACGCCACCATCGCGAATCCGAACGGGTCCCTCGCGATCTCCGGGTCGGCCGCCGACGCCGGGGGGGTTGCGGGAGTGGACGTCGCGGTAGAGTCGGGGGGGCCAACCGGCCCCTGGTGGGATGCGGCGAGCCGGTCGTGGTCGTCCGGTCCGATCGGGAACCCCGCGGCGCTTGCCTCGGCCGGGGCGACCGCCAGCAACTGGTCCCTTTCGTTCCCGATCCCGTCGTACGGGGGAACCTACACGGTCACGGCCTACGCCATCTCCTCCTCGGGGCAATCGAGCGATCCGACGGCCCAGTCGGCGTTCACGGTCCAGCCGATCGCGACCGGCCCGCGCCTCACCGTCCGCCCGAGCGACGTCGGCCCCGGGGCGAACTTCACGGTCGCCGGAGCGGGATTCGCCGGTTCCGAGACGGTCACGTACACCTTGGGGAGCACGACGTTGGGTTCGGTGAGCGCGGACCCGTCCGGCGCCGTCCCGGCCCGCGTGCTCACCGTACCCGCCTCGGAAGCGTTCGGCCTTTCGACGCTGACGGCGGACCAGGCCACGTCCGGGGAGGTTGCGACCGCCCCGGTCGACGTGGAGAACAGCTGGGCCCAGGGCGGGTACAATTCGACACACACGAACTTCGAACCGAACGATCCGAATCTCTACGCCCACACGAACGTCGGTGGAGGCACCTGGCTCGAGCTCGCGTGGAACTTCTACGCGGGGGCTCCGATCGACGGACCCCCGGCGATCGTGAACGGAGTCGCCTACGTCGCGGACACCGCGGGAGTCCTCTATGCGGTCGATCTGGCCTACGGCGGTCTTCTCTGGAACTGGAACCTTCCGAACGGTACCGTGGTCGATGCCGGCGTCGCGGTCGACCCCGCGGTGGGACTTGCGTTCGTGGCCAGCACCGGCGGGCTCCTGACCGCGGTCTCGACGGCCACCGCCTCTCAGGCCTGGAACGCTTCGATCGGGGGCAGCCTTTCCGCCCCGGTCTTCGCGGACGGAGAGGTCTACGTCGCGTCGGCCCTGGGAACGATCACGGCGCTCAACGAGTCGACCGGGGCGCGGATCTGGAACGCTTCCCTCGGGAGCGCGCTCACCGCTACGCCCGCGGTCGATCCGGCCCGGCATCTCCTCGTCGAAGGCGAGGCGAACGGGGGTCTGGTGGCGCTCGACGCGAGCTCCGGCACGCCCCTCTGGACACGGTCCCTCGGCGGGTCCCTGACCGCGGCACCCACGATCTGGGCGGGGACGGTTCTCGTCGGGTCCACCGACGACACGGTCTACGCCGTTTCGGAGTCGAACGGGTCGTCGATCTGGACGTTCGCCACCGGGGGTGCGGTCTCCGATACGGGGGCCCTGGTCACCAAGGGCACGCAGCACGGTCAGCCCGAGTTCGTTATCGGATCGGGCGATGGGAAGCTCTACTTCCTCGCGGCGACGAGCGGTCAGCTCCTCTATTCGATGTCGGTCGGAGGGACGTTGATCGGCGTTTCCTCTCTCGACGGGGTCGCGGTGGGGGACACGAGCAGCGGAACGGTGTACGCCGCACGCACGTACGGGGGCGTCCTCGCCTGGAACCACCAGGTCGGCGCGGACCTTGGCGGCTCCACGGTCTGGGTGGACTCCGCGCTCTACTTCTCGGCCGAGAACGGGAACCTGTACGCCTACACCACGTTCGGGCAATCGCCGGTCGCGACGCTTCCGGCGACGACCTTCGCCGTCGGCTTCAACGAGACCGGACTCCCGGCGGGGACCATCTGGTCGGTCTCGCTGAATGGGACGACGGAGTCGAGCGGCACCAGTCGGGTGGGCTTCTCGGAACCGAACGGGACCTACCCGTTCACCGTCCTTCCTCCGACCGGCTATCACTCCTCGCCGAGCGGGGGGAACGTCACCGTGAGCGGTGCACGCGTGAACGTCTCGGTGACGTTCCGCGCTCTTCCCCCGTCCGAGTACGCGGTCTCCTTCTCGGAATCGGGCCTGCCGGGCGGCACCGACTGGTCGGTGACCCTGAACGGCACGACCAATGCCTCGACCAACCCCACCGTGGGATTCGTCGAGCCGAACGGATCCTACTCCTTCTCGATCGGTGCGGTCGCCGGGTATGTGGCCCATCCGGCCTCCGGATCGGTGAACGTGAGCGGGACCTCGGTCGGGACGGCGATTACCTTCGCACCGAGTCCAAGCCCGGGAACGATGTACCCGGTCACGTTCGACGAGACCGGGCTCCCCGGGGGCACGATCTGGTCGGTGGCGTTCAATGGGACCCTCGAAAGCTCGTCCACGTCCTCGATCCAATTCCATGAAACGAACGCGACGTACACGTTCCTCGTGGGTGGAGTGGCCGGCTACACCGTGACCCCCCGCACCGGATCCATTGCGGTCTCGGGCTCGGCCGTGAATGAGTCGGTCGTCTTCTCCGCGGTGCCCGTGCCCCCAACGAAATTTGCCATCACGTTCACGGAGACCGGACTTCCGAGCGGGACGAACTGGTCGGTGACGCTCAACGGGAGCCTCCGGAGCTCCTCCACGAACGCCCTCGTGTTCCACGAACCGAACGGCACCGACAGCTACACGGTCGGGAAGGTGTCGGGCTACAGCTCGAACGTGACCTCGGGGTCGGTCACGGTCGCGGGTTCGGCGATGTCGATCTCCCTGCGCTTCACGTCGACCTCGAGCGGGGGTGGCAGCAGTACCTCGTCCGGGGGGTTGACCACCACGGACTGGCTCCTCATCGGGATCGTCCTCGTGATCGTGGCGGCCGTGGGAGTGGTGTTCGCGCTGCGGGGCCGACGGCGCGGAGGAGCGACCGCCCCGCGCTCAGAAGAAGTGACGCCACCGCCACCGAAGCAGACGTAGTGCACACCGTACCGGATCCCGTAGGGCACCCCGTTCGTGCGAGCGGTCGTACGATGCCGACCCGCATCGTTCTCTACGGTGGCTCGAACCCGACCAACCTCGACGTGAACGGCGGTCCCTACCCGACCTCGGTTCCGGCCATCCGATCGGTGGTCTACCGAGCAGGAGAGGGTCCAGGCCAGGGCTGTGTGCCGACCGAGATTACCTCGGGTCGGGTGGTATCCGGCAGTACCGACGCCATGAGGCACCCGTTCGTCTCCGATGAAGCAAGGAGGGTGTCCTCGCACTCGTCCCATCGAGCCACCGTCCCTGGGGCGGCAGCGAACCAATGCACGACACATCGCGCCCGCGCTTCTTGGGTTCGGATCGCCCGGCTCTTTGAGCGGGGTCACCGCTCGGCAACGGGTCGGTGAAGTTCCTGGTGGGCGCGGCCAGATTCGAACTGGCGACCTTCACCGTGTCAGGGTGACGTCATAACCACTAGACTACGCGCCCGTGGCGGCGGGCACCGACGCCCGGCACTTATCCATGACGGTCGGATCAGCCGTAGCCGCCGGGGAACTGGTTCGGGTCCGGGTGATCGTTCCACGTATAGTATCCCATCGACTGGCGCTGGGCCTCGGTCGACTCCTGGCGAAGTCCCCCCTGGAACGACCCGTAGACCTCGCGCACCTGCTCCTCGATCGACCGGGCCCGTCGGAGCGCCTCCTGGACGTGCGCGGCGTCGAGGTACTCGGCGCCCGAGACCGCCGCAAGGTCACCGGCGGTCCGGATGAGTCCGCCGAGCTCACGCAGCCGGAGCGTGAGCGCGTTCCTCCGCCCGTCCAGCGCCTCGGCACGCCGACGCGCCTCCTTGATCAGTTCCTCGATCGCGGCCCGCGTGGCCGGCCGGATCCGCCCGTCGACCGCGATCTCCTGCGCGCAAAACTGGGCCAGCCGGAGCCGGTTCGGTTCGGTGTCGGGCATCGCGGTCTCGAGGAGGACCTCGTAGCCCGAGCCGGCGATCCGCGACCGGAGCGGGGAGAGGATCCGGTGGAGGTCCTGGATGTTCGCCGCCGCGACTAGGATGAAGTCGCAGGGGACGTTGTCGACGCGGACCGCTGCCCCGCCGGATTGGGGGTTCCGGCCCGAGATCGGGAAGCGCTTCTCCTGCATCGCCGTGAGGATGTGCCGCTGGAGAAAGCCGAGGTGCGGCAGCTCGTCGATGAACAGGACCCCTTCGTGGGCCTCGTGGATCGCTCCCGAGATGACGCGCTCGTAGGGGAGGGTCCCGAGCTGAGGGTGCCCTCCGTAGGGGTCGTGGCGAACATCGCCGAGCAGTTCGGTCTCGCTTGCCCCGGTCGCCATCACGAACGTGTTGCGGTCGAGCTTGACGAGGACCTTGCGCGGGCTCTGGTGCTGCAGGGTACGGCGGCGCTCGAGCGCCCGCTGGTCGAGGACCTTGATCTGGTCACCGGCCCGCTCGTAGGCGACGACCTCCTCGACCCCGCTCTTCAAACGAGTCGTCCGGACCGATTCCTGGGGGTTCCCGCCCGGGCTCACGGTGAGCTCGAGGATCCCTCCGACAAGGTCGCGGAAGGGATTGCCGCTCCCCGAGACACCGGGGATCGGTTGCTTCGCGTTCCCGCAGCTCGGACAGTACCGCTCCGTGGGAAGCGAGTAGAAGCTGCACCTCGGGCAGCGATAGCCCAGCCGCTCGGCGACCGAGGCGGGGGCGTCCGTCGGGACGATCATCTCCCCCTCGACCGACCGCGCGGCCTCCCGCTCGTGGTAGACCTCGTCGCGCGTCACGACCTCGACGCTCGGCCGCTCGGGGTTCTCGGGATTGTGGACGACACGGAGCTCCGTTCGGGGCCGGTCGAGGTGAAGGGCGAGCGCCTGCGCGGTCATCGACTTGCCGATGCCCGGAGGCCCCACCAGGAGGAGGTGGCGACGTTGGTAGGCCGCAATGCGCGCGATCTCGACCGCCTTCTCCTGCCCGATGACCCGCTCGAGCGGATCGCTCGGGATGGGAATGTCCTGGGTCGTCCCGATCTCGTCGAGCCCGGCCGGCATCCTTCGGACCGCTCCCTCGGCGCCCACGTTCCTCACGCTTCCCGGGAAATGTATCGTCCGAGGTAAAAGGTTGGTCGGGGGCCCGCGAGGGTCCCCGATCTTGGTCCGATCCTATCCGGGATCAGCGGCCGCCGGCGGGGGCCACGAGATCGGCCTTGGTGAAGATCCGTACATGTTCGGGGATCTTGCCCACCGGGCCGAGTCGGGTCGCGACGACCGTTTCGATCCCTTTCTCCTGCACGACGTCCAGGAGGCGCTGGCTCACGATGCCATCGAAGACCACGGCCTTCGCGGGGCTCGCGAGGTTCGTGATCGCGTCGATCATCTCCTTCACCGGGGCCTCGCCCACGATCGCATCATCGGGGCCAACGAACAGGCTCTTCGAGCTGTTCTCGACGCCATCGAGCAGGTCGAAGTAGTGCTGCAGCTCGGGGGTGAGCGGCGCCGGTGGAGGGGGGGCGGGGGTCGGCGGTCGGGAGGCGATCGCCCGGTCCCGATCGCGGTCGTCGCGGCGGGCCGTCGCCCCTCCCGCGCGTTCCTCGCGTCGGTCGGGCCGGCCGCCGCTCTCCGGCCGCTCGTCCCGAGGCTCTCGGGAAGCGCCGGTCGACTCGAAGCCGCTCATCTCGAGGTACTGGTTGATCGGGATCTTGTTCCGCAGGCACTTCAGGAGCTGCTTCTGGGTGAGCTCCTCGACCTCGCTTCCACGCGGGGCACGCGCGACGAAGTCAAGGTCCATCGTCTGCAGCATCTCGCGGAGGATCAGCTCGCCCGCACGGTCGCCGTCGGTGAAGGCCGTGACCGTCTTGCCGCGCGACAGGTCCTTCACGGTCTGCGGGACGCTCGTTCCCTCGACCGCAATGACGTTCTTGATCCCACAGCGCAAGAGGTTCAGGACGTCCGAGCGCCCCTCGACCACGATGAGCGCGTCGGCCTGATCGACGTTCGGGCCGGCCGGCAGGTGCTCGGAGCCGTAGGTCGTGATCTCCTCGACCTGCACGGCCTTGCGGACCGCTTCGGTCAGGTCGACACCGACGCCCTTCGACTCCTCTTGGAGGCGGGCGAGGATCTCCTTCGCACGCTCGACGACCTTCTGACGCTTCGAGATTCGGATGTCGTTGACCCCGCTGACCTCGATCTTGGCTCGGCAGGGGCCGATCCGGTCGACCGTCTCGAGACCGGAGGCGAGGATCGCCGTTTCGACCTGGTCCAGCGACGACGGAATGACGATCTCGCCCTCGCTCTTCCCTTTGCGGCTGTCGATCTCGACTTCGATCCGTCCGATGCGTCCGGACTTCTGGAGGTCACGGAGGTCGAGCTCGTCGCCGAGCAGCCCCTCCGTCTGCCCGAAGACCGCTCCCACCACGTCGGGCTTGTCGATCACGCCGTCAGCGGAGATGCGGGCTCGGATTTCGTATTTCGCGGCACTGGGATCGTTGGTCATGGGCTACCTTGCTTCCTTCGGAACGGTGCCCGCGGTGCGGGGGTCCCGAGGAGAGACCTAGGCCGACCCCACGTCGCCGGTCGATGCGCGGAGATTACGACAAACGAGGGCGCGAATCATGAGTCGTCATTCCGGATCTCCTGGCGGCGTCGGGAGTCTTCCCCCTCTCGTCCCCGGAGCGTTGCGTTCCGGCGCAGTCTAGCCGAGGAGCCTATTTAAAAGGGACGTCGGCCGTCTTCTCCCCGCACCGGGGTCGGTCCGGTCGCCGAGAAGTTCCGCCGATGCGACACCACAGTCTTAATATCCGGCCCCGCTACGCCGCCGGCGGAGATATCCTCCATGCCTCGTCGTCCTACTCGTAAGCCGGCCCTCGTTGCCGATGTTCCCGGACCTGGCACTCCCGCACCGGAGCCCGCGCTGGCCGATGATGACTTCGTGAGCTCGCTCAAGCGGGAGCTCGTGAAGACGCAAGCGAGCGCGGGGGCGAAGACGGGCGAGGACCTGACCCACCGGGCGGAGCTCAGCAAGCGACTCCTCCAAGACCTCTGGGAAGTGCACAACCAGTTCGAGGAGATCAGCGTACACCTGGCGATCGATCCTTCGCAGACCCTCTTCGCGACGTTCGCCGAGTACCCGACGAAGTGGACGTTCAAAGAGAACTTCGACTTCGGAGCGGTGAAGACGATCGAGCTCGGCGACCGGGCGGCCGGCTGGGTCGGCTTCACGCTTCGGTTCTGGTACTATCGGGCCCCGGAAGGGACCCCGCACCTTCGCGGTATCTTCGAGTGGTGCGACGGGGAGAGCTATCACCGATATTCGGGGTGGATGCGGATGATGAGCCAGGCGATCCTGTTCGATGCCGTGGAGGACGACGTCAATGTCGCCGACCTCCACCGGGTGCTCAAGGACGTCGTCGTACAGTGGTACGCGGCCCACTTGGAGCGAACCCCCGAAGCGTTCGTCGCGCACCTCAAGGAGATGTACCCGAAGGGCGCCTCGTACGCCAAAGAGTCGTATCGCTAGTCCCGGACCGCGGGTCCGCTGCCCGTCGGCGCCCGGGACCCGGGTCGCCCGTACCGCGGCATGCCGAGGGGCCTCCCAGAGCCCGAGCGCAACTGAGGGGAAGGTCGGGAGCCCGAAGGCATACCGTGCGGCATCGACGGCGGGCCGTGAGACCCGGTCGGGCGGTGTCCGCGAGTTCCCCGGCCGAGGCTTGAAATAACCGGGTTCGTCTCGCGACGACGACACCGGGTCTCGCACCGGCTCGTCCGTACGGGTTCGAGGTCCGCGTCGGAGGCGCGTCGTGCAGGGGGACCTAAGGTCGCACCTCGTTCAGTACTTCGAAGCGCACCACAAGCTCGTCGAGGCGGCGGCCCTCCAGCTTCTCCTGACCGATCACCAGCCGCTGGTCGTCTCCCAAGAGCTTCTCGAGGGGGCGGAGGACTCCGCTCCGTTCGTCACGCTGGAAATGGTGGAGACCGTGCTCGCCCAGCGGCGACGGGTTCGGCTCCCCGTCGTGCCGCCCGGGTCAGGGGATCTCGTCGCGCGGGCGCCGCGCGAGGACCTTCCGTTCGAGGTGCTCAGCGAGGGGTTTACGGGACCCCCGGTCGCGACGCAGCCGATCGCCGCCTACCAGGCGCTGTTCCGCTCCCGCTTCCTTTCGCTGAGCCGGATGCTGCGGGGCCGTCCGCAGTTGCCCAACCTCCGCCCGATCCGGGAGCTCCGTGCGTCGGAGGGAACCTCCTCGGTGATCGGCATGGTGCGCCAGGTGCGAGAGACCCCGCAGCGCCACCACCTGATCCTGACGCTCGATGATGAGAGCGGTGCGCTCGAGGTCCTCGTGCCGAAGGACTCTCCCGGGTCTCGGGTGCCGTTCCTGCCCGACGAGGTCGTCGGCGTGCACCTTCAGTTCGCGAAGGACCCGACCCGGATCCCGCGGGTCGTCGCGGTCGAGCGACCCGAAGTACCGATCGCGCGCTCCGGGGGCCGTTCGGCGCGGCATCGCCGGGCGCTCTTCCTCTCCGACCTCCATCTCGGGAGCCGCTCGTTCCTGACCGAGGCGTGGGAGCAGCTCGTCGACTTCCTTCGGGAGAAGGGACCCCGACCCGACATCGCCTCCTCGATCGACCACGTGGTCATCGCGGGCGACCTCGTGGACGGGATCGGCGTGTATCCCCGCCAGGAGCGGGACCTCGCGATCGCCGACGTGGTCGAGCAGTACGCCGAGCTCGGCCGTCGGCTTTCGGAGCTGCCCGGGCGTCTCACGATCGTGGCGATCCCGGGAAACCACGACGCCGTCTGCCCGGCCGAACCCCAGCCCTCGCTCCCACCGAACCTCTCCCGGTCGCTCTCGCCCAACGTACGGATCCTCTCCAACCCCGCCACCTTCGCGCTCGGTGGGGTCGTGATCGAGGCCTACCACGGCCGCAGCTTTGACGACCTCATCCCCGCGATTCCCGGGGCCTCCTATGCTCGCCCGACGGACGTGATGAAACGCATGCTCCAGATGCGACACCTCGCCCCGATCTACGGGGATCGCACCCCGCTCGCGCCCCTGCCCCGCGACGGCATGGTCATCGATCCGGCCCCCGACATCCTCGTGACGGGGCACGCCCACACCTACGGGGTCGACCGGTACCGGGGTGTCCTCCTCCTGAACGCCTCCACCTGGCAGGCGGAGACCGAGTACCAGCGGATGCGAAACATCACTCCGGTGCCGGCACGGGCCGCGATCGTCGATCTCTCGAACCTCGGTCTCGCCACGGCCGACTTCTCCCTCGGGGCTCCGACCCTCGAGGCCGGACCGTGAGCCCATACCCTCTCGACCCGGTACGCGCGGTCGGCCCGATGCGTCTCGTGCTCACGACCTATCCGACCCGGGCGGCGGCGCGCGCGGCCGTGGACCGGGTCCTCGCGGACCGGCTCGCGGCGTGCGCCAACCTCGTGGCCATCGACTCCCGGTACTGGTGGAAGGGGAACGTGGAGTCGGCCGAGGAGACGCTCGTCGTCTTCAAGACCGTCCCGAAACGGGTCGGCGCCCTCTTCCGCCAGCTGGAGGAGTCCCACCCCTACGAGGTCCCCGAAGTCGTGGAGGTCGACGTCCCTCGCGGGGCGAACCGCTACCTGCGCTACCTCGCCGACACCCTCGACCGGCTCTCCCCGCCGCCCCCGCTCGGTGCGGGGATCATGCGTTCGGCAGGACGGAGAGCCCCGGGAGTTCGACGCCCTGAACGAACTCGAGGGCCGCTCCCCCACCGGTCGACACGAACGAGAAGCTCCCGCGGACGCCGAGCTCCTGCGTGATGCGGGCCGAGTCTCCGCCGGCCGCGATGTGGTAGCCCTCGACCGCACCCAGGCGGGAGAGCACCTCCTGGGTCCCCGCTCGGAACCGGGAGTCCTCGGCCCGTCCGAGCGGGCCGTTCCAGAACACCGTCCGGGACCGATCGAGATAGGCCGCGAACCTGGCCCGGGTGTCGGGACCGATGTCCTGTGCGTTCGCATCCGACGGGATCGCGTCCAGGGAGTACGTCTCGGCTCCGGAGACGCCGGGACGATCGACCACGAGGTCCGTGGGGAGGACGACCTCGGTGCCGGCCTCTTCGGCGTGGCGGAAGAACTCGTCGACGGTGCTGGCCAGGCCCTCCTCGACGGGGGTGGCGCCCAGCCGCACGCCCCGGGCGGCGAGGAACGGGAAGGCGAGGGCACCCCCGATGAGAAGGGCGTCCGCCCTCCCGCAGAAGCTCGTCAGGAAGGGAAGCTTGTCGGCGACCTTCGCGCCTCCGACGAGCACGACGTACGGCCGGGGGGGCCGCTCGAGCAGACGGGAGAGCTCCCGGACCTCCCGTTCCACGAGGAGGCCCGCGAACGAGGGGAGCCGCTGGGGGACCCCGACCGTAGAGGCATGGGCCCGGTGGAGGGTCCCGAACGCATCCTCCACGAAGAGCTCGCCGAGATGGGCCAGTTGGGAGGCGAAGGCGGGATCGTTCGCCTCCTCGCCCGGGTGGAACCGCAGGTTCTCGAGCATCAGGAACTGGCCGTTCCCCAGGCGCGCCGACTGCTCGAGCGCGTGGATGCCGACGATATCATCGGCGAGAGGTACCGGCTGGCCGAGGACCGCGCTCAGGCGGTGCACGACCGGTCGGAGGGAGAACCGGGGATCCCGCCGCCCTTTGGGGCGACCGAGATGGCTCAGAAGGATCGTCCGCGCCCCGGCGGCGCGCAGGTGATTGAGCGTCGGGAGCGCCTCGAGGATCCGTCGATCGTCCGCGACCTGTCCGTTCGGGTCCTGAGGAACGTTGAAGTCGACCCGAACGAGGACCCTCCGCCCGTGCACCGGTGCCGACGCAAGCCCCTTCTTCTCCGCCATCGACCGGGGTCGAGGGGCCGGGCGCTATCAGCGTTGTGGAGGGCCGGGCCGGCTCGCGGTCCGACGCGCTACTTCCTCGACGATCGCCTGCGTGGCGGGAAGGGCGATACCGTGCTGCGCGGCCACCCGGAGCAGTTCCCCCGAGATCGCATCGATCTCGGTCGGTCGGCCCCGGTCCACGTCCTGGAGCATGCTGGAGCGGTTCGGTGCGGTCGCGCGCGCGACCCGTTCGAACACCCGGATCGCCACCTCCTCGCCGAACTAGTACCCCGCGGCGCGCGCCGCGGTGCGCGCCTCCCTCAAGAGCGTCAGCGCCGCCTCGTGCGTGTCCCCTTCCAACAGGGCCCCGTTCGGTATCCCCCGTACCGCGGTCAGCGGGTTGATCGCGGCGTTGACGAGGAGCTTTTTCCAGACGTCCCGTTCGAACTCTGCGCTGAGGCGCACCCGGAAGCCGGCGTCCCGGAACAGCTGCTCGAAGAGGCGGATGCAGTCCCCCGAAGGTCCCCGCCCGAGGGGAAGCGCCAGGAGGACCTCTCCCGAACCCGCCTCCCGCACGATCCCGGGTCCAATCCACGTGACCGGGACGGAATGGATGGCCCGCACCATCCAGGGTCTCGGATCGGACCAGCCGCCCTCACGAAGGGCGGCGGCGGCCTGCACCTCGATCCCCAGGCCGTTCTGGGGCATCAGGGTCGGGACGGGCGACGGGATCGCGCGCGCGAGCTCCTTCATTGCGGAGGCGAGGTCAAAGGACTTCACGGTGACGAGAACGGCGTCGGCCGTGGTGTGGGGGGCGATCACGACCTCCGTGGCCAGTCGGACGACCTCCTCGTGATCGTTGCGTACGACGAGCCCATGGGCGTGCACCGCTGCCATATGCGCGGCCCGTCCGACGAGCATGACCGAGTGGCCGGCCCGCGCAAGCCGGGCGCCGAAGAGGCTGCCCACCGCGCCGGCCCCGAGTACGATGACCTTCACGGGGGAGAGACCCTCCCCTATCCGAGCTTGCGGACGAGGTCCGAGAGTCCCGGGGTACCTCCCCAGTCCCTCCGGAGGAGCACGAGGAGTCCTTCGTAGTAACGGACCTGCTCTCGGGCCTGACGGACTTTGAGAAGGAGGTACTCTTCCTCCCGGACGAGGCGCGTGAGCTCGACGTTCAGCTCCCGCTGTGCGGCGAGGAGGGACTCCTGTCTATCGGAGAGAACTGTTCCTCGCGGCATGGGTCACCTCGCCGGACATCGGGGTACGGGCCAGGTCGCGGACGGCGTCGGCGGCAACTCGCAGACGGGCGAGTTCCTTCTTGACCCGGTGGAGCCGGACCTCGATCCGGTGTCGCTTCTCGCGGACCTCCCGGAGCGAACGCTCGAGGAGCTCCATCCGGTGACGCCACTTGTCCCGTTCCTGGACGCTCATCAGGACCGAGTCGACGTCGACCATCGGGGCCGCACGGGCAGCGCGGAGAATCAATCTTTCGCCCGAGGGGCCGTGGCGATTTTCCGCTTGCGGGCGCTGACGTTTAAAGCCGAACGCGGGTCAACGCCGCATTGAGGTGGCTTGAGATGAGTGCGCTGGGAAAGGTCGTAGTGATTGGTGCCGGGATGGTCGGTGGCTCGCTCGCGCAGCGTCTCGCCGAGTCGGACCTCGCGGCCGAGGTCGTGCTGGTCGATATCATCGACGGGATGCCGCAGGGGAAGGCGCTGGACATTCAGGAGTCGGCCCCGATCCTCGAGTTCTCCACGAAGGTCTCCGGATCGACCTCGATGGACGCGCTCGCCGGGGCGGACGTCATCGTCGAGACGGCGGGGTTGGCCCGCAAGCCCGGGATGAGCCGCTCCGATCTCCTCGAGAAGAACGCGGCGATCGTGAAGGTACATGCCGAAGCGGTCAAGGCGAAGGCGCCGAACGCGATCGTCCAGGTCGTGACGAACCCGGTCGACGTGATGACCCACTACTTCCGCAAGGTGAGCGGGCTGTCCCCGGCCCACGTCTTCGGAGAGTCCGGCACTCTCGATACCGCGCGGTTCCGGACGTTCGTCGCCGACGCCCTCAAGGTCGCTCCGCGCGACGTCACGGGATTCGTCCTCGGGACCCACGGGGATACGATGGTACCGCTCCTGTCCCTGACGAGCGTTGCGGGCGTTCCCCTCACGAAGCTCCTACCGGCCGAGACGCTCGCGAAGATCGTGGTGCGGACCCAGAAGGGGGGCGGGGAGATCGTCAACCTCCTGAAGAGCGGGAGCGCCTACTACGCCCCGAGCGCGAGCCAGCTCGAGCTCGTCCAGGCGATCGCCGGGAACGAGCACCGTCTCCTGCCGGTCACCGCCCACCTGAATGGAGAGTTCGGGGAGAAGGACCTCTACATCGGCGTCCCCGCGGTCATCGGACGCGGAGGGGTCGAGAAGGTCGTCGAGGTCGAGCTCTCTCCCGCCGAGAAGACCGCCTTCGACGCGAGCGTCAAGGCCGTACGCGCGGACCTCGACATCCTCGCGAAGCTTCCCGCCTAGGACCCTGGGTCCCCCCCCACGGGCGCCCCGGCGGCCCGTCCCGGACCGGCGGGCGCGCCCGTGTTCCTACCCACCGAGGTCGGCCTCGGCGAACGTGAACCGGTGGTTCCCGGCAAAGCCTACGACGCTGCCGAGCGCGATCCCGAGCGCCTGCCCGTAGAGCGGCGGAAAGGCGAGGCTGAGGACGAAGAGGACGATCTCGTTGACGGCGAGCGAGCCGAGCGAGACGCCATAGTACAGTCCGACCCGGACCCCGATCGGGTGGCGGTGACCGACCCGGCTGCGGAACGTCCAGACGTTGTTCCACGCGAAGTTCCACAGCGTCGCGACGACGAAGGCGACGGCGCTCGCCACGAAGTTGTCGAGGGCGTTCGGGGAGACGACCGAGACCGAGTGGAGGAAGCTCGCGTAGAGGTTGAAGGTCGGGCTCGGAGAGAGCGCATCGAGCGTCAGGGCGAACACGATGAGGTTCACGACGACGCCGGTGATCCCGACGACCACGAACTTGCCGTACTTCGTCAGAAGCCGGGCTTTTCCATCGGCGGATGCCGTCGGCGCCCCCGTCGCGGTGGATCCTTCGGTGACGGGCATCGACCGCCGCGAAAGCGAAACGCTCCGTTTGACCTTACCGCATGACCGGCTTCGCTCGCCTCCTCCGGGAGCGGTGTTCTACGGCCCCGGGTGCCCCCGCGTCCGGGGCGTCTCGGGGAGGGGGGCGGTGGGCCCTCCCTTCGCCGGCTCGTTCCAGTTGAAGCGTATCTTAAAAGACCGTCTCGCGGCTCCGACCCAGCGGAGGCGGACCATGACCTCTCCCACCGCGACCACGGAAGCTCCCCTCCTCTTCCCGTACCGAGTGCGTCCCGGTCAGGAAGCGATCCTCCGGGAGGTCACGGAGACGACCCGGCGCGGCGGACCCCTCCTGATCAACGCGCCGACGGGCAGCGGGAAGACGGTCGCCGCCCTGGCGCCGCTGCTCGAGCACGCCGAAGCCCAGGACCACAAGATCCTCTATCTCGTCCGCACGCACTCGCAGGAGGTCCAGGTCCTGCACGAGGCCCGGACGATCGCCCACCGGCTCGAAAGGCCGCTCCTCGCGGTCGGCCTCCAGGGCCGGGCGCGCCGGTGCTTCCTGCTCGAGAACGTCGCGGAGATCAAGGGAGCCACCGCGGAAGAGCACGGGAAGCTCTGTGCGGACCGCAAGCGCACGACCGAACGGGGGCTCCAGGGCGAGGCCCCGGTCCTCGCGCCGACCGTCATCCCGGAGGGGGAAGAGATCGACCTGACGGACCTCGACGGCTGCCCGTACTACGCGCGCGTCCTTCAGATCGAGCTCGAGGAGGCCCTCGACCGGTTCCGGTCGAAGCTCCCCCTGCCCCACGAGTTCGAAGCCTACTGCCGCGAGGAGAACCTGTGCGCCTACGAGCTCTCCAAGAAGCTCGTCCCGCACGCCCGCATCCTCACGGCCCCGTACGCGTTCTTTTTCCACCCCCACATCCGCCGCTCGCTCCTGTCGTGGATGGCGGTCGACCCCTCCCGCATCGACCTCGTCATCGATGAGGCCCACAATCTCCCGAGTCAGCTGCGGGACCTCACGACGGTCGCCCTCCCCCAGGAGTCGGTCCGGAGGGCGCGGGCCGAGATCGCGGAGCGGGGGGACTTCCAGCTGCCCGACGGCCCGAGCGCGAGCCGCTTCCTCGACCTCGTGGGGGCCGCGGTCGAGGAGCTGATCCACGCCCTCGTCCACGACGACGACGCGATCCTACCTCCCACCGTCTTCGAGGACGCGCTCCTCACCGCGCTCGGAGGCACGAGCCACCGGTTCGATACCTGGCTCGGGGCGCTCGCGACCTGGGGAGAGAACCTTCGCGACGAACGGCGCCGGGAGCGACGTCTGCCTCGCTCCTGGGTCCACACGGTCGCGCTGACGCTCCTCTCCTGGCCGCAGCTCGAGTCCCCGAGCTACGTCAAGGTCGCGACCCGGCTCCCGCGTCCGGCCCTCGAGGCCTACGCACTGGACGCCTCCGCGGCCGCCCGCCCCATCCTGGATTGCCACCTGTCGGTCCACCTCTCGGGGACCCTCTCTCCCCTCGACGAGTACCGCGACTCGCTCGGCCTCGGTGCCGGGGCGCGGCTGCTCGATGTGCCGTCGTACTTCCCGGCGGAGAACCGCAGGTATCTCTACGACCCGACCGTGACGACCCGGTACGAGGAGTTGAAGCACGATCCGCGAGCGATCGCCCGCCTCGCCGACCGGCTGGTCGAGATCCTCCAGAAGCTGCCGGTCAAGACGGCGGTCTTCTTCCCGAGCTTCGAGCTGATGCACCGGGTGCTCGAAGCCGGTCTCCAGTCGCAGCTTCCCGGCAACGTCTTCATCGAGTTCAACAAGATCCCGATGGGCGACCTCTGGCGCTCGGTCGAAGGGTGGAAGAAGGACCCGGAGGGAACGATCATGATCGGGGTCGCCGGCGGGCGGCTCTCTGAGGGGGTCGACTACCCGGACGAGGAGCTCGAAGCGGTCGTGCTCGTCGGGATCCCGTACCCGCGGCCCACGGCCAAGCGGGAGGCGCTCCGCCGGTGGCTCGACTCGACCAACGGAAAGGGCTGGCAGTACGCCTTCGCCGCGCCCGCCCAACGAGCGATCCTCCAGGCGACCGGACGGATGATCCGATCCGAGCATGACCGTGGGATCGCCATCGTTCTCGACCGTCGTGCGACGTCGTTCTCCCGGGTCCTGCCCGGGCTCGCTCCCGTGGAGGACCTCGCGCGGATCACCCAGTCGTTCTATGGTCGCCGGGCCCGCTGGTCCACCCGGGCCAGTCACGCCGTCCGCGGAGGGGGCAGCGTGGGCCCTGAGCACAAATAGTTAAGAGCCCGGTTTCGCGCTGCTCCCGCGATGATCATCACGCGGACCCCGCTCCGCATCTCGTTCGCCGGAGGCGGGACCGATCTCCCGACGTTCTACCGTGCCTACGGAGGGGGGGCCGTCGCCAGCGCGGCGATCGACCGGTACATCCACGTGCTGGTGAACGACAAGTTCGACCGGTCGATCCGGGTCGCCTATTCCCGGACCGAGAATGTCGATCGACTCGAGGACCTCCAGCACGAGCTCGTGCGCGAAGCGATGCGCTCCGCCGGGGTCCACGGGGCCCTCGAGATTCACACGATCGCGGACATCCCCTCGGAGGGGACGGGGCTCGGCTCGTCGTCGACGCTCACGGTGGGCCTCCTCAACGCGCTCTATGCCTACCGGGGTCAATTGAAGGACCCGGCCGAGCTCGCGGAGGAGGCCTGTCGCATCGAGATCGATCGGCTCGGAGGTACGTTGGGCAAGCAGGACCAGTACATCGCGGCGTTCGGCGGGGTCCAGTACATCAACTTCCATGCCGACGACTCGGTGCGCGTCTCGCCCATCCCCCTCGCGCGGGCCGAGCGCGAGGCGCTCAGCGACCATCTCTCCCTCTTCTACACCGGCGTGACACGACGCTCCGAGGGCCTCCTGCAGCAGCAGGATTCGAGGACCGAAGCGAACCGGGAGGCGCTCGCCCGCCTGCGCGAGCTCGCCGGAGCGGCCCGTACGGCCCTGGTCCGGGGGAAGTGGGAGGAGCTCGGCAGCGTGCTCGACGAGGGCTGGGAACTGAAGCGCGGGCTCTCGAGCGGTATCTCGAATCCCGAGATCGACCGATGGTACGCCGCCGCGAAGGGCGCCGGGGCCTGGGGAGGGAAGATCACCGGCGCGGGCGGCGGCGGGTTCCTCTTCTTCCTCCACCCGCCGGGACGGAGCCGTCAAATAGCGGACGCCCTGTCGCCGATGCAGCGCCTTTCGGTGCGGATCACTCCGGAGGGTTCCCGGATCCTGTTCGTGGGACGATGAGCGACATTTCCACCCTCGGCCCGTACATCGACCGGTACGTCTCCGAGGCCGATTCGACGCTCCATGCCCCCTACCTGCGCGACGCGATGGAGCGGCTCGTACGGGTCTTCCTGCGCGCCCGGGCCGAGGACCGCACGATCTTCTTTCTCGGGAACGGGGGGAGCGCCTCGACCGCGTCCCACTTCGTCACGGACATCGCGAAGGTCGCGGGCGGGACGGAGCCCCGCGGCAAGGGCGCTCGGTTCCGCTGTGTGGCCCTGAACGACAACGTCCCGGGCCTGACGGCCTGGGCGAACGATACGGACTACTCGAAGGTCTTTGCAGGACCCCTCCGGGCGCTCGGCGAACCGGGCGACGTCGTGGTCGCGATCTCGGGGAGCGGGAACTCCCCCAACGTCCTCGAGGCGGTGCGGGCCGCACGGGAGATGGGCCTGACGACCATCGGGCTCACGGGGATCGGGGGCGGGAAGCTCAAGGACCTCGTCGACGTGCCGGTGATCGTCCCGTCGGACAGCATGCAGCACACCGAGGACGTTCACCTCATCCTGTGCCACATGCTGACCGCGTACTTCCGGGACGAACAGGCGCTCCCGCCCCGATGACGGTCCGCGTGAAGGACTACATGGTGCTCGAGGTCGAGCACCTTCGCGAGACCGCGACGATCGGGGAGGCGATCTCCGTCCTGGTGAAGAGCCGACACCACGGTCTCCCGGTAACCGACCCGCGGGGCCGGCTGGTCGGGTTCGTGAGCGCGAAGGAGCTCCTCCGGAACGCCGGTAAGGCCTCGACGTCGCTCGGCGCGATCATTCGCCCCGGGACGTACACCGCGTACCCGGACACGGGGCTCGATGACGCGGCCCGGATCATGTTCCGGTTCGGTCTGCGGGACCTCCCGATCATCGATCCGGAGGGCCGGCTCTGCGGGATCCTCTCGAACCTCGACGTCGTGCGCTCTCACTTCGAGCGTGCATCGCCCGCCAAGGCCGACACCCTGAAACGCCTGCTCTCCGACCGGTACAATCTCTCCTTCTCGTTCAATCGCGGACTCGTCCCGATCGAACGGCTCACCCCCACCCAGTGGAAGGTCTTCGAGGACGAGCTCGAGGGGCGCCGCTACGAGCTCGAGAGGGGGTTCGCCGAGCCGGTCCTGGTCCTCCAGAAAGGGGACCGGTGGATCCTCGTCGACGGTCACCATCGGGCGCTGGCCGCCCGCGAGATGGGGCTCACCCAGCTCCAGGCGTTCATCCTGACCTGTGACCACCCCGAGCGGTTCGTCCAGGAGACCGGGTTCGAAAAGATCGCCAAGGACCACCACCTCGTGACGGTCGCCGATATCGAGATCGACAAGTCGAGCCACCATCCGCTCATCGAGGTCACCACCCAGCTGATCCGCCGGTTCGAGGGCGGGGAGTCCCACGAACCGTCCTCCTCCCTCGCCGGGGGATAGGACCGCGAGCCGGTCCGGTCCGAACCTGTGCCATAAGAAAGCCGGCCGTGTCGGCCGGCCGTCGATGCCGCTCCCCCTTCCCCCGATATCGCTCGATGCGACCCTCCTCCCCTTCGCGGTGATCGCGGTGTCGATGGTCGCGGTCACCGTCTTTGTCCTCGGCAAGCTGATCGCGGCGTCCGGACCGCCCCCGCTCGTGAGCCAGATGGCGCTCGCGGTCGCGGTCATCGGAGGCGGGAGCGTCCTCCTGCTCTCGCTCGTATTCGTCTTCGTGAGCGCGAACGGGACCGACGCCTGGACCTGGGTCCTCCTCGCGTTCAACTTCATGATGATGGTCCCGGTGGGGATCTGGCTCATCCTGGTCGTCGTGTACCGCGACCAGCGGATCCGTCCCCGGGGCTGGACGTGGCCGGTCTCGGTGGCGCTGGTGACGACCGGGTCGGAAGTGATCATGGGAGTGCTGTTCGTGGTCGGCGACTCCACCCGAGTCCCCAGCGCCGTTCCGGCGCTCGCCGGGGGACTCGTGTCGGTCTGGTTCTTCTGGTCGATGGCCTCGGTGATGTCCGCGCTCCTTCTCTGGGCGCCGCTGGCCCGGATCGAGCGGCGCGCCCTCGCCGTGCTCACGGCCGCCGCCTTCGTCGGTCCGTGGGTCCCGACGTTCCCCACCATCGGGGGAGGCGCCATGGGCGTCCTCATGGCGGTGGTCTTTGTCTTTCTCGTCGCGCCCATGCTGCACGGCGAGGTCCGGGCCGACTCGGTCCGGCTGTTGGTCGCTCTCGGGGGAGCCTTCCTCGTGACGGCGGCGGCGGGGCTGTTCGTGGCGGTCTCCGCGGGCTCCCTCCCTTCCGAGCTTGCGTTCGGAGCGACGATGGCCGTGGTGATGGCCGCCGAGGTCGCCTACCTGTTCCGGTCGTGCTACCGAGGCGCTCCGACCGCCCCCTGGCGTGAGGGCCAGGAGGTCCCTGAGGTTCGAGCGGACTGGTCGGCGTCCCCCGGGGGCGCGGCGCCCGACCGGTGAGCGTCCTCGCGCGCTCCGGCCGGTTCCCGGGGATCGCGACCGGCCCCCGGCGGACGGTCGATCACGATTCGTACATGGTTCATATCAACCGTCCCCGGGTCGTCACGCCATTAGGTGCCAACGTGAGCAACGGCTCCACTGCACGACGCGCCGGAGCGTTCCGACGCGCCCTTCCCTGGATCGTGGCCGCCCTCGTGCTGAGTACGCTCGGGCTCCCCCTCGCGTCGGCGATCAGCGCGCTGCCCTCGGCGCCGTCGGTCGGCTACGCCCGGCCGCTCGCGAGTACCGTGAACCTGACGGTGAACCTCACCGATCAGCCGGGCTTCTCCCCTCAGTTCCTGACCGTCCCGGGCGGCGCTTCCGTCTCGATCCACCTCGACAACGTCGGCAATTACTCGCATACGTTCACGGTCTCCAAGACGGCCGGCGTGGCCCTCCCGTCCTCCCTCTCGCCCGCCGAGCTCTATGCGTTCTTCCGGACGAACGGCTCCCTCGCCAACGTCTCGCTGGCGCCGGGCACCCAGGGCTGGGCGAACATCACGTTCAACGCCTCGGTCACGGCTCCCGCTTCGTTCGAGTTCGTCTCCGTGGTCCCCTACCAGTTCCAGGCCGGTATGTGGGGATTCCTCAATCTTACGTCCACCGGTCCGGGGCTCCAGCTCTCGGAGAACACCACCAACGACCTGCGGTTCGTGCCGAACATCCTCTCCGTCTCGACCGTTCACTATCCGGTGAACCTCAACGTGCTCGTCACCAACGTGGGAGACTTCCCGCACACGTTCACGGTCGCGCCCCAGTCCAACGTCACGCTGCTCCCTTCCAACTTCACATCGTACTTCTCCCAGCACGCACCCTTGGCGGACGCCAGCGTGTCGCCCACTCCCGGCAGCTCCGTGTGGGCCAACTTCACGATCACGGGGCCCGGAGTGTACATGTACATCTGCACGGTCCCGGGCCACTTCGCCTCGGGCATGTTCGGCTACCTCTACGTGGACGTAGCTCCCCCGGCACCGGCCGCGCCTCCCAGCACGGCCATCGTGGACACATGGATCCTCACCGGATCGGGGGTGCTCTTGGGGATCGGAGTGGTCCTCGCGCTGGTCGCCGCGTACACGGGTCGCTTCCCCCGGCGTCCGCGCGCCCACGAAGGGCACCCCTGAGAGTACCGGCGGAGGGCGCGGGCCCATCGCGGTCGTATTGACCGGCAGCGGCGCGGTGACGGCTCGTCACACGCGGGGCCCCTCAGGGCCCGCCCGGCCGGCGGCTCCTCCGGCTCTCGCCCGGCGCCGAGGGTCGGCCGCGTAGTACGGACCACGGCGGCCCGGGGTCGTTACGGCAGACAGGATCGAAGCCGAAGGCCGGTGTCCCGCGACCCCCCGGCGCCCGATCGCGAGCTCGAGAACCGGGCGGGCCATCCGCGCCCGGACCCTCGCCGTCAGATCACGTCACAACGAGGAACGAGCGCATGATCCCGTGGTACGTGCCGCAGAACTCGGTACACTGGATCAGATACTGGGTCCCGGGTGCCACGCTGGGCACGGAGAACGCGAGGTGGTTCATGCGCCCCGGGATCGCGTCGATGCGGACCCCGAGCTGGGGAATGTTGAACGAGTGGACCACGTCCGCGCCGGTGACGTTGATCTGGATCACCGCTCCGGCGGGCGCCCATAACGCGCCACCGCTCACCGAATTGGTCGTCGGGTCATAGGTGGAGTTGACACAGTGATCCGGGGTTCGATTCTGGTAGCAGAACTCCCAGTACCACTGGTGGCCGATCACCTCGACGTATTCCTTCGGATGCGAGGGGAGCGAGTCGAGGTTGTAGAGGAGGAACGTGGAATAGACGGCCACTCCGGCGAGCAGGCCCACCACGACCAGGGTCCAGGCGACCTCGAACTTGTTAACCATACTTGCGCCTCCTCGCGTTCGGGTCCCGGAACTTCCAGATCGCATACACCAGGAACGCGAACGTCACGAACGCGCCGGCGGCTCCGATCGCGATCATGACCCAGACGAGCGCGTTGGTCTTGTCGAGATTGCTCGACCCCGCGCCGAGGAGTGCGATGCCCGCGAAGCTCACGAACGGGAGGATCCCGCCGGGTCCCCGGGGCCAGTAGGGCGGATCGGCCACACCGGGAGGGGGGTGGTCGAGCTACATATTCTCCGCGTACGAACCGCTTTCCCCGGCCGGGCCCGTGCCGGTCACGGGTCCGTACGTACGGAGGGGCTTTGAATCGCACCAGAGTCCCGCGGTCGTTCTGATTCGAGGCGGCATCGTGGTTCGCGCGAGGAGACCGGTCGTGGGGGCGATCATCGTGGTCGGCCTTCTTGTGGTGGGAGTCCTGGCGGTGCTGCCCTCGACCGGGCTCGTTCGCGCGGAGCCCGCCGTATCGGTCGGTTCGAGCTCGATCAAGGTGACCGGCCTCGGGTCGCTCGCCTTCGACCCGAACGCGTTCAGCCAGGTGCCGAGCAACACGACGGTCACCGTGACGTTCACCGACGCGACGGACGTCGCCCATACGTTCTCGATCCTGGACCGAGAAGGGGTCGTGATCCCGAACCCTTCCACCACGACCTCCGGTCAGCTGGATGCCCTCTTTACGCAGTACGGCTACCTGGCCCCGGAACTGAACGTCTCGGGGGCCGGGCAGCAGGCGACGGAGACGTTCACCTCCCCGGGAACGGGCTGGTACGAGTTCGTCTGCCAGACCCCGGGGCACTTCCAGGCCGGGATGTACGGCTTCATCGCCTTCGGGGAGCCTCTCCCGTCCAACCTGACGGTCTCCGTGCCCTCCACCGGTCCCGGGACCGCGGTCTTCATCATTATCGGCACGATCGTCGCCCTCGTGGTCATCGCGCTCGTCCTCGGGTTCGTCATCGGACAACGACGCGGTGCGCAGCACGAGATGTCGCCGGAGAGACTGGGGTACCCCGAGCCGCCGAGCCCGGGCGCTGAGAGCCCGCCCCCTCCCCCCGACTCCCCCCAGTTGAAGGGTTGAAGAACCGCCACGAACGGCGGCGAGTCCTTTCGCAACCCTCAAAAAGGGGTCCCTGAATAAGCTACGAACCTCGTAGTAGGTAGGGAAGGAGAAAGAATGGCATGGTCCACTCCCAGTCGCGAGCGTCGTGTGCTGAAGGCCGGTCACTCCTCGATCGCGGTCACGCTGCCCAAACCGTGGGCCGAAGCGATGAACCTGCGCCCGGGGGATCTGATCGTCTTTGACCAGAACGACGACGGGACGCTCTTCCTCAAGCCCGCACCGATGCCCGGCCTCGGACCGTCGGGCACTCCGTTCCTCGTCCACGCCCGGGTGTTCGATACCCCGGGCGTCCTCGAGCGCCTGATCGTGGGAGCCTACCGCGTCGGGCACGACGCGATCGAGGTCCGTGCGGACGTCCCCCTCGCCCCCGAGCGGGTCGAGGAGGTCGTGCAATCGGCGCGCGGGCTCCTCGGGGTCTCGGTCGTCGCACAGGAACCGAACCGGATGGTGCTCCAGAACTTCATCGATCCGTCGAAGTACGAGCTGCCGCAGCTCGTCCAGCGCATGAAGATGATCCTGATCGCGTTCCTCGAAGAGATGGAGGAGGTCGTGCAGCGGCGGGCCCGCAGCCGCCGGCTCCCGACGCTGGAAGAGGAGGGGGGCAAGGTCCTCGCCCTGCTCGTCCGGCAGCTGTTCCTCGCGAGCCGGGACTGGTCGCTGGCCCGCCGGATCGGCAGCCCGGACCCGCGCCAGCTCCTCGAGTGGCGGGTCGTCGTGCACGCCCTCGAAGAGATCTCCGAGCTCTTCGGCGAGGCGCTCATCGTCCTCAACGACGAGTCGGGAAAGCTCCCCGCGGCGACCCGGGACACGCTCTCGGTCCACCTCCCCGAGCTCAAGGCCGAGCTCAAAGCGGTCGTCGAGACGCTCATGCACCCCTCCCTCGACCGGGCGTGCGAGCTCTACGACCACAGCCTCCGGTTGGGAGAGGCGTGGGTCGCCCCCAACGTCGGTGAGCGCAAGAGGAAGTCGGCGGCGTCGGTCCACTCGGTCACGCGACTTCTCGCGCGGGGGTCGGGTCACCTCTCCCATCTCGCCGAGGTCGCGATCGACCGGGCGGTCGCGGTCGGAACGGAGACGATCCTCGTCGGGGCCGCCTAAGGCGGTTTTATACCTCCCGGTCCGGACCGACCGTATTCGTACGGTCCTCCGGTACGAACGCCATATCGACCGCCCCCGGGTCCATTCTCGAAGGGAACAGCATGTTCGACTCGATCGATGATTGGCTGATCATCGCCGTGGTCGCCGGGATCCTCTTCTACGGGTCCAGCAAGATCCCCCAGCTGGCGCACAGCCTCGGGCGCTCCGTGGGAGAGTTCAAGAAAGGCAAGAGCGAGGTCGATCGCGAGATCCAGACCGAACAGGCGCGGGCGTCCAACGCCTCCGGTCCGACCGGCCCCACTCCCTGAACCGGTGTCTTGCGGTCGGCATGGCCGAGGAAGACGCGGCCTCCGAGAGAGTGCTACCGAGCCCCGGGGCCCGAGAGTCGCCGGTCCGGGGGTGCCCGGTTGACTGATGGGCGACCTCGACCGGATCCTTTCGGTTCTCGGGGAGGTCCGACGCCGTCTGGTCCGGATCGCCCTCGTCCTCGGCCCCCTCTTCGGCTCCACCCTCTTCTTCGAGCTCAAGACGTTCACGTTCCCGGTCTTCGGTCATCCGGTCCCGTTCGCGTACCCTTGGCCGAGCCCGTTCTACAACATCACCGCCCAGGTCTTTCGGGCGATGGTCGCCGGGATGTTGCCCGCCGGCGTCGTTCTCCTCAACGTGGGGGTCGGCGACTCGATCTTCGTCCAGATGGAGATCGGCCTGCTCCTGACGCTGATCCTCGGGATGCCCTGGGTGGTCCACGAGATCGGGGCCTTCCTCGTCCCCGCGTTGCGCCGCAACGAACGGCTCCTCTTGCGCCAAATCGGAGCGCCCGCGACGGTCCTCTTCGCCCTCGGCACCGGACTCGGGCTCGTCTTTCTCACTCCGTTCACGTTCGTTCTCCTGTTCCGGTACGTGGCGGCGATGGGCCTCGCCCCGGTCCTCAGCGTGCAGTCGTTCGTCACGTTCGCGCTGGTCTACTCGCTCGCGTTCGGCGTGGTCTTCGAGCTCCCGGTCTTCGTCTATGGGCTGACTCGGCTCGGGATGGTTCGCGCCGCGTCGTGGCGCAAGCACTGGCGGGCCGCGGTGATCGGCTCGCTCGTGTTCGGGATGATCGTCACGCCCGACAACTCGGGCATCACGATGCTCCTGATCGCGACCCCGATGATCGCGCTCTACTTCGGCGGGTTGTACTTCGCCGGGCGCTGGGAACGCCGGTCGGGCGCTCGCGCCCCCTCGCCGGTCGTAGCCGGAGTGGGGTGAGCTAGCCGATGGGCCTCTTCTCCGATGTCGACTGGGTGATCATCGTTGCGGTCGCGCTGTTCCTCCTCCTCGGAAGGGAGAGCGGCCAGACCCTGAGGGCGCTCGGGCGCTGGTACGGACGTGCCGGGAGGCTCAAGCAAGAACTTCTCACGGACTTCACCAAGGCCGCGGAGCTTCCCCCACCCGCGCCGGGGGCACCGCTCACGGTCCGGGGCGCCCTCCTCGGACTCGACCCGGTGCCGACGCACCAGAGCGGGATTCCGGCGGCCGTACGGACCCCCCCGTCCGTCCCGCCGGCACCTCCGCCGGCACCTCCGACGCCGCCGATCCCCTGGACCGGGGGCGGCCCGGTCATCATGTGGTCGACGACGACCCCGGGGACTCCCTCCGACTCCGAGGTGAGCCGGTGAGCGCTCTCTCCACGGACCAGATCATCTCGCTGACCCAGCTCCTGGTCATTCTGATGGGGATCGGGATCATCTGGGCCGTCTATCACGGAAGCGAGAACGCCGAGCTCCCCGGGGACGCGCACGAGCCGGATCCAAACGAGGCCGACGACACGGTCCCCGACACCCGGGGGAGGACCCTATGATCCCCGGGGGCAGCGACGGGTGCACGACGTGCCCGTTCCACGCCGACCGCTCTCCGGATATCGATTTCCCCGTCGGGCAGGTGCGGCGGGTCGCCCACGGATTCCCCACCGGCGACGGCGATGTCGATGAGACGAAGCGCAACGTCCTCAAGCTGGCCGGGGTCGCGGCGCTGGCCGCGGTCGGAGGAGGAGGGCTCGTCGGGGGGGCGATCCAGTACGTCCAACCTCCCACGGTCGGGCTCTCGAGCTACCCGAAGGTCTACCTGACCGACCTCGACGGGGCGCCGCTCACGGTCAAGAAGGTCGAAAGTGAGTACAGCGTGCTCACGACGGACGACATCATCTTCAACTATCCCCTGAGGAACGAGCCGAACTTCCTGTTGAACGTCTACCCACAGAGCGGGACCCCGGACGGGACCAACGGCGCCGAGAACGTTCCGTACGGGATCGGGACGCACAAGTCGATCGTCGCGTACAGCGCGATCTGCCAGCATCTCGGCTGCCCGGCGCCCGCGATCTCGTACTACCCTCCCGGGACCTGCAATCAGACGTTCTCGAACAAGGCCTACCGCCAGCTCAGCTTCTACATCCACTGTTCCTGCCACGGCTCGACCTATGATGTGACCGAGTCCGCCGCCAACCTGACCGGTCCCGCGGTCCTCCCCCTTCCCCAGGTGCTCCTGGATACGGACTCGAGCGGTGCGATCTATGCGTACGGCATGCGGCCGGGCAGCCCTCCGGTCAACGGCCACATCAACACGCTCCAGGGCGACTACGGGGTCGCCGCGACCGTTCCGCTGGTGAAGGAGACCCCGATCATCCTCTGCCACTTCCCGCCCTGACGGAGGAGATGTCGTGACGTTCTCGGGATGGTACAATCGCTCCCTCAACAAGATCTGGGGGTTCGTCGAGGACCGCACCTCGATGAAGAAGTGGGCCCTCCGGCCCCAGCCCGAGTTCACGTTCAAGCCGTCGTACTGGACCGGCGGGTTCGTCGTGACCGCCTTCCTCTACCAGGTGATCTCGGGCGCCCTCTTGTTGCTCTACTACCAGCCGAGCACCGCGACGACCCTCCTCGCCTGCGGTCAGACGCCGGGCACGCTCTCGTCGGCGCCGGCGGCCTGGTGCTCGACGTACTACGTGATCCATTCGGTCCCGATGGGCTCCCTGCTCCTCTCGACCCATCTCTACGGAGCCTATGCGATGATCTTCCTGATGTTCGTGCACTTCTTCCGGGGCTACTATCTCGGAGTGTACAAGGCTCCCCGCGAGTTCTCCTGGATGGTCGGCACGCTCCTGATGCTGATGACCCTCGGGATGGGGTTCACCGGCTACCTCCTGCCGTACACCCAGCTCTCGCTCAACGCGACGAACGTCGGTCTCGTCCTCGCGATCCGCCTGCCGACCTTCGGGCCGCTCCTTGCACCGTTCGTGCTCGGCGACGGGACGCCCCAGAGCCTCCTCTCCCGGATGTTCGACGCCCACGTCGTCCTGATCCCGCTCGCCCTCGCGGCGCTGCTGTACGCCCACCTTGCGCTGTTCGAGTCCCACGGGATCGCACCCCCCGCGACCTCCGACCCGCTCCAGCGCCGAAGGTACACGGAGAAGGAGGACAAGAAGCACGTCCCGTTCATGCCCCACATTTTCTTCTACCTCACGAAGTGGGGGCTCCTCTACGTCGGGGTCCTCTTCGGGATTGCCGCGCTCTGGCCCTGGCAGCTCCAGACCTACGCCGGGAACGTCGCCGCCGCCGGGGTCGTCACCGAGCCGGACTGGTACTTCCTCTGGCTGTTCAAGCTCGTCGACTTCGCCGGGGTGACGCCGGTCCTGGCGGTCGGCGTCACGACCGTTCTCATGCTCTACATCCTGTTCCTCCCGTACCTCGACCGATCGAAGCGAAGCCACCCGCGGGACCGGCCGTTCTTCATCTGGATCGGAACCTCGCTCCTCGAGTTCTTCGTCCTCCTGACCGTCTGGGGCGGAGAGACACCGGGCGTCCAGATCCCGTCGATGCAGGTCGCGGAGATGATCGGCCCGCTCTTCCTGGTCAACGCCCTGGTGATCGCCCTCTTCCACTGGCGCTACCGGCGGGGCTACCTCCGTCGGCTGGCGGCCCGGGAGAGCCCGTTCACGGGCGCCTATCCCCTCCCGGACTCCCCGGGGTCGGCCCCGGTCGGGGCGCAGGAGGCCGCCTCCCATGAGTAGTGACTCGGGTACGACCCCCACGTGGAACACCGGCCCGTTGTGGGGACTTCTCGCGGTCCTTCTGGTCCTCGGCACCGTCGGCGCCGCGACGTTCGTGTTCGGCGTCCTCGGGGTCGTGGGCGGAGACTCGCTCTACTGGATCGCGGTGGCCATCGGGGGGGTCGTGGCGTTCCTCGACTTCCTCTTCATGGCCGGGATCCTCTACCGGGTCGATCGCTATCGGGGCGCCAACGCACGGAGGATCGAGTTCTTTGAGTGATGCGCCGTCCTCCGAGCTCGACCTTCGACGCGTCCGCGCACGCGTCCTCGACCTCTACGCGGCGATCGAGGTCCTGCTCCTGATCGGGATCGCGGTCCTGACCGTGTACGCGATCCGTATCGGTCCGCTGACCTCACCGGGGGCCCAGGAGTCGTTCGGGATCGCGGTCTCCCTTCTCTTCCTCATGGGCGCCCTCATCCTGCACCTGGTCGATCGGACCTACCGGGTCTGGCCGCTCGGCCGTAAGTTCGAGCCGACCCCGCCCGGACCGGTGACCGCCGACGCCCAGGTCCGGTTCCTCAAGGTGGTCGTGATCGTGCTCGCAGGAGCCGCCATCGCGTACATACTAGGGGGACTTATCGCTTGAACGCCGAGGGAGGCCGATGACGGACCTCACCACCCCCCTCGTGCTGGTCACGCTCATCCTCGTCCTTTCCGGCTTTCTGCTCTGGGTGCTGAGCTACTGGGGCACCTGGCTGGTCCGGGCGATCAAACGCTGGCTCTTCACGACCGACCATCGTCTGATCGGCCTGATGTACATCACCACCGGGATTGTGTTCTTCTTCATCGGCGGGATCTACGCCACCCTGATCCGGACCGATCTCGGGTTCGTGCAGGGCCTCGGGATGGATCCCCAGACGACCCTCGGCATCACACCGAACGTCTACTCGACCCTGTTCACGATGCACGGGATCCTGATGGTCTTCATGTTCATCATGCCGACCCTCGCGGGGTTCGGGAACCTCCTCGTCCCGTCGATGATCGGCTCGCGGGAGATGGCGCTCCCGCGCATCAACGCGATCGCGTTCTGGATGCTCCCTCCCGCCGGGATCATCCTCATCCTCTCCAACGCGAACGCCGGCTGGACGGGCTACGTTCCGCTCTCGGTCCAGGTGCCGGGCAATGGGATCGACCTCTGGATCCTCGGCCTCCACATCCTGACGATCTCCTCGATGCTCGGCGCGATCAACTTCCTCGTCACGATCCTCAAGCACCGCGCACCGGGCGTCCAGTACTGGAACATGCCCCTCTTTGTCTGGTCGATCCTGATCAACTCGGTCCTGATCATCTTCGCGATGCCGTCCCTGTCGATCGGGCTCACCATGGTCCTGTCCGACCGCCTGCTTGGGACGCATATCCTGGCGGCCGCGAACGGTACTCCGCTCGGTGGGGCGCTCCTCTACCAGAACGTGTTCTGGTTCTTTGCGCACCCCGAGGTCTACATCATGGTGCTCCCGGCGTTCGGCATCATCTCGACCGTTCTGCCGAAGCTCGCGCGCAAGGACATCTTCGGCTACGGCGCGATGGCGATCGCGCTCGGCGTGTTCGCCGTCCTCTCCTTCGCCGTGTGGGAGCACCACATGTTCGTCACCGGGATCTCGACGAACGTGCGGTTCGTCTTCATGCTCTCGACGATGGCGATCGCGGTCCCCTCCGCCGTCAAGACGTTCAACTGGGTCGCGACGCTCTGGGGCGGTCGCATCTGGATGGCCGTCCCGATGTGGTTCTGTGTCGCGTTCATCACCGGTTTCGTCATCGGCGGCCTCTCGGGGGTGATGCTCGCGTCGATCCCGGTCGATTACCTCTACCACGCCACGTACTTCGTCGTGGCGCACTTCCACTTCATCCTTCTCGGTGGAACGCTGATGGCGATCTTCGCCGGGATCTACTTCTACTTCCCAGTGCTCACCCGCCGCTGGTACAACCAGGCGCTCGGGCAGGTCCACTTCCTGCTGACCTACGTCGGGGTCAATCTCCTGCTCTTCCCGATGTACATCCTCGGTGCGGAAGGGATGCCCCGGCGCGTCTACACCTATCTCTGGTCCGGGAACTTCCAGGCGCTCAACTTCCTCTCGACCCTTGGGGCGTTCATCCTGGGGATCGGCCAGCTCGTCTTCGCCTACAACATGGTCTACTCCTACTTCGCGGGAGAGCCCGTGACGACGGACGACCCGTGGGGCGAGGAGCTCTCGGTCAAGATGACCGGCCCGGTATCGGCCCCCACGCCGGTCCGCCTCCCAACCCCGGTCCCGACCGCACGGCCGCCCGAGGTCTCCTAGGAGGTCCATGGAGGGCCACGACTACTTCCGGATCGCGGTCGTCCTGGCCGCGGTCATGTGCTACTCGACGATCCTTCTCGGCGGCAATGTCATGGCGAGCGACAATGGTCTCGCCTGCCCCCACTGGCCGTCGTGCTTCGGCAACGGCAACTTCCTTCCCGGGTTCCACGGCGGGGTCGCGCTCGAGTGGAGCCACCGGGTCGCCGCCTTCTTCCTCTCCCTGAGCATCCTTGCGGTCGCCTTTCTCGCGGTGGCGTTCGAGCGGCAGCGCAAGGCCCTCCTCGCGATGTCTCTCGGCGCCCTCGCTCTCGTCGTGGTCGAGGCGCTCCTGGGAGGGCTCGTGGTCGAGTCCGGCCTCGCGACCGTGCTCGTGCTGATCCATCTGGCGATAGCCACCGGACTTTTCGGGCTCCTCCTCATCCTCTCGCTGCTGGCGAACCTTCGCCAGCTTCCCCGACGATGGATCGAGTGGGCGCGACGGGCGTCGGAGCCCGCACCCCCCGTCTCGGTCTCCCCCCCCACCCGCTCCCTTCCCGGCCCCCGGCCCGAGGCGCCGCCGGTCTGGCCACGGGATGCCTAGCGGCCGCCGGGACCGGGAGATTCGGAGCGAACGATGGGAGCAGCGGAACGAACCCCCGGGGCAACGGTCGGACGCGGCTCCCCCGGTCCCCTCCGCGACCTCGTAGAGCTCACGAAGCCCGGGATCACCGCGCTGATCTGCCTGGTCGCCGTCGGTGGCTTTCTGCTCGCGGACCCGAGATCGATCGACCTTTCGCGCTTGGGGATCCTCGTGCTGACGGGCGGTGCCGCCTCCGCCGGGGCGGCGATGCTCAACCACTACTTCGACCGGGACCTCGACGCCGAGATGCGCCGGACGCGGGGCCGGCCGCTTCCGACGCGGCGCATCAACCCGAGCGGCGCTGCCGCGGGTCTCGGGCTCGCCCTGCTCGCCGGCGGTATCGCGGGAGCGAGCGTGGGACTGAACCTCCTCACGGGGTTCTCGATCTTCCTCGGAGGCGTCACCTATGTCGTCGTCTACACCGTCTGGCTCAAGCGTCGGTCGAGCTGGAACATCGTGATCGGCGGGTTCGCCGGGAGCGCACCGGCGTTGGCCGGTAGCGCGGCCGCGGTGGGGAGCTGGACGCCCGGCGTCCTCGCGTTCGCCCTCCTGGTCTTCCTGTGGACTCCCCCCCACTTCTGGAGCCTCGCCCTGCTGCTACGGAACGACTACGCCCGAGTCGGGCTCCCGATGCTTCCCCGGATGGACGACGTCGGCTACTCCGGCAAGGTCGTCGTGGTCTCGGCCGCGCTCCTTGTCCCCGCCGCGCTCCTGATCGGATGGACCGGTGCCGTCGCCTGGCCGGTGCTGGTCGCGCTCGTCGTCCTGGGTCTCGTGTTCGTCGCGGTGACCCTCCCGCTCTGGCGGTCCGTCAGTGCGAGGGCCGCGCGCCGGGGGTTCGTCTACTCGGGGCCCTACCTTCTGTTCATCGTCCTCGCCGTCGTGCTGAACGCCCCGCTCGTCCACGGAGGTATACCGACGGGCGTCTAGCGGGCGCTTCGTCCACGGTGAGCTTATCAGGGGGTGCCGGTACTCGCCCGAAGGAATGCCGGGTTCCGACCGCGTCGGATCGACGACCGACCTGCAGCGGACCACCGAGTCCGTCCTGAAGAAGCTCGGCTACTCGCGGGTCGCCTCCGTCCGGAGGGCCCCTCCCGTCGAGCCTTCGTTCTGGGTCCAAGAGGCCGGCGTGCCGCGTCGGACCTTCCCGGTCTACCTTCCGCCGCGGGGCCGCACGAACGTGGTCGCGGGGATCGACCGATGGGTCGAGGGGATCGGCCGGGAGCGTGCGCGACCGTGCCGGGCGATCTTTGTGGTCCCGACGGACGCGGTGGCCGAGGAGGCGTGGGCCCACCTGGCCCGCACGAGCGTCGCGACCATCGACAATGAAGTCTCGATCCTTGTCGTTCCTCCGACCGAAAAGCCGGAGGAGGCGGCCCACTTCCACCTCCGCGTGGTCGACCCGAAGGAGCTCCTCCGCACTGCCACCGGCGTGGTCGTCGGCCTGTTCCGGAGGGCCCAAGCGGCCGGCGAGCCCGGTCAGATCGACTTCGAGGAGATGCTGACGCTGCTCAAGGGGCGGTTCGGGATCGACGTCTCTCGCTCGCTCCGGGTCCGCTCGGACGAAGACTCGCTGTTCCTGCTCTACCAGCTCGCGCTGCGCGACTCCTATGCGCCGGGCGACCCCGGAGCGAACCTCCACGTGCTGGTCCTGAAGCCGACCGGAGCGGCGGCGCGTCTTCCGTGGTTCGCCGCGTGAGCGGTCCGGCACCAACCGACCCGATAAGAACCGAACCCCTCTTGCCGGGACCATGAGCTCGGGCGGTGGACCGTACGAGTATCCGTACACCCCCTATCCCGGTAGCTCCACCCCTCCGGCGGCCACACCGCCCAAGGAGGGGAAAAGCGAGCTCTGGTCGTTCTTCTGGCTCGCCCTGCTCAACACGCTCATCATTGCCGTCGCGGGCATCCTCGCGTGGTGGTTCGCCGCGCATCCCTGACCGAGGACGGGGCCCGCCGGCAACCATTATCTATCCCGCCCGGGTCCGCGGCCCTCGGCGCGGCGTGGGGCCGTGGGGTAGCTTGGACCATCCTTCTTGCTTGGGGTGCAAGAGACTCCGATTCAAATTCGGACGGCCCCATTCGCCCGGAGTCGCCGGATCGGCCCGACGTCGCTCGGACCGTAACCTCTCCTCCCTCCGAAGCCCTCGGGCGGGAAGCAGGGGACCCGTCGGGCCGGCGCGCACTCTCGGCGTGAGTTCCCTCCGCCTCAACGCCCCGCAGCACGACGGGTGCGGCCGGGTGCTCCCTCGGTGGGCCGCCACGATCGGACGAGCCCGTGGGACCCCCGAACCCGTTCTCTGTGGTCCGATTGATGTATCCGTTCGGAGTGACGCGGCCGATGCCTCGCCGGTTCCTCGAGGATCGTCGTCGGGACCCGTACTACCGCGCCGCACAGCGGGAAGGGCTACGCTCTCGTGCCGCGTTCAAGCTCGCCTACCTCGACGACCGGTTCCACCTGCTGCGGTCCGGGGATCATGTGCTCGACCTGGGAGCCGCGCCCGGTGGCTGGTCCCTCGTCGCCCGGGACCGGGTGGGACCGGAAGGACGGGTGGTTGCCGTCGACCCCCGAAGTATCGAGCCGATCCCGGGTGTTCGCTGGCTCCGGGCCGCGGTCGGAGATCCGGCGCTCATGCGACGCCTCGGCGACGAGAAGTTCGACGTCGTTCTTTCCGACATGTCCCCTCGGATCAGCGGGGCGTACTCGACGGATCATGCGCGTTCGGCCAGCCTGGTGCGGGAGGCCCTCGCTCTCGCGCGCACGGTTCTCCGGCCGGGAGGTGTGTTCGTCGCGAAGGTCTTCGCCGGCGATCTCGTCGATGACCTCGTGGCGGAGGCCGCCCGATCGTTCGCGCGCGTCCGTCGGACGAAACCCCCGGCCTCGCGCCAGCCCTCGTCCGAGCTCTACCTGCTCGGCCTCGGCTTCCGTCCCGATGGGAGCCGTAACGACCCTCCGACCGAATCGCCGCCCGGGTCGGGGTCCGCTATATAGGTTCGTAGTTTACCCCCCTCCTCCGTTTTGAGGCTTGGTTACTCGTGATCCGTTTTGGACCCGCGGGGATCCCTCTCTCGTGCAAAGGCCGCACTCTCCGAGATGGGATTGCCGATATCCACCATCTGGGGCTTACCGCGATGGAGGTCCAGTTCATCAAAGTCAATCCGCTCACGCGGCTCGCGATGGACGAGGAAGTGGGAAAACTACCTCGGGAACTTCCGCAGCAGCTCGTCGTCAGCGTGGGCCCGTCCGATCGCCGCGGCGGTACGCCGGACCTCGGTGCCCTGACGAGCCCGGTCCGACGCCGCGACTCGATCACGACCCTGGCCTGGAGCCTCGCGAAGGACTACCCCGACCTGCAGCAGACGAAGGGCCTCGGCCGCGCTCTCGATACCGATCTGACGCTGCACGCCCCGTACTACGTCGACTTCTTCGGGTCGGCGGACGCCCGCGAACAGTCGATGCGGCAGATCGAGTGGGCCGGCGTGCTGGCGCAAGGTCTGGGGGCACGACTTTGCGTCACGCATCTCGGGTTCTACGGGCCGGGGGATCGCGCGGACTCCGTTTCGGAGCTCACCGGCATCGTCAGCGACACCGCGAAGTGGCTCACGAAGCTCTCCAAGGGAACGGTGCGGCTGGCGATCGAGCCGAGCGGACACCCGGACGTCTTCGGATCCCGCGAAGAAGTGCTCGAGCTCGTCCGACGGGTCCGGGGGATCGTGCCGGTACTGAACCTCCCTCACCTCGCCGCCCGGGAGAGGACCACGTTCGAGACAGCGGATCAGCTCGAGCCGATCGTCCGCCAGTTCGTCGAGGCGACCGACGGACCGCTCTATCTCAACTTCTCGGGGGTGGAGATGTACGGGCCGGGGGAGTTCCGGCTCACCCCGATCAAGCGCGGTCAGGTACGGTTCGATCCCGTCGCCGAGCTCCTCGCGGAGCGGGAGTACGATGTGACGGTGATCTCGAGCTCTCCGCTCCTCGAGCACGACGCGATGTACATGAAGCTCCTCTACGAGCGATCGCTCACGCGACGCTGGACCCGGCAGCACGCCCCGGCCGCGCCGCGCGCGAGCCCGAAGGCGGCGACCGCTCCCGCGCGACCCTCGGCGGCGAGCTCCCTGTCGAAGGCGAAGCGGCCGGCGTCCTCGACCGCCGCGCGCCCGAAACCGAGACCCCGCAAATCGGAGGTGCGTTCACGTGGCGCCGTCCGACACCGCTAACGGATCGACGTTCGGCCCCGCCGAGCGGTACATCGGCGAGAAGGTCACGTCGGCCCTCGAACGGCTCGACCCCCACTCGATCGTGCTCGCCGCCGAGATCCTGCTCCGGGCCCCCCAGATCTTCGTCTACGGAGCCGGGCGCAGCGGCATCATCGGGCGCGCGTTCGCGATGCGCCTCGTCCAGGCCGGCTTCCGCGCCTACGTCATCGGCGAGAGCGTGACCCCCATCGTGTCGCGGGGCGACGCCGTCTTCATCCTGTCCGGCCAGGGAGAGAGCTTCTCCTCGATCCAGACGGCGAACATCGTGCGACGCGAGGGGGCCGAGCTGATCGTTGTGACGTCTCGTTCCGGCTCGAAGATCGCCCACACCGCGACGCTCCTCCTGGCGGTCGAGTTCGCGGAGGACCCGGAGCGCCGGCGGTTCGCTCCGCTCGGTACGCTCTTCGAGTCGGCCAGCCTGCGCCTGACCGACGGACTGATCGCCGAACTGATCCGCGCGCGCGGAGAGACCGAGGATTCGATGCGGCGACGTCACGCGATCATGGTCTAACCGATCGCGTTCCGCCAAACCTTAAGCCCGCTTTCCCATCTCACGCGGCGTGCCACGCGCCGCCGCTGCGACCGCGCAGACCCTCGTTCCCGTTCCGACCCGCTTCTTCGTGACGAGCGGAGAAGGGATCAACAAAGTGAGCGAGCTCAACGCCTTCGACCTCGCGCTCCTTCAGGCCGGCATCGGCGAGCAGAACCTCGTGAGCGTCTCCTCGGTCCTTCCGATCGGGATCCGCCAGGTCGATCGGGAACGGATCGCCCGGGGTGCGATGACGCACTGCGTCCTGGCCCGCCAGGGGGGCGGTGAGGGTGAAGTCATCAGTGCGGGCATCGCCTACGGTTTCCGGGCCGACGGTCAGGGGGGATACGTCGCGGAGGGCCATCTTCACGGCACGCAGAAGTCGCTCAAGGAGTTCCTGAGGTGGCGGATGCAGGAGATCGCGCACTTCCGCGGTATCGAGCTCCGACGGATCAACTACCGGACCGAGGAGCTCTCGATCCCGATGGACCATTACGGCGTCTGCATCGCCGCCTGCGTCTTCCTGCCGTAGGCCGTTCGCCGATCCGCTAGAGCAGCCGGCGGAAGAGCAGCTTATCCTCGAGGGTCCCGTCGATCGCGAGCTTGCGCGTCACGAGCGCCTTCATCGGACCGATCTCCTTGCGGACGAGCCCTTGGAAGGTCGCCTCATCGGTCGTGATCGTGACGTCGGCCCCGGAGGCTCCCCCCGTCCGAAGGTTCGCGAGCCGCCCCTTCACGAGGTCGACAGAGTACGTCGCCCCGTCCGTGAGCCGGATCTGGATCGTTCGCTCGATGCCGTCGAGCTCCTCGGCCAGGGCCGGATTCCTCTCGGCGTGGCGGTTGAACCGGTCGACCAGCGAGGCCAGCGTCTCCTCCACCGTCATCGTCCGAACGATTCCAGGGTTGGAGCCGGCTGGGCGCGCTTAACCCTTTGCATCGTGCTCCAGGACCATCGCACGAACGCGGGCCGGGTCCCCCCCACGACCGACGCCGAGCGCAGGAAGTCGACGGTGCGGGCGTCGGAGGGGTAGCCGCTCCCGAAGTCGACACCGAGGCGCCGACGCAGGCGGGCGACCCTCCGGTCCCGTTCGACCTTCGCGATGATCGACGCGGCGCCCACGACCGGGTCATCGCGATCGGCCCGATGGCGCGCGACCACGGGGACCGTCCCGCCGGCCAGCCGCTCGACGAGCGCGCCGAACCGCCGGGCGTTCGTGTCGCACGCATCGACCCGGACGAGGTCGGGGGCGAGCGCTCGGATGAGCCGGGCGAACACCCGGGCCTCGAGCCGGTTGAGCGCTCCGCGCGCGACGAACCGATCGATCTCGGGGGGAGGGACGGCGATCGCGCGGTGTGCGCCCACCGATCCGAGCGCCCGGTAGACCTCTTCCCTTCGCTGGGGAGAGAGCGACTTCGAGTCCCGGGCGCCGACCGCCCGGACCTCCGAGAGCCGGTCGCTTCGGACCAGGAAGCCTCCCACGACGAGCGGTCCGATCACACTTCCGCGGCCGGCCTCGTCGATGCCCAGGATCGCCTCCACCGGTGAGGACCCCCGTCGCGGGCACGCTCGAAACCGCATTAAACCAATATGGCGGTCCCGAGACATGATGCTGGACGGCCTCGTTGTGCCTATCGCCACTCTCTTCGCCGACGATGGTTCGCTGGATCCCGGACGGAACGGGAAGTTCGCTCGTGCCCTCTCGGAGGCGAAGGTCGACCACCTGTTCGCACTCGGTTCCCTCGGCGAGTTTCCGTCCCTGACGGACGAGGAGCGGGAGCGTTTTCAGGAGGTCGTCATCGAGAGCGCCATCGGCCCCACCGACGTCTGGGTCGGCTGCGGCGCCCCGTCGACGCGCCAGGCTGTCCGGTATGCCGAGAGCGCCGAAGCGGCCGGTGCCGCCGCGGTGGTCGCGGTGCCGCCCTATTACTTGCACCCACCGCTCGTCGCGGTCGAACGGTACTACCGGGCGATCCGCGCGGCGGTCTCGGTGCCGGTCCTCGCCTACAACATTCCCTCGCTCGTCGGCTATGCGCTTCCCCCTTCCCTCGTGCACGCGCTCGCCCAGGAAGGGACGATCGCCGGGGTCAAGGACACCTCCGGGTCCCTCGAGAGCGTCGGCTCCTTTCTGGACGGGGCACCGCCCACGCTCGCGGTCTTCCCCGGCGACGACGGCCTCGCGAGCGCGTCCATCGCCCGGGGGGCGAAGGGCGCGGTCATGGGGATCGCGAACGTGGTTCCCCGGTTATGCGTAGAACTGGTCCGTGCGGCCCGGACCGGCGAGACGGCGACGGTCGACGACCTGCAGCGTACCGTCGATGCGCTCGTAGAGGTCAGCCGCGTCGGCCCGTTCCCCTCAACCGACAAGTTCCTCGCCGCGGAGCTCTGGGGAGCCGAGGTCGGCTACCGAGCACCGTACGACGCGCTCTCCTCCGAGGAGGCGAGCCGGGTCCTCGCGCGGCTGGCACCGCTCCGAGAGCGCCTCGCGCCGTTCCTGCGGAGGTAGACCGTGCGGGCCGTCGTGGTGCATCCGCCCAACGCGGGAGTCGAGCTCACCGAGGTCCCGCCGCCCACGCTCGATGCCGGTGCGGTCCGGGTCGGGGTGCTCGAGTGCGGCGTCTGCGGCACCGACCACGACATCGTCCATGGCAAGTACGGCCGGGCCCCCCCCGCCGACCCCTACCTCATCCTGGGACATGAGAACCTGGGCGAGGTGCTCGAGGTCGGGCCGGGTGCGGCGGGCTTTTCCCCCGGAGACCTGGTCGTGGCCACCGTCCGCCGGGGCTGCGGGATCGATCGGTTCTGCCGGACGAATCGTTCCGACTTCTGCGAGACGGGCCGCTTCACCGAACGGGGGATCGGCGGGGCCCACGGTTACATGGCCGAAGAGTACGTCGACGTCCCGGAGTATCTCGTCAAGGTACCGTCGGCGCTCCGGCAGACCGCCGTGCTCCTCGAGCCGTTGAGCGTGGTCGAGAAGGCGGTCTTCCAGGGACAGAGGGTCCTCGACCGCAAGGAGCCTACCCCCGGGGAGCCGAAGACCGGGGTCCCGCCCGCCCTCGTCGCCGGCACGGGGGCCATCGGCATGCTCGCCGCGTTCGTCCTCACGGTGCGAGGGTACCGCGTGACCGCCATCGATCGCCACGGCGAGGACACGACGGCCGCCGAGCTGCTGCGGACGATCGGGGCGACCCACGTGAACACGGTCGAGGGTCTCGCGGCGCTGGGGGACCAGAAGTTCGATCTGGTGATCGAAGCGACCGGTTCGGTCGCCCTGGACTTCTCTCTCATCGACCAGCTGGGTCCGAACGGGGTCCTGGTCCTGACGGGGATACCGGACCCCGATGGTCCCGTCGTTCCGGTCGCCGGGGGGACCCTCCTCCGGGACGTGGTCCTGGGGAACCAGGCGATCGTCGGATCGGTCAACGCGAACCGCACCTACTTCGAGGCCGGGCTGCGGGACCTCACCGTGTTCCGGGAACGCTGGCCGGGATCGGTCGGACGGATGATCTCCGCCCGGCGACCGGTCGAGGAGTTCCGGGAGGTCCTCACGACCCGCGCCGGGGGGACGATCAAGACGGTGCTCGCGTTCCGGGCGGCCGGGCCGACGACGCCGCCGTAGAGCTCAAATACCGCACGCCGCTCGGAGCGACCCTCTCGAGGGGACGATGGGAGTCTGGCAGGGCGGATCCCGACGCAAACGCACGGGGGGCCGTCTGAGGCCGGTCCGCAAGAAGCGGAAGTTCGAGATCGGCCGCGAGCTCCAGCACGCCACGGTCGGCACGGGTACGGTGAAGAAGTACCGCGTCCGCGGGCAGAACCGCAAGCTCCGGGTCCTTACGGCCCAGAGGATCAACGTCTTCGATCCGGCGACCCGGAAGATGCAGTCCGCGCAGATCGTCACCGTCCGCGAGAACCCGGCGAACCCGAACTACGTGCAGCGGAACATCATCACCAAGGGCGCGATTCTCGAGACCGACCTCGGCCTCGTCCGGGTGAGATCCCGGCCCGGTCAGGACGGGGTCCTGAACGGAGTTCGCGTCGCCCCGCCGACGGCGGCGTAGGCTCCCTCGACCCGGCCCGATGCCCGACCACTTCTACGTCTACCCCGGCTATCTCGCCCGCGGTCCCTCGCGGACGGAGGGTCGGCGCGTGCCGGCGGCCGCCTCCGTGGTCGACATCACGGTCGAGGATATCGCGCAGGCCGCGAAGCGGCTCGGGTATCGTGTCGAAGTGGAGGCGGGCAAGCAGTACCCCCGCACCGTTCCCTCGCTCGCCGGTCGCGTGAAGGTCACCAAGAAGACCGGCGTCTCCAAGGCGAAGTTCCTTCACCTGGTCGCGAACGAGGTCGAACGGCAACGAGCGCTGGCCGGGAAACACTAGATGGAAGAGCCCGGTACCGTCTACTTCACCGGCACGGCCGGCGCGGGGAAGACCACCCTCGTTCGCGCCTTCGCGGACTGGATGAAGAGCGCGGGATACGACGCGACCGTCGTCAACCTCGACCCGGGGACCGAGGCCGAGGATACCGGGGCCGATGTCGATATCCGGGAATGGGTCCGGCTCCCCGAGCTGATGGACGAGTACGGGCTCGGACCGAACGGCGCTCAGGTCGCTGCGGCCGACATGATCGCCCTCAAGATCTTCGAGGTCAAGCAGGCGGTCCAAGAGCTGAAGTCGGACTACGTGCTGGTCGACACGCCGGGACAGATCGAGCTCTTCGCGTTCCGAGAGGCGTCCCGGGCCATCGTGGACGCGCTGAGCGGGGACCGATCGGTCCTCGCCTTCCTCTTCGATCCGGCGCTCGCCCGGACCCCGGGCGGCTTCGTGTCGCTGCTCATGCTCAGCGCGACCCTTGAGTTCCGCTTTCGCCTCCCCCTGGTCAACGTGCTCGCGAAGTCCGATGTCCTGACGCCGGAGCAGATCTCGGAGGTCGCCGGGTGGTCGGACGAGCCCGGTCAGCTCTACGAGGCCGTCACCCGGGACACGCCCACGCCGGACGTCCAGCTCTCTACGGAGCTCTTCCGGGCGATCGAGACCATGGGTCCTCTCGGTGGGGTCCTTCCGACGTCGGCGAAGGAGGGGTCCGGTCTCGAAGCGCTCTACCAGTCGTGCCAGCGGGTCTTCGGCGGAGGGGAGGACCTCGAGCTCTCCCACTCTCCGTCGACCGAATGAGCGTCAGCCCTCAGTGAAGAAGAGCCCCATCCCGGCCGACGCGGCGTCCTCCTCTTCCTTGAAGCGGCGGTAGAGCGTCTCGGCGTCGGCCGACGGGAGCTTCGTGCCGACCCTCCCCAGCAGCTCCTCCGCCTTCTTCACACCGTCCGCCGTACCCTCCACGAGGACGTAGGTCGCCCCGGCCGGCCCGCCCATCGTCCCCGCGTCCCGTACCTTCTGGCTCTGGCGGGAGACGACGTCGTCCTTGAGCGCTCCATCGAGCTCGGCCCGTTTCTCGCCCGGCACCGAGAACATCGTCCACGACATGCGCAGCGGCGACCCCCCTTCGGTATTTGGCCGTTTACCAACGTTTCCCCGATGGCATAGCGAGAAGAGGGAGGTCCCTCTGGGGGCCGCGGTGTACGTCCGAACCACGGAGTCCCCGGTCCTGATCATCGGGGCGGCTCACGTCGTCGACCTTGCGGAACCGCTCCGACGGGTCCTCGGTGATCGTCCCTTGGACGGGGTGGCGATCGAGCTCGACGCCGAGCGGGCCAAGACTCTGTTCGCCCCCGAGGGCGAGCGTCGCGCGTCGGGGGGCGCCCCCCTCTTCGCCCGCCTGTGGGCGCTCCTCCAACGTCGCTTGGGTGCCGAGATCGGGGGGGGCCTCCCGGGCGACGAAATGAAGGCGGCCGCGATGTTCGCCCGAGAACGAGGGCTTCCCGTCTTCCTCATCGACGACCCGATCCGCATGACCCTGATCCGGCTCGTGCGCTCGATGCCGCTACGAGAGCGGGTCTCGATCCTCCTGGGCGCGGTCGTCGCCCTGTTCGTCCCCGCCCGCGTCGTAGAACGGGAGATGGACCGGTACGTCGAGGCCCCCGACGACTATGCCGGCCAGCTCCGCCAGGCGAGCCCCACGCTCGCGCGCGTGCTCCTCGACGAACGCAACGAGCACATGGCCGACCGATTGAAGGGCATCCGCGACCAGGGGTACGGCCGCGTCGCGGCCGTGGTGGGGGACGCCCACCTGACCGGGCTCCGGAGCGCCCTCGGGCGACGTGGCGTCCCGAGTGAAGCGATCCCGTTCCGCGAGCTGCGGGCGGCTACAGGACCCGGACCGAGCTCTTCGTGACCTCGTCGATCGCCTGGGCGAAGGCGTCCGCGAACCCCGAGAGCTCGGGCCCCGTCTGCTCTTCGAGACGACCCTCGTCGCCCAGGGTCGAGATCGAGGAGAGGACCGGCAGCCTTCCGAGGACCGGGATCCCGTACTCCGACGCCACGTGGTCGACCCGGCTCGGGCCGAACAGCTCGATCCTCTCTCCGCAGTGGGGGCAGGTGAGGTAGGCCATGTTGTCCACGACGCCGAGCAACGGGACATGAAGGTCGCGGGCCATGTTCATCGCCTTCTTCACGATGAGCGCGGCGAGGTCCTGGGGACTGAGCACGAAGACCATTCCGTCGATCGGGATCGTTTGAAAGACGGTGAGCGGCACGTCGCTCGTGCCCGGTGGCATGTCGATGAGAAGGTAATCGAGCGCGCCCCAGTTCACGCTCCCGAAGAACTGAGCGATGAGCCGGGTGACGAGGGGTCCCCTCCAGATCACGGGGGTCTGTTCGTCCTCGACCATGAACTGAGAGGAGACGACCGAGATTCCCGACCGGGAGCTCGCCGGTTCGATTCCCTCCCCCCGGTCGACCAGCGGCCCGGTCATGCCGAGGAGCTTGGGGATGGACGGGCCCGTGACGTCCGCATCGAGGATACCGACCTTGTGGCCACGACGCTGTAGCTCTGCGGCGAGAAGCACCGCGACGGACGACTTGCCGACCCCGCCCTTGCCGCTCCCCACTGCGACCACGTGGCGCACGAGACCCTTCTCCATCCGCGTCAGGATTCCTCGTCCCGGGCTGGCCGTCGGGGCGGGGTGCGTGGGCGGAGCCGTGGAGGGACCGTTCGTGGCCGGGTCGTCGGGCGTCATGGGGCGTCGGACCGGAAGGTCGCTATATAACAGGCCGCCGTCGCGCGGGGGGAAGCACGGTGCGATATGACGGACGAACGATCCCGCATGCTCGATGAACTGTTCAGCCCCCAGTCGGTCGCCGTCATCGGTGCCTCGAACAAGCCGGGGAAGGTCGGTACGACCCTCTTCCGCAACATCCTCAAGGCCGGATTCCAGGGCGTCGCCTATCCGGTGAACCCCTCGTCGAAGAGCGTCTCGGGGGTACGCTGCTATCCCCAGGTCCGCGACCTGCCCGAGACCCCGGACCTCGGGGTCGTCATCGTTCCCGCCCCACAGGTGGCCGACGTCATCGACCAGCTGGGCGAGGCCGGCACGCGGGGTCTCATCGTGATCACTGCGGGATTCCGCGAGGTCGGGGAGGCCGGGGCCGCCCTCGAGCAGGAGATCGTGCGACGTGCCCAGAAGTACCGGATGTCGCTCGTGGGCCCGAACTGCTTCGGCGTGCTGAACACCGATCCCGCCGTGAGCCTCAACGCGACGTTCAGCGAGAACCTCCCCCCCCGGGGCGGCATCGGCTTCATCTCCCAGAGCGGCGCGATCTGCGCAGGGATCCTGGCGTACGGGCTCGCCGAACGGATCGGCTTCTCGCGATTCGTCTCGGTCGGGAATCGCGCCGGGATCGATGAGAACGACCTCCTCCGCTCGCTGGGCGACGACCCGGCGACGAAGGTGATCCTCCTCTACGTGGAGAGCCTCGCGAACGGGCGGGCATTCCTCGAGGCGGCCCGTGAGGTCACCGAGGAGAAGCCCGTCCTGGTCATCAAGAGCGGCCGCACCTCCGTGGGCGAACGCGCCGTGCTCAGCCACACCGGTTCGCTCGCCCAATCGGGCCGCGACCAGCTCTACGACGGGCTCTTCGAGCAGTCGGGCGTCCTTCGCGCCGACTCGCTCGGCGACCTGTTCCGGATGGCGAAGATCTTCGCGACCGGGCTGAACCTGAAAGGTCCTCACCTGGCCATTCTCACGAACTCCGGCGGGCCCGGGATCGTCGCGGCCGATGCCGCGATCCGGCACGGGCTCGAGCTGCCCCCGCCCTCCGCCACGGCCCGCGCCGAGCTCGCCCGCCGCCTGCCCTCGATCGCGGCCGTCTCGAATCCGCTCGACATGACCGCCGACGTCGGGGCGGAGCATTATCGGGACGTCCTGCGAATGCTGCTCGGCTATCCGGAGTACGATGGGGCGCTCGTCATCACGACCCCCCGCGGGGAGATGACCGGCCAATCGGTCGCCGAAGCGGTGGTCGACGTGAAGGTCACGACGGGCAAGCCGGTGGTCGCCTGCATGTTCGGACTGACCGATCTCTCCCGGGAGGTCGAGTATCTCGAGAGCCGGGGGGTCCCCGCGTTCACGTTCCCCGAGGAAGCGGCCCAGGGCCTGGGGAGCATCGTCCGCTACCATAAGTGGCGCACGCGACCGCGTACCGAGATCCGGGCGTTCCCGGTCGACCGCGCGGCCGTCGCGGCGACGCTCGAACGGGCGCGGACCTCCGGGATGTCCGTCCTCCCGGAGTACCTCGCCCGATCGCTGCTCGAGAGCTACGGCATCGGGTTTCCCCGCGTGCGCCGGGTGACCCGCGTCGAAGAGGCGATCGCCGCCGCCGATACGGTCGGCTATCCGGTCGTCCTCAAGGTCGCCTCTCCCGACATCTCCCACAAGACGGACGTCGGCGGGGTCGAGGTGGGCCTCGAGGACAGCGACCGTCTGCGGGCTGCCTGGGACCGGATGCGACGCTCGCTCGCGTCCGCGGCCCCGCAGGCCCGGATCGACGGGTTCGAGGTCGAGGCCCAGATCTCTGGTGGAAAGGAAGTGCTGATCGGCCTCCAGCGTGACCCGGACTTTGGACCGATCGTCGCGTTCGGGATGGGAGGAATCTACGTGGAGATCCTGCGGGACGTCGCGTTCCGCCTCGCGCCCGTCCGTGCCCTCGCGGCCCGCCGAATGGTGGAGTCGATCAAGGCGTTTCCCCTCCTCCAGGGGGTGCGTGGCGAGGCACCGAGCGACCTTTCCGCCCTGTTCGAAGCGATCGAGCGGGTCTCGCAGCTCGCGATCGACCTCCCCGAGGTGGCTGAGCTCGACCTGAACCCGTTGATCGTGCGGTCGGAGGGGAAGGGCGTGGTCGCCGTCGACGCACGCGTCGTGCTCGGTCCGTCTTCCAGATAGGTACCTTCTCCTTCAGCGCCTCGATCAGGAACCGCGCGCCGTCGAACGCGACGTCCCGATGACCTACGGCCGCTCCCACGATCACCGAGATCGTATCGACCGGGAGTCGACCGAGACGGTGCCAGAGAAGGTAGCGACCCGGTCCGAAGCGTCGGCGGGCCTCTCGCTCGAGCGCCGCAAGCTCTCTCCGAGCGAGGGCGGCGTGGGCCTCGTAGTCCAGCGCCACCACCCGCCCGTGGGGAACGCGATCCGGCCGCACCCTCCCGGCGAATACCACCAGCCCCCCGAGCCCGGGGCCCGCGAGCTCCCGCATCGCCGCCGCGACGGAGAGAGGACGGGAGGTCAGGCGAACGCTCAGGGTCAGCCCCCCCCGTACGGCGGATGGACGGCGAACTCATCTCCGGGTCGAAGGGAGACCTCGAGGTCGTCGAGGTACCGGCCGTTCCGGACGAACCGGCTCACCGAGAGCGTCGGGCGGAGCTTCGGATACTCCTTCCCGAGGGCCGCCACGAGGAGCTTCGCCGTCAGGCCGCCTGGAGGTACGGGCCAGATGACCTCCGGCCGTCCGACAACCTCTCGGGCCGAGGCAAAGAGGAGGATGCGGACGGCCGAATCGACCCGCGCCACGGTACGGCACTACACTACAGGACCGTAAAACACAGTCAACTCCCCCCCCTCACCGGGGAACGGATAAGTACGGTCAACGGCTCGAATGCGCGATGACCGAAATCGCCGTCCGGTTCGGGGGCGAGGCCGGTGACGGGATCGCCTCGATCGGAGAGACGGTCGCCCGCTGCTATTCTCGCATGGGTCTCCACGTGTTCGGGTTCAACGCTTACCAGTCCATCATCCGGGGGGGTCACGTCTGGTACCAGGCCCGCGCCTCCGACGGGCGCCCGTACTCGCAGGGTGACTCCGCCGACGTTCTCTACGCGGTGCACCGAGACAGTGTGGACATCCATGCCCCCGGCCTCCGGCCCGGTGGCACGGTGATCTACGACCCCGAGAAGTTCTCGGTCGCGAGCTCGGAACTACCCGCCGGCGTCACGGCCCTCGGCGTGCCGACGCTCTCGATCGCCCGGAAGTTCACGAGCCAGTCGATCCTCCAGAACGCGGTCGGTACGGGCGCGGCGGCGTACGTCGCCGGGATCTCCCTCGATCTCCTTCAGGACGTGCTCCGAGACTCGTTCGGCGGCAAGACCGGCCAGGTCGTGGACTGGAACCTCGGCGCGAGCGCCGAGGGCTACCACTTCGCCGAGCAGCATGGGAGCGTGAACTCCCATGCCCTCTCTCGGCGCGGCGCCCCGAAGCTCCTGATGAGCGGCAACGAGGCGATCGCCCTGGGAGCGGCGGCCGCCGGTTGCAAGTTCCTCTCCCAGTACCCGATGACCCCCGCCTCGTCGATCATGCACTGGATGGCGGCGCACTCGGCCGAGCTTGGCGTCGTCGTCAAGCAGGCCGAGGACGAGCTGGCGGCGATCAACATGGCGATCGGCGCTTCGTTTGCCGGGGTCCGAGCGATGACGGCGACGAGCGGCGGTGGCTTTTCGCTGATGGTCGAGGCGCTCGGCATGGCCGGCATGACGGAGACCCCGCTCGTGGTCGTGGACGCCCAGCGGGCCGGCCCGTCGACCGGGCTCCCCACGAAGACCGAACAGGGCGACCTCAACCTCATGCTCGGCGCCGGACAGGGGGAGTTCCCCCGCGCGATCCTGGCCCCGTCCGATCCGGCCGAGGCGTACCGCGCGATGATCGAGGCGTTCCGCCTCGCCGAAGAATGGCAGACGCCGGTGCTGGTCGCGAGCGATCTCCACCTTTCCGAGAGCTTCGCGTCGGTCGATCGCGAGGAGATCGACCTTAACGTCCCCGTCCCGTCGCTCTTCACCGTCCCGCCGAACGGGCACTCCTACCTGAGGTACCAGTATACGGAGTCGGGCGTCTCCCCCCGTGCCGTACCGGGACAGCCCGGTCTCCAGTTCGTGGCGGGCTCGGACGAGCACGACGAGCGGGGTCACCTGGTCTCGGATGTGCGCGCCGGGGTGCCGCGCTGGGTCTCGGAGCGTCAGAAGATGATGGACAAGCGCATGAAGAAGCTCGAGGGCCTCGCGCGGTCCGTCTCCCCGCCGGTCTTCGAGGGGCCGGCCGACGCCCCCCTCACCTTCGTCGCGTGGGGCTCGACGAGCGGGGCGGTCCGGGACGCGATGGTCGAGCTCTCCGTCGCGGGGAAGGTGACGAACCTCCTGAGATTCCCCGCGGTCTACCCGCTGGAGGAGGCGGCCGTGAAGGCGGCGTTCGCCCGGACCCATCGGACGCTGCTCGTCGAGGCGAACCACTCCGGCCAGTTCGGCCGGCTCTTGCGCGCGGAGACCGGGATCCATCTCACCGATCGCCTGCTCAAGTACGATGGGGAACCGTTCCTCCCGCACGAGATCGTCGCACGGGCCCTTGAGGTGATGTGATATGGCCGAAACCCGCGCTCCGCCAAAGCCCACGCCGATGGGAACGCCGCTCCCGCTCCTCGGGAAGACCGATACGAAACCTACCTGGTGCCCCGGATGCGGGGACTTTGGAGTCGTCGCGGCCGTCGAAATGGCCGTGAAGCGGCTTCAGATCCCGAGCCAGAACGTCGTGATCGTATCCGGGATCGGCTGCTCGTCGAACCTGCCGCACTTCCTGTCCTCCTACGGATTCCACGGCATCCACGGTCGCGTTCTTCCCGTCGCGGAAGGCATCCGATGGGCGAACCACAGCCTCACGGTCATCGGCACGGGCGGCGACGGGGACGGCTTCGGGATCGGCGCCGGCCACTTCGTCCATGCGATGCGCCGCAACGTCGACCTGACCTACGTGACGATGGACAACCAGATCTACGGCCTCACCACCGGGCAGGCGAGTCCCACCTCTCGCATGGGCCACAAGACGAAGTCGACCCCCGAGGGGGTCATCGAGAACCCGATCGACCCGATCTCCCTGGCGCTCGCGAGCGGCGCCACCTACATCGCGCGCGGGTTTTCCGGCGACGTGAAGCACCTCGCCGATCTCGTCGCCCACGGGATCCAGCACAAGGGGTTCTCGTTCGTGGACGTCTTCAGCCCGTGCGTGACCTACAACAAAGTGAACACCTTCGACTTCTTCCGCCAGCACGTCTACAAGCTCGAAAGCGCGGGGCATGACCCCACCGACATCACGGCCGCCTGGCAACGGGCCCTCGAGTGGGGCGACAAGATCCCGATCGGTCTCTTCTACCAGGCCGATCGACCCACGTACGAGGAGCTCGAAGAGGTCCTCGCGGCGGGGCCCCTCGCGCTCCAGACGGCGGGACTCCACGGAAAGGAAAAGCTGCTCGACGGGTTCGTCTAGGTCCCCCGTGGGGCCGACGGGTCACGTGCCGGTACGCGCGAAGAGATAGGCGTCGCCGTACCGCTGGAGGAGCGGAAAGGTCGTCGGGGCGGCGAGGAACGGTCTCGGCGAAAAGGCCGGCCAGAGGACCGTGGAGTTCCCCGTGACCAGGACGAACCCGACGTCGAGCGACGTCATCGCCGCCCGTCCGCGCGCGTCGAGCGTCCCGTTCGATAGCTCATCGACCAGGAGGTTGTAGGAGGAGTTGGTCCATTCGAACCCGGGAATGAGGGGATAGAGCAGCACGACGTTCGAAGCGTACCCGGGAAGGAAGTCGGCGGCGCTTCCCGGGGCGATGAGAACGCGCGCGCCCGAGGGAAGGTGGGCACCGGCGTATTCCAGTATCGCGAGGTCGTCGGACGTGACGTTGCCGAAGTCTCCGTAGAGCCCGGTGAGGTACGGCGCGAGAGTGACCGGCGTCAGCGCGACCCCGGGAACGACGATCACGAGGGCGACGGCGAGAGGCACGATCGCCCGTACCGGGTCGAACGCTCCCGCCGGGCGGGCGGCGTGACGGGCCCGGGGTTCGGGGGTTTCGTTCGGGCGGCCGCGGCATTGTCGCACCCATCCGGAGAACCTCTCCATCGCGAGTACGAGCGGGACCGCGGCGATGAAGACGTAGAGGGTGATCAGCCAGGTCGAGAGCTCGGCCGCGCTCGTGATCGCGGAGAGGGTGACGGCCGGGCCGAACCCGGTCGACGCGAGAAGGATCACGGCGAGCAGCGCGAACAGGGCGGTCCCGCCCAGGGCTGCGAAACGACGGAACCCCGCGAGGTATCGGTCGAGGGCGCTGCCGTGCCGAACGAAGAGAAGGAAGGCGAGCCCGACGACGAGAAGGAGGGCGAGCTCGGCGCGGATCACGGGCACGGGGGAGAGCTGGACATCCTGCGGTCGGAACAGGAACGGATCGATGCTGCCGAGGAACTGCGCGGCCGAGATCCCGGTCGGGCTTCCTGGGGGCGCGGCCGCCGCCCCCGGGACGAAGCCCGGGCTCGAGCGCCCGAGCACAAGGATGTAGAGGGAGGGTACCACGCCGATAAGCGCGGCGCCGACCGCGGCGACCCATCGGCCGAGCCTCCCCAGAAGCCGGGTCGCGGGCGCGGGCCGCAGGAGGACCAGGCCGAGGAAGAGGGCCACGAGCAACCACTCGGCCCCTACCGGGTTGATCGCCGCGGAGTATCCGGTGAGGAGACCCCAGCCGAGGGCATCCTTCATTCCGAGCGTCGGGGTCCGAAGCCACGCCACCGCCTCGGCTGCCAGGAGCAGCACGAGCGGGAAGGCAAAGACGAAGTCGTTGCTCCCTCCCACCAGGTTCCGGGTCGCCGGGGCCAGCCATGCGATCGTGATCGCGAAGGCCGCCCCGGCGCGTTCGGTCCCGAACCAGCGGTGACCGAAGACGTAGGCCGCGAGCGGAGCGAGCGCAAAGAACAGGGGGGTCACCAGGAGGCTGGTCCGGGCCGGTGGCAGTCCGTAGACGATCTCTGCCCATCCCAGCCAGACCGTGGTTCCTTGCGGGTAGAGGATCGAGGGCGAGGCGTACGGTTGGAACGATAGCGGGATCGCGTGGTGGTGCAGGAGAAGCGCCGTGTAGGTCGTCAGGAGTCCCGAATCGAACGTATTGCCAGTACCCACCGGCATCGCGACCAGGAGTTCGAAGACGAGGAGGCCGAGCGCCGAAGCGAATGCGGCCAGGGCGGTGGGCCGGAGCGATCGGGAGAGAGAGCGTAGCAGCGCGTCGGTGTCGAACCGGCGACGGCGTCGGAAGAGGACCATTCCGAGAACGACCCCGGCCGCCACGACGGGGAGGCCGAAGACGACCGGTGCGACGAAGAGCCCGAACGGCAGCGCCGCCACGAGGTAGACCGTGGCGCCTCCGAAGTAGAAATCGAGCAGGAGACGCTCGATCACCGAGGTGGTCCGCCAGGCGACCACCCATCGTGAGAGGGCGGCCCGGAGGGGCTCACCGAGGATGGCGGCGGTTCCGGCCCAGAGGAGAAGGGCGAGCGCCCATGTTCCGGCGGGGGGCCCGGGCAACGCCACGCTACGGCGAGACCGACCCTCATTAAAGAACCGCGGAATCGCGGCTTTATTTACCGGACAGGGTGAGTCCTCGCCGGGAGAAGGGGTTGGCTACCGCATCCCGTTCGTCGGTTCAGGAGGGGCTTTCCACCGTCACGCGGGGCACGCTGCTCCTGTTCGTCTCGACGCTCTGTCTGGTGGGTCTCACCTTCGCCTGGCGGGTGATGCTCCTTCGGAGCTTTCCCTCGGACTCCAGCGACCTCAACGCGTTCTTCTTCGACCTCACCCTGGCCGGCCTGATCGGGGCGATCGGAACCCTCGGTCTTCCGAGCGCGGTCGCGCGCAGCATCCCGTACTCGTCGACCGATGCCGAACGGCGAACGATCGTTCGCGCCACCCTGGGCATCGGGGGGGCGGCAGCGGTCGTGAGCGCGGTCGTCCTCTGGTTTTCCTCCGGCACCATCGGCCAGGCGCTCGGCCAGCCGGCCATCGGGCTCGGTCTCGAGTACTTCTCCATCGCCGTCGCCACATCGATCTTCGGGACGCTCATCGCGTCGATCTTCCAGGGGTACGAGGACGTGGTCCCGAAGGCCGTCTTCGTCTCGATCCTCACCCCCGCGCTCTTCGTCGGGTTCCTCGGCGCGTCGATCTTTCTGCCGCCCTTCGGCATCTCGTTCCGCGACGCCCTGATCGCCTATGTGGCCGCGAACGCCGCCACGCTCGGACTCCTCGTGATCTACGGGATCGTTCGGCTCCCCCGTCGACTTCCTCCCGGTCCGCGGGCCCCCGAGGCGCGGGGGCGTCTGCTCCGGTTCGCGGCGCCCCTCTTGGTGGTCAGCATCATGGGCACTGTCACCGGTTCGGGCGACACGCTGGTCCTCGGACTGTTCCACCCCGGCGAGATCGCGACGTATACCGCATCCATCACGCTCGCCCGGCTCCTCCAGATCGGCATCGGTGCCCTCGGGTACATCTTCCTGCCCGTCGCGACGAAGTTCCTTCGCAACGACGACCGCCCATCGATCCAGCTGACCTACGCGACCACGACGAAGTGGATGATCCTGTTCTCCCTGCCGCTCTTCCTGCTGTTCTTCTTCCTACCGAGCGCCTCTCTCTCGTTCACCTACGGACCGACCTACACCGTCGTCGTCCTGCCCCTCCAGGTGACGGTCCTGGGAGCGTTCGTCACGACGGTCCTCGGCCCCTCGACGACGACGCAGGTCGTCTACGGCCAGACCCGGCAATTGATGTACAACGCGGTCGCCGCGGCCGTCGTCGACCTCGGCGTCTCCTTCGCCCTCGTTCCCGCCTATGGCTACAACGGCGCGGCCGTCGCGTGGGCCGCCGCGAACGTCACGTACACGGGACTTTCGCTCGGCCAGCTCGCCTACCTCTCCGACGTCCACCCGTTCCGAAGGGCCTTCGTGGTCCCGCTGGTCATCACCGCGCTCCCGACGGGCGTCGTCCTCACCTTCGTCGCGTCGTTCGTTCGCTCCCTAGTACTGCCCGGCGTGGGGCTGGGGATCGCGGTATTGTTCCTTGTTCTGGTCCTCGTCACGAAGAGCGTGGATGAGGGGGACCGGCTCTTGCTCGATGCTGTCGAGCGACTCCTCGGCATTCCGCTGGTCTGGGTACGAAAGATCGGACGGTACGGTCTGCGGCGTCGGACCTGAAGGCGGGGGCTCGGTCGGCGCCGAGGTGCCGCGTCCCTCGCGGACGTGGTCGATCAGCAGAAGGACGACCCCGGCTCCCAGAAGGAAGAAGACGAACTCGGCGAGCGTGTTCGCCGATGCCGTGCTCCCGAGGGCATCGACGACGGCGGTGGCGACGAGGAGAACCAGCGCGGCGGCGATAGGATACCGGGCATCGAGCCGCGCCCAGACCGAGTAGACCATGTAGCCCACGAGGAGACCGAGAAAGACCTCGGTGGAAGGGAACGCCAAGCGACGCCTCGGACCCGGACCGTGCGACCCTTCTAAACCGTATCCGCTGAACGGCCGGTGTCCGAGGCGCCTTCTCCTGCCCGCCGCGCTGACAGAAACCGGGGCCTCGTGATGTATTACACAAAGTTCCCGCGGGGCATTATGTTCAAGTAGTGGCGCCCACTTTCACCGTCGTTTCATGACACTGAGGCTCCGGGCCCGTCGCGTCGTTCCCCTGACACTGGGGGCGGCGATGCTGGCGGTCGTCGTGCTTGCGGCGCTCTCCCCCAACCTCGGAGCGGTTCCGGCGCAGACGAACTGTCCGTATGGTATCTGCCCCTCCTCGTCTCCCGGGGTCCCCATCTGGGTCTGGGGGGTGATCGGGGCCATCATCATCGCCGCGCTCCTCGGCCTCATCTTCGTGTTCACGCGCCGACGCCGCCGGCCACCGGCCACGGCGGCGCCGGTCCAGCCCTGGCAGGGTGGAGAAGGCCCGGGGGCCGTGCCACCCCCGCCACTGACCCCGCCCGCCTCTCCGCCTCCCGCCCCACCGGCCGCTGCCCCGGCATATCTCGAGACACCCGAGGATGTCGGTCAGGCGCCCCCGACCGTCTCTCCGTCGGACGTCGCGGGTATCGGAGCCGCGGGAGTCGCCGGAGCAGCGGGAGGGGCCGCGGCAGTGGCAGGGGCGGCCGGAGAGTCGGCCGAGCCGGACATCGACTCGCTCATGGCCGAGCTCGACCGGATCAGCGGCGAGATCCTGAAGCGGGCACCCAAGAAGGGAACCGCGCCCGCGACCGAGCCGACGGAAGAGGAGCCCCCCGACTGAGCCGGGCATCGCCCGGCCGGTGCACTTTAAGTGCGGTAGTGAGGTCGTTGTAGTGATGAGCGTGAGCCTTTCGTCGGCGCCCGACGAGCCGTTGCTCGATGAGCTGCGCCGGGCGATTGCCGAATCGCCGGTGCGTCCCCTCGAGATCGAGGTGGGGATCGCCCTCTCGATCGCGCTCGGGCGCCGACGGCCGGCGACCGCGTGCGGAGGCTGCGCGACCCCGCTCGAGTTCGAGGGGATCCCGGCCCGGACCAACGCGCACCTGCCGGTGCCGTTCCGCCTCGTCCTCGACGTCCCCGAACTCTCGTAGACTCGACGTGGGAGGGAACCGAAGTCGATGATCTCGCTCGTCGGGTCGCTCGTTTGGGTCATCACGACCGTCCTCACGTTCGTGGGTCTGCCGGGCCTCTTTGCGCTCATGTTCCTGGAGAGCTTCGGGATCCCTCCCATCCCGAGCGAGGTGGTCCTTCCGTTCACCGGCTATCTCATTGCCGAGGGCACGTTCCCGTTCGCGGGAGCGGTGGCGGTCGCGATCGGGGGTGCGCTCGCCGGGGCGTACGCCGCGTACGCGGTCGGACGCTGGGGCCGTCACCGCATCACCGGGATCGGCCTCGGTCGGCTGCGCCTCGAGCAGCGGCATCTCGACCGCGTCGACCGCTACTTCGATCGGTACGGCGAGGTCACGGTGAGCGTCGGTCGCCTCGTGCCGATCGTCCGGGCCTACATCTCCTACCCCGCCGGCACGGCCGAGATGAAGCCGTTCCGTTTCGGGGTGTACACGGTGGCCGGGTCGATCCCGTTCACGCTCGTCATGATCTACGCGGGATTCGTCCTCAAGTCGAACTGGACCGTCGTCTCGTCATACTTCACCTACCTCGACTATCCGCTGATCGCGGCCGTGGTCCTGATCGTCCTCCTCCTCCTTCTCGAGGTCGTCGGTGTCCTCGCACCCGGCTGGCCCCCCCGGCGCGCGGTCAAGCCAGGGTCACCGGAGCCCGGAGCCCCCGTGCCTCCGCCGCGGTGAACCTTGGTGGGACGGCTCGATCCGGCCCGACACTTCCGGTTCTTCTTCGTTCCGGGGCCTGCTCCGACTGCTCTCACTCGGGGTCGGCCCTTTCGCCGATAGCGAACTCGGGCCGGACGACGCTCCCTCTCGGGCGTCCGACGTACTCGCCGTCCTCCACGATCCGCTCGCCGTCGCGGTAGTGTTCCCGCGGGAAGACCGCCTCTTGGCCCTCGAAGGCGGTCCACCCGCACGGAGCGTGAAGTCGGTGGGCGTCGATCCGGCTCCGGGCGCGGAAGTCGACCACCAGGAGGTTCGCCCGGTGGCCGGCCGCGATGCGACCGAGCGGCTGGCCGAACCACCGGGCGGGGCGATCGCACGCCGCCGCGAGGAGGACCCCCAGGTCGAGGTCTCCGGAACGTACCCGGGCCAGGAGGAGCGGAAGGATCGTCTCGACTCCCGGCATCCCGCTCGGGGCCTTCTCGAACGGCAGGTCCCGTTTCGCCTCCCGGGGATGAGGCGCATGATCGCTCGCGAGGATCGGTACCTCGCCGCGTCCGAACATCTCCCAGAGCTCGCGTCGTGCTGTCTCCGAGCGAAGCGGTGGATTGACCTTGAACCGGGCGTCCCGCCCCGACCGCTCGGAGAGCAGAAGGTGGTGAGGGGTCACCTCGAAGGCGACTCCCGCCGCCCGCAGGCGGGACGCTGCCCCGGCGGTCGTGACGTGCGCAACGTTTAGCCGAAGGCCCGGAGGAGCGGCGAGAAGGTGGGTCAGCGCGGAATCCTCCGAGGCGACGGGCCGTCGTGCGTTCCAGCCGACCGGGTCCCGGGGCGGACCGCCCGTCACGAACCTACTCGGGTCCTCCGCGTGCACCGTCACCGGCAGACCAAGGCGGGAGAGACGCTTGAGAAGGGCCGGAAGCTCATCGAGGCGGACCGTCTCCGAGATACCGGTGGTGGGGCTCAGGTAGAGCTTGAACCCGCCCGCGATCCGAGCGAGACGGCCGAGCGCCGCCGGTCGGCTCGCCGCCGCAAAGATCAGCACGTCGATCGCGGCCCGTCCTCGCACTCGGTGGACCTTGGACTCGACCGCGTCCGCGTCGTCGACGGGCGGCTCGGTGTTCGGCATATCCCCGACCAGGGTCACGCCGCCGAGCGCCGCCTCGATGGTACCGGTCGGTATGCTCTCCGCGACGTTCGGTCCCCCGGGCTCCCGGAGATGGACATGAGGGTCGGTCGCCGCCGGGAGGATCACCGCATCGCCCACATCGCGACGCGGCGCTCCCGAGCGCACCTTCCCCACGGACTGGATCCTCCCGTCACCGCCGATCGCGATCTCGACCGACCGGAGCCGACCGCGCACGAACGCCCGACCGGCAAGGATGAGCTCGGGGAGAGACCGGTCGGGGTGGTCCTCGTCCGAAGCGAGCCGCCACATCGCTCGGCCGGACGAAGGAGGATGTAAAGAAGGCGACGGGCCCGGGCGGAGCATCCTTTTCTTCTCCGAGGCTTCCGATGCCGATGGCGAGCTCTCGGGGCTCCACCGGGTGGACGTACGCCGCGAGCGGGGTGGACGTCGATCTGCGCTCCCGAGCGCTCGATGCGTTGCTTTCCTCGGTGAAGTACCAACCCCCGCCGGAGCATGGCCGCGCGCTCTCCGTGCCCGGTCACTATGCGGGGCTCTTCCGGATTGGTCGCGAGACGATCGCGATCACCACGGATACGGTCGGAACAAAGGTCGTGCTCGCGGGGCAGCTCGGTCGATGGGAAGAGGTCGGAGAGGACCTCGTGGGGGTCAATGTGAACGATCTGTCCGCGGTGGGAGCCCGGGTCTCCGCCCTCGTCGACACCATCCTCTGCGGAGTCCCCGACCCCTCGGCGTTCCGTGCGATCGGCCGGGGTATCGAGCGTGGTCTGCGGGCCGCCCGATGCGCCCTCGTGGGCGGCGAGACGGCGGTGGTCCCCGAGATCGTCCGCGACATCGAGCTCGGCGGCACGGCGGTCGGATTCTTCCCGGCGGGGAGATCTCCCGTGACCGGTACGAGGATCCGTCCGGGAGACCGTATCCTCGGACTCCCCTCGAACGGGATCCACGCGAACGGATTCACGCTCGTCCGACGTCTTCTCGACGAGGCGAGCGTGGACCTGAGTAAGCCACGTCCCGGGTCGGCGGTCCCGGTCGGCGAAGAGCTCCTCCGGCCGACCCGGATCTATTCCGAGACGATCGACGCGGTCGCCGGTCGGACCGAGGTCCACGGTCTGGCCCATATCTCCGGGGGCGGGGTGCGGAACCTCGTTCGTCTCCACCCGAAGGTCGCGTTCGTGCTCGACCAGTGGCCCGACCCCCCACCCGTCTTCTCGTGGGTCCAGACGCTCGGCCGGCTCTCGACCGAGGAGACGTATCAGACGTTCAACATGGGCATCGGCTTCGTCCTCATCGTCGCGCGTCCTCATCTCTCGGAGATCATACGACGGCTCTCCCGTGCAGGAGCCCCCGACGCGGTCGAGATCGGACACGTGGAGCGGGGCTCCGGTGTCACGCTGCCGGGGTTGGGCCTGCGCTACTCCGGCTACTCGTAGTTCGCCGACCGTCCGGCAAACGGTTATCGAAACGAGGGGGTCCCATCGCTCGTGCCGTCGGCCGCCTCCCCCAAGCGCGCTTCCGCGGTCCTCTCCCTCCTCGCCGCGTTCGCCTGGGCGACCTACTACATCTTCGTCCTCGCGATCACCCCGGGCACCGCACCGGCGGCGATCCTCGTCTATCCGTTCCTGTTCGGGGGCCTCGCCTACGCGACCTGGGCGATCCTCGCAGGCCACGCAAAGGCGTTCGCGAAGCTGTGGCGGTCGCCGGCCGCCTATCTCCGGACGGGACTTCTGGTCGGGATGCAGCTCTCGATCCTCGCGGCCACGTACCTTACCGGTCCGGTCGATGCCGCGTTGCTCTCCTTGATCGGGGACGTCGTGGTGACGCCCGTGCTCGTCGCGCTTGCGTTCAGCGTGCACCGCGGAGAGATGCGGACGAGCTGGTTCGCGTTCGGAGCATTGCTCAGCCTCGTCGGAGGCGCGATGGCGATCGCGGGAGGATCCGGACTGAGCGCGGTCCATGACTGGGGGTGGCTGGCCGTGCCGGCGGTCCCGCTCACGGTCGCGCTCTACTTCCTCCTGACCGCGATCGCCAACCGAGAGGCGCACCCGAGCGCGGTGGTCGGTCAATCGATGCTCGCCGCCGGGCTCGTCACCCTGCTCGCGACCCCCGCGCTACCGGGAGGGTGGGCCGGCCTTGTGGTGACGACCCCGTTCCCGGTGACGATCCTCATCGCGACCGGCCTCACGAGCTTCTTCCTCGCTCCCGTGCTCTACTTCGAGGCGCTCAACCGTGGCGGCCTCGTACTGCCTCCGATGCTGATGACCGGGATACCGGTGTTCACGCTCTTCTTGTCCGCGGTCGTCCTTCGCCTCGAGATTCCGCTCGTCGCGATCCTCGGGATCCCGGTGGCGACCGTCGGAGCGTTGCTCGCGCTCCGGGCGGAGACCCCCCGAACGACTGCCTCCGCTCCCCGCGTCTCGGCGTGAGCGCCCGCCGGCCGGACCCTCCTCGGGAGCGGTGGCCTCCGGGCACCGGTGGCCGGGAGCCGCGGTCTCAAGGGCGCGGGTGCGGACCGCCACGTGGGCGGCGATTCATTGCCAATCGGCGAGGCTCCGGTTCGTCGCCCTACGCTTCGCCGGTTTCCCGAGGTCGGAGACCGGGGTCTCGAGCGTGGCGGGCGGGCCGGCATCGGCCGACGGGGGGCGCTCGACGCTGCCAAGACGCCGCTGGCGACTTCCGCCGAGCAGCGCCGAGGCATCCCAGTCGAACACTTCCGTGACGCGCGCCAGGGTCTGCGCGACTCGTTCGGCGTAGTACTCCCAGTCGGGCTGTTGGGTGAACGGTCGTCCCTCGACCCAAGGCTCGATCCCCTGCGGACTCTTGCGGGAGTCCGTGACGATCCAGGCGACACGCATCCCGGGGATCACGTCGTATCCCTCCGCCCGGAGTTGTCGGAAGACCCGGAGGAACGGGAGGGAGTCGCGCGTCGACTCGTTGTACTCGCTCTCCTGCCGTACGGATCGGGCGATGACAAGGCGTTCGATCGGCACCTCGTGGTTCCGCACGGCCGCGACGAGCTCGCGGGCCCGACGTGTGGCCCCCTCGGTGTCGCCCCGGAGGACCAGGTCGAAGACCTCCATCAGCGCCTCCGACTGGAAGTCGAACGCGTCCGACCGACGGGTCTCGTAGCCGCGGACGACGAGGTCCTCCTTCGGCCACACGGTACGGCCGACGTACCGCTTCTTGACCCCGTGGGAGAAGAACGCGCCGTAGACCGACTGGAACTCGAACGTCACCCCCTCGTGGGTGAACCGCTTCGCGATCGACTCTCCGAACTCCCGGGCCCCTTCGAGGTCCTCGACCGGGGAGCGGACGAAGACCGAGTCGGTGTCGGAATAGACGACCTCGTGCCCGTCGGCCTCGAGCTCACGGATGATCGAAGTGATCGCCTCGCGCGCGAACGCGGTGATCGCCGAGCCGATCTCCTTGTTCGTGAACCGGTAGAAGCTCGACGCAAGCACCCCGTAGAAGGAGTTCATCAGTACCTTGACCGCGTTCTGGAGACCGTCGTAGTACTCGGCGAGCTCGGGGCTCGTCGCGGTGCGGCCCTCGCGGCGGAAGTGGTCGCGGTCGCTGAGCAGCTCCTGAAGGATCTGGGGGATGATGCCGCGCCGGACCTCGGGAGCGAGGAACCGGGCCCCAGAGGGAGCGACCGTAGTACCTTCGGGCGAGAGGGTCGTGAAACAGAGGTTCCGGGAGATGATGATCGAGGGGTACATCGACTTGAAGTCGAGGACGACGACCCAACGGTACATCCCGGGCCGGATCGCATGGACGTAGCCCCCCTCGATCGGTGCGTCCCGGCCACCCCGGTGGCTCATCGGGACCCCTACTCCGTGGGCGTCGGCGCGGGGGATCAGCATCGCGTCGATGAAGAGGGAGGTCCGGCCGTTCAGGCCCTCCTCGAGCGGAAGGTGTGCGACCGTCGCGAGGGCTGCTGCCTTCTCGATGGCCCGTAGGCGGAAGAGAATGCGGAGCGCGAGGTCCGCGTCGTGCTCGCAGTACTCCATCACGCGTTCGGGGTCCCGGGCCCACTCCTCGTCGATGTTCCGCCGGTCGACGGGAAGCTTCGAATCGCCGAGGAGGGTGCGAGCGACGAACTGGAGCGTCTCCTGCTTCGGTCGCAGCGCCCGGCGGGCCTCCCACCAGGCGTCCGCGACAACACGGCCCGCCACCTTCCAGAGTCGGTCACCCATCTCCCTTGGTTCGGATCGCTCCCGGCCGAGCGCGAACGTTCCGAGACCCACCGCCTTGGCGCGCTCGATCAGGAGCGGGAAATCGTAGCCCCCGATGTTGTAGCCCGTGAGCACGTCGGGGTCGTCCTCGGAGATCAGTCGAGCGAACTCCTCGAGGAGCGCGCGCTCGCTCGCGTTCCGAAGACGGAAGGTCCGCCGTTCACGGCCCGCCCCTTCGGCGACACCGCAGATCGTGAAGATCGTCCGCTCGCGGATCGCGTTCTCGATGTCGAACGAGAGCACGCGGAGCGACGGGCGGAAGGCTTCCGCGGGCCGGATGTCATGCCCGTCCGAGGTGACGACCCGGACCACCTGGGCCACGGAATAGCGGGAACGGACCTCTTCGGGCTCGTCCTCGCCCTCGAACGCGACCGAGAGGCCGAGGTGCTTGTCGTAAAGGAACCGGTGGACGAACGGGATATCGCAAGCGAGAACGCTCGTCTCGTCCCCCCTCCGTCGGTACTGATCACGGTACTGGGGGACCAGCCAGGGCCGGTGCAGGGTCACTCGGAGGGCATCGTGCTCGGTCCCTCCCACCCAGGTGCGGATCTCCTCGACCGCGACGATCTCGGGGTCGGCGGAAAGCCGCTCGCGGACCTCGGGCGTGGGGTCGGTGAGTACGAAGTACGGCCGGAAGCCGTAGTAGCGGGCGACGAGCGGTGTCCCTTCGCGGGTCCGGCCGAACAGCTCGACCACGACCTCGTCCTCTCGGGCCTGGTACGACCCCTCGAGAACGAACAGCTCGACCGTACGCACGTCGATGCGAGCCCGCCCGTAACTAAAAGCGCGCCGCTCGTCGGGCGCGCCACCACGCGTCGAACGATTCGAGGTCGTGGCGCCACCGGTCCGCCCAGCGTCGGGACCGCAGGGAGGCGGCCGGGTGGATCAGGGGAAAGACCGGGCGTCCGTCCACCTCGCGCACGGTCCCGGCGGAGCGCAGTACCGGCGGGGCCCCCGGGTCGATCGCCCGCAGCGCGTGGGCCCCCAGTGTCACCACGACCTCGGGTCGCAGCCACGCAAGCTGCCGGTCGAGGAACGGCCGGCAGGTTCGGGCCGCCCGCGGGTCGAACCGGTTCCGGGGAGGACGGCACTTGATCACGTTCAAAACCCCCCAGAGGTCCTCCCCGAGCCCGAGGGACCGTGCCGCCGTGTCGAGGATTCGGCCGGAGCGTCCCACGAAGGGGATCCCTTGCCGGTCCTCCTCGGCACCGGGCGCCTCGCCCACGAACACGATCCGGGGAGCGAGGCTGCCCCGATAGACCACCGCGTGGGCGCGCGTCGCGCCGAGAGGGCACCGGCGGCAGCCCCGGATCTCGCGGGCGAGCGCTGCCCAGGCCCGCTCCCGCTCGAGCAGTTCGGGCGCGCGTGCCTTCGGACGGAGCCGAGCGTGGGGAGTGCGACCGGTCATGCGAAGAGCCCGATCTCGGGCAGTCGGCGGCGCGACGCGGCACGGACCTTAAATAGAGCCACCCCGTGGCTCGGCCCCTTCGCGCCGTATGACTCCGCCCTCGGGACTCAACACTGCGGGCCGCTTGGCCCGGCTCCGTCAGCGGCGACGCTGGTCGGACCGGTACTACAAGCGCCGTACCCTTCACCTCAAAGAGCGGTCGGACCCTCTCGAGGGGGCCCCCCAGGCCCGAGGGATCGTCATCGAGAAGGTGGGGGTCGAGGCGAAGCAACCGAACTCGGCGATCCGCAAGTGCATCAAGGTCCAGTTGATCAAGAACGGCCGCCAGGTGACCGCCTTCGCCGTGGGGGATGGCGCGATCAACTTCATTGACGAGCACGACGAAGTGCTGGTCGAAGGGATCGGCGGCCGCATGGGCCGGTCCTACGGGGACATTCCGGGAGTACGGTACAAGGTGATCCAGGTGAACAACGTCTCGCTCGATGAGCTCGTCCGGGGCCGCAAGGAGAAGCCGGCCCGATGAGCGGAGCTCCCCCACCCCAAGTGCCGGCCGAGTCGTCTCCCGGTGAGGAAGCCGGCCCGATCGTCCAGCGGCCGCCGCCGCCCTCGCCCCCACCGTTCCCGGTCCCCCCGCTCTTCGGGAAGTACCCCTACGAGGGGATCGAGGTCCACGACCCGGGACTCCTCCCGTACCTGTACCTGCACGCCGTCTACGCTCCCCACACCGAGGGCCGACTCACCGGCCGGCCGTTCCTGAAAAGCCACATGCATCTCGTGGAGCGGCTTGCGAACCACCTGATGAAGGGCGGGAAGTTCGCCGGCAAGAAGTCGAAGGCGCTCGCGACCATCCGCCGGGCGTTCGAGGAGCTCGCCCAGAAGGAGGGGAAGAACCCGCTCCAGCTCCTCGTCGATGCGGTTGAGAACGCGGCTCCCCGCGAGGAGGTCACGCGGCTACAGTTCGGAGGGATCTCCGTCCCTCGTGCCGTGGATGCGTCCCCCGCACGGCGACTGAACGTCGCGATCCGGAACCTGGCGCTCGGGGCGATCCAGGCATCGCATAAGTCGACCAAACCGATCCACTCGTGCCTCGCTGACGAGATCCGTCTCGCGGCCAAGGGCGATCTGACCTCGTTCTCCGTCGGCCGGAAGGAAGAGGTCGAACGCGTAGCGCAATCCGCGCGCTGAGGGCCGAGGAGGTGTCCCATGACCCACATTCGTAGCGAACTGGCGAAGGCCATTCCCGAGATGATGCACGAGGTCGACCGGATCCGTAATATCGGGATCGTCGCCCACATCCATCATGGGAAGACCACCCTGTCGGACAACCTGCTCGCGGCCGCCGGGATGATCTCGAACGAGCTCGCGGGTAAGCAGCTCTACCTCAACTTCGACGAACAGGAACAGGCCCGGCTCCTCACGATCAACAACGCCGACGTGACGATCGTCCACGAATTTGAGAAGGAGAACTACCTGATCAACCTCATCGACACCCCCGGGCACGTCGACTTCGGCGGCGACGTCACGCGGGCGATGCGGGCGGTGGACGGCGCGATCGTGGTCGTCTGCGCGGTCGAGGGCGTGATGGCCCAGACGGAGACCGTGCTACGGCAAGCGCTCCGGGAGAAGGTGAAGCCGACCCTCTTCATCAACAAGGTCGACCGGGCGATCAAGGAGCTCCAGCTGACCCCCGAGTCGCTCCAGAAACGGTTCACGACGATCATCATGGAGGTCAACGAGCTGATCCGCCGGATGGCCCCGGAGGAGTTCGTCGATGCCTGGAGCGTCGACCCGCGCGACGGCTCGGTCGCCTTCGGTTCCGGCTACGAGAACTGGGCGATCAGCGTTCCGTACATGCAGCGTACCGGCGTGAAGTTCCCGGACATCATCGACTTCGTCTCGACCGGCCGGTCGAAGGAGATCGCCCAGCGTGCGAAGATCAACGACGTCGTCTTCGACATGGTCGTCCGTCACCTTCCGAGCCCGCACGTGGCCCAGAGGTACCGCATCCCGAACATCTGGAAGGGCGACGTCGGCTCCTCGGTCGGACAGGCCATGGTCAACACCGACCCCCAGGGTCCGGCCACCTTCATGGTGACCGACATCACGATGGACCCGAGCGCGGGCGAGATCGCGACGGGCCGGGTCTTCTCCGGACGGCTTCAGAAAGGAATGGAGCTCAACGTCGTCGGCTCGAAACTCAAGAACCGCGTCCAGCACGTCTCGCTGTTCATGGGCCCCGAGCGTCTCATGGTCGAGGAGGTGACCGCGGGGAATATCGCGGCGGTCATCGGCCTCTCCGATGCCTTCGCCGGCACGACGATGGCCGCCGCCCCCGAGATGGTCCCGTTCGAGGAGATCCGTCATGTCTCCGAGCCCGTCGTGACCGTCGCCATCGAACCCAAGCGGATGGCCGACCTGCCGAAGCTCATCGAGGTCATGCGCAAGGTCGCGAAGGAGGACGCGAGCCTGCGGGTCGAGATCAACCAGGAGACGGGCGAGCACCTCCTGTCGGGGATGGGTGAGCTCCACCTCGAGATCACCCAGTACCGCATCGTGAACGACTACAAGGTCGAGATCACGGCCTCCAAGCCGATCGTGGTCTACCGCGAGTCGGTGCAGCATCCGGGCGGGCCGTTCGAGGGGAAGTCCCCGAACAAGCACAACCGGTTCTACTTCGAGGTCGAGCCGCTCCCCGCGGGGGTCGTCGCCGCGATCAAGGAAGGCGAGATCCCTCAGGGGAAGTCGTTCAAGGACACGAAGACCCTGGTGAGCCGGCTCGAGCAGCTCGGGGTCCAGCGGGACGAGGGGCGCGGGATCACGGCCGTCGAGGGAACGAACATCCTCTTTGATGTCACGAAGGGGATCCAGTACCTCAACGAGACGATGGACCTCATCGTGGACGCGTTCAAGGAGGCGGTCAACCGGGGCCCGCTCGCGAACGAGAAGCTCTTCGGCCTCAAGGTACGCCTCGTCGATGCGAAGCTCCACGAGGACTCGATTCACCGTGGTCCCGCGCAGACGATCCCGGCGGCCCGCTCGGGGATGTACGGGGCGATGGTCCTCGGAGACCGGCTCCTCCTCGAGCCGTTCCAGAAGGTCACGGTCAACGTCCCGCAAGAGGTTCTCGCGGGAGCGACCCGGGAGCTCCAGCGACGGCGCGGCGAGATCCTGGATATGACGAACGTCGGCGACCTTCAGACCATCGTCGCGAAGGTCCCGGTCGCCGAGATGTTCGGTTTCGCTTCCGACATCCGCAGCGCGACCGCCGGCAAGGTCCTCTGGGCCACCGAGTCGTTGGGCTTCGAATCGGTGCCCTCCGAGCTCCAGCCGGGCGTCGTGGCCGAGGTCCGGCAGCGCCGCGGCCTCAAGCCGGAGCCGTACGACGCTTCGTACTACGCCGGGTGACGTGTCCGTCCCCCCCGAGGGCGAACCGTCCGCATCGTCGTACCTACGGGGATTGTAGTAGGTCCGGGTCGCTCGTACCGTGGCTGTTGCCGGAGCTTTCCTACTACGATACGTAGTAGGAATGGCGGCGGCAGCCAGAAGGGGCGCGACCGGGGAAGCGCGAGACCTGTGCCGCCGGTCAGGTAGCGGGTCGGGTCGCTTCCCGTACTCTCGGCCGGCGGTCGAGGGCCGAGTCGAGCGTGCGCTGACCGTGGGGTCGTGGTCCCTCCGCGGACCGAGAGCGGATCGGCCACGCTCCTTCGTGATCGAGCAGCCAGCGCTTTCTCCACAGGCCGAGCCCAAAACCGGTGATCGAACCGCCCTCCCCGACGACCCGATGGCACGGGACGACGATCGGGATCGGGTTCCGGCGCATCGCCCCGCCGACCGCGCGGGCAGCCCCGGGGTAGCCGGAGCGACGGGCGAGCTCTCCGTAGGTCACCGTTCGACCGGCGTGGACCGCGCGGAGGGTCTCCCAGACCTTCCGGTCGAAGTCCGACGCGGAGTCCGGTTCGGGTTCGACCTCGAACACGGACCGGTGGCCCCGAAAGTACTCCTGGAGCTGGCGTGGGGGACTTCCGCCCGCGAACGGAGCTCTTCGGCGGGCCGCGCCCATGGGGAGGCCCGTCTGGGAGATCCCGTTCTCGAGGAGGTCAATGACCTGCACCTGGATCCCCTGATAGACGATTCGGAAGGTTCCGATCGGGCTCGGGATTTCCGCGTACTCGACCGAGGCGACCATCGCAGGCTCTAGCGCTCCCGAACTTTAACGTTCGCTCGGAATCACGCGGACTCGAGCCCGGTCGGGCCGATCCGGATCTCCGCGGAGCCCTCGGGGAGCGAGCGGTGCTTGATCAGCACGACCCGGCGCCGGTTCCCCGGGAGCCGGTCGAACCGGAGGATCGTCTTCGCGGCGTGGTTCAGGAACGAACCTCCGAGCGGTTCGAGCGTCCCGTCCCGCACGCTCCGCCAGACCTGGTTCGTGAAGAGGACCGGCACCTCCGCCCGGAGCGCGGTGGCGACGAGGTCGGCGACCGCGAGGGAGAGCGACTGGCGCGCGTCGTCCTCGTCGGGCCCCGAGAGGGACAGGCGGTAGTAGAACGTGCCCGAGTCGACCACGAGGAGTCCGACCGGTCGCCGTCCCTCCCGGGCGAGCGCGCACGCCGTGGCGACCGCCCGACCCTGCTCCTCGAGGTTCTTCGGGGTGGAGAGGAGGAACCGCTTGAGGAGGCGATCGATCTCGTTCCCCGCGATCGCCCGAAGCCGGTCGACGCTCACTCCCTCGGTGTCGACGTAGAAGACCCAGCGCTCGGCCCGGGCCACGCGGACGGCCACGTCGAGGCAGAAGAGCGTCTTCCCGCTCCCACCCTCCCCGTAGATCTCGGTCACCGAGTCGGTCTCGAGGCCCCCACCGAGCAACCGGTCCACGGAGGGGATGCCGGTCGCGAGCCGCTCGGTCGGCACGGCGGCCGCGAGGGGGTCCACCGAGATAATCTAGCGGCCGCCGGAGCCTCCGATCGGATACGGCTCGCCGAGCGCGGCGAGCCGGACCCCGGTCGCCTCTGCGCGGAACGCTTCCGGGTGTTCGGTGTGGATGGGGTAGACGGTCTCGGCGCGGACGGAGCGGACGATGTCGTAGAGCTCCGGACCCGACGCGTGTCCGCTCGCGTGCATCTGGTGGAAGGTGAGGCCGAAATGGTCGAGCCAGTTGTGCATCACCCGGTCGTCGACGTCGTCCTCCGAGAACGGCTCGCTCATCGAGTGGATGAACGGTGCCCCGCGCGGCGGGCGCAGATCGATCAGCTCGGGAAAGTGCATCAGGTCGAGCGCGAGCAGGTAGCGGCCGCCCTTCGATCGGACCTCCTCGGCCGTGACGGCCCGGTCCAGGTAGGCCTTCTCCCATTCGAAGTACCGCTTCTTCGACCGTTGGTAGACCACGAGGTCCTCCGCCTCCCCCGGGATGGGTGGCTTCGGACCGTCGAATCGGGGGGAGACCGTGCTCAGGAGATGGGCCGTGCGCGCCGAGATCGCGAGCGAACGACCCGCGTCCCGGGCCGCCGCGTAGAGCGTCACCAGTCGGTCGACGTCGCGGGGATACGTGCAGGCAAGGACGAGTGTCGACCTCTTCGCGAGCAGTCGGTCCACGGCCGACCGAACTCCGCCCTCGGTGAAGTTCCGCCGGGTGTCGGGTCCCGCGCGCGTCCCTTCGATGATCAGCCCGACGGGGCGTTCCTCGGCCGCGGCGCGGAAGAACTCGTGCGTGTCCTTCGCGCGCGGGCCGTGGTGGCGGAAGTCGCCCGTGTAGACGAGGCTCCCTTCCGATGTGCGCACGATGAAGCCGTAGGCGAACGGGATCGAATGATCGACGGGGAACGGAACGACCTCGATCTGTCCGATCCGAACCGGCGTTCGGTCGGCAAACGTCCTCCAAGGGTGCGGGCCGTACTTCATCCGCGTCGAGGACTCGATCGCGTTCATCATCTCCCGAGTGGCCGTGCCGACGTGGACGGGGATCTCGGGATCGACCAGGTGGAGATAGCCGGCGTGGTCGGCGTGGGCGTGGCTCACGAAGATCCCGTGGATCCGGGGCGCCTCCCAGGCAAGGTCCGCGTCGCCGAGCGCGTCTCGGGCGTAGAGCCCCGGGATCCGCGGAAGGAGCCCGAACTCGAGGAGATCCTTCGCGGGGCTCGTCGATCTCGGCTGGAGGAAGTCGACGTAGTACTCCTCGTACTGAGGGGAGAACGACGGGCCGAAGTCGAAGAGGACCCGGTCGGGGCCGTCCTCGATCAGGATCTTGTTGCCCCCGATCTCCCGGATGCCGCCGAGGAACGTGACGGTCGGGCGCCGCATCGCCGCCCGGAGCGGTCGATGCGTTTAGACGCTTTGTCCTGGAACCCGCTCCTTCGCCCGGCGGACCCTGCCATGGGCCGGGACCGCCCGTCCTTCGTCGGCTCCGCGAGCCGACACGGGTCCCGCGCGGCGCGCTCCGGAAGCTCCCGAACTCGGTTCCGAGAGAACGGTCCGAGGATCAGCGGGCCCGGAGGACCTTCTTCACGTTGGGGTGTTCCTTCGTGAAGATCTTGCCGCCGCAGTTGTCGCAGCGGACTCCGAACAGGTTCGCGTCGGAGGGGAGCGCCTCTCCGCAACGGATACAGCGGAACATCGCCGCGTTCGACGGAAAGCGCAGGCTTAAGCCTTCGCCTTCTCCCCCGCGGCCACCCGCTCGGTCCGCGAGATCGGGGGAGGCGGCGCGAACGTGTAGGCGTTCGAGGCGAATCGCGTGCCGCAGCGGCGGCACTCGAAGACCCCCGCGGCGACCCGGTGGAGGGTCACGGTCGAGCACCGCGGGCACGGGGCGTCATGCTTCCGCTCGCGGTCGATCGCCAGGACCCGTCGTCGGATGCGGATCCCGTACCGAGGGCCCATCCAGCCGGTCGAGCCGACCTTCTTCGTCCTCTTGCTCACGAACTCCCTCCCCTCGCGATCTCCCTCAGGCGCTCTCCGTGGCGAAGGGCACGTCCCACGACGGACTTCACGTCGTCGGGCGAGAACGCGCCGACCAGACCCTTCTGCATCGCGACGATGCGTCCGAGCTCGTCGGTCGCGACCGTGAGCCGGCCCTGGGCCGCCCCTTCTTCGTCGAACGTCGGATCGACTACGATCGTATCGCCCAGGCGCACGAACGTGCACTCGATCGGGAAGTGCTGCACGTCGAGCGGGTAGTCCGCCTCGGCGACCTCGAAGCGCTTCGCCGGGACCATCGCATGGGCCAGCGCGCTCACGGCCGCGAGCAGCGCGGTGTCGATCAGGTTCCCGTCATGATCGAGGACATGGACGTCCGTGTAGCAGACCCAGGACTTCTCGCTCGGGGTCACGCACAGGCGCGTGAGGTCGATCGTCTCGGCCGCTCGGATCGCCCGGTCGACGACCCGCGAGACCTCGATCGCGGTCGGGGTCGGCGGACCCGGTTCGAACGAAGGGTTCGAGAGGGGCACGAGCTCGGCGTTCGTCGTGAGCACCCCCGCGTTCGGGGTGTCGGGAAACGGCTTGCCCGGTTCGAGCTTGATTCCGGCGAGCACCGCGGTGTTACCGATGCGGGCGAGCGCCGATCCGTCGGCCGTCGTGACGAACCCGGGTTCCACCGTCACTTTGCGATATTCGTCGGGCCCCCGTCCATCGAGACGCTTTCCTTCCGCGGCGAGGTCGAGGATGTGGGTGGTGCGGATCTCGGCGGCCGCCTCCGCGCTCATGCGTCGCCTCCGTCCGCCGGTCCGACCGCGTACCGGTCGCGCAGCGCCTGCTTCATCTTCTCGTAAATGTCCCGACAGCCCTTGACCCCGAGGTCGAGGGAACGCGCGAGCTCCTCCTCCGTCATGTGGCCCTCCATCTGCAAGAGCACGAGGCGACCCGACTGTGGCACGAGGGCCATCGGGAGGTCCGCCTCCCCGTAGTTGTCCTCCTCCTTCTTGAGGTCGAGGGCGATCGATCCCGCGACCTTGCCGACCGCGACGGCGGGCAGAAGGTCGACCATCGGGATCCCGGCGTCCGCGAGCGCGACCGAGGCCGCGACGATGCCCGCGCAGCGGGTGCCCGCGTTGGCCTGAAGGATCTCGATGTAGACGTCGATGCTGGTACGGGGGAACTCCTCGGCGAAGACGATCGACTCGAACGCCTCGGCAATGACCTTCGAGATCTCCTGGGACCGGCGGTCGAGGCCGGGGCGCTTGCGCTCGTCGACCGAGAAGGCCGCCATGTTGTACCGGCACTGGATGACCGCCTTGTCGTTCTGCTGCAGATGGCGGGGGTGGACCTCCCGGGGTCCGTAGACGGCCGCCATCACCTTGTTCGCACCCCATTCGACGAACGCGGAGCCGTCGGCCTGATGCAGGGCCCCGGCCTGGATGCGGAGTGGTCGCAGCTCGTCCAACTTTCGTCCGTCGATTCGGAGGCCTTCCGGGCTCAGCAGCACCGGGACCTCCTTCGCTCCTACGCTTCCCATATCGATCCTTCCTGGAATGTCAGGGAGGGGCCGACCGAAGATCCTCGGGATCCCGGTCGGTCTCCTCCTCGTCTTGCTCGCCGTCCCCCGTTCCGAACTCGTCGTCCGCGGCGCCGCGGCGGTCGCCCGCGCGGGACGGCTCGTCCCGTCCCGGCTCGCCCGTCGGCATCGTCGCGAGGAGGTAGCTCTCGACCCGGTCGGTGAGACCCGGGCGCTGGCCCTCCTCGTCGATCATGCGGAGCACCTCGGAGACGCGCCGGATTGCGTCCGGGCTCCCGTCGACCCAGATCCGGCCGTTCTGTCCGACGGCGAGCTTCGCGCCGGTGTGCCGGCCGATCGTTCCGACCATGGAGCCTCCTCGGCCGACGACCCGAGGCACGCGCGCCGGCGAGACCCGTACGATCGTGCCTCCCTCCAGCTTCCCGAGACGCTCGCCGTTCATCGTGACTCCGATGCGTCCCGTGGCCTCCAGGCTCTCGACCCGGACGACGACGGAATCGCCGACCCTGAGGAAGCGTTCGGTCTCGCCGACGTCGATCTTCCACGGGGTCCCCGTCATGTGGAGCGGGGCCCAACGCGGGGCGCCGATGTCCAGGAGCCAGAACGTCGACTGAACGTCGGTCACGACACCGATGACGACGTCGTTCGGATGTGGAATGTACCGGCCCGAAAGGGGGACCACTTGGACGACCGGAGGGCGTGGGGAAAGAAGGCCGAGAATGCTCGCATAAACCTTCCCTCCGACCCGATAGGTCCCGGGTCCGGGCTTGAGCCCTTGGACCCGGATCTCCTCCCCGGGAAGAACTAGTACCCGCTCGTCCGACGCCGGCGGGGAGCCGCCCCCGCGGTCCCGGCGTCGGTGGCCGGGGCGATGCCCTCGTGACATGTTTCTTGCTGCACCGCGGCGTGCGACGGGGGTGCTCTATTTAACCAAAGCGGTCTCGGCGGACCCCTTCGTTCGCGCGCTGACCTTCTCGTGGAGCTCGGTCTGCAGCCCGGCCGGGATCTCCACGACGCCGCTCCATCCCCCATCGGAGAGCCACTGCTCTTCGAGGATGCGGCCGAGCCCCTTCACCTCGCCGATCACCCGGGGGTAGTACTGCCCGGGCAGTCGGATCCGGACCTTGACGACGTCGAGCCGGATCGGGATCAACGGTCGGAGCTTCGCGAGGACCTCCTGGACCTGAGCGTCGACCGGCTTGAACGGATCGATGTGGACCTTTGCCTCCGCCATCGCCGACTCGATCCGAGCCGGCGGATGGGGCGCTCCGGTCTGCGGGTTCATCGCGTTCCGCGCGATGACGGCCACGATCTGGCGATGCTTCGCGGCCTGCAGCTTGTGCCGCTGCTCGGTCGTCACCTGGACCTCGCCCCGGCGGACGATCTGCTTCGCGATCTCGGCGATGTTGCGTGTATGGAATGTCTTTTCGAGGTATTCGTCGGAGATCTTGTCGCCCTTCTTCGCGTCCTTGAAGACCTGGTCGAGCGCGAGCTTGTCGGTGAGGTCGATGTCCTTTCCGTCCTTCAGCTCCTGGACCGCTTCGGGGTCGACCAGGACCTCGAACCTCGAGCCCCCGGTCTCCCACCGGGCGATCACGGCGTCGTCGACCTTGACCATAGAACGCGCCTTCGGCGCGCGCGGTTTAGGCGCGACTGCTCTTACCCGTTGCTCCGGCGGGCGGCAGACGCGCGACGAACTTCTGGATCTCCTCGGAGGCGAGCCGGCTCATCCCGATCTCCCGCTCTACGGTGCAGACCTCGACCTGGGCGAGGCTGCCCCCTTCGTCGAGACCGGCACGAAGTCCCTCGAGGGCGAGAAGGATCGCGGCCTCGCGGTCCATCCCGGGCCGGTACTTCTGCTCGAAGAGCTCCATCACGGGCCCTTTGTTGCCGCCGGTGCTCGCGGCCTTGAAGCTCGTCAGCGACCCCGAAGGTTCGGTCTCGAACAGATGGATCCCGGAGTCGTCGTACCCTCCGACCAAGAGAGCGGTGCCGAACGGGCGGACCCCGCCGTACTGGGTGTACTGTTGCTTATAGTCGCAGATACGACGGACGAGGAGCTCGACCGACATCGGCTCGGCATAGGTGACCCGGTTCACCTGCGCGGAGAGCCGCGCATAGTCGACCAGGACGCGGGCATCCGCCACGAGACCGGCGGTCGCGCAGGCGATGTTCTCGTCGATCTGATGGATCTTCTCGAGGCTGGACGGCTCCGCGAGTTTCGGGTTCGGGATACGACGGTCCGCGATGAGCACGACCCCGTCCGCATAGACGACCCCGGCGGTCGTCGCACCGCGACGGACCGCCTCCCGGGCGTACTCGACCTGGAAGAGTCGCCCGTCCGGAGAGAAGACCGTGATCGCCCGGTCGTAGGCCATCTGGCCCGGTTGCATCTCCATCGGATATGCCTCGGTTCGCCACTGAGGTCCCCTTTATAACAGGGACCCCGGTGGTAACACTCCGGTCAGCCGATTACGTTGCGCCGCGCCCGTGGACCGCCCGCTCCGGGGCCGAGGCGAAATCCTATGAGGTTCCCCCGGCCGTGAGAGCCGATGGCATCTCCCTCCGGGCCGTCGACACGCCGCGGGGCCTGGAGGCTGGCGGACGCTCCCTCCGCGTACCTGCGCGGTGCCGCCGAGCAGCCGATCGAGTGGCACCCGTGGGGGGAGGAGGCGTTCGCGCTCGCGAAGCGAACCGGTCGGCCGGTCCTCCTCGACATCGGCGCCTCGTGGTGTCACTGGTGCCACGTCATGGACGAGGGGACCTACTCGGACGACGAGGTCGCCCGGCTCCTCCAGCAGCACTTCGTCGCGGTGAAGGTCGACCGCGACCAGCGTCCCGAGGTCGACCGCCGTTACCAGCGCCAGATCGGGACCCTGACGGGGGAGGGCGGGTGGCCGCTCACGGCGTTCCTCACCCCGGACGGCGAGGCGTTCTTCGGTGGGACGTACTTTCCGCCGGCGGACGGCCTGGGTCGTCCGGGCTTCCGCCGGGTCCTGAAGGAGATCGCGCGGGTCTGGCGGGAAGAGCCCGATCAGGTACGGCAGAACACCCGGGCGGTCCGGGAGTCCCTGAAGCGGCTCGGTGCGGTCCGCTCCGGGCCGGCCGCCTCGGCGGGGGCGTTCTGTGCCAACGTCCGCGACGAGGTGCTTTCCGCGTTCGACCCGGTACACGGGGGATTCGGAAACGCACCGAAGTTCCCGCATCCGACCGCACTGCGCCTGCTGCTGTGGGATTCCTTCGCCCGCCGGACCGACACCAGCGCCGACCGTGCGCGGGAGACCCTGGCCCGGATGGCCGAGGGGGGGATCTACGACCAGGTCGGCGGTGGGTTCCATCGCTATTCGGTGGACGAAGGCTGGCACATCCCGCACTTCGAGAAGATGGCGGTGGACAACGCGGCGCTGATCGACGCCTACGTCGAGGGAACCCAACGATTCGCGGAGGCGCGGTTCGAAGAGGTCCTCCGGGGGTCGCTCCACTGGGTCCGGAAGACTCTTCAGGCTCCCGACGGCGGCTTCGGCGCGAGCCAGGACGCGGACAACGCACCGGGCGACGACGGTGGCTACTACACCTGGACGCGCGCGGAGCTCGGGGAGGTCCTCGACTCCGCCGAGCTTCGGCTCGCCTCTCGGGTCTTCGGGGTCGGAACGGACGGACGGATGCCGCACGATCCCGAACGGAACGTCCTCTTTCGACTGCTCTCCCTCGCCGATGCGGCGGAGGGGCTGGATCTCCCCGACGGACCGGGGCTCACTCTCGATCGTGCGCTCGGAAAACTGGCCGAGGCTCGGGCCCGGCGTCCGGCCCCCGCGGTCGATCCGGCCCTCTACGCCGATCTGAACGGTCGGATGATCGGAGCGTTCGCCCGGGCCGGCTCGGTGTTGGGCGATCCCACGGCTCTTGCGGACGCCCGACGGGCCGCGGACCGGCTGCTCCGGGACGGATTCCGTCCGGGCGAGGGTGTTGCGCACTCCCTCCTTCCGGGCGGCCCCCGTGGATTCGGTCTTCTCGAGGACCAGGTCGGGGCCGCGCACGGACTCCTCGAGCTCGCCGTGGCCTCGGCCGATTCGGTGTATCTCGCCCGGGCGATCGAGCTGCTCGAGCTGGTGGATCGGGAGTTCCGCGGAGAGGACGGTCTATTGCGGGACATCGCCCCTCGGTTGTATGACGGCCCGGCCGCAGGCGGCGTGAGCGAGCCTGCGTACCCCCTCGAGGATAGCCCTCACCTCTCCGCGAACGCGGGCGCGGCGCTCGCCTGGCTCCGTCTCTTCACGGTCCTTCACGAGGAGCGCTGGCGGGAGAAGGCGCGGGCACTGCTCGTGCCGATCGGGAACCGGATCGGTGGCACGGGCCTTTTCGCGGCCGGGGCCGCCCTCGCCGCGGGCCTGCTCGATACGGCGCCGGCGACGGTCGTGGTCGAGGGTTCGGGGGGCGAAGCGGCGCGGCTCGTGAGCGCCGCCCGCCGCTCCTGGCATCCGAACGTCGCCGTGTTCGAGGGTCACCCGCCGGAGCCGTTCTCCCTACCCGAGGAGCTGACCTCGGGGGCGGAACGGTCCGAGGCGCGCGCCCTCGTCTGCTTCGGCACCTCCTGCGCGCCACCCGTCACGGACCCGGACCGCCTCCGCGCTCTCCTCGCCGCCGGGCGGCCCGAGGGTACGACGTAGGCAGGGGACCGAGGTCCGTACCGTCCAAGAGGTACGCCCGAGGCTCGCCTAAGGATAGGAACCGTCGGTACAGGAACGAGCGGCTCCGCTTCGGCCGTTCCCGGTTCAACGACTCGACACCGGCGATCGGATTGAACGCCGGTAGCACCACCATCTCGGTCGCGTTCGGTAGCGCGTGGCGGCGCGCGCGCTTCGGCCGGGGAGGAGGAACGAGCGCGGTCCGGACCCAGCAACGGCGTTTCCCTTCCGGGTCCTCCGCGGTCGCCGCGAGGCGGAACCCCGGGTGGAGGTGGCCGGCCACGAACCGTCGGCTCCGAAGCACGGCCGGGGAGGGCCATCGGTGCCCGTGGAACACACCGATGCCGCTTCGGACGATGCCGACCGGGGGGTGCACGACGACCTCTTTCGGAAGATGGCGGACGATCCCGACGTCGTGGTTCCCGAGGACGATCTCCACGGCGAGGTCCTCCCAGAGCAGTCGCGCGAAGAAGTCGAAGACCACAGGACGCAGCAGGGGAGGAGTTCCGACGATCGGGTGTTTGATGTCCCCCGCGATCAGGAGGGTCTCCGCGCGCGCGTTCCGGGCGAGGCCGACCAGTTCCTCCGCCATCCGCGCGGCCGAGGCCTCGGGAGGGCCTCCGGGTCGGTCCCGGCTCCCGCCGAGGCCGAGGTGCACGTCGGAGACGACGAGCGTCCGCGGCCCGTCGGCGTCCCCCGGATCAAGAAGGAGCGCCGCGGCGTCCATGACCGGGAGGAGCCTCGCGACCACGCCGCGTCCCAGCCCGGACGGAGCCAAGAACGTTCGTGTGGAGCAAAGAGGGGATGAAGGAGGTCGTGCTGTCACGCTTCATCACGGACGCGGCGGCGACGAGCGGCAGACGCCCGGCGGACCCTTCGAGCCGCGGGCCCCCCTACGCGCTCGGGATGGTTCCCGATAGACGCCAACTCACTGTTTTATATAGAAGCGGTATTTGAATTTGTGGGGGCATGAAGGCCGTACATAACCGGGAGAACTGGATCGAACGGATCCGGTTCCTGCTCGAGCGCGCCGGCTTCTACGTAGCGGACACGCACGGAGTCCGGCCCTCCAGCTTCGATCTTGCGGCCCGGCGGGACGCCACGCTGCTCCTCCTCAAGGTCCTCAAGAACATCGATGCGCTCGACGCCGAGGAGGCCCGCCGGCTGCGCGAGCTCGGGGGTCTCTTCCCGGCGATCGTTCTCGTGGTCGGGCAGAGCTCGGGGGTCTCCGAGCTCGAGTCCGGGGTCGTCTACACGCGCTACGACGTGCCGATCATCAACGAGGAGACCCTCACCGAGTACCTCGAGAAGGGGGTTCCTCCCTACCTCTACGCGAGCCCCGGAGGCACCTTCGCCCCCGTCGACGGGGGGCGCCTGCGGGTCCTGCGGATCGCCCGGGGCCTCTCGCTCGGCGGCCTCGCGGCCGTCGCCGGGGTCTCCCGACGGGCGATCCAGCTGTACGAGGACGGCGCCGGGGCCGAGATCACGGTCATCGAGCGGATCGAGGAGTACCTCGGTGAGCCGGTCGTGCGCCCGATCCTCCTGTTCGAGACCGTCCGGGAGGAACCGGAGCCCGCAACGGACCGGGGCCGGGGGGGGACGGCCCCACCGGAGCACGCGCTCGCGCCCACCGGGGACCCCTGGCGGGACGGCGTCCTCGGACAGCTCGACCATATGGGCCTCGATGTGACCTTCACGACCCGCGCCCCGTTCGACGCGCTCGCGCGTACCCCCGACATCCTCCTGACGGCGCTCGGGAGCCTCCGGACCGCGCTCCACCGGGCGGAGATCCTCCATGGGCTCGCCCGGGTCGCCGAGGGCCATGCCCTGTTCGTCGTCCGCGAGCACGTGCATCGCCCGTCGATCGGTGGCCTCGCGGTCCTGAGCGCCTCCGAGCTCCGACGCCACCGCGACTTCGACGATCTCCTGGACGAGATCACCGAGCGAGAAACCCCGTGATCTCGGCCCGCATCGCGCGCGGTCCACCGGTGCTGCTCCTCGGACCCGTGCGGGGTCTAGCGGACGAGGCCGACCGCATGATCGAGTCGCTCGAGTCGTTCGCGCCCGAGACGGTCGGGCTGGGTCTCTCCCCGGAGGAACTGCGCGGTCTCGTCGACTACTTCGTCGGGACCGACGCGGAACCGGTCGTATCGCTGACCGGCACCGAGACCAGCGAAGTGCGCGGGCTCGTGCGGTTCGGCGAGGTGCGGGTCCCGAACCCCTCGTTCGTCGAGGCCCTCCGATGGGCCGGGGCGCGTGGGATCACGACCGAGCCTCTCGACCCGGGCGACGCGCGTTCCGCCTCGCTCTTCACCGAACACATCGGCTATATCGAGCTCGTCCGCCGGACCGTGGCGGAACGACGGGTCTCCCGGACCCCTCCGACCCCCTCCACCGCCGACGAGTTCGCCCTCACGTGGGACCGCGAGGTCGCCGGGGGGCGGGGCTCGCAGGCGTTCGCTCGGGCACGCGACCGTCACTTCGTGCGGGTGGCAGGCCGTCTCGCCGAGGGAGGCGGTCGGTCCGCCCTGATCGTCGACCGGGAGCGCTTCGATCCGGTGCGCGCGCTCCTCGAGAAGGGTGTTCCGAGCGAGATGGCCGAGGACTGACCGAGCCGCCCGGCGGGTGCGATGCCCGCCGTACGGACTTCGGTTCCTCGGGAGCACCGGGAGGGACCGTCCTCCACGCCCGCGGCATGCCGGGGGGCGTCGTCCCCTCGACCCGGGCGGTGAGACCGATCAGTCCCGCCGGGAGAGTGCGCGTTCGAGCATCGCGCGCGCGCTGCGCCGAAGCTCCTCGAGGGATCCTTCATTGACGAGCATCCCGTCCGCCAGTGCGAGCGCGTTCCCGATCCCCCACTTGAGCTCCCGGCGATCGCGCTCGTAGAACTCGTCGAGCACGGCCCCGTCGTCCGGCCGGCCCCGATCCGACATCCGGGCGTGACGCGTCTCGGGCGATGCGTAGATCCCGAGAACGAAGAGGTCGCCGAAGTGATGGCGAAAGACCGTCACCTCGTCGTCCGAACGACAGCCGTCGATGAGCATCCGGGTCTCGGTGAGCTTGGGGAGCGCGCGCTGGGCCCAGACCGCCGAGCCGTGCTTCGAGCGCTCCTCGGAGGCGATCCGCGCCACGTTGGCGTTCGTGAGGGGAAGCCCGCGCCGCCGCGTCTCGTCCCGTACGAGATCGCCCATCTTGAGCGTCGCGAGACCGATCGAACGCGCCACGCCGACGATCTCGTCCTTGCCCGAGCCGGGCATCCCCACGGTGACGATGAGTTTCATGGGGTCGACGGGGGCTCGTCCGCGGAAGTATCCCTCGGGGGAGGGGGGGCGCTCGTCATGTGCGACGCGACATCGCGTTCGGTGACCATCTGGAGACGATCGGCACGCTGTCGGTAGGAGAGGGCCTCCTGCTCCTCGAGCCGGGCGACCTCGATGTACCGGTCGACCTTGACCTTCAGTTCGGCCGTCTTCTGAGTCTTCGTCGCCGCCCGGAGCTCGAGCGCGCGAGCCTTCTGCTGTTTGTCGACGACCTTCTGCTGGAGCTTGCGCACTCGGTAGTGCAGCGAGGTGACGTCCGAGCCGACCGCCGCCCCGCCGGTGCGCCGCGTCGCGGTCTCGATGTCGCGCTCGTACTGTTTCATCTCCTGCTCGATCCCCGGGATATCGGCGAGGACGCGCTGGCCCTTTTCGCGCAGGAGCGTCGCCTGGTGCCGGAGCTTGTCGATCCTCGTGGTCAGTCGTGCGGCCCGCTGCTGGGCGCGCGCCCCGGCCCGGTCGTGCCGAGCGGCGAGCTCCCGGAGCTTCGTGATGTCGGCATACTGCTGGCCGATCCACCGGGATTGACGGGCCACAGCCGCGGTCGGGTGGGCGGGCGGCCCCGAAGGATTCCCTCCGCCGGTCGACATCGACTCTCGGTGACCTGACGGCGAGATAAAGAAGTTATGTAGCCAGTCGCTCGATCGCGCGGAAGCGGGGCGGCCGATGGCGACCGCGCGAGGGCCCGTCCGATTAGCTCCGGGGTGGGTGCGGCAGCCGGGTCGCCCGGAGCAGGCGGGACGCGACCTCGGAAACCGCCACACGGGTCTGCGCGCGAGAGTCGCGTTCGCGCAGAGTGACGGTGTTCTGTTCGGGGCCCTCCGCGAGCGTCCCGCCGTCCACCGTGATGCAGAACGGTGTCCCGGCCTCGTCGGCGCGGGCGTAGCGCTTGCCGATCGTCCCGGCGTCGTCGTAGCCGGTCGCGAGGCCGTCCGCGGTCAGCTCATCCGCGAGCCGGAGGGCGAACGACGCATGGGCCTTCGGGATCAGGGGGAAGACCTGGACCGGCACCGGGGCGAGGTACGGGGGAAGGTGCCAGACCCTCCGTTCGCCGTCCTGGAGGAGGTGGGAGTCGGCCAGCGCCCAGACGTTCCGGTCGACGCCGAACGTGAGTTCGAGCACATGCGGGAGCACGCTGCGGCCCCCCGTGAGCGTCACCGCGAGCGGGCGGCCCGAACTCTCGCCGTGCCGCGAGAGGTCGTAGTCGCCCCGGTAGTGGACCGCCCCGAGCTCCTTGAAGCCACCGAGGCTCTCGAGCGAGACCTCGATGTCGAACTGGATGCGGTTGTAGAACGCCCGCTCCTGGTCGGACTTCTCGAAGAGACGGATCCTCTCCGCCGGGTAGCCGAGGACCTCCTGGAAGAACCGGTAGGAGTGCGCGAGGTGATAGACATAGAACTCCGGGAGGTTCCCCGACGCCACGAGCTCCCCGGCCGAGATCCATTCCGGCGCCTCCTCCCCGGCCGTCCGCCGCGCGACCCGGAGGACCGGCAGCTTCTGCTCCCGGATCGTCGCGAAGGGAAGGTCGAAATGGTCCGGCTCGAAGAAGATCTGGAGCTCGGCCTGGGTGAACGTCCGCATCCGGAAGAGGACCTGGCGCGGGGCGATCTCGTTACGGTACGCTTTGCCGATGACGGCGACCCCGAGCGGGAGCGCCTTCCGACCGACGTCCCACATCCGGGGGAACGACAGGTAGCTCGACTGCGCCGTCTCGGGCCGGAGATAGGCTCGCTCCTTCCCGGTCACACCGAAATCGAGCCCGAACATCAGGTTGAACGGTCGGGGGACGGCGAGCGCCGTCGACCCGCAGCTGGGGCAGTGGACGTGATGGGATTGGACGATCTCCCCGATCTGGGCGGGCGTGAGCCCGTCGACCCCTTCGGGCCGGATCTTCTCGAGCACGGTCTCCGCTCGGAAGGAAGTATGGCAGTTCTCGCACGAGACCTCGGGGTCCGTGAAGTTCTCGAGATGGCCCGACGCCCGTACCACGGCTTCGGGAAGGAGCTCGGCGGGATCGATCCGATAGTAGTCGTAGGAGAGGCCGACGAACCAACCGGTCCATGCCTCCTCGACCCGTCGCTTCAGCGCGGCACCCAACGGCCCATAGTCATAGAGACCCTGGGCGCCGCCGTACATCTCGGCGGTCGGCCAGAGCACCCCACGGCGGCGAAGGAGGGCGAAGAGCTCGTCGTGCTTCATGGGAACGGGCCCGAAGGCTCCCCCTGCGTTCTCGGCCGGAGCATAAAGTGTTGGGTCGTCCGGGTCACGACCTGGTAGGCCGGGTCCTCCGGCGAAAGCCGCAGCACGAGCGGCCGGACCGGGGCCCCGACCGCTACCCGTGCGGCCCCGGGCATCCCCAGCCAGCGCCAGGGCTGGACGAGCGCCGCGCGGGCGAGGAACGCCGCGGAGACCGGACGCCGGCGGAGACGGCTCGCAACGTACGCGAACTCAAGTTCGCGCCAGATCGACGGGGCATGGAACATCGCGTTGTCGGTCCCGAGCAGGACCGAGAGGCCGAGCTTCTCCATCGACGCGAGGTCGGGCTGGCGACCGAAGAGCGCGTTCGACCGAGGACAGACCACCACCGAGACGCGCGCGTCCCGGACCGCTTCGAGGTCCCCGATCCGGGCCTTCGCGAGATGTACGACGAGGTCGGGGCGGGGCGTGAGGAAGTCGTCCGGGTCCTCTCGTACCGCCTCGCTCGCGTGGAGGGCATACCGCTTCCTCGCGCGACGGCAGGCGGTCGCGACCGTCGCCCGGGTCTCTCGTGTCTCGTCCCGAGCGCTCGAGAGGCCCACGCCCTCGGCGACGGAGAGGATCTCGCGGAGCTCGGCCGGGTCGACCGGACGCCGGACCGGACGACCGAGGACGGTCGTCCGGATCGGGAGCCCGCGGGCCGCCTCCTTCCAGAGCGCGATCCCGTCGATCCCCTCCTCCCGGAAGTCCACGACGGCCGAGACGGCGTCACGGACCATCCGACGCAGCGCCCCGCGCATCGCCGCGACCTTCGTCGGGCGGTCGGAGCTGGAAAGCAATCGGAACTTGTACCCGTGCGGAGGACGGACCAGCTCGGAGACGGGCAGCGCCGGGGGCTCGCGGACCGAGACGGCGTCCCCGAGGTGCGTGTGAGAGTTGACCGGAGAAGGGATGACGATCCCGCGTACCTTTCGGACCCGACCCCGGGTCCCGTCCGTGCCGACGGCCCCGGTCGCCACGATCCGGCCCCGCCGGAAGAGGACGTAGCCGGTGCGCGTCCCGTCGATGTCGAGGATCGCCCCTTCCACCAGCATCCGACGCGCGCGGGAGGCGTTCACCACCTTAAGTCCGAGCCGGGCCCGCGCACGAAGCTCTAAGGGGTCGAGCGGTTCACCCCACCCGCCTCCGATGCCTCCGAAGCCGCTGGACCGACCGCGGGAGCTCCTGATCTCGGGCCATGTCAACGTCGATCGATTCCTCTCGGTCCGTGAGTTCCCCGCCGCCGATCGCACGGTCCCCCTTCTCGGGAACCGGACGTCGCTCGGCGGAACGGCGGGGAACCTCGCGCTGGTCGCGTCGGGCTACGGGGTCGCGACCGGTCTCGTCGCCTACGTGGGGACCGAGTTCCCCGACGACTTCCGAACGAGGCTCGAGCGATCGGGGATCGACCTCCGCGGCGTCCGCGCGGTGCCGGGAGTCGCCACCCCCACCTGTTTCATCCTCGAGGACCGCCACGGGAACCAGCGGACGTTGATCGACCAGGGTCCGATGGGCGGTGACCTCCGGGTCCCCGCGATTCCGCTCGATTGGATGCGAGAGTACTCTTGGGTCCACCTTACGACCGGAGACCCCGCGTTCCAGCTCCGGCTCGCGGCCCGAGCGCGGCGGATCGGTCTCCATGTCGCCGCCGACCCGGCACAGGAGATCCACTACCGGTGGAATCGTCCGAGCTTTCGGGAGCTTCTCGCGCAGAGCGAACTGCTCTTTGGGAACCGCTCGGAGATCCGGCAGGCACAACGGCTCCTGGGGGCTCGAACACCCGAGGAACTGCTCGCCCACGTTCCTCTCGTGGTTCGGACCGAGGGGCGGGGGGGCGCCTCGGCGTTCTCCCGGACCGGGATGGAGCACGTTCCGGCCGTTCTCCCGCGCCGCGCCACGACCGCGGTCGGTGCGGGGGATGCGTTCCGGGGAGGGTTCTATTCGGCGTGGTTCGGTGGTCAGCCGCTCGAAGGATGTCTTCGGGCGGGGACCCGGGCCTCGCGTCGCTGGATCGAGGCGCGTTCGTAGGGGGCCGGTACGGAGGGAACAAGGATGGAGATGCATGCCTTTGGCCGACTGACGCCGGTGGAGGTCGCGCGGCGCCGCCTGCTGGCGGCGACTCGCGCGCGGGAGGGGGCCGAGGAAGTACCGGTCGGGACGAGTTTCGGTCGGGTGGCGGCCGCGCCCGTGCGCGCGCCGTTCCCCGTCCCGTCGTTCCCCCGTACGACATGGGACGGCTACGCGCTCCGCTCGATCGACACGCGAAGTGCCACACCGGGACGACCCGTCGCTCTATCGGTAGTGGGGGAAGTGTTCGCCGAGGAAGCGTACTCCGGTCGGCTCGGTCCCGGCGAGGCGGTCGCGATCGCGACCGGCGGAGCGATCCCCGAGGGCGCCGACGCCGTCGTGATCTTCGAGGAGGTCGAGCGCTCCGACCGGACGATTCGCCTCCACGGCCCCGTGGTCCGCGGGGACCGCATCGACCGACCGGGTCACGACTTCCCCCGGGGGTCGATCCTCGTACGGCGGGGTGAGGAGATCTCGGCCACGGCCATGGGCACCCTGGCGGCGTGCGGTGTGCCGAAGGTCTCCGTGTTCGCGCGGCCGGTCGTGGCGATCCTCCCGAACGGGAACGAGCTGCTCTCCCCCGGAAGCGCACCGTCACCGGGGCGGATTTTCGAGAGCAACAACGCGACCGTCGGGGCGGTGGTCGAAGCGGCCGGGGGGATTCCCCGACCCTCTCCCGTCCTTCCCGACGACGCCGACGCGATCGAGCAGGCGATCCGTCACGCGCTCGAGACGGCCGACCTCGTTCTCGCGACCGGCGGAAGCTCGGTCGGGGAGAGGGACCATCTCCCGCGGATCCTTCCGAGGCTGGGGAAGCTCCTCTTCCACGGGATCGCCGTGCGGGCGGGCAAGCCGACCCTGGCGGCCCGGGTCGGGGACCGTTTGGTCGTGGGACTTCCCGGCCATCCCACGTCCTGCCTTGCCAACATGTACTGGCTCGTCCTCCCGGTCCTCCGCCGGCTGGCCCACCGACCCGGCCCGGGGTGGCGCGAAGGATGGGCGATTCTCGGGTCCGATGCGGTCGCCCCCTCCCCGGGCCTTGCCACGGTGGTCCCTCTCCGGTTCGATCGGGGCCGGGCCTACTCGACCTTCCGCGGATCCTCGATCATCACGAGCCTCTCGGGAGCGACCGCGTTCGCGATGCTGCCGCCGGGCCGGAAGGTCGTTCGGGCGGGGTCCCGGATCCGTGTCTTTCACCTTTTGCCTCCGCTGGGGACCGGAGGGGCTCTCTGATCTCGGGCGGCGCCGGGCCAACCGTTATGCGCCCGACCCCGCTCCCCGGCCGTGGCGCGCCGCGACCTTGCCGTCGCGATCCTCTCCATCGAAGGGACGAACAACGACGAGGAGCTCCGGGTCGCGCTCCGCGCGCTGGGGGCCCGGCCGGAGGTCGTGCACCTGAAACAGTTCGAGGGGCGGGACGTCGCCCACGACGCGTGTCGACGTCTATCGGACTACCAGGCGCTGTTCCTCCCGGGCGGCTTCTCGGCCGGTGACTATGTGCGTGCGGGGGCGATCCTCGCGGCTCGCATCCGGGCCGCGATCGGTCCCGCGCTCGAGGAGTTCGTGCGGAGCGGGCACCTGGTCGGCGGGATCTGCAACGGCTTCCAGGTGCTGACGGAGCTGGGCCTGCTCCCGGGACGGCCCGACGGACGCATGGGACCCGCCGACGCGGTACTGATGGCGAACGTCTCCGGGCGGTTCGAGTGCCGGCCGACGTTCGTCGCATGGCAGGGGGGCCGCTTTCCCGCGCTGCGCGACCTTGCGAACGGGACGCGCTTCCTCTTCCCCTCGGCGCACGCGGAGGGGCAGTTCGTCCTGGGGGGTGACGCACCGGCCCGCCGTCGTGAACTGGAGGAGAACGGCCAGATCCTCTTCCGTTGGGTCGCGCCCGACGGGGGCCCGGCGACCTACCCGTGGAACCCGAACGGCTCGGCGGACAACATCGCCGGCGTGACGAACGCGGACGGGAACATCTTCGGCCTAATGCCCCACCCGGAGCGCAGCTTCTTCCGTGCGCAGACCCCCGACTGGACCCGTACGGGTTCCCCCCGTGGATACAGCGACGGACACCGCTTCCTGGACGCAGTGCTACACTACGCCGAGCGTCACCTCTGAGGCGCGCCCGTAGGAGTTCCTCCGAGCGTCAGCCTCCACACCTCGAGACGCTCCCCCTCGAGCTGCCGAGTGGCCACGGTCTCCTGGCTCCCTCCGCGGGCCTGCCAGTCGGCGCCGATCCGTTCGAGGGCGGAGGCCTCTTGGACCGATGAGACCAGGACGTACGCGACCCCGGCCGGCGCAAGATGTTCGGGCAGCTCGACGAGCAATCGGGCGAGCACTCGCGTCCCGTCCGGGCCCCCGTCGAGCGCGAGGTCGACGCCCCGATCGGGGTCGTGGTCCTCCGGGCCCGTCGGTAGGTACGGAGGGTTCGAAAGGATGTAGTCGAACCGACCCAGGCCGCGCGCCAGGTCCGTCCGCACGGCCGACAGATCGAGCCGGTCCCGGACCGCGCGATGTCGAAGGGATCGCAGCGCGCGACGGTTGAGGTCCGTCGCGACGACCCGCGCTCCGCCACGCGCTGCCTCGAGTGCGATCTGGCCGTTGCCGGTACCGACCTCGAGGACCCGCGCGGGCGTCGGAACGCGCGCGAAGGGGAGGAGCAGGAACGTGTCCTCCCGCGCCGGATAGATCTCCCCGTCGGAGCGTCCGGTCGCGCCCGGACCGCGCAACGTGAGACGGTCTCGCATCCCGGGAACGAGCGGGCTCGATGGCTTATTATTCGTACCCCGCCTAAACGAAGTACACTATTTCCCATGCCACGTCGCCTCTCTCCTCCGGTCAAGATCGGCATCACCGGCCTGCCCGGCGCGGGCAAGACCCAGACGCTGCTCCGCATCATCCAGCTTCTCGAAGAGGAGGGGGTCAAGGTCGGCGGAATGGTGACCGAACCGATCGTCGAGAAGCAGCGTCGCGCCGGCTTCCGGATCACGAACTGGCTGACGAAGGAACACGAGGTGTTCGCCCACGAGTCGCTCAAGTCCCGGGTCCGGTCGGGTAGGTACGGCATCAACCTGGCCGCGCTCGAGGGCCTCGGCACGCGTGCCCTCGCCGAGGCGCGCGAGGAGGCCGACGTGATCGTGATCGACGAGGTCGGCAAGATGGAGGTCGAGAGCGACGTCTTCACCGAAAGCGTGATCGAGACGCTGGACGCCAAGAAGTCGATCGTGATGACCCTCCACAAGAAGTCGCGGAACCCGCTGCTCCAGGACATCCGTCGGAGGGATGAACTACGCCTGCTCGAGGTGACCCCCGTGAACAAGAACCTGCTCGCGTTCAAGATCGTCCGCCTGATCACGGGACGGGCCCACTAACCCGGGGACGCGAGGGCGCGTCCGAGCTCCTGCTTCCCGCGGTGGAGCTTCGGCGGGGCCCCCGGCGGCGCGCGCCGGTCTTCTACAATCCCGCGATGGCCATCGACCGGGACCTCGGGGTGGCGGTGGTGCGCGCGCTCCGAGAGCTCGGAGAAGGTCCCTCCCGTGGATGGGAGATGACCGGGGCGACGGGCATGCGAGGGCTGCGGCTCGTGCACGAGTCGGGTCCCTTCGACGGGTTTGTGCTCACCGAGACCCACCCGCTCGCGTTCGAGCTGCTGCGGGAGAACACGCGGGCCTATCCCCCCGCCCATGCGGTGCGTCACGACGCGCGGGAGGCCCTCGCGAGCGGGGCGTTCGACTACGTAGACATCGATCCGTACGGCTCGCCGGTCCGCTTCGTCCCTTCGGCCCTCGAAGCGATGCGGCCGGGTGGCCTGCTCGCCGTCACCGCGACCGACATGATGGCCTTGGCCGGCGCCCAGCCACGGGTCTGCCGGGAACGGTACCGTGCGAACCCGGTCCGGGGTCGCCTCGGACCGGAGGGAGGGTTGCGCATCCTCCTCGCGTACCTCGCCTCGGAGGCGCGCGCCCGGCATCGACAGGTCCGTCCCCGGCTCGGCTACGTCGGCGACCATCACGTGCGGGCGTACGTCTCCGTGCTCGCGGAAGGTTCGGACCCCGATCCGGTGGGTCCGATCGACCCGTCCCGTTGGGACGGACCCGCTCTCGGCACCGGCGGTCCGTTCGGTCCAATGTGGACCGGGCCGTTGCTCGACCCGGAACTGGTCCGGGCCCTGTCCGTGCCGCCAACGGCGGAACGGCCCCGGGAACTCTCCGTCCTCTTGGACCGTTTCCGGGAGGAGGCCACCGTCGACCGGCCGTTCTACTACGAGGCGAATACCCTCGCGCGGACCCTCGGCCTTCCGACCCCTCCCTCCCTCTCCTCCCTGCGGCGCGAGATGGACGCCGCCGGGTTCCGCACCGCCCGTACGCACGTCCGTCCGAGCGGGCTCCGGACGGATGCGCCCCGCGGGGCCGTGGAAGAGATCGCGAGAAGGCTGGCCCGGAACGAGTGACGCAGTCCGTTCTTCTCGTGGGGCGCGGCCTGGCGCCGACGGCCCGTCCGGTCGCGCGAAGCGGGAGGCCACGAAGAAGGAGGAGGGACACGCGGGCTCCGGAATCCGGCAGCTCTCGGCGGTTCGGGCCGGAGCGAGCGTGCGCTAGTCCCAGAACGCCCGCGTACGGGCATAGTGGCGTTCGGCCCGGAGGATCTCGGTGAAGAACCCGTCGTCGTCCCGGTAGAGTCGCATCAGCAGGCGTCGGGCGGTCTCGGGACCGATCCCGCGGGCGGCGAACGCGTAGAGCGCCCGCTCCCCGTAGTGGGCGAGAAGCTCCGCCGATGTATAGGCCGACCGTACGAGGTTCTCGGTCGCCGGGGAAAGCGGCCGCTCGCGACGGACCTTGCTTCCCCCGCGAGGGGCTTCGGCTCGGCGTGAGGAGGGCGCGGTCGGTCGCCACTTCCGCTTCGCATACCGCACGAGCGCCTCGATCTCCTTCTCCCGTCGGGGAGAGAGCGCGGCCGAGAGGGCCCCATGGCAGAGAAGGCACCGGCTCCCACCCTCGGCGCGGTACCGGCCCGGAGTCGTCGAACGGACGAACCCGCAGCGCAGGCAGACGAGAACGATCGGCTCCTTTTCGAGCCGGTCGCGGACGGCCCGGAGGAGCGTGGGCGGCGGAAGGTCCGGTACGCTGCGCCACTCGAGCCGTGCGATCGGTTCGTCGCTCAGCGCCGACGGGGGCGAGACGACGACCTCGATCGCTCCCGAGCGGACCCGTTCGAGCACCGTGATCGCGTGGGCGAGATCGAAGCGGTCGTGGAGCGTCTTGTCGAGCACCTCCTCACCGAGAGGGTTCGAGAGGCTCGCCCCGAGCAGCGGTTCGAGCGCCCGGAGGTCGCGAGGGTCGGCGGATGCCGGGACGACGCCCAGCTTTCGCGCGACCGCAAGGAACACCCATCGATACTCGAGGCCGCTCGGCACCAGTCGCTCGATGAGCGAGCTGAGGGCTTCGGGCGCGACCCGGAACGCATCGACGAGCGTGGGAGGATCGACCGCGATCGGCAGCTCGAGGACGAACCAGGTGGGTTCGACGGACACCACCTCGGCCCTCGCCCCCAGCCGGGACGTGAGCAGGCCGGCCGTCGCGAGCGCGAGGGTCTCGTTCGTACGGGTACCGAAGCAGGAGCCGTACACGACCAGTCGACCGTGGGAGGTCACCGTGACCGTACGGTCGGTGGCGAACGGGCCCGCCCGCGCGGCCTTCGCGCGGCGTGCCTCGAGGCGCTGCTGATCGGACGACGGGATCGGATACCTCGCGTAGCCTCCGTCCCGCCGCGCCTGCCCTATCTCCTGGGCGACATCGAACGGTACTGGGAGGTCCTCGCCGGCCCACCGGGGTTCCTGCCCGATCTCCTGCACCGTTTCGACCAGGAGCTCTCCGTCCCGATACTCGACGACCCTCCAGGTGCGGCCGTGCAAGAGGAAGATCTCCTCGGGCTGGGCGAGGATCTGCGTGAGGACGAACCGCTCGTCGAGCGTGCCGATCAGTCGTCGCGTGGCAATGTCGCGTAGACGGTAGGTACGTTCGTCGGGGATCAGGGAGAGCGACGCGTAGAATCTCGAGAGGGTCCCGCGACCCGGAGCGATCCGGCGCTCGTCTCTCCGCGCCAGTCCGAGGCCCGAGAGGTAGTCGATCAGTTCCTCCCAGTCGCCGTCGGAGAGCTCCTGGACCGGGGCCGCGACCCGGAGAGTCGAGACGAGCCGCTCGGAGTCCACCGTTCCCTCGGCCCGGAGGGAGGCGACGATCTGTTGGGCGGCCGCGAGCCGGTTGCGGGTCCGCCACGACACCGGCTCGATCTGGCCCTCGTCCGCCCTCCGTGCCAGCACGGCCGCTTCCTCCAGATCGTCATCGTCCAGCGCGAGGACCGTTCCATGGATGGTCTGTCCCAGGCGGTGGCCCGAGCGACCGACCCGCTGGACGAGCCGACCGACCTGATGCGGCGAGCCGAACTGGAGGACGTGGTCGACCGACCCGATGTCGATCCCGAGCTCGAGCGACGAGGTCGCGACGAGCGCGCGCAGCGCGCCTTCGCGGAACGCGCGTTCGGCGTCCTCCCGGACCTCTCGGGAGAGCGAACCATGGTGCACCGCGACCGCGAGGTCCGGCGCGAGCCGGTTCAGGCGCGCCGCGAGACCCTCGGCGGTCGGGCGGGTGTTGACGAAGACCAGGGTCGTCCGGTGGGCCCGGATCTCCGCTTCGACCTCGCGGAGACCTCCCAGAAGGACCGGATCGGCCTTGAGCTCCTGGACGAGGCTCGGCGCGAGGGGTGCTCGGTCCTCGGAGGGCCGACGTGCCGTGAGCTCGAGCGTCCGTCGCTGGCGCGCGGAACGGACCTCGAGGGCCCGGGGGGCGGGGGAGAGAAAGCGACCCACCTCGGCCGGGTTTCCCACGGTCGCCGACAGTCCGATCCGTCGCACGGTCCGGCCCGTGAGCACGTCCAGTCGCTCGAGAGTGAGCGCGAGTTGCGCGCCCCGGTCGGATCCCACGAGCTCGTGGACCTCATCGATCACGACCGTCCGCACGTGGGCGAGCGCCGCCCGGAGATGCCGGCCGACGAGCAGGATCTGGAGGGTCTCGGGGGTCGTCAAGAGGAGGTCCGGGGGGTGCCGGGACTGGGCGACGCGGGCCGCCGTCGGGGTGTCGCCATGACGGACGGAAGCGGTGAGGCCGACCTCTCGGACCAGAGCGACGAGCCGGTGCTCGAGGTCCCGGTTCAGCGCGCGCAACGGAGTCACGTAGAGCAGCGAGATCGGAGGCGTGGGCTCCCGGAGAAGTCGGGAAAGGAGCGGAAGAAGCGCGGCCTCGGTCTTTCCGGTGCCGGTCGGCGAGAGCAGGAGCGCGTCGGCCTCCGTGTCAAGGACCGGAGAGGAGAGCTGCTGGATCTCCGTCGGCTCCCGGATCCCCCGACGGGCCGCGGCCTCGGAGAGCCTCGGGTCGAGACCGGGAAACACCGACTCCGTGGGGGATGGCATGGGGAGGCCGGGGATGTTCGGCCGGCGGAAGGGAGTTTCGGGGGTTATTGCAGGCGATGCGTGCCCAGCTCGAGCATCCGTAAGCCGAAGCTCTCGACCATCGGGCGTGTGAACTCGCGGCCCGGGAACGTCTCCACCAGGACCTCCTGGAGGACCCCGACGGTGGCATGCACTAGGTGCCCTCCCACGAGGCGGTGGTCCGGTCCGGCGAGCGCCGCGTGAAGATGCAGCGACGGTCGCTCGTCGGCCCGTGCGATCGTCCCGTGCAGCCCGACCACCTCATGGGGTACGGCGAACTCCTGCGAGCGGTACTGCGTCCCATCCCAGTACCCGATCGTCCCCCTGCGGAACATCCCGATCCCGAACACGACCGCCCCGGCCCGCACGCCTTCCCCCTCGGCGAACCTGCCGAGCTGCTCGAAGAGGTCGTCTCCGTCCTCGAGTCGGAGCATCCACCGGGTCCCATCCCGCACGCTCTGCATCGTCCTCCCGAACCCGCCGGTCCCTATGGCCGTTCCGGCGCGACCGTTTCCGGAGTCGGATCCCCTCTTCCCGACACGGCCGCTCTCGACGCGACAGGGGTTCACCGAGACCCGGTCGGAGCGAGAAGCGCCATGTCGTGGCCCACGGGAGGACGAGCTTTGTGTCCTCGTGGGTACCTTGGGCCCTCGCCTCGAACGCTCCGAGCCCGCCACGACCGGGGAGTGCCCGCTCGGCCGAACCGGGGCCCTCGTGCCAGGGCGTACGGACCCGTCGGGGGTCGAGCCGCGAACCGGGGGGCCGGACCGGGGGACACCGATCCATCCTGGCGGTGACATCGGCTACCGAAACCGTAACGTCACCCGGGCGTTCGTCACACCCGAATGTCAGCTCCCACGGACTCCCCGCGGCTCCGTCGCTCGGAAGCGGAGATCCTTGAGCGGATCCGACGCGGCGGCCCGGCGCTCGTGGCGTTGTCGGGGGGCGTGGACTCCGGTCTCGTGGCGGCGTTGACGCAGGAGGCGCTCGGTCCGCGCAGCATCGCCGTGACGCTCTCCGGCACGGCCGTAGCGGCGCGGGAGGTAGCACGCGCCCGCGAGGTCGCCGTCCGGATACCGATCGAGCACGTGGTGCTGGAGGTCGATCCGCTCGCGCGGCCGGAGTATCGCGAGAACCTGCCGAACCGGTGCTACTTCTGCCGTACCGTGGAGACCGCGAGGTTGAGGGAGTTCGGCTCGGGACGGTCGATTCGGCAGTATCTGGATGGGGTGCAGGCGGACGATCTCCTGGATGACCGGCCCGGCCTGCGGGCGATGAACGAGGCCGGCTTTGACCATCCTCTGCTCTGGGCGGGGTGGGGGAAGGCGGACGTCCGGACGGCGGCCCGCTCACGGGGCCTCCCGAACTGGGATCAGCCGTCGGACGCCTGTCTCTCCTCCCGCGTCGCGCACGGGATCGAAATCACCACCGAGCTGCTCGGTCGGATCGAGGCCGCCGAATCGGTCCTTCTCGATCGCGGGTTCCGTCGCGTTCGGGTCCGGGTCCGAGGCACCGGGGCCCGGATCGAGGTCGATCCGAACGAGGTGGAGCGTCTTCGGGAGGAGGTACGGACCTCGGACGTGACGGCCGCTCTCCGAACGCTCGGCTTCGACCCCGTGGAGATCGACCCGGACGGCTATCCGGGCGCCGGCCGGCGGGCGGTGTCGTTCCCGTGAGCGAACCCGGGCCGCCCGCCGGCAGTCCCGCGGCGCTTCCCGGTCAGTTCCGCCTGGAGACCGACCTTGCGCCGCAGGGCGACCAGCCCCGGGCGATCGACGAGATCGTCGGCCGAGTCGAACGGGGCGAGAAGTTCGTCACGCTCCTCGGAGTGACCGGGAGCGGAAAGACGTTCACGATGGCCCACGCGGTCGCACGCCTCCAGCGACCGACGCTGGTCGTCAGCCCGAACAAGACGCTCGCGGCCCAGCTCGTGAGCGAGTTCCGGGCGCTGTTCCCCTCGAACGCGGTCGAGTACTTCGTGAGCTACTACGACTACTACCAGCCGGAAGCGTACGTCCCCCAGATCGATCTCTACATCGAGAAGGACGCGTCGATCAATGAGGAGATCGACCGGCTGCGCCACCGCGCGACGCAGGCGCTCCTCACCCGGAGGGACGTGCTGATCGTCGCGTCGGTGAGCTGCATCTACGGGCTCGGCTCCCCCGAGGACTACCGTGCGTCCGTGGTCCATCTCTCCCTCGGACAGGAGATCTCTCGACAGGAGCTGCTCGCCCAGTTGGTCCGGATGAAGTACGACCGGAACGATGTCGAGCTCAAGCGCGGCCGGTTCCGGGTCCGAGGGGGGACGATCGACCTCATGGGGGCAGGGGAGACGATCCACCGTGTCGTCCTCGATGGGAGCACGGTGAGCGCGATCGCCGAGCTCGATCCGGTGACCCGCGAGGAGCGTCGCGAGCTCACGGAGCTCTCCGTATTCCCGGCCACCCACTTCCTCACGATCGACGAGCGGCTGAAGGCGATCCTCTCGGAGATCGAGTCCGAGCGCGATCGGCGGGTGGGGGAGCTCAAGCGCGAGGAGAAAATCGTCGAAGCGCAGCGGCTCCAGGGCCGGGTCGACTACGACCTCGAGATGATCCGCGAGACCGGCTACTGCTCCGGCATCGAGAACTACTCGCGCTACTTCTCCGGCCGTCCCGCCGGAGACCCCCCCTACACGCTCCTCGACTTCTTCCCGAAGGACTTCCTCGTCTTCCTCGACGAGTCGCACGTAACGGTCCCGCAGCTCCAGGGAATGTACAAGGGCGATCGGAGCCGCAAGGACAACCTGGTCGAGTTCGGCTGGCGTCTTCCTTCCTGCCGCGACAACCGTCCGCTCAAGTTCCCGGAGTTCCTCTCGCACGTGCCCCAGACCGTGTTCGTTTCGGCCACCCCCGGCCCGTTCGAGCGGAGGTTCTCGAAGGGGCTCGTGGAGCAGATCATACGGCCGACGGGCCTGGTCGATCCCCCGATCGAGGTCCGTCCGCTCGAGGGCCACATCGCCGATCTCGTCGCGGAGCTCCGGTCGTGCATCGCGCGGGGCGATCGTGCCCTGGTCACGACCCTCACCAAGGCGACGAGCGAGGAGCTCGCGAACTATCTCGCGAACCTCGGGCTCAAGGTACGGTACCTTCACTCTGAGGTCGAGACGCTGAAGCGCATCGAGATCCTGCGCGACCTGCGTCTCGGGCGGTTCGACGTGCTCGTCGGGATCAACCTCCTGCGCGAGGGCCTCGATCTCCCCGAAGTGAGTTTCGTCGCGATCCTGGATGCCGACAAGGAGGGCTACCTCCGCAGCGAGACCTCGATCATCCAGACCGCCGGTCGGGCGAGCCGCAACCTCGCCGGGAAGGTCGTGCTCTACGCGGACCGGATCACCGGTTCGATGCGCCGCGCGATCTCCGAGATGACGCGCCGGAGGGAGGCGCAGCTCGAGTTCAACTCCGCCCACGGGATCGTCCCGGAGACGATCCGCAAGGAGGTCCGTTCGCTCCTCGCTCCCGAGGAGGAGGCCCCGTCGGGAGAGCTGTCGACCTCGCACCTCGGGAAGTACTGGAAGGACAAGCTTCCCCTCCTCCTCGCGAACCTGGAGGAGGAGATGCGCCTCGCCGCCGAGCAGCTCGATTTCGAAGAGGCGGCCCGGATCCGCGACCGCATCCGGGAGATCCGTCGTACGATGGAGGACCGGGGCGGTCCACGACGCGCGGCCGCGACGGGCTAAAACAGGTTTGCCGGGGTCGGCAAAGAGCTTTTGTCCGTAGAGGGTCCGGCCCGACCGTGGGGTCCCCCGTGGCGACGGCCGGTCCCGGCGCCGGTCTCTCCGAGCTGCGACGCAGCGGGTCGGTGACGGAACTTCTCTTCCTCTATGAGTGCGCGACCCAGGAACCGAGTCAATTGCGCCCGGTGGCCGAGCGACTCGGGCTGACGGTCCAGGCGACCTCGCACTCGTTCCGCCAGCTCCGTCGGCGCGGACTGGTCGCGTTCGAGAACGGACACTACCGACCGACCATCCAGGGAGTGGCGTGGCTCCACGAGTCGTTGGCCCGTCTCGGGGATGATATCGCACGCCGGGTCGAACGTCTCCATGTCATTCGCTCCTGCCGAGCGGTCGCGGCGTCCGACCTCGAGGCCGGGCGCCCGGTCTCTCTCGAGATCCGGGACGGACTGCTCTCGGCCCGCCCGGGAGGCACGGGCCCGTCGCACGGCACGGCGGTGCGCTCGGCCCGGGCCGGCACCCTCGCCGAGATCTCGAACCTTGAGGGGATCGTTCCGCTCACGGGTGCCACCGTGACGGTGCGAACCCTTTCTGAGTCCGACCTCGCCGACCCCGACCTCGAGCGCCGTCTACGTTCCGCGCTCCCCCCCTCGAACGCCCTGCTGGGCGCCGAGGGGCTGGAGGCGTTGCACTCCCTGCGCCGATCGACCGACCGGCCGATCGTCCGGTTCGCCGTCGCCGCGAGCGCTCTCGAGTCGGCCCGTATCGGGGTCCCGAGCACGGTGTTCGTCCTCGACCGCGACCTTCCCGGACTCCTCACGTCGTTCTCCGTCGTCCACCCGCCCTCGCTGGACGTCCGCCCGCTCCCGGGGCTACGCCACCCCGACCCGCGCCGGGGCCGGCGACGGTAGCGGCGCCTTCAGAATCGCGCGGAGCGACCCGACCAGCTCCGTCTCGTCCGCCACCTCGCGCGCCCCCCGGTCGACCAGATCGCGGTAGAGCGCCTCTGCCCGACCCCCCGCAAAATCGCGATCCCGTATCGGCGGCACGCTCACGAGCATGACCGGGACGCGCGCGACGAACTCTCCGAGGTCCTCGAGGTTCGCGAGGTTCGAGGGTCCGACCGCGAAGGGGGCGACGACGATCGCCCGGGCCCCCGCGAGCAGCCTTCGATGCTGCGCCCGTACCGCGTCCCCGAGGGGGGCGAAGGGACCCTCGATCGCGCTCGGGACACCGAGCGCCTCGGCGACCTCCGCATCCGTGTCGAGGAGGTGAAGGGCGCCGGCCGTCAGCCGGTATCCTTCCTCGGAAAGCCGTCGGAGCCAGGGAGCCGCCGCGCCTCCTCCCCCCACCACATGGACCGGCCCGGCGGAGGGAGCCACCGGGTCCCGAGGGATCGCGACCGTGAGCTGCCGCGGGATGAGGAACGGGAGGCCGGTCCGCCGGTCGTTCGCGAGGTCGGCCGCCACCCCCCAGACCCGGGCGACCAGGTCCTCGGAGAGCACGGAGGCCGGTGGCCCGTCCGCGACCTTTCGGCCATGCGAGAGGACGACGATCCGATCGGCAAACCGGGCCGCGAGGTTGAGGTCGTGCAGGGCCGCCAGTACCGTGACCCCCCGCGAGCGTGCGAGCGCGCGCACGCGTCCGAGAAGGTCGAGCTGGTGGCCTATGTCGAGATGGGCGGTGGGCTCGTCCAGCAGCAGAAGCGGCGTCTCCTGAGCGAGGGCCCGGGCGAGCACCGCACGCTGGCGCTCGCCTCCGCTCAGCGAGAGCACGCCGTCCCGGGCACGCTCCGCGAGTCCGACCTGGCCCAACAGCTCGGACACGAGCGCCCGCTCCGAGGCCGTCTCTCCCTCCAGGAACCCGTGGAACGAGTACCGTCCGTACAGGACGTACTCCTCGAGCGGCACATTCTCTCGGAGGGGTTCCTCCTGGGGGACCCACGCCACGTGCCGCGCCCGCTCTCGGATGGTCAGGCTCTCCACCGGCCGACCAAAGACCCGGATCGATCCCTCGGCTGGTGAGAGGAAGCCGAGCACGAGACGCATGACGGTCGTCTTGCCCGACCCGTTCGGTCCGGTGAGCGCGAGGAACTCCCCCGGGGGCACCTCGAGGTCGAGCTCTTGGACCCCGACCCGGTCCCCGTAACGAAAGGTCGCCCGTCCGAGGGCGAGTGCCGGGGCGGGGGCGTGCTCCATCACACCGCTCCCATGAGGGTGGTCCTTCGGCGGAGGTACAGAAGATAGAGGAAGAACGGCACCCCGAAGAACGCGGTGAAGATCCCGATCGGGAGGATCGAGGTCGGGAACGCGAGGTAATTCACGTCCCGGGCGGCCAGCAGGAAGAGCGCTCCGACGCCCGCGGACCCGGGGAGAACGACCCGGTAGTCGGAGCCGGCGAGCCGCCGCACGACGTGCGGTGAGACCAACCCCACGAAGCCGATGACCCCGGTGAACGCGACCGCGATCGCGGTCGTAGTGGAGGCGAGGAGGATCGCGCGGAAGCGTAGCCGGCTGGGGTCCACGCCGGCGCTCTGGGCGACCTCGGAGCCGAGCTGGAGGAGGTTCAGCTCCCGTCCGTGGAGGACGAGGAACGTGCCCAGCACGAGAACGGCTCCGAACGCGATCCCGTCGACCGTCCAGTCCGCGAGCCCGAGGTTCCCCAGCAGCCAGAACGTCACCTGCTGGCCTTCGACCGGGTTATAGAGAAGGAGAAGGGAGAGAAGGGCGCTCAGAAGGTTCGCGATCGCGATGCCGGTGAGGAGGAGCGTCTCGACCGAACTGTAGCGCCCTCGCGCGACCGCGAGGATGACGAGCCCGGTCGCGATCGCCCCGACGAACGCGAAGAGCGGCAGGAACAGGTCCGCGTGGGCGACCTCGATGTGATACACGTAGAGGAACGCGGCCCCGAGGGTTCCTCCGCTCGAGATCCCGAGAAGGAACGGGTCCGCGAGCGGATTGCGGAACACTCCCTGGAGCGCCCCGCCGGACAGGCCGAGGGCCGCGCCGACGATGACGGCGAGAAGGACCTCGGGTAGGTAGAGGTCCCACTCGATGAACGTGAGGGTCGCACATCGCGATGCGGAGAGCCCGGCGCTGGCGCACGCATCGGGGTAGAGCGCTCCCCCGGTGAACTGATGGAGGAGGATCCGGACTCCGACCCCGAGCGGGATCGTGCCCGACCCGAGCAGCGTCGAGCCGAGTATCCCGAGGAACCCGACCCCCGCCAGGAGTAGGGCGATGCGGGCCGTGCTCCACCGCGACCGGGCCAACGACGAGACCGCCCGGGCCACGGTGCCGGGTCCCCCGCTAGCCCGGGCCCGGATGGAAGATGCTGAGGAGCGCCGGAAGTCCTTCCAGCAACATGGTGGGGTCCGGCTCGGTGATCCAGTTCGAGTTGATCGAGGTGACGTTGCCGTGCTGGACAGCCGGGAACTGGGACCAGTCCGGCCCTCCGGCGAAGGTGCTCGCCGTCACTCCGAAACCGACCCCGTAGACGATGTAGTGCGGATTGGCGAGGAGCACCTGGGCCGGAGAGAGCTCGGGATACGGGATCGTCGCATTGGCGCTGATGCTGCTCGCTCCGGCGAGCTCGAGCAGCGAGAGGCCGAACGTCCCCGGGCCGAACGTCCAATACCCCTGGGGGTCGACCGAGTAGGTCAGGAGCACCGAGGGGAACGTCGCCGCACCGGTGAGCACGCTCGCGTTGTAGAGCTCGGAGGAGAGCTCGGCGTTCAGCGAGCTCGCGACGGGAGCGACCCCGAAGATCTCGCCGAGGAGCGAGTCGTCCACGAGGACCCCGCTGAGGGTCGCCGGCTGGAGCATGACGACCGGGATGTGTAGCTCGCTACTGATCTGTTCCACGGCGGCGAGCGAGACGATGGTCGAGGCAAGGACGAGGCTCGGGGTCAGGTTCGCGAGCATCGCCGGGACGAACGTCGGCCCGACCTGCACACACATCGAGGGGGAGAGGTTCCACAGGCCGATCTGATCCGGAGAGTAGTCATCCGAGAGCCCACCGAGGGCCGCCGCGTAACAATCGACCCCGATGACGTGACTCCGGAGCCCCAGGCGGTACATCTCGTCCATGATGCTGGGGCTCAGTACGGCGACGCGGGAAGGGTCCAAGGGCACGACGATCTTCCGGCCGAGATCGTCGGTGATGGTCAGTGATCCGTTCGCGGAGGCCGGACGGAGAGCGAAGTACCCCGCGGTACCGGCCACGGCGATCCCGGCCGCCACGAGGGCGATCGTGATCGCCCACACGGCGGATATCGTCCTCGTTGAGGCGTTCCGAGGAGGCCGGTCGGGAAAGGACATTGGATTCTAGGCAAACGCGTTTTAACATAAGCATTCCGACCGGCATTCTCGGCCCCCGGGGCCGATACGCCGCGCCGGGCGGCGGACGAAAAACGCTATCTCCCCGCGCTCTCCCCGTCCCTTTGGTGGGAGCATAGGCTAATCTGGCAGACCAGCGGGCTCCAGTCAGGGCAGTCGAAAGGCTCCCTGGGAATTGGGTCTGCGGAGGGGCGCCCAGCGTCCCTGTGACGAGTGACTGGAGCGCGCGGAGAGACCCGCATATCGGGGTTCAAATCCCCGTGCTCCCACTGTCCCTCGGCGTCGGCGCGTCCGAGCCCAGGGCAACACGTCGTACCGCACCGGGGTGAACCCCGAGGTCGGTGATCGAGAGGGAACGACCCCGCCTACCCCACCAGCTGGGTGATTTCCTGGAGGATCTCTTTCTCGACGTGGCGGGTCCAGAGCATCTCGGGGACGTCCACGACGAGAAACAGCTCGCTCAGTAGCAGCGCCTCCACGGCCATCACGGCGAGATTCTGGACCAGCTTGCCGATCCCGACCCGGACGGTGAAATCATCCGGTTGCCCCGAAAGCAGGATGGTGAAGGCCCGATCCGCGGTGATGATGTCTCGGAGGATTCCCGCCTTGGTCGCCTGAATCACCGTACCGCTCGGCGACGCGGTGGACTGAACCTTGTAGCCCTGATCCTTTAGACGTTGTGCAATCTGCTGGCCGAGCGCGCTCAGGTCCCGGTTTTTGGCTTGGAACCGCAGTGTCTTTTCGGCGACCATGTGACCTCACCTGACACGCGTGACAACCCAATGCCGTAGTTAAGGCCGGGGACCGATCCGTCTCCGATGCGTGCGACTCGGGGCTACGGGAATCGGAGAGGTGGCACGATACCGGTTCCCGGCGTCGGTTCCTCATACTTACGGGGACCGAATAAGACGGTCGGGCGTCGAGGGCGGCGGGCGCCGCGACCCAAGGATGCGCAACGCGATGGTGGGACGGTCCGATGAGCGGCCGGCGGTGGGCGACCGGGCCCGAAAGATGCTCCGGTGGGTCTCGCTCCTCGACCTATTCGCATTCTTCCTCGTGGTCGCGAGTATCTTCCTCTCCTGGCAGACCTCGGTCGGTCGCTATCCCGGTGGGTCCTTCTCGTACCACTACTACGTGTATGGCACCCAGTGTGCCCAGTTCGGGAGTGGCTCGACCTGTACGACGTCTTCGGACCTCCCGATCGCACTCCGGGGGACCGAATACTTGGCCGTCCTGACGGTACCCGTCACGCTGATCGCGGCGGTCCTGGGCCGGGTCGCGAGCGGGGCAGGAGCCCACGCCCGTGACATTGCGGCCGTCTCCGCGGGATTCTCGGGCGCGGGGCTCGCCGGCCTCCTGTCGGCGACCGTGCTCTATGCGCACTATACCTACGCGGAGGGCACCGGCCTTTGGGACTCCCCCTCGACCGCGGGGCTCGGCTGGAACATCGCGGTCGTAGCCGCGGTCGTTCTGCTGGCCGCGCTCACCCTGACCCTCTGGGCACGACGGAAGCCGGCCTCCCCGGCGTCGCGTCGGTCGGTCCGCGCCCCGGTACCCGAAGGTGGTCGCCCATCGGGAACGATGGAGGCCGAGGTCGCGGTCGTCGCACGCAGGTAGGGACGACTCGGGGCCGCCTTCCTTCGTCCCTCCGCCCGGTCGGGTACGAACCGCGCCCGCTTGAACCGTGCGGGAATCGAAACGGCGTGGTTCGGGAGCTCTCCGCCCCCCGCGAGTCGCACGGCGCCCGCCGGGGCTGGTGGCTTCTCGGGCTCGGCTCCGCGCTTCTGGTCCTGCCCATGGTGCTCTATCCGGGGAACTGGTCGTACGACGGAACCTCGTCCGTGACCCAGGCGACGCAGTGGGCCACCATGGCGATGCTCGTCTTCGTCCTGATCGCGATGGGCGGGGTGGTCGCGTTCCTTGGCTGGCGGGAACTCGTCTACCGGGCGTGGGGGGCCCAAGCGCCGGGGACGATCCGACGCGCGGCCCACGATGCGCTCTCGACCCGCACAGCACGCATCGGCATGGGACTCGCGGCCTCGGGGTACGTCGTCCTGGTCGGGGTGTTCCTGAGCCTCTTCGGTTTCGCCGGCAGCGGGGCTGGGATCTTCGCCAGCGCGTACCCGGCCGGGGAGAACATCCTCTGCTGTGGGCCGATCGGAGAGACCCCCGTCGCGATCCTCCTGCTCTCGCCGACCTTCGAACTGGTCGTCTATCCGGTGGTGGTCGTGACGGTCTACCTCGCCACCCTGCTGTTCGCAATGAACGTGGGGGTCGCGACCGCCCTCGTTCGGCAGCGTTCCCCCGGCCGGGGCATGGGAAGCGCCTCCTTCGGCGCCACGTGCGCCGTGCTGGTGAACTGTCCGACCTGTGGGACGGTCCTGATCGGGAACATCATCGTCGGGACGGCCGCAGCCGGACTGCTCGTGACGTGGGCCGCCTATTCGATCCCGATCATGCTCGTCAGCTTCCCGGCATCGTTCGCCGCGTTCCTCTGGAGCAGTCGTCGCCTCGCCGCCACGCGTCGGGCCCCGCCGTCGCCCCACCGTGGCCCTCGTTCCGGTCACCCCCGCGAAGGACCGGTCCTGGTCCCCTGAGCGACCCGTTGACCCGCCACGGCGTCGGGTCCGTCCGCGCGCCCCGTCCCGGATCGGTCGCGCCGCCGCAAGGCCGTCTCTCCCTCCTCAATCCTTTAGCGTCAGTGCAGTTGTCGGAGGACCTCACGGGAGATGCTCACGAAAGGCAAGTACGACGTGGTGATCGTGGGGGCGGGTGCGTTCGGCCTCGCGAGCGCGTACCATCTCAGCCGGGACCGGCCGGACCTCTCCATCCTGGTCGCCGATGCGCGCCTCGGCCCGGGCGAAGGGTCGATGGGTGCGAGCAACGCGATGGTCCGTGACGTGTTCAGTTCGCACGACAATCATGTCCTCGCAAAGAACGCGATCGCGTTCTACCGTCACCTCATGGAGGAGGACGAGGAGCTCCGCGGCCCCTCTCCCTTGCTCGACCTTTACGGCTACCTCTGGTTGCTGCCGGAGAGCCGGATCCGGGAGTTCTACGACATCGTCTCTCGGAACCGGGGTTCGATCGACGCGGAACCGGTGACCCTCGACGACCTCCGACCATGTCCGGGTCTCGATCCTGCGCCGGCCCGCTGGTACGAGGGGGACGAATCCCGCCCCCCGGAGCCGATCGCGGGAGGCCTCTTCGGTCGCAACTGCGGCGCGGTGGCCCCGGACATGCTGGCCCGGTTCTACCACCAGGCGGCCAAGAGGCAGGGCGTGGAGTTCCTCTTCGACGCGGTGGTGCAGCGTCTCTCGTTCGAGGGCCGAGAGGAGATCCTTCTCCACGAACCGTCGCGGATGCCGTTCGCCTTCCAGCGTCAGATGAAGGGTCGGCTGCGCATCTCGCGTGTCGGGTTCGGCGACGGACGCTCCGTCGGGGCGGACACCGTGATCGTCGCCGCGGGGGCCTGGGCCGAGAAGATCCTCCACCCCCTGGGGGTCCTGACCGCCTGCAGTGCCCGCCCGGAGATCCTCTACTCGGTCTCGGGAGCCGCCGTGGAACGGCTCGTCGACTGGCAGCCGAACGTTCGCCCGATCGACACCGCGGGCGGGAAGCCCCGCTGTCCCTTCGTGATCCTCCCGACCGGCGCGCTGCTCAAGCCGATATTTCGGGAGCGCCAGCTGTGGATCGGCTACGAGGACTCGATCGCCCATCCGATAGGTACACGGGAGGATCCCGGTGCGGACGGGCGGCTCGACTACGACATGTCCCGGATGGGCGATCGCGACGGTTTCGTCACCGACGTCCTTCCCACGGTCACCCCGTACTTTCCGGATTTCGAGCCCCCCGGGGTGCGGCTCGAGAACTCCTGGGGAGGGTACTACCACTTCAGCCCCGATGGCGCCCCGGTGGTCACCGAAGAGGAGTACGGCGTCCTCTTCGTCGGCGGGGACTCGGGGAGCGGGCTGATGAAGGCCGACTCGATCGGTCGGATCGTCGCCGCCCAGTACGAGGGAAAGAAGTCCGCCCGGCTCTTCCTGGGGGACCCCTACCGTGTCGACCGGCTCTCCCTCGACCACCGGGACGTGGAGGAGGAGCGGATCATCCTCTGAGCCAGGGCCCGCCGGACCGTCGGGCCCCGAACCGTCCTCCGCCGACGTCGGGGGTCTATCGGGGCGGAGGTTGCGGTGCGCGACGCAACGACAGCCAGGCGTCGTAGGTTGGCAGAGAACCCGAATCGCTCGCGGGATGGAAGCTCGTACGGACGAACAGAAAGAGCTCTTCGAAGGCCTGGGTCACCTCATGGAGCGAGGGACGATGGGGAGGGCCGGAGGGTCCGTCATGCTCTCGGGCGACCCACGCGAGGACGAACGCCCCACCGGGTCGGAGCACCCGCGCCACCTCGCGGGCGTAGTCCCCGCGGCGCGCGACGGGCAGCGTGTGGAAGCACCCGTGATCGATCGCTCCCTCGAAGCGTGCCGCCGGGAAGTCGAGGTCGAGAGCGTCCCCAACCCGTACGTCGACCGCGAGACCCTCGGCTCGGGCCCGTTCCTTCGCCGCGCGCACCGCCCCGGGAGAGAGATCGATCCCATGGCTCTCGAATCCGCGTCGGGCCAGGTACAATACGTTGGAGCCGGCACCGCACCCGAGGTCGACCACCGGACCGTCCGGACGAAGGAACTGCTCGGTCACGGCCTCCACGACGGAGGCACTAGGCCCCGGCTCGAACCATGGAAGGGCTCCGTACGGTTCCTCCGCATAGACCGATTCCCAGAACAACCGGTGCTCTGGGGGACTACCTTCCTTCGCCACGGGTTCCACCGGTGACCGTTCTATCCATCTTCGGTTCAAAAACCCCTGCCCTCGGGCGCTCGCGACCGACCGGACGGGATTCCGGCGCGCGGCCGGCCTCGAGAATGAGCGGGAGGCGTGCGGCCGGGCGGAAGCGGCCGAGCACCCCCGCCCTCGGCACCCGGACCCCGAGGTCAACGGGGTCGGGAAGGACGGGGCCCGCGACCGCGGAGCGACCGAGCCCCCCCCGGTCCATCCGAAAATCGCATACACCCTCAATCCTAAGGGACAGGTCAAGGTGAACTGCGGACGTCGTCCGGCGCTCCTCCTCTGCCATCCGAATCAACCCCTTCGACTCGGTCGCCCAAACCCGATGCTCGTCCCGGTCGTAGGTGGAGCCTCACAAGGCTCCGGAACTCCCGGTCCATGCGATGGACCGAGGTCTACCTCGACCTCGCCCGCTGGGTGGTGATCGCGGTCCCGATCGGCGTCGTCGCGGGCCTGGGCGCCGCGCTGTTCTACTACCTCCTGGACATTTCCACCAATTTCTTCATGACCCAGCTCGCCGGGGTGACCCTCCCGACCGAAGGGACCCTGCATCCTGCGATGTGGGCGAGCTCGTTCCCGAGGGTCCTGTTGGTCCCGGGGCTCATCACTCTCGGCGGCCTGATCGTCGGCCTGATCGTTTGGCGGCTGGCCCCGGAGGTCGCCGGTCACGGAACCGATGCGACCATCTTCGCGTTCCATCGAAAGGCGGGCCGGGTCCGCTATCGCGTACCGATTCTGAAGACGCTCGCCAGCGTCGCCACGCTCGGTATGGGAGGGAGCGGGGGTCGTGAGGGTCCCACGTCCCAGATCGGAGGAGGATTCGGCTCGCTGTGGGCCGACATCTTCGGTCTCAACGACCGGGACCGCCGGGTGGCGCTCGCGACCGGCATGGGCGCCGGGATCGGGGCGATCTTCCGCGCTCCGCTCGGTGGGGCGGTCTACGGGGCCGAGATCCTGTACACGGCAGACTTCGAGCCCGAAGTGTTCGTCCCTGCGATCATCGCCTCGGTGGTGGCGTACTCGGTCTACTCGTTGATCTTCCAGTTCCACACGCTGTTCGCGACGCCTCCCGGGCTGGCGGCCTACGCGTTCGATCCCCGCCGGCTCCCTCTGTTCGCCCTCCTCGGGATCATCTGCGGAGGCGCCGGGATCCTGTTCACCCGCATGTATCAGCGTACGGATGCGTGGTTCGCCTCCCGGCGGTGGCCGGCGTTCCTCCGACCCACGGTCGGAGCCGCGGTCGCGGGCGCGATCTTCCTCGGAGCGTACTTTCTCCTTCCCGAACAGTCCCACTTCGCGTCGCTCTCCTCGCTCACGATCGGCTACGGCTTCGTCCAGGCCGCGATGTTAGGAGACCTCGCCCACGGCAACTTCACGGTGATCATCATGACGGTGCTGCTCGCCGCGGTGTTCCTGCGGATGATCATGACGTCGTTCGTGGTCGGGAGCGGAGGGAGCGGGGGGCTCTTCGGAACGAGCGTCGTGGTCGGGGCGCTCCTTGGGACCATGGTGGGGGGGGCGGCGCACGAGATCGTGCCTTCGCTCGTCCCGACGGCGGTGGTCGCGGTCTTCGCGATCGTCGGCATGATGTCGTTCTTCGGTGGGATCTCCAAAGCCCCGCTCGGCGTACTGATCATGGTCGTCGAGATGGCCGGCAGTTACACGGTACTGCCCGCGGCGATGCTCTCGATCTTCACGGCCTACGTGGTCACCGGCCGCAGCCACATCTACTCCGAGCAGCTGCCGTCTCGGATCCACAGCCCCGCGCATCTCGAAGAGTATCGGAACTACTTCCTCTCGGAAACGCCGATTGGTGAGGTCGCGCGACAGGAGTCCGAGGCCGTCCCGCCCTCGATGACCGTCCAGTCGGCGATCGAGATCGCGGTGACCCACGGACGGGCGATCCTCTCGGTCGACGACGGGATCAAGTGGATCGGGGCCGTACGTCTCAACGACCTGCTCGAAGTCCCGGTCGATCGACGCGGCACGACCCTGACCGCCGACCTGGTCCGTCCGGTGGACCTCGTGCTCCCGGGGGATATCTCCTCCGAAGAGGCGTTGCGAAGGATGCAGGAGCTCGACGCACCCGTGGCAGCCGTGATGTCCGTCGAGGAGCCGGTGCAGGTCGTCGGCCTCGTCACTCGCCGCGCCATTCGCACTCCGGGGAGACCCATTCCGCGGGCGTCGAACCGCTAGCGGGGACGGGCCCCCGATGCCGCGCGACGGGACGACGGCGGGCACGGCCGGTCGCTCTCGGCGTTCCGCTCGGCCGTGAGAGTGCCTGCCTCCCCTCCTCGAAGGAAATCGGAAACGGTGAGTGGCCGCGCGGCCCTCGGTCGACCGTACCGTCCGACCCCCGCAAGCCTCATCGGGCGGTGCCCGGCTTCCTGCGGAGAGCGATGTCCCTCGAGTACACCGGTATCCGGGTCCGCGACCTAGATCGATCGGTCCGGTTCTACACGCAAGGGCTCGGCCTGCAGCCGGGACCGTCCGGCCGAATGACCGCCGGGGGGATCTGGCAAGAGCTCCACGATCCGGTCTCGGGGGCCGTCCTGGAGCTGAACTACTACCCGGGAGACCCTCCGTACCGAGAAGGCGACGAGCTCGATCACCTCGGGTTTCGCGTCGACGACCTCGAACGGTCGATCGGGGCGCTGGTGGCGCTCGGGGCGCAGGTCCGTATCCCTCCGTTCCGCGAAGGGAACGAGCGGCTCGCCTTCCTCTTCGACCCGGACGGGGTCTGCGTCGAACTGTTCGAACGGGAGTCGGAGGAGCTCCCGCCCGCCTCTCGCGTGGGTGACTGAGGGCGAGTTGCTTCCCCGCGACCGACGGGCATATGTGGGGCCGGCCTCCATGGCCTCTCGGTCACCGTGGGCTCATCGAGTGTTCCGTCGCCTCCTCCGGAAGCGGTCCCGCGGGCGGCGTATACTCTCTCCCTGAGCTCGGGGGCCGTATTCGCGACCAGCCTTGCGATCCAGCTGGTCGGGCTCATCGGGACGATCTTTCTGGTCAAGCCTCTCGGGATCGGCAAGCCGCTCGGGATCACCAACGCGGGTCTCGCGCTGATCGGAACGGCCCAGCTGTTCCTGCTCATCAGTTCGTCGGTGAACGGCGTCGCCGACCTGCGGCTCGGCTCGGCCTACACCTACTTCCTCGCCCGGGGGAAACCGCCGACCGACAACACGGCGACCTACCTCGCGATCCGCCTCACGACGATGACCATCGCCGGGGTCATCCTGTTCGGGATCTTCCCGGTGGTCGTCGGCGGGTCGTTCTCGAGCCAGCTCACCTCGTTCGGGATCTTCCTCACGCTCCCGATCTTCTGGTCGTTCGCCACGATCTACAACCAGATGTTCATCGGCCTCGGCAACTCGCTGAAGGCCCAGCTCCCGTCGCTGGTCGAGTCCGTCACCCGTCTTCCGATCCTGTTCTTCGCGTCCTACCAGTTCCAGTCGGTCGAAGGCATCACGATCGCGTACGCGGTCGGGGCGGCCGCCTCCGCGGCGTTCACCCTCCCGGCGATCCTGCCCCGCCTGCGCGCGGTGCGACGCATCGAGCTCCTGCGCCTCTACCGCTACGCCTGGCCGTTGATGGCGGCCCTGCTGTTGAACTATCTCGTCACGAACATGGTACCGCTGATCGTGAGCGGCCTCGGAACGAGGGAGCTCACGATATTCTTGGCGGCGAACGGCTGGCGGATCCTCGTGCTCTCGCTGCCGGCGGCGATCACGACCCCGCTCTTCCCGCACATCGCCGGCCTGCATCAACGCCGGGAGTACGAAGCCCTCCGTCACTCGATCTGGCAGGCTTTACGGTACTCCGCGATGCTGCTCGTACCGGGCGTCGTGGCGCTGGTCACCTACCGCTCCAACTTCCTCTACGTCTTTCAGAACGCGCTCTTCGTGGGTCCCGGGAACGTGCCCCTCGCCCTGCTGGTCGTGGGAGCCCTCCCGCTCGCCTTTAGCCAGATCATACAGTCCAGCATCAACGCGATCGGTCGGCAGCGGCTCGAGCTCTACATCTCCGGGACCCAGGTGAGCGTCCTGGTCGTCCTCGTCGCGCTGTTCATGCCTCCCTTCGGAATCACCCACTACTTCTCGGAGAGCGTCGGGCTGAACGTAGCCGCGGCGATCATCTTGGCCTCCTCGAGCGCCGCCCTCGCGCTGAACACCTATTTTCTGGAGACCCTGATCCGGGTGCACCTTCGGCCCCGGCCCATCCTGGCCATCACGTTGAGCGCGGCCGGGTCGTTCGGGTCCCTCTCCCTCCTGAACCGCCTCCGATTCTTCCCCGTGAGCAACTGGTACGAACTGCTCATCTCGGTCGCGGTCGGGTTCCTGGTCTACTTCGTCATCCTCGCGGGCGTGGGCGAGCTGACGCGCAGCGACGTCCGTCGGGTCGGGACCTCCCTCGGGATACCGTGGCGGATCCGGGAGGCGGTCGCCCGGCTCTGCTGGAAGGAGAGCTCGCCCGAGCTCGCGCCGACCGACCTCAGCCGCGCTTCGGGACTGCGTGCGACCGAGCTCCCGGGGGTTTTCACCGGCACGCGCGAGCTGCCCGACATCGCCGCCCCGCTACCGAGCGAGGAGGAGTGGAAAGAGAACCACCGCTAGGAGGAGCCGGGGGGACCTAGGCTTCCCCCGGGAGGCTTCGCCGTCGGCGCGCGACCTCCTTTCCCTCCCCCGGTACGGACCCATCGGAACGGAGGCGGCCCGACGGCTCGCTTCGGGCGACCCCCGCCCCCTGAGGGGTCGCCTGTTAAATAGCGGCCAGCGGCTCGCGCGCGCTCATGTCGGGCGAGGCGCTCCGCAGCGAGCTGCTGCGCAAGGTCTACACCTCGCGCGGTGCCCCGCCCGTCGTCGCGCTCGCGGGGGTCTCGATGGAGGTCCGGCGGGGCGAGCGGGTCGCCCTCCTCGGCCGGAACGGCGCCGGAAAGACGACGTTCCTCAAGATCGCCTCCACGCTGCTTCGCCCTACCTCCGGGGCGATCGAGGTCTTCGGGTTCGACATGTCGCGAGAGCCGGAGAAGGCCCGACCGTACATTGCGGTCGTGCCCCAGGAAGGCAAGCCGTTCTTCCACCTCACTCCGCGCGAACAGGTCTACACCTATCTCCGGGCGCGAGGTCTGGCCCGGGAGACCGCCAAGGCCCGCACGGAGGAGGCGCTCGAGCGGATGGGGCTTCTCGAGTTCGCCGACCGTCTTGCGATCACGCTCTCGGGAGGGCAACGGCAACGGACGATGGTCGCGACGGTGATCGCGACCGAGGCGCCGCTCCTCTTCCTCGACGAACCATCGATTGGGATGGACCCGTTCGCGCGCCGGGACGTCTGGGAGTCCCTGCGCACCCTCACGCGCCGCGGGTCCACGATCCTCCTGACGACCCACTACCTGGACGAGGCCGAGGCGCTCAGTCAGCGGCTCTACATCATCGAGAAGGGCGAGGTGCTCGTGAGCGGTACCGCCGACGACCTCAAGCGCTCCGTCGGAGGAACCCTCAAGGTCTCGATGGTCGGCGGCGCGCGGGCGCTCGATGCGTTCCGCTCCTTCGGAGAGGCCATCTCGGACGGCGACCAGTTGAGCATCATCGTCGGCCCCGAGCGACTGGGCGAGATCATGGACCTCGCGGTGCGTTCCGGGCTCACCGCGACGGTGGGGCCGGTGACCCTCGAGGAGGCGTTCCTTCGGGTCGTGGGGCGGTCGATCAATGAGGACTAGCGACGCGATCGTCTCTCCGATCCCGTTCCGGGGATTCGTCGCCTTCCTGTGGACGGAGATCCTCGTGCAGGCCCACGAGTATCTCGCGATGGGCACCTCGATGGTCGTCCAGGTGGTGCTCCTCGTCTTCGTCTGGATCCTTGCCCCGTCCCTGCTCGGCGTCGCCCTCGTCGGCGCGATCCTCTTCTCGATGTTCACGATGGGTCAGCGGGTCCTGAACGAAGCGGCCTGGATCCGGATCGACCACAAGGCGACCGATCTCTATCTCGCCGGACCGCTCTCGCCGGAGGCCTACTTCCTCGGAATGTCGGCGGGCATCCTGGTCGTCTACCTCGCACCGGTGCTCGTCCTGGGGATCCTGGCCGAGGTCGTGACCGGCTTCTCGGCCTCGGTCGCGCTCCTCCTGGTCGGACTCGCCGGGACCGTGTGGCTCTTCGCCGCCTCGGTCGGATACGTCTTTTCGACGTTCTTCCGGGACAACCGCGCGATCTGGGCCTACGCGAGCCTCTTCTTCAACGTCTTCGGGGTGCTCCCTCCCGTCTTCTACCCGTTCGACCGGTTCCCCGCCGCCCTCCACCCCGTCGCGCTGCTGATGCCGCCGAGCGCGGCGGCCGCCATCGCCCAGTCCGCGATCGGCGCGACATCCCTCTCGACGGGCGACCTCGTGCTCGCCGTGGTCGGCCTCGCGGTCGAGACCCTCAGCCTCTTCCTCTTCGCGATCGCCTGGGCCCGACGCAGTGTCCGGGGGGCCTAGATGGTGGAGGACCTCACGCAGCGCTTCCCGGACACCCCGCGGCAGGGCCACGCCCTCCCCGCCTTCCTGATCGTGGGCTGGCGCTGGATCGGGCGGAACCCGGCGGTCGCGATCGCCCCGATCCTCCTGCCGTTCATCTTCCTCTACTTTCTCTCGTTCATCGCGCCCCCCTCGCTCCTCCCGCTCGAGATCGTCGGGGCGATGCTGTTCACGATGCAGAACATCGGCTCCTGGGTCCTGGGGGACAGCGCGACGTGGCGGATCGAGTGTTCCATCCAGGACATGTTCGTCGCGAGCCCGCTTGGCCGGATCCGCTACCTCTTCGGGATCGCCTTCTCGAACCTGATCGCGATGCTGCCGGCGCTCGCGATCCTCGCGGTGCTCCTCGACTGGGTCGGCGGCCAGCACGGCGTGCCGCTCACCCCGTTCGCCGGCTTCGTCCTCCTTGGGAGTCTCGCTACCCTCTGGGTCATGTTCTCGGCGATCGGGATCGCCATCTCGAGCCGGGTGCGCACGCAGCGGGAAATCTGGCCGGTCGGGAACCTCACCTTCACGCTCCTCGGAATGCTCTCTCCCCTCTACTACCCGATCTCGGCCCTCCCTCCGATCTGGCAGGACGCCTGCCGCTTTCTTCCCGCGACCTACGCCGCGCTCCTCGTGCAGGGGGCGATGGGGATCACGCCGGCCTCGGGTGGCGAAATGGCGCTCTACGCGGCCCTCCTGGTCGCCTCCTCGGTGGTGATCCTCACGGTCACCCTCCGGCTCTACCGCTGGGGAGAGGCCTGACAGAGGAAATGTTCAAACGGGGCAGTGGCATGCTCACTGCGGTGCGCTTGGAAAAGCTCCCGTCCCTCCCTATGGACGCCGCGGGACGACTCGGCGCTCCGTTCTTCTCCCCGAACTCACGCTCCATCCTGCCCTCTGGGGGAGGACGGTAGAGAGATTCCGCAATGGGTAACGAAGAGTTCGACGAGATCCTTTCTGCGCTCGACCGTGAGTCCGCCCGGATCCGGGTGCGGGCCGAGCCCCGTCGGTACAACAAGCCCGCCACCGTCATCTCAGGGTTCCCCCCCGGGGTCGACCTCGCCGACATCACCCGGCAGCTGAAGAACCGCCTGGCGACCGGCGGGTCCGTCGTGGAGGGGGAGGTCTATCTTCAGGGCGACCACCGCGGACGCATTCGGGAGGAGCTCGGAAAGCTCGGGTTCGACCCCGAAACGGTCGAGATATCGGACGTCGCCCTCCCGAAGCGCGGGCGTCGGGGCTGAACGGGTCCCTTGGGTCGCGCGGCGATCACGAGAAAGAGCCGTGGCCGGGTCGAATTTACTCACTTCGAAGAACGTATATTCGACCGACGCTCGGTGCCGGCCGTAGGGTAGTCCATGGTCGCCTACGCTCATCCCGAGGCGCTGGTCGAGAACGATTGGCTCAACGCACACCTGACCGACCCGAAGGTCCGGGTCGCCGAGGTCGACTACGACCCGATGGCGAACTACGAGATGGGTCATCTTCCCGGCGCGGTCCTGTTCGACTGGCGCAAGGACATCAACGACCCGGTCCGCCGCGACATCCTGACCGCCGACGCCCTGACCCGGCTCCTCGCCCATGCGGGGATCGATCCGGATACGACCCTGGTCCTCTACGGTGACTTCAACAACTGGTTCGCCGGGTTCGCCTTCTGGGTCTTCGCCTACTACGGCGTTCCGAACGTCAAGCTCCTGAACGGCGGGCGCAAGAAGTGGATCGCCGAGGACCGTCCCCTCACGAAGGAGGTACCGAAGTTCCCGCCCGGGAAGTTCAAGAGCGCGGCGCCGGATCCGAAGCTCCGGGTGTTCTTGGACGACGTCCGGACCGCGCTTCCGCAGGTCAAGGCCGGGCGCCTCCACCTCGTGGATGTCCGCTCTCCAAAGGAGTTCACCGGGGAGATCACGGCGCCTCCGGAGTACCCCACCGAACACGCCCAGCGTGGTGGCCACATCCCCGGGGCGAAGAACATCCCCTGGGCCCAGGCGGTCCGGGAGGACGGGTCGTTCAAGTCGCGGGAGGAGCTCGAGGCGCTCTACGGCTCCCAGGGAGTGGTGCCGACCGCGCCGGTCTATACCTACTGCCGTATCGGCGAGCGGTCGAGCCACACCTGGTTCGTCCTGAAGTACCTCCTGGGCTACCCGGACGTGCGCAACTACGACGGATCGTGGACGGAGTGGGGGAACCTGATCCGGACGCCGATCGAGAAGTAGGTTCGCCGGCTCCTTTCCGTCCCGGCGCACCTAGCGCCGCCGTCGGGGGCGGGGCTCCGCCTCCTTGCGGACGAGGAAGTGGTGCAGGTTCTCCTCCGGCCGGTGCGCAAGCAGCGTGTGGCCGGTCTGGTCCGACCATCGCACCATCTCGATCGGACTCGTGGGATCGTCCGTGACCAAGAGGATCGCCTCTCCGGCGGCTCGGCGCTCGACCTCCTCGTTCAGCTTGGTGAGGACGGCGGAGCACTCGAGCCCGATCTCATACATCTCGAGGTCGGGGAACGCCGGCCAGCAACGGGTCCGGCGCGCTCGGATCCGTTCCTCGATCTCGCTCGCGACGCGGGCGGCCTCCCGGAGCCGCCGATGGGGTTCGCCCGGGTCGGAGGGCCGGACCCGGACGATCCACCCCTCGGAGTACGGCGCATCGTTGAGGAGCCGGGGACGCCGTTCGACCTCTCGGTTCCTCTCCACGATCGTCGCGTCGACCGGAAGCCGGACCGCCCCCGTGTAGCGCAGGCTCTCCACGGTGGCGACCGACCGGCCGCGACCGACCACTCCGTCGACGGGCCGGAACGTCAGGTGATCGAACCTCCCGGCGAACGCGACCAGGGTCGCCATCAGTCCCACGTCCGCGAAACCCTCTGGCGCATCCCGCCACCAGACCTCGTTCTCGAGGTCGTAGAGCCGGTCCTCGGGCAACGCGCAGCCCAGGATCTCCACGGTCGACCAACGAGGAGGGGTTCTTACGGTCTCGCCGCGGGTCCCGCCGCGACAAGCTTTTCCTTCGGCGACCTCCTCACCGGGACATGGCGTCCCGGACCGGATCCGGGCCGACGCCGTCGCATGCGGCGCGCGGGCGGTGTCGGTGTGGCCATCTTCCGACGCACCACATGGTCGTCGTGGCGGCCAAAGGCACCGCGGAGTTTCGGCTCGAACCGTCCGGTCCTTGCGTGATCTGCGGAGAGGCGGTCTGCCGACACTTTGTTCCCGGGCCCTCCTGACCTCGCCGGAGGGAGAAGGGCGGGAACCCTCTCAGCCGTACGCGATCTTGACGAGGTAGTCCTTCAGACGGCCCAGCCGCTCGTCCCAGAAATGGAAGTGCCAGGAGCGCGCTGCCTCCCACTCGCCACCGGAGCCCCATCCCGAGTGCTCGAGCGTCACATCGATCCCCTCGGGAGACTCCTGCAACCGCACGTAGACCTGGCCCGGCGACGTCGGTCCTCGGTTCATGAGCGCGTCGAACTCGGGCGGGCCGTACCACGTGAATCCGAGGTCGAGATCGTTCGTTCGTTGAACGATCTTCCCCGGGCTCTCGAAGGCGATCGGCTCCGAGAACGACAGCCGGTACTCCCCTCCGACGTCGGACCCGACCTCGGCGTGATGGCACAGCCATCCTGCCAGCTGATCGGGCGCCGTCAGCGCCGCGTAGATCATCGGGAGCGGAAGCGGAACGGTGACTTGGATGAGGATCGGGTCCAGGGGCTCGTCGTCCACGTCGCCCGCTCCACAATCTACGCTTATGGGGTTTGCGCGCGTTCCGCTGTTCGGACCCCCTACGCACGGCGACGCGAGCCCCCGTGCGAAAGTGCCCGAACCTCGGACGGAACCTGCCCCGCGGAACCCCGTCCCGCCCTGCGAAATGCGCGGCCGACCGAAATCCGGGTCCGTCCTCACTCTTGGGGGTTCGTCGGGGGTGCCCTCGACCCGATCGACCGTTTCACACACTCCCCGGAAGGAGTATCCTCCCCGCTACGACTCACCATCGAGGGGAAGATGATCGCTCTGGCCGACTGTGCCGTCGCGGTTTCCGATGCAAAGGCCTCGGCTCGATGGTGGCAGGAGAAGCTCGGGTTCGCAGTGCACGTGGTCGGTGGAGGGGACCATGCCGTCATGGTCGCTCCTCCGGGGGACCGGTTCATCCTCCACCTCTGCGAGGGGTTCGAATCCGTTCAGCCCGGGAACTCCGGCATCGCATTCGTCACGGACGACATCGACGGGCTCGTCCGCCGGATGCGGTCCGCGGGGGTCCCGTTCCCCGAGCCTCTGAAAAAGGAGTCGTGGGGAGGTATGGCGAAGTTCGCGGATCCGGACGGTAACGTCTACTGGCTCCTGGCAGCGCCGACGTCGTTCGTCCGCAAGGAGACGACCCGGCGGGCTCACCGCACGGACCGGCCCGGTCCCCGCAGGGTCCCTCCGAAGCGGCGTGCCCGCTCGCCACGTGCTCGCCGCTGATGGTGGCATCGCGCTCCTCGCGCGTGGAGATCGGGCACCGGCCCAACGGGGAAGGTGGACCGCCCGGTACCCTCTTCGGGAGTGGGCTCCTTCCGTGCACGGGCGGCGTACGCTCGGGCGCGTGATGCGAAGGAAGACGCCGGCGGTGCCTCCGCCTCTGACGTCGGTCGGCGGCTCTGCCAAGGGGCCGGGGACGTGGCGTCGGGCGACCCCATGATTCTGGAAACGGCGGTGACACTCGCGTTAAAGCCTCTGTTCGTCGTGACCGGCTGGCATCGTCCACGTCCGCTCTAGAGGACTCTCTACAGTCGCAGAAACTCTCGAAGCTCCTTCGGGACGCCGCGAGGGCTCGTGCCGTCGCCGGCGAATTGTCCATCTCGCTCGCCGAGGAAGTCGCGGAGAACCCGGCCGCGCTCGGGGCCTTCTCGCTATGGCTCCGCTCCCACGACCGTCCCGAGATGGCCGACCAAGTGGAGATCGTGGCGAGCTTCGGGGAGGGCTGGCGAGCGCGGTTACTGCAGGTCCTGAACGAATGCGCCCGAAGCCCCTGACCCCGATCGCGATTGGGGCAGGATTCCGGAAGCGCTGGGTCACGCGGCCGGGCCCAGGTGCACCGGGCCTGGTCCGCGCAGGCCCCCCGGGCGTAGACGACAGGAGACCACGACCGGCGGGTCCGCAGGTTCACTGCCGAGGAGGGTAGGGGTACGGTTCGCCGATCGAGCGGTAGACCGCGGCACGCAGGGCGAAGTCCCGGGGATCGTCGAGACTGGTCCCCATCTGGTTCGGGATGTAGCCGTACCCGATTGCGAAGTGCGGGTCGGCGAAGCCGAACGACCCTCCCGAACCCGGTGCACCGAACGCACTCGGATGGGCCCAGGATTTGCCGGGGCCGGGCTTCATAAACCCGAGCGAGAACTCGACGTCGACCTTCAGAACCTCGTCGTGGAACCCGTGACGCGGTGGGTTTGCCGGTGCCATTAGCTCCCGAAGGGTTTCCTCACGGAGTCCGAGTTCCTTTCCACCCGTCGCGAAGGCGCTGTAGGCGCGCGCCAGCGAGCGGGCCGTGCCCACCGCCCCACCCGATGGGATCTCGAGATTCCGTGCGTAGACCCGATCGGTCTCCTCCGGCAGCTCCGATCCCCAGAGAGCCCGGCGCAGCCGCGACCGAGGGTTCACCCCCGCCATCACGAGAGGCAGGGGCATGGTGAAGAGCGCCCTTGCCATATGGGCCGGGCGCACCAACGGCGCGAGCCTCGAAACCGGAATCCAGTACTTGGCCATCCACACGTTCGTGAGGTCGGCTGACTTCCCTTCCCGTCCTCAAGATTTCCGTCTTGATTGAGCCTTCGCACCAGCCTTCTTCGAGGGCCGAAACTGAGCGTTCACCGCCTC
>JBJKRJ010000040.1:0-19313 GCA_046704665.1 Thermoplasmata archaeon | reverse complement strand
GGTATTATCCCCAGTTTCCCGGGGTTATCCCCGTCTCGAGGGCAGATTGTCCGCGTGTTACTGAGCAGTGCGCCGAGGGCTTACCCCTCTCGACTCGCATGGCTTAAGCGAACTCCAATAGCGGTGCCCGCCGGCAGGATCAACCGGATTTTCTGTGCGCGCCTTAACGCGGCGCGCGGGAATACGTGTCCAAGATCGTGAACGGTTTACTGACTGGCGGATTGCTCTTCGCTCTAACTGATTGAGCGCTCTTTCGCGTACGTCTCCTCCGTCAGTCCGGAGAGTTCACTCCCCGTCTCCGGGGAGGGGATCTCGGGGCTCCACGCCCTGTCGGGCCACCTGTGGCGTCGCCCGGAAGAGCTCGGTTCATGCGTCCCCGGCTCGCCGTGGCGGCGTCGGCCGCACGCGTTCCTCCGAAGAGGTCGCGCCGCCAGAGGGGTAGGAGAGGTCCTCGCTATTTAAGGACCACCTCGGCCCCAGGGTCCGGGGCACGTTCAGTCGCCGCGTTCGACGCGACGGACCCACAGCGGCACCTCGAGCAACGAGGTGATCTCGGGAGGGTCCTCGCCGTACCCGAACCCGTACCGGTTGAGCCACACGGCATGGAGGCCGGCCGCCCGGGCGCCCACCGCGTCCGTGTGGAGCAGGTCGCCGACGAAGAACGCTTCTTCGGGCCGGAGGCGCATCCTCTCGACCGCCCGATGAAAGATCTGCGGATCTGGCTTCGCGATCCCTTCGGTCCCCGAGGAGAGGACCCGCGAGAAGTAGTCGAGGATCCCGACCTTGTGGAGGATCCGCCGGACCTGGGCCTCGCTCGTCGAGTTCGAGATCACCCCGAGCTGGCGGTGCTCCCCCGAAAGCGTGTCGAGGCACCGTCGCGCATCGGAGAAGAGCCCGAGCGGTCCGTCCGATGCCCGGACGGCCGCGAGGAACTTCCCCGCCACCTCCGTCGTCACGTCTCGCTCGGCCGCCCGGGCGAGCACCCGCTGCCAGAAGCCGATCGCCGGGTCGCCGTCGGGAGGGGAAGAGGGCGACGCGTCGATCTCCCGTTGGACCTCGAGATAGGCATGCGTCATGGCGTCCGGGTCGATCTCCAGGTAGAACCGACGGGCGAGGTCGCACCAGCCCGCATAGTCGCGCTCGTCGACCAGGGTCCCCCCGAGGTCGAAGAGTACGGCCCGGATCTTTCCTCGTCGGCCGGACACGAGCGTCGTACGGGGCAGGAGCGGATAGCTCTCGCTGGTCCCTCCTCGCGTTCGCCGAGTGCGGTCCCCGCTTCGGAGAGATCCCGCTCCTCCGGGAGCGGGGGGCGCCGGAGCTCCCGCTACCCTAACTCCCACCAGGGCGCGGTCGGACTCCGCCCCCGGTCGGTGGCACGCGACCTCTCCCCCGGAGCGACCGGGACGCTCGGCGGGACTATGCGACGCTCACCGAGACGATGTCGGAGTGGCGGAGGAGGATCGAGCGCGCGACCTTGAGGTTCTTCCCCGACTTTCCGATCGCCCGTGCCTTCCAGGCCGGGTCGACCGTGACGGTCGCGTGACGGCCCTTCCCCTTGGGCCCGAAGTCGACCTTCTTCGGCGAGTACCAGTAGAAGATGTTCTTCACCAGGACCTCGGGGTCGTCCGACCACTCGACGACCTGGATCTCCTTCTTGAGCATCCCCTTGAGGCGGTCGACGAGCACTCCCCCCGGGCCCACGGCCTTGTGGACGTCGCCCGGCTGGACGAGCACCACGAGCTTGTCCTCGGTCTCGAAACAATCCTTCACCCGCGCCCCGGTGCGCTCCTCGAAGAGCTGGATGTAGCCGAGGGTCGTGGTATCGAACGCGATCTCGGGCATCCGAAAGGGTTCCGCTACGGCACCTACGTCTCGAGGGTCAGGATCGCGCTCGACCCGGGATCGAGGACCGCCATCGCGCTGATCGGGTACGGCTGACCGCACGCCTGGCCGAGCTCGACGGCCGTGCCGTCGTAGTGATAGACCGGGACCTTTCCGATCCTCCGCTCTTCCTTGAGTTTCGCATCGGGGCAGGTGCGCGCCACGATCACGAGCCGCGCCTTGTTCCCCTTCGCCGCGGCGAGCGTCTCGGTCAGTCCGACCTTGACCTTCCCGGTCTCGAGGGCGACCTTGAGCGCATGCGCGAGGTCCATCGCCTACGCTGCCTCCTTCGCGGGCTCGGGCTCGGCGATCGGTTCGGCCTTCGGGGGCGTCACGGGGGCCGGAACGACCCCCGCGAGCGGCTGGTAGATCAGGTTCACCGCGCCGGTGCCGAGGGTGATCGGTTGCCCCACGATGATGTTCTCGGCGACCCCCTTGAGCTCGTCGACCTCTCCGGTGATCGCCGCACGCAACAGATGTGCGGCCGTGATCTCGAACGCCGCTCGGGCGAGCACGCTCGTCTTCTTCCCGGAGATCCCGTGACGGCCGATCGCGCGGATGTCCCCCTCGTTCGTCATCACGTCCGCGACGAGCATGAGGTGGCGGATGTCGACCCCGAGCCCCTGCTCGGCGAGCGTGCGGTTCGCTTCGTGGATCAGCGCCGCGCGGGCCGCCTCCACCCCGTAGACGCGGTAGATCTCGAAGACCGAGTTCGTGGTCGTCCGGACCGGGTCGACCCCGGGGATCTCGAGGACGCCCTCGAGGTTGGAGCCCTCGGTGTAGATCACGTACTCGTCCTTCTCCCGGCGGATCAGGGCGCGCCGGATGCCGCTCACGCCCTTGATCTGGATCGATTTCGCCTCCTCGCTCGCGATGAGGAGCTTCTTGAACGGCATCTCCTCGACCATCTCCTCCTTCCGCGACTTGGTCGCGCCGGCGACCGGCTCCTTCAAGTGCACCTCGAACGAGCGGGTCTCCCCGCCCCCGCTCCCCGGTTTCACCTCGAAGAGCCGGGTGTCGAGGCCGGCCACGAGCGCCGTCTCGAGCTCCGCGCGTTTGACCCCGCGGGCCTCGAGCAGCGCGCCCTGGGGGGAGACGACGACCTTGAGCTCCTCGATCATCGCGCTGATGGAGGCGACATCGGGGATCGTCGTCACCTCGATCTGGAGCGCGATCTTCTGGACGGCCTCGCGGTCCCCCTTGAGCTTCTTCTCGACGTGCACGGTCATCATCGGGGTCGAGGGGACCCGGCGGGCGTCGACCAGCTCGATGAGGCGGGGCAGGCCGAGCGTGACGTTCATCTCGGCGACCCCGGCGTAGTGGAACGTTCGGAGCGTCATCTGCGTGCCCGGCTCGCCGATCGACTGGGCCGCCACGATACCGACCGACTCGTGCGCGTCGACCTCGGCCCGACGGAACCGCCGGGCGACCTCGCGGACGACCCGCGTGGCATCCGCGGGGCTCAGGCGAAGGCTCTGGAGCTTGGCCTTGACCTCTTCGGCGAGGGCGATCGGGAGCGGTCCACCGGTCTCACGCCCCGCGATCTCCTGGATCCGGGCGAGCAGGTCCCGCGTGACCGTCTTCTTCTCCTCGGCCATATCGCTCACTCCCCTCCGAACTCGGGACCTTCCTCGGGCGCCCCGAACTCCTCGGCCTCTTCCTCCTCGGTCTCTTCCTCGAGCTGGGCCTCGGCCTGGAGGTCCATCTCCTCCTCCGACACCGACGGCGCGCCCGAGGGAGACTCCGGGCGACGCTCCTCCGATCCGCGGACCCGCCGACCGAGGACCTGGGCGATGACCTCGTCGAGCGAGACCGGCGCCCCCTGGTAGGAACGGGTCGGGTCGATCCCGTCCTCCCCGTACTTGTACTCGATGACGGTTCCCGCGGTGTTGCGCACGGTCCCGTCCTCGGCGACCTTGAGGTCCTCGAGGGCGTTGATGAGCCTCCGCTGCATGTACCCCGAACGGCTCGTCCGGACGGCGGTGTCGACGAGCGACTCCCGGCCGCCCATCGAGTGGAAGAAGTACTCGGTCGGAGAAAGCCCGCGCTTGTAGCTCGAGCTCACGAACCCGCGGGCGTCGGCCCCGAGATCCCCCCGGGCGAAGTGCGGGAGCGTTCGCTTGACGTACCCGCGCAGGAGGCGTTCCCCGCGGACCGACTGCTGCCCGACCGCCCCCGCCATCTGCGTGAGGTTCAACATCGAGCCGCGCGCGCCGGACTTCGCGAGGATCACCGCGGGGTTCTCGAGCCCGAGGTAGCGGCCCGCGACCTCACCGGCCGTGTCGCGCGCCTGACCGAGCTCGCGCCGTACCATCACTTCGAGGGTCTCCTCGAGCGAGCGTCCGGGCATCTGCTCGAGCTCGCCCTTGCGGTACTGCTCGACGAGCTCGTTGACGTGCTTCCGCGCCGTCTCGAGCGCCCCGATGATCTCCTTGCGGGCCCCTTCCGGGACGTCCTCGTCATCGATCCCCGTCGAGAGCCCCTTCAGCGCGATCGCGGTGATCGCGAGGCGGCTCATCTCGTCCAGGAACTGGCGGGCGCGCGGCATCCCGTCGTTCCGTGCGATCGCGTCCAGGACCGCGCCCTTCTCGTAGGCGATCGCCTTCTTGTCGATCGCCCCGGCCTTGAGGACGCCGTTCTCGATGACGACCCACGCGTCGTGCTTGCAGCTGAGCGGGGCGCAGTCGCACCGGGCCCAGATGTTCGAACGGAACTCGAGGGTCAGGTCGGAGGGGAGCGTGAGGGAGAAGAGCTGCTTGCCACTCCAGAACGGCTCTCCGTCCTTGTCCCTGCCGGCCGGTGGGGGGATCGGGTAGTTGAGCTTCGAGAGGAGGTAGGTCACCTCGGCCCGGCGGAACGTCGGGTTCTGGTAGGTGAGGAGGAAGGCGGCGGTGATGTGGTCGTGGAGCATCCCGATGATCGGTCCGCCGTACCGGGGGGAGAGGATGTGCTCCTCGACCTTCATCAGGACCTTCGCCTCGGCCCGCGCCTCCTGGCTCTGGAGGACGTGGAGGTTCATCTCGTCGCCGTCAAAGTCGGCGTTGTAGGGCGGACAGTCGCACAGGTTGAACCGGAAGGTCTTGTGCGGAAGGATCCGCACGAAGTGGGCCATCATGCTCATCCGGTGGAGGCTCGGCTGCCGGTTGAACAGCACGATGTCGCCGTCCAAGAGCTGGCGCTCGACGATCGAGCCCGGCGTCACGAGCTCGGCGCAGGCGTCGGCGTTCTTCTCCATCACCTTGATCCGCTGGCCGTCCTCGCGGACGAGGTAGTTGACCCCGCACCGGTAGCGGTTCGTCTCGTCCGGCCCCGGGCTCGGCCCGCGTCGGACGAGCTCCTTCGCCACCTCGGCGTTGTGGACCGTCACTTCGAGCGGCACCGTCAGGCCCCGGGCGACCTCGACCGGTACCCCGACCTCGTTGATCGAGAGGAGCGGGTCCGGACTGATGACCGTCCGCGCGGAGAAGTTGACGCGCTTTCCCGAAAGGTTCGAACGGAACCGGCCGTCCTTGCCCTTGAGCCGCTGCGCGAGGGTCTTGAGCGGGCGGCCGGAGCGGTGCCGCGCCGGAGGGATCCCGCTCGTCTGGTTGTCGAAGTACGTCGTGACGTGGTACTGCAGGAGCTCCCAGAGGTCCTCGACCACGAGCTGCGGGGCGCCCATGTCGCGGTTCTCCCGCAGACGCTGGTTGATCCGAAGGACGTCCACGAGCTTGTGGGTGAGATCGTCCTCGCTCCGTTCCCCGCTCTCGAGCGTGATCGACGGCCGGACCTGGACGGGCGGGACCGGCAGGACGGTCAGGACCATCCACTCGGGCCGTCCGAACCTCGGGTTGAGCCCGAGCGCCAGCACGTCCTCGTCCGGGATCCGCTCGAGACGGGCCCGGACCTCCTTCGGGGTGATCTTGTGACTGTTCTCGCGGAACGTGGTCGGCTTGTCGAGGACGATCCGTTGCTGGACCTCGTGGCAGTGCGGGCACGACCGCTCCTCCTTCCCCTCGCGGGTTCGCGGGGCGGGGGGGGCTTCGTCCGAATCTCCCGAGGGTTCGGAGCGTCCCGTCGGAGTATCGGGCAGGATCCGACCGCACGCGCGGCAGGTCAGCTGGAGGAGGCGCTTGATCTCCTTGGAATACCCGACGTGGATCACCGGCATCGCGAGCTCGATGATCCCGAAGTGGCCCGGGCACTCGTTGACCCGGCCGCCGCAGGTGCGGCAGCGTAGGTTCGGCTCGATGACCCCGAGATGGAGGTCCATGAGCCCCATCTCGATCGGGTAGCCGTCGTCGTCGTAGGTGTCGGCGGTGATGATCTTGACCCCGCTCATCCGGCGGATCTCGTCGGGGGAGAGGAAGGCGAACTGCAGGCTCTTGATCCTCTTCGAAAGTCCTTGCGCCATCGTCGCCTCCTACCGCATCTCCTCGAGCTGCAGCCGCATGATCACGCCGAGGCTGATCAGCTCCTCGAGGAGGAGCTTGAACGAGTAGCTCATCTCGACCGGATAGATCGACGAAGTGTTCCCGCAGCTGGGGCAGCGGAGCGAGCTCGCCCGTGTGTCCGGGATCGCGATGTGCCCGCACTCCGGGTTCCCGCAGACGTACTGGATCGTTCCGTCCGACTCATCGAGCAGACGGTCCTTGATGACCATGGCGACGCCGTGGCCGATCAGACAGTCCCGCTCCATCTCTCCGAAGCGGAGCCCGCCCTGGCGGGAGCGGCCCTCGGTGGGCTGGCGGGTCAGGATCTGGACCGGGCCGCGGGAGCGCATGTGCATCTTCCCGGCGACCATGTGGTGGAGCTTCTGGTAGTAGATCACCCCGACGAAGATCTCCGCCTCGAAACGGCGACCGGTGATCCCGTCGTAGAGCGTCTCGCGTCCGGACGGGTGGAAGCCGAGCGTTCGCAGCTCTTCCCGGAGCGCCTCCTCCCGCGCCCCCGAGAAGGCGGTCCCGTCGATCGTGCGGCCCTCGAGCGCCCCGACCTTGCCGCCGAGCATCTCGAGGACGTGGGCGACCGTCATCCGCGATGGGATGGCGTGGGGGTTGATCAGGAGGTCCGGGGTGATCCCGTCGCGCGTGAACGGGAGGTTCTCCTGCGGTACGATGAGCCCGATCACGCCCTTCTGGCCGTGGCGGCTCGCGAACTTGTCGCCGAGCTCGGGGACCCGCTGGTTGCGGACCTTGACCTTGACGAGCTTGGAGATGTTCTCCCCCTCGGTGAGGATGACGTTGTCGACCCATCCGGACTCGCCGAAGCGGACCGTGACGCTGGTCTCGCGACGCTTCTGCGGGGTCAGGAGATCGGTCTTCTCTTCGAGGAACCGGGGCGGGCTCGTCTTCCCGACGAGCACGTCCCCCTCCGTCACCTCGAGCTCCGGGAAGATCAGGCCGTCCTCCCCGAGATTGCGGTAGGCGGTGTCGACCCGGGCCCCGGCGACGTCCGGGCGCGGGATCTCGAACCGGTCCTCCTGGCCGCCGGGATACTTCCGTTCCTCGCCCCGGTACGTCCGGAAGAACGACGAGCGGCCGAGGCCCCGGTCGATCGCCCCCTTCGAGAAGACGAGGGCATCCTGCATGTTGTACCCCTCGTGGGAGAGCACGGCGACCACGAAGTTCTGGCCCGCCGGACGCTCGGTGAAGTGGACGTAGCGCATCGTCTGCGTCTGGAGGAGAGGCGCTTGCGGGTAGTGGAGGAGGTGGCCCCGCGTGTCCGGCCTCCGACGATAGTTCACCGACTCGACCCCGAGCGCCTGCTTCGCCATCCCCGAGCCCATCGTGTTGCGCGGGGCGGCGTTGTGCTCGGGGTAGGGGATGAGCCCGGTGCAGACGCCGAGCATCAGGTTCGGGTCGATCTCGAGATGGGTGTACTTCTCGGAGAGCAGACTCGCCGTCGGGAACTCCCCGTGGCAGCGGCCGCACTCGACGATCGCATCGTCACGCTTGTCGCCCATCGACATCCAGCGGATGTCGCTCCGGCTGAGCGCCTTCTCGCACTTCGGGCACCGGTCGGCCGGCACGAACGCGTCGACCGCGATGAGGGCGTCCTCCTCTTCCTCGGCATCGATCCACTCGATCTTGCCCTGCCGGATGAGGTCGCTGAACGAAAGGGTCCCGCGGGTGAGCTCGTCGAGGTCCGAGCGCGACGCCTTCGGGACGCCGCTCCTGACGACGATCAGCGGGCGCCTGAGGCGCCCGGAGTCGCAGTGGACGATCACCTCGTTCATCTCGTCGTCGTAGCGGACATTGAGCTCGTAGGTCCGGTCCCCGAGCGTCGGCGAGAGCGTGCCGGTCCGGCGACGTTCCCGGATCTCCCGGACGAGCTCGAGCGGTTGCGAGTGGAGACCGACCAGGTTCCCGTTGACGTAGACCCGGGCCGCCCGCTTCCCTTTCGGGGCCGCGCCTTCCTGGAAGACCTCCGGGCCGATCTCGCGCGTGTTCAGGTCGCGGAGGATGAGCGTGACCTCCTCCTCGTCGGCGCCTTCCGAGACGTCGACGCAGAGGGCGTAGTTCTTCACGAGACCACAGTTCTGCCCCTCGGGCGTCTCGTTCGGACAGAGCCGACCCCACTGCGTCGGGTGCAGATCGCGCGCTTCGAAGTGCGGCTGGCTCCGCGTGAGCGGGCTCGTGACGCGCCGCAGGTGGCTGATCGTCGACATGTGGCTCGTCCGGTCGAGCACTTGGCTGACCCCGGCGCGGCCCCCGACCCAGTTTCCCGTCGCGAGGGCATGGACAAGACGCTGGGTGAGGAGGTCCGGGCGGATCGCGCTCGCGATCCGAAGGTCCTTCTTCCGGGCGAACGAGCGCTCGAGCTGGTACTTCAGGTCCTTCAGGAGCAGGGAGAACGCGACGCGGAAGAGGTCCTCCATGAGGTCGCGGGCGAGCTTCAGGCGCTTGTTCGCGTAGTGGTCCTTGTCGTCCTCGCCCCGGACCTTCAGGTGGAGCTCGAGGACCGTGCGGGCCATGCGCGCGAGGTAGAGGGCCTTCTTCAGGCGGTCCGACTTCGTGTCGCCGAGGTGGGGAAGCAGCGAGCGGTCGAGGATCCCGTCGACCTTGCGCTGACGGTATTCCTTCGCCTGGCCGGTGGCGAACTTCTTCTCGAGGAAGATGAGGGCGTCCTCGGTCGTCTGGATCCCTTCCGGGGGGTAGAGCTTCTTCGAGACGCACTCCTCGAGGTTGACGTTCAGAAGGTGCTTCATCGTGTGGACGAACGGTTCGTCCAGCGGCAACAGCTCCCCCAGGACGGCCTGGAAGATCTCCTCGTCGTTCTTCATCCCGAGGGCCTTCATCAGGACCACGAGAGGGATCTGACCGCTCGCCGTCGGGACGGAGACCTGCAGGACCCCGTCCTTCTTCTTCTCGACCACCGTGAGCGAGCGGTAGCCGCCCCGCTGGCTGAAGACCTTCGCGCTTTCGATCGGCGTCCCGTACCGTTCGTTGTACTCCGCGAAGATGCGGTTCGGCGCGAGGTCCTCGAGGCTGATGATGACCCGCTCGGTCCCTCCGATGATGAAGTAGCCGCCGGGGTCGAGCGGGTCCTCCCCGTACTCGACGAGCTTCGCACGGTACTCGTCGTCCGAGAGCCATATCTGGTCGTCCTCGGAGATCTTGTACCGGTTGAGATTGCACGGGCGGCTCTTGACCATGATGGGGAGGTCGCCGATGTGGACGTCCTCGGGGGCCCGCTCCACCCCGTTCTCGACCACGGTGACCTTGAGGTAGATCGGCGCCTGGTAGGTGAGGTTCCTGAGGCGCGCCTCCATCGGGGTGAGGGTGGGTTTCGAGCCGACGGGTTCCTTGACGAACGGGGCGCCGATGAAGATCGTCGGTTCGGCCGAGGGGTTCACGTTCCCCCGCGCGTCCCGGCGCCGGCCGACCCGCACGTAGATCGAGCTCTTCGTCTTCTGCACGTCGAGGCGGATGACCCCGCGTTCGGTCGAGTCCTCGCTCACGCGGGCGTCATCGACGATCCGCTGCATGCGCGAGTTCGGATTGTCCTTGGTCGGCAGGAAGTCGTTGAAGCTTGCGAGGTGGTGGTTGACGATCGATCGCTCCCGGAAAAAGCCGTCGACGATTTCGCGCATGGATTCTTCAGTCTCCCCCCAGGGAGGGAACGATCAACCGGTAGGCGACCGCCTCACCGGCGGTGGCGCTCGGACGACGGATGCGCACCAGGCGTCCGACGAGGTTCTCGCCGGACTCCCGCATCGCCTCGTACCGGGGGTCCGTCTTCAGCCCCGGGTCGGCGACCAGGATCTTCGGGAGCCGCTCGGGGACCGTCGCGAGCTGCGCGAGGACCCGGCGAGACTCCTCCTCCGATAGGACCTCGTGGGGCGGAGAGAGGTGGTGGGCTACGAACGGACGCTTCGGAGCCGGCGGTGCCGCGGCCTTCTTTCGCGAGGAGCGGACCGATGGAGGCGTCACGCCGACCTCCGGGGTGCGGAACGGGCCCGGGGGGACGCTCGGAGCGACCTCGCCCGAACGGCGGGGTGGCTCGTTCGAACCCCCGACCACCTGGTTAAAAGCCAGATGCTCTTTGTAGGGCCGGCGGGCGAACCGACCGGCCAACCTAACTGAGCTACGGGCCCGATCCCGCTCCAGTACCGCGGGACTTGGACGCGGTATTTCAACCTATGCCCGTGACGGTTCACTGGAGGCTCTCCAAGCTCGAGATGATCGACCAGATCGCCGTGCGTCCGTGCGTCGGGAGGTTCGGGTCGTTCGCGAGGTCGTCGAGCAGGTAGACCGCGCTCGCGATCCGCACGTCGAGCGCCGCGCGCGGCTTTTCGAGCTCCCCCTTCGCGCTCTGGGCTCCCCGGCGAACGTTGCGGGGCACGGAGGTGTCCTCCGCGAGCTGCGCGAGGGAATCGACGATCCGATGAAAGGCAGGGGACTCTCCCGTGGCCAGGGGGGACGCGACGGCGACCGCACTCGGCGGGGCGGTCGGACCCGTGGACGCCGTCATGCGGGGCGGGCCTCCCCACCTTCCTTGTAGGCCGTCACTACGAGGAGGGTCTTCGTTTCGCGGATCCCCCGGACTCCGGGGAGCCGCCGCAGGACGAACTCCTTCAGCTCTTCGTAGTGCGGGAAGCGTACCTTGAGAAAGATGTCGGTATCCCCCGTCACGAGGAACACATCCTCCACCTCGCCGAACTTCGAGACCTCGCCGGCGACCGTGTCGGCCTCCGAGGTTTCGACCTTGAGGGCCACCAGTGCGACGACGTGCTCGTCGCCCCAGACCTTCGTGAACGCACTCTCCACCGCGCGGCTGACCGGCGCCCTGCCTTCCGTAGGTTCCGTAGATTTCTCCATGATTCCCCCGAGTACGCGTACTTCCTCTCACGAAAGCGAATGCCCGACCCCGCCGAGTTCACGCCGCCGGGGCGGACTCGAACTCCTCTTGGAGGTCGTTGATGACCTGATCGATCACAGTATCGGCCGTGGAGCCACGGTACTCTCGGACCCCGCCGGCCTCGCTAGAGACTCGGGCTATGAGGTCCGCTGGACCGCGAAGAAACTCAACGCTGCAGATGAATTCTTCCATGGCCGGCCCCCACCGCGCCCACCGGCCGAAAAAGGCCTCCTATTTAGGTTTTCGCACACGGGGGAGCGGCGGTGGGCCGCCCGGGCCAGGTTCCGGGGTGTAGGGGGCGGTCCGGCCCTCGGACTCCCTCACGGAGCCCCCGGGTCGCGATGAGTACATATCCGCGAAGCCCACTGGTCGGAACGGAGCCGGCGGTCGTGGAACTCGAAACACTGAAGGGGATCGTGCCGGCCGCGCTCGCGACCCTCGGTGCCGGGGAGTCGGTCTACTGCGAGCACGGCATCATGCTCTACAAGGACCCGACCGTGACGGTCGGGCGGAAGACGATCGCCTCCGGCGGGCTCTTCCAGACGATGAAACGGACGACGGTCGGTGGGATCCCGTACTTTCTGGCGGAGTTCACCGGTCCGGGCAGCGTCGCGTTCTCGCGGGACGGGGTCGGGGAGATCCGGGACATCGAGCTCGCGCCGAGCGAAGTGCTGGACGTGGCCGAGGGCTCCCTCCTCTGCGCCGACAACCGAGTTCCGTACGACATGATCTACGTCCAGGGGACGCACCGGGTCGGCCGGATGCTCGGCTTCTGGATGGACCGGCTCACCGGTCCGGGGAAGATCGCGCTCCACGGTTTCGGGAACATCATCTCGATGACGCTCGCTCCCCAGGAGAAGGTCACGTGCGACTACGGCGCCCTCCTCTACAAGAGCGGCAGCGTCGGCGCGAAATCCCTCAACCTTCCGTTCGGTGGCGGCTTTTTGGGCAAGCTAGAGTCCTACGAGGTCCTCGAGCTCACCGGACCGGGGAAGGTCGCGCTGCAGAGCATCGACCCGAAGAAGGAGCACACCTAGCGCGGAGCAGATCCATGCCGATCCCCGAGGAGTTCGTCAAGAAGCGGACCGTGGTCACGATCAGCCGAGCCGCCCTGAAGGACGTCAACTGCAAGAGCTGCGGAGCGAAGATCTCCGCGCAGAACATCGTCGGAGGCTACGCGAAGTGCGAGTACTGCGGCGGGACGTACGCCCTCGACGTCGAGGGCTCGGAGAAGGCGTGAAAGCGGACATCGTCGGCACCATCACTCCGGCCGTACTGGTGGAGCTGCACCCGGGGGAGAAGATCCTGGCCGCGCACGAGATCATGCTCCACATGGACGGCGCGGTGAAGGTCGCGCGGAAGACCATGAAACAGCTCGGGGTGAGCACGGGCCATCTCATGGCCATGCGGGCCCGGGGCGACACGGAGGAGAGCTACTTCTTCGCCGAGTTCGAGGGCCCGGGCAACGTGACCTTTTCGCGCGACAAGGGCGGCGAGGTGCGCGTGCTCCATCTTGCGCAGGGTCAGGCCGTGCGGCTCCGTTCGGGCCACCTGATCTGCTTTGACGAGAGCGTGAGGTACAACCCGATGGTCCTCGCCCAGTGGGTGACCTGGAACGGGAACGAGCAGGAGCGGCACTACGTGTTCGCCGACGAGCTCACCGGACCCGGGACGATCGTCTTCCAGTCCTACGGCAACATCCTGTCGTTCGGTCTCGGTCCCGCGGAGGCGATCCGGACGTCCCCGGAGGGCCTACTCCTCGTGAGCCCGACCAACCCGGTCCAGCTCAACTGGCTCGTGAACCCGGGCGGCATCGCCGGAGGGATCCAGCACCCGGTCCTCGACATCCGGGGGCCCGGCCAGATCATGGTGCACAGCGGAGTGTAGGATGCAGATCCAGATCCAGGGCGACTTCGTCCCGGCGGCGCTCGCGCAGCTGGCGCCCGGGGAGGAGGTCTTCTGCGAGGCGGGACTCTTGGTCTACTGCGACCCGACGATCCGCTTCGGCATGCGGGCCTTCACCCAGGGAGGGTTCGGCCAGGTCCTGCGTCGCACGATGCTCGGGGGCTTTCCGTTCTTTCTTCACGTCTACCAGGGACCGGGGTACGCCGCTTTCAGCCGCTTCTCTCCGGGAGAAGTGCGGACCCTGGAGCTCCCCCCGGGGCAGACGATCGACATCGCCGAGCATTCGCTGCTCCTCGGTACCCAGACGGTGCAGTACTCCACCTTCTACGTCGCGGGCACCGGACGGATCGGTCGAATGGTCGGGTTCTGGATGGACCGGCTGACCGGCCCCGGGACGGTCGTCTACCATGGGCACGGCAACATCCTCGGCTTCGACCTCAAGCAGGGCGAGTCGATGGACGTCGACCACGGAGCCCTCTTGCGCAAGGACGCCAGCGTGAACGTCCGCGCGTTCAACCAGTCGCTCGGAGGGGGCCTCACCGGCCACGCGCTGAGTTTCGAGGCGCTCCACGTGGAGGGTCCCGGGCGCGTGGAGCTGCAAACGGTCGACCCCTCCGCGCTCCGCGGGCATGCCGCCCCGGCCCCCGAACAGAGCGGGGGGAGCCGCCCGACCATCACGGGGCTGCTCGGACAGCTCGGCAGCCGGTGACGGCGCGGGAGCCCGCGTACCCCAAGGGCGGAAAGCCCTCCGATCGTCACGGCAGGATCGACGCGACGCGCCGGCGTGCGTCTCCGGGCCCCCCGAACCGTTGAGGAGCGCGACGCGCAGGAGCACGGTTATCTTCTCTCGCCCGTAGAAGGGCCGAGGCGTGCCTGTGACGTCCCCCGAACCTTCGGTCCGAGTGGAGGTGCGCGTCGAACTCAAGGACGGCGTGCTGGACGCCGAGGCGTTGAGCGTCGAGAAATCGCTCGGACTCCTGGGGGTCCCCTCCGTCCATCGCGTCACGTTGGCCCGCATCTACGACCTCGAGTTCTCGAACGTCCCGCCGGAGGAGGCGGAGCGGCTCGCCCGCATCGCGGTCGAACGTCTCCTCGCCAACCCCGTGATCCATCGCGTGACCGTCCGACCGGTCCCCGGCCACTAGACGATGTCGGAGTGGGCGGACGGCGTCAGTTCGGTCCCGTTCCGCGCCGAGTCGCTCGGGGCCCTCGAACGTACGTCCGCCGAGCGAGGACTCGGGTTCGGCCGGAAGGAGCTCGCCCGCCTCCGTGCGTACTTTCGCGACGAAGGACGCGAGCCGACCGATGTGGAGCTCGCCGGCCTCGCCCAGAGCTGGAGCGAGCACTGCAGCTACAAGAGCTCCCGACCGTTCCTGAAACGAGCGTTCGGGAGCCTGCACGCCAAGCCGCGGGTGCTCGGCACGGGCGACGCCGGCGTCATGCGTTTCACTCCCGGCTACTGCTACGCGCTGCGGATCGAGTCGCACAACCACCCGTCCGCGGTGGAACCGTACGGCGGCGCGGCGACGGGCATCGGTGGGATCCTCCGCGACGTGCTCGCGGTCGGAGGAAAACCCGTCGCGCTCGCCGACCCGCTCTTCTTCGGGCCGCTCGAGCGGATGCCGGCCGACGTGCCGACGGGGGTGAGGACGCCGCGGTATCTCGCGGAGGGGGTCATCGCGGGGATCCGGGACTACGGGAACCGGGTCGGGGTCCCGACCGTCTCCGGCGGGATCTACTTCGACCCGGCGTACGTGGTCAATCCCCTCGTCAACGTCGGGTGCGTGGGATTCCTCCCGCGAAAGCGGCTCCTCCCGAACCGGGCGCAGGCCGTGGGGGACCGGCTCCTCCTCGCGGGCGGCCGGACCGGACGGGATGGGATCGGAGGGGTCGCCTTCGCATCGAAGGAGCTCACCGACCGCAGCGAGTCCGAGTCGCGGGGCGCGGTCCAGCTCGGGAACCCGATCATGAAGGAGCCGCTCATCCAGGCCTGCCTCGAGTCGTTCGACCGGGGCCTCGTGCGCGGGCTCAAGGACCTCGGCGGCGGAGGGATCGCGACCGCGTTCGGGGAGCTCGCCCATGCCGGCGGGTTCGGACTTCGGCTCGACCTCGCTCGGGTCCCGCTGCGGGAGGAGGGGCTGCGCCCCTGGGAGATCTGGATCTCCGAGTCGCAGGAACGGATGGTCCTCGACGTACGTCCCCGCGACGTCCCCCGGGTGGCGGAGATCTTTCGCGCACAGGACGTGCCGATGACCGACGTCGGCGAGGTGGTGCGAGGACCGTACGAATCGATCGAGTGGGACGGATCGCCGGCGGGCCACCTCGATCTCGGGTTCCGGGTCGACCCGCCCGCGGTTCGCCGACCGGTGCGGCCCCGGGTCCGACGCACGGTGCCCACGCCGACGGTCCCTTCCGACGACCTCGGCCACCTCCTCGAGGAGCAGGTGCTCGCTCCCGATTCCCTCTCGCGGGAGGGGGTGATCCGCGTCTACGACCACGAGGTCCAGGGACGTACGGTCGTCAAGCCGCTCCAGGGCCGGGTCACCTCTCCGTCGCACGGGGATGCGGCGGTGCTGCAGCCGCGACCGGGACGGCGCGAGGGCCTCGCGATCACGACCGCGACGCATCCTTGGGCGTGCCGGGAGGACCCCCGCGAAGGGGGCGCGCTCGTCGTCGAAGAGGCCGCCCGCAATCTCTACTCGGTCGGGGCGCGCCCCGACGCCTTCACGAACTGCCTCAACTTCGGCAATCCGGAGGACCCCCGGGTCCTCGCGGACTTCGGGGCGGTGACCCGGGGCATGGGGCGGGCCGCGCGCGCCCTCGGCTTCGCGGTGCCTTCCGGCAATGTGAGCTTCTACAACGGCGGCCTGGGCGCGGAGATCCCACCGACGCCGGTGGTGATGGCGACGGGGATCGTCGCGGAGATCGCCCACGCCACGACGAGCGATCTCAAGCGTTCGGGGGATCCCCTTTACCTCATCGGCCGTTCCCGCCCCGAACTCGGGGGGTCGCTCTGGGCGCGCCGCACCGGGCGCGCGCGGCTCGCGGTCCCTCGCGCCGACCCGTCAGCCGTTCGAACGGCCGGGGAGCGGCTCCTTCGCGCCGGACGGCAGGGACTCGTTCGTGCCGCCCACGACGTCTCGGACGGGGGCCTCGCGGTCACCCTGAGCGAGATGGCGTTCGGGGGGGGCCTCGGCTTCTCGGTCGATCTCGGACGGACGGGCCTCTCCGGGGCCGGGCTCGCCCTCGTCGCGGAGGGCGCCTCCCGATGGGTGGTCGAGGTGCCGGCCGAGAGCGCGCGCCGTTTCGAGAGGGGACTCGGGTCCGTGCCGAGGGTCCGGGTCGGTTCCGTCACGGACGCGGGCGCGGAGCTCCGCTGGGCCGAACGCCTCCTCGCCTCGATCCCGCTGGACCCGCTCTACGATCGGTGGCGCTCCGGTCTGGGGCTGCCGTAGTCCGGGGGGCGATGTGACCGTCTCGGCGCTCGTCTCGGGGGGGAAGGACTCGATCTACGCGGCGTACCTCGCGGAGACCCAAGGCTGGCCGGTCGACGAACTCGTGACCCTGCGTCCGTCGGACCCGGACTCGATGCTCTTCCACACCCCGAACCTCGATCTCGTGGCCCTTCAGGCCGAGGCGTGGGGGAAGCGTCACCGCGCGGTCCCGGTGGAGGGATGCGGCGAGGCCCCCGAGCTCCGCGCGCTTCGCACGGCGCTCGGGACCGACTCCGGTCCCGTGGTCGTCGGCGCCATCGCCTCTTCCTATCAGTGGGCGCGGGTGCTCCGGGTCGCGGACGGGGTCGGTCGACGTGTCTACGCCCCCCTCTGGAGGGTCGACCCGACGCGCGTCGTCGAGGAGGAGGTCGCCGCCGGCCTGGACATCCGCCTGGTCCACCTCGCGGCGGAGCCCCTCACACCGGATCTCCTCGGGCGGCGGTTCGATCGCGCGCTGGTCCATGAACTGGAGCGCCTCGGCCGCGCACGTCGGCCGGTGCACATCGCCGGGGAGGGCGGAGAGTTCGAGACCCTCGTGGTCGATGCGCCGTTCTTCCGCGAGCGCATCGCGCTCGAGGAGACCCGGGCGGTCCTCACGCCCACGACCTCACGCCTCGAGGTGCTCTCGGCGCGATTGAGGGACAAGCCGTCCCTGCCCGTCCCGAACGGAGGACGATGAGCGATACGCCCCCGATCCGGGAGGTCCTGAGCCCGTCGGCCCGCAAGGCGATCGATCAGGCCCGCCGGGCGCTCGGAGATCGGCGGGCACGCCCGAACCTTGCCTGGATCTCCGCGCTGAGCGGCCGGTCCTTCCCGGAGCTCGCCCCGGTCCTTGCGGAGCTCGCCGATCTCGTACCGGTCGAGGCCGAGATCCGCCGACGTCATCTGGAGGCGGGGCGGCCGTACTATGCCCAGTTCCGCGCTCCGTTCGAGGTCTATGCGCTCGTGCGGCTCCTCCGGCCGGAGCACGTCATCGAAACGGGGGTCTCGAGCGGGGTCTCCTCCGCCCACTTCCTGCTCGCCCTCCGCAAGAACCGGAGCGGGACGCTCCACTCGATCGACCTCCCCATCCCCCAACGGGGACCCCGGTTCGGTCCGCGCGACTCCCCGGTCGCGCTTCCGCCGGGTCGCGAGAGCGGCTGGGCGGTCCCCGAGTCGCTCCGAAAAGGTTGGGATCTCAGGATCGGGCCCAGCCAGGAGCTGCTTCCGAAGCTGGTCGCCGGGCTCCCTTCGGTGGGGCTGTTCCTTCACGACAGCGAGCACACCCCGGGCCACCTCGCCTTCGAGCTCGCGATCGTGCGGCCGAGACTCTCCCCGGAAGCGGTCGTGCTCGCCGACAACACGATGTGGACCGGTCAGGCGTTTCCCCGCTTCGCGAGGATGGTGGGCGTCCCCGTGCTCCCTCGCGGCCACACCGACCTCGTCGGCCTTCGGCTCGGGCCGGCCCCGGGTCCCTCGATCCGTCTCCTCGGCCTCTGACCCCCGGCCCCCACACTTAAAGACGCAACGCTCCCTTGCACGGGCGATGTCGGCGAGCCGAGCCGTCGCCCCGCCCCACGGCGTCCGATCGGCCCCTCGGCCCTCCACGGATGCGGTGGCCGAGGCCCAGCGCCGCTGGGAAGCCGAGGTCCTCGCTCCCTCGCTCGCAAAGAACCCCGAACGCAAGGAGGAGTTCACGACCCTCGGGGGGATCCCGATCGACCGGGCGTACACGCCGCGGAGCCCGCGCTCCGGTTTCGATCGGATCGGATACCCCGGTCAACCGCCGTTCACGCGGGGGGTCCACCCCACGATGTACCGGGGGCGGTTGTGGTCGATGCGGATGTTCTCGGGGTTCGGTTCGCCCGAGGACACGAACCGACGGTTCCGCTACCTCCTCGCCCACGGGGAGACCGGGCTCTCCATCGCGTTCGACGACCCGACCTTGTACGGCATCGATGCCGACGACCCCGAAGCGCTCGGGGAGGTCGGGAAGTGCGGCGTGAACGTGAGCTCGCTCGACGACATGGGCCGGCTCCTGCACGGGATCCCGCTCGGCCGCGTCACGACGAGCATGACGATCAATGCCCCGGCGAACATCATCTGGGGCATGTACCTCCTGACCGGTCGCGCCCAAGGGAGCCCCTTCGGGCGTCTCGGGGGGACGACCCAGAACGACATCCTGAAGGAGTACATCGCCCAGAAGGAGTTCCTCTATCCTCCGGGCCCCGCCCTCCGGCTCGTCACCGACACCATCGAGTTCGCGACGCGGCATACGCCGCGTTGGAACCCGGTCTCGATCTCGGGCTACCACATCCGGGAAGCGGGCGCGACCGCCGTCCAGGAGCTCGCGTTCACGCTGGCGGACGGGCGAGCGTACGTCGCCGAGGCCCGGGCCCGCGGGCTCGACGTCGACGAGTTCGCGCCCCGCCTCTCCTTCTTCTTCAACTCGCACAACGATTTCTTCGAGGAGATCGCGAAGTTCCGGGCCGCGCGCCGGCTCTGGGCGCGGGTGATGCGCGAGGAGTTCCGGGCCAAGAAGGAACGGTCCCTGTGGCTCCGCTTCCACACGCAGACCGCCGGATGCTCCTGCACGGCCGTGCCGCCGGAGCTGAACGTCGGGCGGGCGCCGGTCCAGGCCCACGCCGGCCTGATCGGCCGGACCCACTCGCTGCACACGAACACCTACTACAAGACCAACCAGCTACAGAG
>JBJKRJ010000039.1:0-5813 GCA_046704665.1 Thermoplasmata archaeon | reverse complement strand
GGTCCCGAGTTCCGGCAGGGGTTGGTCCGGCAGGTCTCCGCGTCGATGGCCCGGGGTCTCACCACCCAGGCTCTCGGACCGCCCGACCTTGCCCTCGCTCGAAGCCAGCACGAGGCGTACGTCCGTGCGTTACGGTCCGTTGGAGTGGAGGTGACCGTCCTCGCACCTTTGGACTCTCTTCCCGACAGCCACTTCGTGGAGGACGTGGCCATCCTCGTACGGGGAACGGCGATCCTGACCCGTCCCGCGGCGCCCGAGCGCCGCGGGGAGGTCGAGACCCTCCGCTCGGTACTCGAGTCCCGGATGCCGGTCCGCGAGCTCGGGGGCGGGGAGACCGATTGGGTGGACGGAGGCGATGTACTGGTCTCGGGCGAGCGGGTATGGATCGGCGTGGGGGAACGGACCAACCGATCGGGCGCCGAACTCCTGCGTCAGCGCCTCGGCGAGGTGTCCCCCGGGTTCGAGGTGACCCTGGTGCCGTTCTCCGGCCTCCTGCACCTCAAGAGCGGCATCACCGCGATCGCCCCGGGACGGTTCCTCGGAGATCCGCGCCTCCGGCTCGCGCGGCCGTGGAGGGACGGCACCATCGATTGGTTGCCCGGACCGGAAGGCGCAGCGGCGGACGTGGTCGTGGCGAACGGCGCGATCCTGGTCGATGCGTCGAGCCCGAGCGCGCGCCGGCTCGCGGAGAGCACCGGGCGTCGGGTGGTCCCTCTCGACATCAGCGAGTTCCACAAGATGGACGGTGGGCTCACCTGCCTTTCGCTGCTCTACTGATGCCGGAGGCGGCCTTCTTCGGGGACCGGGGCCCACCCAGGACGCCGGCCACCGAGGTCGGCCGGAGGCAGCAAGCCCCCGGGCCCGGAGCGACGTCTCAGTGGTAGGTGTCGAACCGATACGGTTCGAGCGGCAGCTCCCCGAGCGCCATCAGGAACTCCGGAGGCGTCAGCAGCGGTTTCGGATAGTTCGCTGAGTCGTCGAGCGCGATCCGGGGGCATGCCGTGTTCACATACGCGTCCAGGGCGCGCCCTTCCAGGTCCCGCGGGTCGAGTCGATCGAAGATCAGGATCTCAGCGTCGCGACCGTGCGCACGCGCCCTCTCCTGCAGCGTGAGGGCGGTCGGCGTTCGGTTCTGGCCGGCGAACGTCGAGACCAGGATCCCCCAACGACGCGCGTCCCGCACGGAGGCGACCAGGAGCTGCCGCCGCCGGACGAGGGCGCCCCGGTCGACCGGCCCCTCGAGCCGGTTCTGCCGCGGATCGAGCGACCAGACCGGTCGGTCGACCGCGAGCGCGAGCCCCCACGGATGAAAGGCACCGGTACCGACGAACAGGAACGCCTCGACCCCCGGAGCGATCGCCTCGGCGCCGGTGTAGTTGCATCCCAGTGCCTGTGCGGCATAGGCGAGACGCCGGTCCCCCTGCCCGATCCGCACGTCAAAGCCTCGCGCGATCAGCGCGGCGACGAGCGGCTGCACGAGGTCGAGATGCTGTACCGAAACGACCAGCCCGAGCCGCCGGGGGATCTCCGAGTCCCTCACGGTGGCCGCGAGGGTGTTCGGATCGCCCGACGGGTCCCGCATCTCCACGAAGAACGTTGTGCGCACGAGCGGAACGTTTGGGATGGGAGCGTGGCCGAGCACGACCGCGATCTCGGCGCCCGGTGCCTCGTCCCGTGAGGGAAAATCGCAGGCGCCGAAGCACGGGCGGGTCGCGAGCACGACAGGCGATCCCACTTCGGCTCGAAGTTCGGCGGCGAGCTCGTGGGCGTCGCGCACGAGGCCGGCGGGGACCTGGAGGACCGTCTTCCTAGGATGCGCGGTCCGCAGGGCGGCGAATAGCTCAGGGCCCCAGCCGGGAAAGACCCGCGAGAGCGGGGCCCCTCGGCTCTCCGACGCTTCGGCCGACATCCGACTATGGCGACCCGACGCGGCCGCTAAACGTTTGGCGAGGATGCCCGGACGCGCTCGAGGAGGCGCGTCACGGCCTGCCGGTTGTCCGTATAGTGGAGGCGCCGGACCGCTTCCTCCGGCGACATCCACTCCGCGGACTCGTGTTCCGCGCTCAGGCGAGGGACCCAGTCGCGGTCGATCTCGACCGCGTAGGCGTGCAGTCGCCAGGTCTCGCCGTTGTCGGCACGGAATGGCACGTGCCATTCGAGCGGGACAAGGCGGCGGGGATGCTCGAGTCCGGTCTCCTCGGCGAGCTCCCGGCGCAGGGCCGACTCGAAGTCCGGGTCCGCGGCCTCGACCTTCCCGCTGATCGGGACCCAGATGTGTCCCCGTACCGGCGGCCGGCGGAAGAGCAGGATCGCGAGCGGTGGACTGGCATAGAGGTATCCCTCCACGCACTCGCGGGCGATCGGCCCGGCGGCCGACACCTCTTACCCGCCCCGACTGAGGATCTTGAGGATGGCTTCCGCCGGGGCTCCGCCGCTCTGGAAGAGCGCCTCGATCGCCTGCTCCCGGGAGACGTTGGCCTGCTCCATCACGAGCCGAATGTCCTCCTCGGGTGGCCCGGCGGGCGCGCTCGGGGTCGCGGGAGCGGTCGGCATCGGCGCGGCCGCTCCGGTGCTCGCTACGGAGTCCGCCGTGCGGGGCCGGATCTCGGGGGTTCCGACGATCTGGTAGGTGCGGACGCCCTGGACCGTGAGGATCGTGACCTCCGGCGCCCGGAAGACGTGTTCGTTCGACCGGGTGCGCACGATGACCTCCTCGACTCCCGAGACCTCCTCCGTCCGCATCCCGAGGCGCCGCATCATCATCTCCATCTGGCGCTGGTTGCGAGCTCCTCCGGGCATCATGGACGGCCCTCCGCGGCGGCGGTCACTCCTCGTCCCCGTCGGCGCCCGTGGCGGCGCGGATCTTCCGCTCGAGCTCCGGATCGGCGGCCACGCCTTCCTGGGACTCGGCGGAGAGCAGGCTCCGCGGCCGGCGCTTCGTGCGGGTCTCTCGCACGCGGCGGGTCTGACCGGCGAGGTCCTCGAGAAGGCCCGAGACCCCGGCCAATAGGTTCCAGCCGGTGTGCGTCGCATAGAAGATCCCCTGGTTTGTGTGGAGGCGGGCCTCGACCGTGAGGTCGCTCGTCCGGTGGGTCGAGTGTGGGGCGAAGTGCAGGGAGAGCAGGGTCGGCTGGACGTACCGGGCGACCCGACGCAGTCCTCGGGCGACCACATGGTCGATATCGGCGAAGAGGGCCGGGTCCCCGGTGCCCCGGAGGCCGGTGATCTCGACGTAGACGTCCTCGACCCGGGCCTTCGAGGGCGGCGCACGGGTCCGGCCGACCACGAAGTTCAGGAGGTCGGCCTGTCCGAGGACCCCGGTCGGGCGGTCGTTCTCTACGACGAAGACGCTCGAGATGTTCTCCTCGGCCATGCGCCGGGCCGCCTCGGTCCAGGGCTGGCCGGTGGGAACGGTCACGGGGGGCGAACGCATGATCGATCCGACCTTCACGTCGAGGACGGAGCGACGCGCCCGGGCATCCCGCTTCCCTCCGACGATCGGCCTCCAGAGGATCTTGCCGAGGTCGGCGACCCCGACCGCCCCGACGAGACGACCCTTGCGGTCGACCACCGGCAACGGATGCTCCTCGAGCGCCCGCACGCGGCCGAACAGCTGACGGCAGAGACTGTCCTCGCGGACGACCTCCGATACGGAGCTCGCGATCGACTCGACGACCGGACCCTCCCGGGAGAGCAGGGCGGCGAGACCGGGGAGGCCGCGGACGAGATCGCTGCGGCTGATGATCCCGACCAGCTCGCCCCGACGGCCGACCACCGGTGCGGCGCGGAGGCCGGTCGCGAGCAGCTGCTCGGCGAGCTCGGGGTACGGCGTCGTCGGCGTGATCAAGGGCGGGAGGACCAATAGATGCTCGACCTTCGTCGAGAGCGAACTGCTCGAACGGCGCGCGATCGATTCGAACGTGATCATCCCGAGGAGACGACCCCGCCGCAGCACCGGGATCTCGTGGAATCCTTTCGACCGCATCAGGCCAAGGGCCGCGGAGATCGGATCCTCGGGCGAGAGGGTGACCGGATGGGCGGCCATGAGATCCGACGCGAGCGGCCAGGTCAGGGGGGGCATCGGCCGCCCACCCCGGCCGGAGGTTTTAGCACCTGCGGATGCCCCTTCCGCGCTCAGGGGAGCCCCCGCGTCATCTGGTAGCCGTTCTCCCCGTCCGAATAGTATCCCCTCAACAGGTCGGCGACCGAGAACTGATAGCGCGTGTAGAACCGGATCGCGGTCGCGTTCGAGACCCGTACCTCGAGGGTCACCCGACGAAACTTGCGCGCCCGACAGCGCTCGAGGAACGTCGACATCAACAGGGTGCCGACCCCGCGCACCCGATGGTCGCGCTCGACCGCGAACATCAGGATCCGGGCGTCGCGTTCGACCTGGTTCACCCCGAGCAGGAAACCGACCGGCGCGTCGCTCGCGTCCACGGCGACGAGGAACCCCTCGGGCCAGTCGGCGCTCAGCGAACCGTAGAGGGAGGGGTCGTAATGCTCGTGGAGCGCGTCGGAGACGATCTGGGCGACGGGCGCAACGTCCGAGGGCCGGAACCCACGCAACCCGACCACGGAGGGGGCCTCGGGGAGGTCGGGAGGTCTCGAAGAGGGGGCCGTCTCAGCGATACATCTCACCCGGCCCTTCCGTCTCCGCGGCGCGCATGCTCGAAAGCGATTCTCGCGTCTGCCGCAGGGTCTTGCGCACTTCGGCCTCGATCTCGCGGGCCTTGTCGCGGAGCGGTTTCGTATCGAGCACGATCAGTGGGACGAGCGGGTTGATCGTCTCGATGACGCGCGCCGCCGCGCGGGCATCCGGATAATCCTTGTGCGCTTGGGCGACGAGGCAGAGGACCGGGGTCGTGCTCCCGATCGCTCCGAGGAGCAGCCCTCCGGAGAGTCCGGTCACGACCCCGTTCGCCGCATCGAACCGGTACTTCTCCAGCAGCGGCGATGCCGCACGGTTCGCGATCGCCACGATGCGTGCGTCCCCCCAGCTGTCCGAATCGATCGGTTGGCCCTCGACCGCGACGATGAGCTGGACCCCTTTCGCCTCGGCCCAATCGAGCAGGGCCCGGCCCAGCGGGTTCAACATGCTCATCGGAGGCTGGATGTCCGAGATGACCACCAAGAGCTGGTCGCACGAGCGGTCGACGCCGCACACGAGCTTGCTCGCGTAGAACCGAACGGGAGCGTTGACCACCCCTTCCTCCATGATCACGGTCGGAGGGAACTCCTCGCTGACCATGTAGGCGACCAGGGTCATGTCCAGGGAGTGGACGAGGTACGAGGCGGCGACGGACCCGACGAGGCCGTGCGTCGGAAAGCCGACCACCATCATCGCGCCGCGCAGCGGCTCATCGCGCGTATCGACAATGCGGACCTCGTCGCTGGCCATGATCGGTGGTCCCTGATGGGTTAGGCCGGAAGTGTCGGCGACTTAAGCGAGTTGTGCCGGTCGACGGGGGCTCTCGCGCCGTCCGCACACGTCTTATCTCCCGTCACGAGGTACGGAGACGGGCGTTCTCCATGAAGGTACTCATCACCGGCATCGACGGTTACTCCGGCTGGCCGCTCGCCCTCCATCTCCTCGGACGGGGCCACGAGGTCGTCGGGATCGACAACTTCGCGACGCGTCGGAGGGTCCGCGAGGTCGGTTCCTGGTCGGCGACGCCGATCCCGTCCTGGTCCCGACGCGAGGCCGCGGTCCAGGAGCTCCTCGGCAAGGAGCTCCGGTTCCACCGCGGCACGCTATCGGACTACGACTTCGTGCATCGCGTGCTGGCCGACGAGCGGCCGGAGGCGATCGT
>JBJKRJ010000038.1:0-9192 GCA_046704665.1 Thermoplasmata archaeon | reverse complement strand
GGACGGGACGCCGCCCGGAAGTTCGGGTTCGTCTATGCGTCGCCGAAGCGCCGGATATCCTCGGGTCCGGCCCGCTTCTCCACGGGTCCCTTCCCCTGGACCTGCACCCGGATCTGCTCGACGATCTCGGGGTTCGCGAGCGTGGTGATGTCCCCGTAGTCCATCTTGTTCGAGATCGCGGCGAGCACCCGGCGCATGATCTTCCCCGAGCGGGTCTTCGGCATGTCGGGTACGACGCGCACCGCGCGCGGCCGGGCGATCTTGCCGATCGTCGTCTCGAGGGCGTGGATGACCTTCTTCTGGACCTCTTCGGGGGTCGCTTTGGTCCCGGGTTTCAGCGAGATGTAGACCTCGGGCACCCGCCCGCGTTCCTCGTCCACGATCGGGACGACCGCGGCCTCGGCGACCTCGGTGACGGTCAGGCTGGCCGACTCGAGCTCCTTCGTCCCGAGGCGGTGACCCGCGACGTTGATGACGTCGTCGACCCGGCCGAGGATGCGGATGTAGCCGTCCTTCGCCCAGACCGCTCCGTCGCCCGCGAAGTACGGCCAGTCGTGCCAGTCGGTCGACTTCGGGTTCTTGTTGTACTTCTGGTAGTACGTCTTCACGAACCGGTCGGGGTCGCCCCAGATCGTCTGGAAGATCCCGGGCCAGGGGTTGCGGATGCAGATGTTGCCCGCCTTTCCGGCGCCGGGCGGAATCTCCTTTCCGGTTTCGTCGTAGATGATCGGGTAGATCCCGATCATCGGCGGTCCCGCGCTCCCGGGCTTCATGGCATCAATGGCGGGCTTCGTCGAGCAGAGGAACCCTCCGTTCTCGGTCTGCCACCACGTGTCGGTGATCGCCGCCTTGCGCCGGCCGACGACGTCGTAGTACCACATCCAGGCTTCCGGCTCGATCGGCTCGCCGACCGTCGTCATGCACTTGAAGTGGTAGTTGTACTTCTTCGGCTCTTCCGGCCCGAGTTTCCGGAGCATCCGGATCGACGTCGGCGACGTGTGGAAGATGTTCACGCCGAGCTGCTCGGCGATCCGCCACGGACGTCCCGCGTCAGGGAACGTCGGGGTCCCTTCGAAGATCACGCTCGTCGCCGCGAGGGCGAGCGGTCCGTAGACGATGTAGGAGTGACCGGTGATCCAGCCGATGTCGGCCATGCACCAGTACGTGTCCGTCGTGTGGATGTCCTGAATGTACTTCGACGTCCCGGTGACGTAGGCGAGGTAGCCACCCGTGGAGTGCTGGCACCCCTTCGGCTTCCCTGTCGTACCGCTCGTGTACATCAGGAAGAGCGGCGCCTCCGCGGGCATCGAGACCGGCTCGACGATCTTGCCGCGGTACTGCGGCAGGAGGTCGTTCACGATGAAGTCTCGGCCCTCGACCATCGGGGCCTTCGAGATCCACTTCTCCTTCTCGGCGAACCGCCGCCAGATGAGGACCTTCTCGACCTTCGTGCCGTCCTCCTCCGCCTTCTTCACGGCGATGTCGGCGTTCGCCTTGTGGTCGAGGAGCTTGCCGCTGCGGTAGTAGCCATCGATCGAGATGAGGACCTTGCTCCCCGAGTCGTGGATACGCAACCCGCACGCCTCGCCCGAGAACCCGCCGAACACGACGGAGTGGATGATCCCGAGCCGCGCGCACGCGAGCATCGTGATCGGGAGCTCCGCCACCATCGGCATGTGGATGGTGACACGGTCGCCGGTCTTGAGGCCGCAGAAGTCGCGCAGGACCGACGCCATCTCATTGACGCGCACGTAGAGGTCCTGATACGTCACAGAGACGGGCGGGTCGTTCTCGTTCTCCGAGACGAAGATGATCGCCGCCTTGTTCCCGTACTTCGCGAGGTTGCGATCGATGCAGTTGTAGGAAACGTTGAGCTTGCCCCCGACGAACCACTTCCAGAACGGCGCCTTGCTCGTATCGAGCGTCGTCGTCCAGTACTTGTCCCACGTCAGGAGGTCCGCGTACTCTCGATAACACTCCGGGAAGTTCTTTTCGGCGAACCTTTCGTTCACCTTCGGGTCGGTGAGGTTCGCCTGACCAATGAACTCCGGAAGCGGTCGGAACGTCTCCTCTTCCTTCCAGTGGACCGCGATCTCGGCCTCGGTCAAACGGGTCTCATCCTCTTCCTTTGTCTCGGTCGCACCGTGCGCTTCCGCCATCTGTAAGATAACACCCCGTGGGCGCCGGCAAGTCGACGATGGATATACTTGTTACGATGTGGCATGGCAGTCTGCACCAATCCGGGTCCCCACGGCGGTCCGACCGAGAAGATCCGGCGGCCGCCGCACCGTCGGACGGAGCGAGGTCGGATGCCAAAACCGCACGCCCGGGGCCGTTTGCCCGTCCCCGAGTCCTTGTGTAATCGCTTTATGAGACCCCAACGTTCCGGCTTCTCTGGTGCGCCATGCCCGGTACGGTTCACGTGACCGAGCGGCACGAGAAGACGGTGCACCTGAGGATCGACCCGAATGACGAGTCCACCACCCTCGAAGACGTCCTCACGCGCATCTCCGAGCTCCAGCGAAAGCACCCCGACCGGGAGGTCTTCTTCGATGGCGACGAGTACGCCATCTGCTCTCGACCGAAGCGCGCTCGACCCTCTTCGGTCCATTGAGCCGGTCAATCTCGGCAGCCCGCTCTTTGTCCTGAACCTCAAGGTCTACGCGGGGCAGCTCGGAAGCGCCGCCGAACGGACTGCGCGCACTCTCGAGGAGATCGGCTCCGCCGCGGGGGTCGCGGTCGCCCTCGCTCCGGCGACGCCCGACCTCGCCCGGGTCGCCGCGTCGGTCGCGATCCCCATCCTGGCCCAGCACGTCGACCCGGTGGCGGTCGGTCCGCACACCGGGTTCGTGCCGCCCGAAGCGCTCCGCGCGGCGGGGGCATGGGGCAGTCTCGTGAACCACTCCGAGCACCCGGTCTCGGTCCGACAGGTGGGGGAAGTGGTCGAGCGGCTCGGATCGCTCGGTCTTGCGGCCCTCGTCTGTGCCCGGGACGTGCGGGCCGCCGCTCGCCTTGCCCGGACCCGGCCCCCGTACCTTGCCGTCGAACCTCCCGAGCTCATTGGAGGGGACAAAGCGATCTCGACCGCCCGGCCCGAGGTCGTCTCGGGTTCCGTCGAAGCCGTGCATCGCGTGTCCCGTGGCACGCGGGTGCTCTGCGGGGCAGGTGTCCACGACCGGCACGACGTCCGTCGGGCGCTCGAGCTCGGGAGCGTGGGGGTCCTGGTGGCCAGCGCCGTCACGCGCGCCGAGAACCCCCGGGCCGCGATCGAGGAACTCCTCGCGGGCTACTAACTAGGTACGTACCATCTGCGACGAAGGGTCGCCAACGGCCCTCGAGTTCCGCCGCGGGGCTCGGTTTCATGTGCATCGTCCGATTGCCGGAGCCCGCGGCAGTCCAAGGAGCGGATGTGGCGGAGCGAAAGAAACGTGTCGTGGGTCGTCGCCGCCGTCGTGCACGCCCCCGACGTCCTCCGACCCCCCGGGTGATCATCGCTCGCGGTCGCGGTCCCCCGCGGGTCCGGAGAGAGGCATCGACCGCGCCGCAACTTCCCCGCCCCTCGTATGGGGCCCGCTCCCCCGAGCCGTCGCGCGCCGCACGGTGGCCGGCGCGGAAGGCTGCCGCGCTCGAAGGACCCTCGCGCCCGCTCCACATCCTGATGGTCGGCTGGGAGTGGCCACCCCATCTCTCCGGCGGACTGGGCGTGCACTGTTACGAGATCTCGAAGGAGTTGACCCGTCTCGGTCACCGCATCACGTTCCTCACTCCGTTCTCGGGCCCCTTCACCTTCCTCGACGGGGTGACGATCCGGTTCCCGGGAGACCGCGCGGCCGCGGCCCAGGTCCGGACCGGGCGCGCCGCCGGAGCGCGCCCGCCGGAGGAAGCGTCGGATGCGCCGAGCGAAGAGAGCCCCCCTCCACCGGCGTACTGGGAAGGGGAGACTCCTCGTTCCGAAACCAAGACCGGCACGGGCGGACCGACAGGGGAGGAGATCGCCGAAGTGTTCGTCCGGTCGACCGAATCGTACAACGAGTGGGTCGCCGCGCGCGACGACCTCGGCTCGGTCGATATCGTCCACGTCCACGACTGGTTCGGCACCGAAGGGGCCGATCAGCTCGCCGCCCGGCTCCGTCGGCCGCTCGTCATGACGGTGCACTCCACCGAGTACGATCGCTCCCTCGGACACCCCTGGGTCCCGATCCTCTCACGGGAGGAGCTCGGCGTCCGGGCCGCGACGGCCGTGATCGCGGTCAGTCGCCACCTCCGGGCGCAGCTCATCGAGAGATATCGAGCGGACCCCAAGAGGGTCCACGTGGTCTACAACGCCGTCCGTCCGAGCGAGCGCCTCTCCCGCATCGAGGCCACGAAGCGTGTCGTCCTCTACGTGGGGCGGCTGGCAGCAATGAAAGGGGTCGATACGTTCCTTCGGGCGGCGGCCCGGGTCGCGCCGGTCGCGCCCGACGCGCTCTTCGTGATCGCGGGCGAGGGTCCGGAGTATCCCCGCCTGGTCGAGCTCGCCGCCCAGCTCGGGGTCGGCGATCGCGTGATGTTCCTCGGGAAGGTGACCGACGAGGAACGGGAGGTCCTGCTCGGCGGCGCCTCGGTCTTCGTCCTGCCGTCCGTGGTGGAACCGTTCGGGATCGCGGCCCTCGAGGCGATGGCGGCCGGGGTCCCCACGATCGTCTCGAAGACGAGCGGGGTCGCCGAGATCTCCTCCTCGACGTTCCGGGTCGACTTCTGGGACGTCGAGGAGTTCGCCAGTCGGATCGCCGAGCTCCTCGAGTACCCCACGCTCCGGGCCACGATGGGCGAAGCGGGACGGTGGGAGGCGCTGCGTGCCGGATGGCCCGAACGGGCCCGGGAGACAATCGCGGTCTACCTCGACGCGATGCGGAGTACGGCCCGCCACCACCGGCACTAGGCCCCGACGTCTCCCCCGCCATCCCGGATGGGCCCAGTGTCGGCCCCTTTTTCCTTGGGGCGCCGACTCCCGTGCCACAAGCATCTAAGTAGACGGGCCGAGTAGACGCCGGGCAGACCACGTCCGTTCTGCGCACCGCCATGAGACTGGTCCTCTACCTGCATCTCCACCAGCCCTGGCGGCTCGGCCGCTTCCGGTTCCTCGACCTCGGCTCCGGACGCTCGTACTTCGACCTCGAGCGGAACCTGGCGATCTTCCGCGAGATCGCGGAACGCAGCTACCGTCCCGCCCTGGATCGGCTCCTGCACTCCTTGGAGGAGGACGCGGGGTTCCGGCTCAACGTCTCGCTGACCGGAACCTTCCTCGAGCAGGCACGTCTCGCGGCGCCCGATGTGATCGACCGGCTCCGGGCGCTCGCGCGGACCGGACACGTCACGTTCCTCGCGGAAACGTACTATCACTCGCTCGCCTTCCTCCTGCCCGAGCCCGAGCTCGCCGAGGAGGTCGCGCTGCACCGAGCGATGCTGCGCGCCGAGCTCTCCGTGACCCCGAAGTTCCTGCGGATGACGGAGCTCGCGTACTCGAACGACCTCGCCCGGTTCGCCGCGGAGGAGGGGTTCCGCGGCATGCTCGCGGAAGGATGGGAGGGGGCGCTCCGGGGCCAGCCTCCGACGTATCCCTATACCGCGGTATCGGCTCCGAACCTCCTCGTCCTTCTGCGGCATTATCCGCTGAGCGACGATGTCGGGTTCCGGTTCTCGTCGACCGGCTGGTCGGAGTATCCCCTGACGGCGGGCAAGTACGCCGGATGGCTCGCGGCCACCCCGGGGGAGGCCCTCGGCCTCTTCATGGACTTCGAGACCTTCGGGGAGCACCACCGGGCCCGGACCGGGATCCTCGAGTTCCTCAGCGAGCTCCCCCGGGAGGTCCGTCGCCACGCGCACCTCGAGTGGGCGACCGCCGAAGAGATGCTCGCGACGGCCCCCCGCGCCCCGCTCTCCGTGCCCGAGACCATGACCTGGGCCGACCAGAACCGTGACCTCGGCGCCTGGCTCGGCAACGATCTGCAGCGGTCCGCGTTCGAGGCGGCGAAGAAGGTCGGGGTGCTCGGTAGACAGGCGGGCGATCCGAAGATCCTCGAAGACTGGAGAAAGCTCCTCACCTCCGACCATTTCTATTACATGTACGTGGGGGGACACGGCGCCGATCTCGGCGTCCACCGCCATTTCTCCAGTTACGGGAACCCGTACGACGCCTACGCGAACTACATGAACGCGCTGACGGACCTTCGCCGGCGGGCGCTCGATCGGCTCGGGGTCCCGATCCTGAAGTGATCCGGACCGGCCGAAGGGGGACGCCTACGGTCCCGGGGGGTCGGTCCGGGGGGACCTCGGGCGGTGCACCCCCTCCGCGAGTCGAACCGAAGGACTGTTAAGCTGGGCGCTGTCGCCCGGTTCGGTCGTTGTGGTGCTCGTGAGTAGTCCGACCGCAGGGTCGGTCGCGGAACGGCGATGATCACCGAGCTCTCGGGCAACGGTCGTCTGTTGCTGACCGTCAATGAGAACGGGGACTGGAACGAGCTCTTCTACCCGTTCCCGGGACAGTTCCAGCAGCTGCGCGAGGCGCGGCTCGGGCTCTTCGACGTCCGGGAGTCGCGGTTCGCCTGGCTCCGTCAAGGGAACGGCTACGCGATCCGGCAGGAACCGTACGGCCCGGGCCATCTCCCCGAGTCGCACTGGTCCGGCCACGGGATCCGCATCTCCGTCCGCGACCACGTGCATCCGAACCACGATCTGGCGGCCCGGGTCTTCCGGATCCGCATCGACCCTCCGAGGCCGATCCGGCTCTTCGCCTACCACGCGTTCCAGATCGCCGAATCGATGTACCAGGACACCGCGTACGTCGACCCCGCGGCCTCGAGCCTCGTCCACTACAAGCGGGGGTACTTCTTCGAGTTCTTCTCGGAGCCGAAGTTCACCCGCGCGGTCTGCGGTGAGCACACGCTCCGCGGTCTCCGCGGGACGTACGTGGACGCCGAGGATGGGCGGCTCGAGGGCGGGCTCATCGCGCACGGGGCCGCCGACAGTGTGATGGAGTGGGACCTCGAGCCCGCGACCGGCCGCGAGATCGAGCTCAAGCTCTACCTCGCGGCGGGCCAGAGCCTGCCCCAGGTCCACGAGGTGCGGGACTACGTCCGCCGCGGTGGCTACGCGCGGTTCGTCCGGGAGTCCGAGGCGTTCTGGGAGACGTGGGTGCAGCGCCGGCTTCCCCATCCTCCGCGGGGCCTGAGCCCGCACTCCCGGGAGGTCTACCGGATGAGCGTCCTCCTGATGCGTCACTCCATCGGTGCGAACGGGGCGATCATCGCCTCGCCCGACACCCGCGCCCTCGTCGCGGCCGGTGACACGTACAACTACTGCTGGTGGCGCGACGGGGGGTACATCTCGAAGGCGATGGACGAGGCGGGGCTCTACGAGAACGCCGCCCGTTTCCTTGATTTCGCCCGGTCGTGCCAGAACCCCGATGGTTCGTTCTTCCATCGACACTTTCCGGACGGTGCGATCGGATCGACCTGGCACCCCCCGCCGCACCTACAGATCGACCAGACCGCGACGGTCATCGCGGCCGCGTGGCACCACTTCAAGCGGGGCGCCGACCCGGACCTCCTGCTCGAGCTCTGGCCGCTCGTCAAGGGCGCCGCGACGTTCCTCTCGGAGTTCCGCGACCCCGAGACGCGCCTTCCCGCTCCGAGCTACGATCTCTGGGAGGAACGGCTCGGGATCCATCTCTACTCGACCGCCGCGGTCGCCCACGCGCTCGAGCGGGCCGCCCGGGTCGCGTCCGAGATCGGAAAGGACCCGGGCGTCTGGCGGACCGCCTCCGCCGAGATCGGAGGGGCGGCGGTGCGGCACTTCTGGGACAATTCGACCCGGCGGTTCGTTCGATCCCTCTCTCCCCGGGACGACCGGCTCGACGCGTCCATGCTCCTCGCGCTCAAGCTCGGCTTCCTTCCCTGGTCCGATCCCCGGGCCGGTGCGATGGTTGACGCGATCGAAGAGCGCCTCTGGTGCCGGGATACGGGCGGCCTTGCCCGCTACGAAGGCGACGAGTACTATGGCAAGGAGAACCCTTGGATCGTCTCGACCCTCTGGCTCGCCGAGGCACGCCTGCGGCTCGGCGACCGGAACCGCTGCCGCGAGCTGATCGAATGGGTCGCCGCCCACTCGACGCCGACCCGGCTGCTGCCGGAGCAGATCGACCGGGGCACCCTCGAGCCCAAGAGCGCGACCCCGCTGACGTGGTCGCACTCGACGTTCGTCGACGTCGTCCACAAGTATGCCGAGGCAGAGCACCACGGAGCGGTTCCGGAGGAGTAGACCTCCGCGGACGCTCGGCTCGCCCGGGCTCGCCCTCGGCATCGACCTCGGGGCGTCAAAGGTCGTGAGCGGACTCGTCACGGTAGACGGTCGGGTCGTCCACCACAGCGGCCGCATCCTGCACGCGAACGATGGACCCGGGGGGGTGATCCGTACCCTCGGGGCGAGCGTGCGGGCGTGCCTCGCCCAGTCGAGCGAACCCCCGGTGGCGGTCGGCGTCGCCGTCGCGGCCCAGGTCGATCCGCGGACCGGCAAGGTCGTCCACGCCCCCAACCTGGGGTGGCGCGACATCGCGCTCGCCCGTCGGGTGCAGGAGGAGATCGGCCTGCCGGTCCATGTCATCAACGACGCACGCGCCGCGACCGCGGCCGAGTGGCGCCATGGGGCAGGCGCGGGCGTCTCCGACCTCTTCTGTCTCTTCCTCGGCACGGGCATCGGTGGCTCGGCGGTCGTGGCGGATCGACTGCTCGACGGAGGGAGCCACGCGCTCGGTGAGGTCGGCCACATGACGATCGTGGTCGGCGGGCGTCGGTGCCACTGCCCCAACTGGGGCTGCTTCGAGGCCTACGTCGGCGGCTGGGCGATCGCGGAGCGGGCGCGCGAGGCCGTCCGGGCGGACCCGGACCTCGGCCGCGCGCTCGTGGAGCGGGCCGGGTCCGAGGAGGCGATCACCGCGCAGACCGTGTTTCAGGCCCACCGGACGGGGAACGCCCTCGCCGGCCGGATCGTCCGCGAGACCGAACGGTTCCTCGCCGACGGGGCGATCAGCGTCGTGAACGCGTTCAATCCGTCGATGCTCGTGCTGGGCGGCGGGATCATCAGCGGGATGCCCGAGTTCGTGCCGGCGGTCGAGTCGGCGATCCGGGCCCGGTGCCAGCCCTCGGCGGCGGGCGC
>JBJKRJ010000037.1:0-20577 GCA_046704665.1 Thermoplasmata archaeon | reverse complement strand
CGACGGAGAACGCATACGAGCCGTTCGGAGCGGGGACGGCGATCGAGGAGCCGGTGCTGCTCTCGGCCGTGCCGTTGAACGTCACCGACCAGCTGGTCCCCACCGGAAGGCCCGACTCCGAGAAGGTCGCCACATAGGTGACCCGGGTGAAGGTCACCGACTGGAGGATCGAGGCACCGCGTACCGACAGCACGCTGCCGGTGGCCGTGTATTCCTTGTCCGCCGTCGCAATGGCATAGGCGTAGGTCCCATTCGGCTCGTGGAATGCAATCGCGCCGGTGGTCGAGCTGAACGTCTCGCCATCGGTCAGGTTCACCCACCACTCGGTGCCCGACGGCAAGCCGGTTTCGGTGATCGTTACAGGGTACGCCACCAGAGCGAACGCGACCGAGGTCGAAACGACGGTCCCATCCACGGTGATCGATCCACCGAGTGCCGAGTACGACTTGTTGGAGGTCGCGACCGAATAGGGGTAGGTCCCATTTGGCAGGCTCTGACCCGAGTTTGGAGATTCTTGAGAATCTACGTCAGAAGAGCGTTGGGGGTATGTCATGGAATTAGTCTCCCTCGCCATGTCGTATCGATGAGTCCAGCGATATGTTCATTATGTTGGGGGTAATGTCCCCCGCGTGCAGTTCCGCTTCCGCCGGAAGGGGAAGAACACCTACGTCTATCTGGTTCAGAAGGGCCGTCGGGATGGGCGGGTCGTTAATCTCGCCGAGATGTACCTCGGGACGCAAGACGAGCTGGCCTACCGACTGACCCACCCCGAGGCGTTCACCGAAGGGATCGAGTTCCTTCCCTACCCGTTCGGCACTTCCGCCGCCTTCCTCGCCGCCGACGAGGAACTCGGCTTCTCGCGTGTCGTCCAGGAACTGACCGGGAGTCGGGCGACCGCGCTGAGCCTCCTCGCCTTCATCGCCGGGCGAGCTCACGAACCGGTCTCGAAGAACGGGATGACCGACTGGGCGAACCGCTCCCTCTTCCGGTTCGTTCGGGACGTCCCCGACCTCTCCTGTCGAAGCTACCTCGAGCACATGGACCGACTGACCGACGAGGTCGTCGAGGAGATCACGCTCCGCCTCGGCGAGGAGCTGGTGCGCAAGGGCCACCGCCCCTCGCTGGTCTTCTTCGACCCGACGAACTTCTCGACCGAGCAACAGCCGCCCGAGGACGATCCCGATCGACAACTGCCCAAACCCGGGCACGCCAAGGACGGGAATCTCCAGGCCAAGCTCGTGGGGCTCGCCACCGCAGTGACGGCGGAGCACCTGCCCGTCTACCATCGGGTGTACCCCGGGAACGAGAATGACGCGAGGCTGTTCCAGGAGGTCGTCGGGACGATGGTGACGCAGCTCGTGAAGTTCGGGGTGGTGGCGGACGAGCTGACGTTCGTCTTCGACAAGGGGGTGAACTCGAAGGACGGTCTGGCGGCGGTCCACGCCGAGCAGGTCCACTTCCTCTCCTCGCTGAAGCGGAACCAGGTGCGGGACCTGTTGGCGAGGTCCCGCACCACCTACCGTACGCTCTACACGACCGAGCAGAAGGAGACGATCCGCGGGTTCCGCTCGACGCGGCGGGTGCTCGGGGTCGACGGGGTCGTGGTGGTGGCGTTCAACGAGAGCGCGCGCAAGAGGCAGGAGCGAGACTACGCGCGGGCGAAGGAGCGGTTCCTCGCGACCTGCCAGACGGTGGCGACGAAGATGTCGAAGCCGCACCGGGGACGACGGTCGACGGTGCAGAGCGTGACGGAGCGGCTCGAGGACGCGCTGCCGCCGAAGTGGCGGGGGGTGTTCAAGTATCGGGTGGGCGCGACCCTCGAGCAGGACCCTCCTCGGTTCACGGTGACCGGCTGGGTGGACGCGAAGAAGGAGGCGGAGCTGAAGGAGGGGTTCGGGAAGACGGTGGTGTTCACCGACCGAACCGACTGGTCGGAGGAGCAGATCGTGCGGACGTACTTCGCGCGGTCGGGGATGGAGGAGGAGTTCCACGTCCTGAAGGACGTGCTGCTGATGCCGGTGATGCCAATCTTCCATCGGCTCGACAAGCGGATCCGGGTGCACGCGTTCCTGTGCGTGGTAGGACTGCTGTTCTATCGGTGGATCCAGCGACGGGTGGAGGAAGCGACCGGGGATCGGGTGCCGATTGCGGCCCTCGCGGGTCGGCTGGATCGGATCCAGGTGGTGGCGCTTCTACGGAAGCGCTCGAAGCAAGTGAAGGTCGTTCTCCAAAAGCTCGACCGGGAGCAGAGCGCGGTCGTGAAGGCCCTCGATCTGGCGCGGTTCGTGCCCGCCTAATTGCCCGTGTACCCCCTACACGGTTTCTGAGGTGAAATCGGCCCCGGTCTCCAAACTCGGGTCTGAGCGATCGCCGATCCCATGGAGCTCTGCGGAGACTGCCCGGAGACATTCACCCACCACTCGGTGCCCGAGGGAAGGCCGCTCTCCGTGAAGGTCACGGTGTAGTTGATCTGCGCAAAAGTGACCGTGTTCGAGACAGGCGCCCCGTAGATCGTGAAGTTCCCCCCGGGCGCTGAATAGGTCCGGTTCGCGGTCGCGACGGTGAACGTGTAGCTTCCGTTCGAAGCGCTGAAGGTCACCGTGGCCGACCACGAACTGAACGTCCACCCGTTGGTCAGGTTCACCCACCACTCCGTGACAGTGGGAAGACCGCGCTCGGTGAAGGTTATCGCGTAGGTCACGAGGGAGAACGTCACGGAGATCGGGCCCGGGGCTCCGTCCACCGCGAACGATCCGCCCGATGCGGAATACGACGTGTTCGACGTCGCGACGGTGTAGTTGTACGTCCCGTTCGGCTCGGAGATAGATTGTGAACTGCTCGAGGTGTTGAACGACTGGCCGTCGGTGAGATCGACCCACCACTCGGTGCCCGAGGGAAGCCCCGACTCGGTGAACGTCACCGGGTAGGTCACAAGAGAGAATGTGACGAGCTCCGAAAGAGCCGCTCGGTGGACCTTGAAGGTCCCGCCGGGCGCCGAGTAGGACTTGTTGCTCGTCCCCAGGGTGTAGGTGTAGCTACCGCCCGACTCGCTGAACGTGATTCCGGTGGTCAGCGAGCTAAAGGACTGACCGTTACTGAGGTTCACCCACCACTCCGTACCCGAGGGTAGGCCACTCTCCGTGAAAGCCACTGTATACAGGGGCTTCGCGGTGACCGCGAGGCTGGATACTGTGCCCACGCCCGTGCCGCCGACGCCCGAATCGACGGTCAGACCGTCCAAGAGAGGGGCTTCGAGGTGCGTCGCTGGGTAGCCACGGGAGTGGGCGGTCAGAAGCACGTGCGCTGCGCGCCCCGGAGCCGCGGGGGCCCCGTCTACCGTTCTCGGTGTCCCGGCTGCCGCTGGGGAGCCTCCGAACGCCCGTGAGAGGAGGACTCCCGACGCATACGCAGCCGCTACGACGGCCACGATCGCGACCGCCATGACGGCAGCCACCGCAATGGCTCCTCCCCCTCGAGGTCGTTGAAAGGGAGAACAGACAGAGCCGAATCGCCGCGGACCCACGCGCATTTCCCTGCTTGGAAGTACGAGGGGGTATCCTCCCTCATAAATCGAACGTGCCCCCGACAGATAGTCGGAGAGCGCCGACCGTCCGCACCGGACTTCCGGCAGGAGTGGCAGGCCCGCATCGGGCCAGCGGTTTTCCGGCCTACCGTAGGTAATCCCGCATCTTCGCGCGGGGGGCCGCAGAGTCCGAGGACAACCCCGTGGAGGGATCGAGGTGGATCAGCTGAGAGCGTCTACGATGTTCTGACGAGTGACGATGCCAACGAGCCGACCCTCGTCGACGACGGGCAGGCGCTTTACTCCGAACGCACGGAGCCGCCGCGCCGCCTCGCCCATCGACGCATCCGGATCGACGCTCACCACCCGGGAGGTCATCGCCTCAGCCACACGGGCCTTCTCGAGTCGTCGCAGGCACTGGTCGAGCCGATTGATCGTGGTCACCGCCTCCAGTTCGAGCAGGAGGTCCAGGAACCCACGCACCGACCCCACTCCGACCGCTCGGTCGAGATCGGCCAGAACGTCCCGTTCGCTCAGGACTCCGACGACCCGGTCCCCCTCCTCTACGACCGGCAACCCCGAGACGTGCTTCTCGCGCATCCTCTGGGTCGCCTCGAGGAGCGTCCACTGCGGTCGGGCCGTGAATACTTCGCGCGTCATGATCGCGCCGACGGTCAACGCGCGAAGCCGATCGCCGATGGGGATCTTGGAGAAGTCGGGCCGCTCTCCCCCCGACGACGGAGGGACTGGCTCATCGTGTGGTGTGCTCATGCTCCGTACCTCCCTTGCAGGTGGCGTTGCCACCGGCAGGCGCCATCGCTCCTTAAAGCCAAGGTCAAATGCCGTTCGCAGACCGTCCGACCTGAGGAATCCGTCGGGTTCGCCACCGGGCACTGGCTGCGGACTCAGGAGCGCGCTGCCTTCGACCGCACGAGAGACCCGAGTCGTGAGATCGTCCTCATGCTTTGGGCGGCGTGGGAGCAATGCCAGGCTGCTGCATCACTCCCAATACATCGGCGTAGATCCAGTTCTCGGGGAACTTCCCGTCCCTGAGTCGGAACATGCCGATAGCGCTCATCTGGACGCCGCCCAGCCGGGTGTGCCGGACCGCTCGGTTCCGGCGAACGAAGGCCGGGAAGACAACCCCACGCTGACCGCCTCCGGCGCCACGGCGAGACCCGGCGCCCCTTCAAACCGCTCGAGGTCCGCTCCGTGGAACGGACCCCGGTCTGTGGCCGACCCGTTCAGACCGGCACGCCGATCTCATGGGCCAAGGCAACGATGACCTCTCGGTCCTTCTCGTTCGCCTCGCCGTTGTCGGCGGCTGCGATGGCGTGGACCTCCGGCTCGGTCAGTTCGCGATTGAGCCCATAGTCGGAAACCTCGTGCGGGGGACTCACCACCGGTCGGTCGTGCACGCGGGCCAGGAGGCAGCAGTGGAAGTTGTCGGAGAATCCCCGGTACTTCCCCCAGCGGTAGGTCCCTCGGTTGGTCTTGGCTAGCAGGCCCTCATCTTCAGCGGTCATGGCCTCTCCGGCTCGTGCCACCGCGAGAGGGCGGGATAATCCTTGCCTGACTTCGTGTTGACCTCCGGGCCAACGAGAAGTTCGCTCCCACCCCACGCTGCGATGTTCCGGGGCGGCTCGGTGGGTCGGCCGTGCGCGTTCGCGGCGGGACCGTTTCTCGACCCCTCTCGCGGGCGGAAATACCCCGAGCGCCGGTCCCGGCTCGTCATGCGACGCACGAAGAAGGACGGTCGATCCAAAGGACGGCGGAAGATCCATGTCCTGTTCATCGCCGGGTTCGGTCCCATCGTGCCGGATCTCGGGCCGAGCCGGGCGCTCTACGGCGGAGCTCTCGGGATCCCGTTCCAGGAAATGGAGGGTGGCTATTCCCATACCGAAGAGCTCGAGGGCGCCAAGGCGTTCGCGCTCTGGCCGCTCTCCCAGGCGGCCGAGTCCTGCTTCGGGACCCCCCGCTGGCCCCGGAGTCTGCCGAGACCCCAGGCCTGGCTAGAGTTCGACGTGGAGGACGTTCGGGCGGCCACGGCGGAACTGACGCGGCGCGGCTACCGGTTGCTCGTGGCCGCCCGTGAGGAACCATGGGGACAGACGGTCACCCGGCTCCTGAGTCCGGAAGGGCTCCTCGTCGGTGTCACCCACACTCCTTGGATGCGTGAGAAGGGCTAGCCGCTCGGTTCGAGCGGGGAAGGTCCGCTCGCCGGCACCGTGGCGCCGGGTACGCCTCCCGGGCCGCGCCCACGGGAAGCGGTCGGTCTACCCCGGAGCAGCAGACCGTTCCGGGCAGGTCGGGCAGCACGCCTCGTCGATCGCGCAGCATGCGCAGCACTTGCAGCACGCGGTGCACTCGCAGCAGGCGCACGAGAACGGGGCGCGGACCAGGGACATGGAACGGCATTGGCGGAAGGCTACAAAACCGTCGTGACCGACGTTCGGGGGTCCCGCTATTAGGGAGGGTCGGTCGTCTCCCATGCGCCCGACGGGGGAGGGTCAGTGGCCGATACTTGGAGGGAGGGAGAGCACGGGGTCCTCCTCCGGGCCGGAGAGCCTCCCCGTTTCGTTTGGCTGACGAAGGGGCCGCAATCCGTGGGCGACGTCGGCGTGGTCGATGTCTCCGGTCAGATCGGCGCCCCGGTCGGCGGCATCGTGCCGTGGTCCGGCTCCTCCTATGCCCTCGTTCGGCCCTCGCTGGCCGACCTGCTCGGGACCGTGCACCGCGGGGCTCAGATCGTTACGCCGAAGGACGCCGTGCAGCTGCTGTATCGCGCCGGGGTGGGCCCGGGGAGCCAGGTCGCGGAGGCCGGGTCCGGGAGCGGGGCGCTCACGATCATGCTCGCGTATGCCGTGGGCCCCGAGGGCCACGTCACCTCCTACGATCGTCGCGCCGACTTCCTGTCGGCGGCGCAGAAGAACGTCACACGGGCCGGCCTGGCCGAACGCGTGACGTTCCGACACCGGGACGTGGCGACGGACGGGATCGACGCGTCGGGCCTCTCGAGCATCCTCCTCGATCTTCCCGAACCGTGGGTCGTCCTTCCGTCCGCGCGATCGGTGCTCGTCCCCGGGGGGTACGTGGCCACGTACACACCGACGTATAACCAGCTCGAGCGGACCGTGCGCGCCTTGCGGGAGCTGAGATTCTCCGATCTTCGGGCGGTCGAGGTCCTCGAGCGCGGCCTGCATGTGGGCGAGGGGGGAACGCGCCCGGAGTTCGAGATGCTCGGCCACACCGGGTTCCTCGCGGCCGGACGGAAGGTCGACTGACGATGCCGTTCGCCTCCCTGCCGCTTTCGCTCGGCGCCCTCGTGGGGGTCGGCCTCTCGGGCGGCTTCGTCTGGTGGGAGGTCGGCCGCTACGCCACCCCCCAGGTCCCGGTCACCCTGTTCGACGAGCGGCGGGAACTGTTCGCCTACACCGCCGGGCTCTTCGTCGGGGTCCCGATCGCGGTCGAGTTCCTCCTGTTCCTCCTCTCGATGGCGAACGGCTCTCTCCTGAGCGGTCTCCTCTTCCTCGCCCTGCTCGTCGTTACCACCGAGATCGCGCAGTGGGCGCTGCTCCGAAGCCGGTTCTGGGGACGAGGCGAGAGCGGACCGTTCTACGCCCTCGGTTACCGAGCCGCGATCGGCGGGATCGTCGCGCTCGCCCTGGTGACCCAGTACTTCTCCCAACCCGGGTCGACCGCGGACGGGGTCGCCCTCGTGGTGCTGGAGTCGCTGGCCATCGTCGCGCTCGAAGTGGCGGGGGCGCTCCTGTCGTTGCGCGCCCGACCGGGGAGCGACCGTACGACGGGAGGTCCCGTCTCGGGGGCGGTCTTCGGGGCCATCGGGTTCTTTCTCCTGGGGCTCGGTCCGCTCGGGGGAGAGGGTTCGGCGTTCGGCGGGGCCCTCGTCGCCCTGCTCGGCGCGTCGCTCGTGTACCGCCGTCTGCGACCGATCCTCGCCTCGGTGCCGGCGCCGGGCGCCGGACCCGGCCCGGCGCGTGCCGCCGCTCCCCTGACGTACGGGAGGACCCGCGGCGAGGGCCCCTCGCCGCGGGACCGCGAACCGGCGAAGAAGTGACTCCCCCCGGCGTCCCTTCGCGGCCGGGCGCCGGAGCCGGTTAATGACATAAGGCGGGCCGCGTCCCGCCGTTCGCATGCCGGCCGAGAAGGAAGCGGTCCCGTTCGTGCGCCGGTTCCGCTACGGGATGCGGAAATATCGGGCCGAGATCTCGGTCTTCGTTCTCGCCGTCGGGGTGCTGCTCACGGTGCTCGCCGTCGGCTACTTCACGCCGCTCGCGAACTCGCAGCCGTTCTCGTCGATCAACGGCGCGACCGACCAGCCGAACACGAACTACAACCTCCTCTTCATCATCGTCGGCCCGATCATCGTGATCGTCGGCGCGTACCTCGCGGGAGTCTACTTCGTCGCGCGGAGCCGGTTCGAACACCTGATGTTGACCAAGAGCAAGGCCGAGTTCCTCCGTAACATCCCCGAGATCGAGAAGCTCCTCTGGGATCTCACTCCCCGGGACGAGTTCCGCTACGAAGAGAAGTGCTCCGACCTGAGGGTCCGCCGGTAGGACCCGGATTCGGTCGTCCCCGTTAAGACGCTCCGACCGGTGGTCGCGCCGAGGGGGGAACACGCAGGCGCACGGACCGGCGGATGCCTTCCGCTTCCGCCGACTGGAAAAGCCCGAAGAGTTCCGGCAGGCCTTGGAGCTCGAGGCGACGGTCTGGGGACCCGAGGCCATGGTCTCCGTTCCTCCCCCGCTCATGCGGGTGCTCCAGGACAACGGAGGCCTCGTGCTGGGCGGCTTCGTCGATATCTATCTGGTCGGCGTCACCGCGTCGCTCATCGGCTGGGACGGGGGGACCCTCTACCATTACGCGCACTTCACCGCGGTTCGCCCCGAGTATCAGAACCACCACGTCGGCTTCCGCCTGAAGGCGTTCCAGCGGGACGAGGTCCTGAAGTTGGGCCTGGCCGAGGCCCGGGGGGCGTTCGACCCGCTCCAGAGCCGGAACGCCTGGTTGCTCGTGCACCGGCTCGGGGTCGTGCCCGATCGGTACTTTCCGCACTACTTCGGGCAGCTTCCGGATGCCGTCAACCGCGGGTCGGAAACCGATCGGCTCCGCTACACCTGGTCGCTCGCGTCCCCCCGGGTCGAAGAACGGCTCGCCGGCCAGCTCCCCGCGCCCGAGGACGTTCGGAGGAGGTGGGAGGGCTCGGAGGCGATCGTCGAGACCGAGACCGGCGAGACCGGCCTCCGGGTCCCGAACGCAGTCGTCGAGCCGACGGCGGCGAGCGCCCACCTCGAGGTCCCGTTCGACCTCGCGACGCTCCTCGAGCACGATGCGGCGGCGGTACGGCGATGGCGCCACGCCGTTCGCGATGCGTTCCGGGCCGCGTTCGACGTCGGCTACGCCGTCGATGACTTCACGGTCCTTTCGGCCGAGCACGAGCGACGGAGCTTCTACCTCCTGTCGAAGCGGCCTCCGCGCTCGGATCGCGAGGGCGGCCCCGGGAGCGTATAAGCAGGTCCTCCGCCTTCTTCGGTCGGAGGCGGTCCCGTGTCCAAGGAGCCTTCCCGAAACCGGCCTTCGGTCGTCCTGCTCGTGGGCCTTCTCGCGGCGCTCGCGATCGGGGCGGCCGCCAGCCTCCTCATCGGATCGATGGCGTCGTCGGGCCACCGGTCTCCCGTGGCCCCGAGCGAGCTCATCGTACCGAACGCCGTGCTGACGTACGCGCTCTTCGGCGTCCTGGTCTTCTTCGTCCTCTGGTTCGTCATCGGAATCGCCGGGGGGGGCCGGAAGGAGGGACGCGGACTCCTGCAGCGTCCGGTCCTGGCGCTCCTGATGGTACTCATGATCGCCGTCGTGTTCATCGTGGCGGCCCGCGCGTTCTACGGTGGGGGTCCCCTGCCCTCGGGCGCCGTGCCCAACGGGTCCAATTCGACCGGCCTTCCCCCACCCGGCCCCTCGCAAGGGAACGGGACCAACGCGAGCAATGTCGGCGGTCTCGTCCCCTTCCTTCTGCCCGGGATCCCCGGTTGGGCGACGTACGGGATCGTGGTGGCGGTGATAGTGATCCTGGCGGTGGTCGCCGTGCCGCTGCTCCGGAGCGCGTCGGATTCGCGTCGACTGGCCCGTAGGAGCACGTCCGACCGGGACACGGCGAGCGACGGGGTCCAGGAGGCGCTGACCAACGCGGCGGCGGATCTCGAGGGCGGCCGGGACCCCCGAAGCGTGATCACCCGGCTCTACGGCGAGCTGCTCACGCGTCTCCAGCCGGTGATGGGACGCATCGACTTCCAGACCCCCGACGAGATCCGTATCCTCCACCTGGAGCGCCTTGGCATCCGACCCGCGGTGGCGGAACGGCTGACCCGTCTCTTCGAAGAGGCGCGGTATTCCACGCATCGGTTGGGCGAGGATTCCGTCCTCGAGGCGCGGAGCGCGATCGCGGCCGCGCTCGCGGACTTCTCGCGTTCCGGTGGGTCGTGATGCCGCGTCCCTTTGCCGTTGTCCTTCTCGCGCTGGCCGTCGTCGCGACGGGTATCGCCGTGGCCGCCCAGAAGAACCTCGTGTTCGCGCTCCCCGCGGCGGTGGCGGCCGTGGCGGCCGCCGGTCTGCTCTTCGGCGAGGCGTGGCAGGACTTCTGGGTCTCCCCGACTCCGGCCCGGGGGCCTCCGTCCACCCCCCTCACGGCCATGACTCTCCCCGGGGCCTTCGGTTCCCGTCGGTTCGACCGCGGCGTGATCGTGGATACCCTCGACCGGCTGGAACGCAGCGGGCCGAACCCCGATCTTCCGGTACGCTCGCCCGAGGAGATGGCCCTGATCCTTCGGATGCCCGAAGGGGCATTCCGGGACTACCTCCGGGCCCGCCTCGGGCAGCTGGAACTTCAATCGTGACCGACGCGCTCCCGTCCCCGCGGTCACTGAGCTGGACCCCGCTCGCCTTCGTCCTGTTCGGGGCCAGCGTGTCGTTGATCGTCGGCGCGGTAGCGCTCCGTACCCCGATCCCTCTGTTCCTCGCCCTGCCGCTGTTGCTGGCGGGACCCGCGGCCGCGCTCGCGGGCCCGCGAGGGCCGGTCCGGCTCTCCGTCACCCGGGAGGCCGGGGGGAGCGCGTCGGACGTGAACGTTCGGGGCCGTATCGAGGCCCTCGATCGGACCGACGCCCGGGACCTGGAGATCGAGGCTCCCGTCCCCCCCGGCCTCAGGGCCGTCGCCCCGCCGGTGGTCCGTGGGACCCGGACGTCGATCGAGCTCGAGTTCCACTGGAGGGCCGACGAGCCGACGGTCGTGATCGTGCCGCCGCCCCGGATCGCGTGGCGGGACCCGGTCGGTCTCGTCGAGCGCCCCGCCGTATACCCCCTCGAGCCGCTCGTCGTGGAACGCTACCCTCCCGAGCTCCTTCGGGTCGGGGCGGTCCGTCTCCACCGGACGGTCGCGTTGCCGGGCGAGATCAGCTCGCCGAGGATCGGTAGCATCGGCGAGTTCCACGGGGTCCGCGAGGCGCTTCCCGAGGATCCGCTGCGCCGGATCAACTGGCGAGCGAGCGCTCGGGCCGGCCGCCTGCTCGCGAACGACTATCAGCTCGACCGCGCGGGCGACCTCGTGCTCTTCCTGGACGCGAGGCGGAGCGCGTTCGGTGACGAGATCGACGAGCGGCTCCTCGCGATCTCCCGGGCGGCCGCGGTGGGGATCGCGCAGTCGTTCCTCCGGGAGAAGGCCCGGGTGGGGACCGCCGTCTTCTCCGAGTTCCTCGACGCCGTACCGCTCTCGACCGGGCGGACGCAGATGTTCCGCGTGCGTTCTCAGCTCCTCGCCGCCCGCTTGGGACCCGAGGACGTGCCCCCCGAACGGGGTGCGATCGCCGCGGGACGGTACTTTCCCCCCGGTACCACGATGCTCCTGCTCTCCCCCCTCGCCGATGACGCGGCCGGGGAGCTGATCGTGCATCTACGCCATCGCGGCTACCCCGTGATCGTTCTCAGCCCCTCGCCGCTCCCGATCCTCCGGTTCGTAGGAACCGCACGGTCGGAGGACGAGACGCTCCTTCGCCAGATCGTCTCGCTCTTGCGCCGCTCGCGCGTCGCACGGAGCTGGCAGGCCGCTCCGACCATCGACTGGAGCGACTACTGGTCGCTCGGCGGGTTCGTCGATTTCCTCCGCCGGCCGACGATCCGGAGGATGGGATGAGACCCTCGATGGGAGCGGTGCCGCTCCGCCGGTTCCTCGGGGTCGGCTCGGTGCTGCTCGGCGTGTTCGGCGGTCTGCTCGGGTATCTCTCGGGTCTCCCCTGGGACCTTGGGGTCGTCGCCGTGCTGGCCCCCATCGCGCTCGGATGTGGGCTGCGTGCGCGCCGCGCCGGATCGCTGCGAGGCGTTGCGCCGCTTCCGGTGCTGGCGGCGCTCGCCTGGGGAGTACTTCGGAGCCCCTTCGGCCTCGTACCGGAGCTCGCGGCCGGGGGAAGTGGTCTCGCCTTCCTCGCCTGGCTCGCGGAGGACCCGGACCGAGAGCAGGGTGGGATCGCCCGCGCCGCCCCCACCATCGCCTTCGCGGGGGCCGCGGTCGGGATCGCCTGGGCGAGCGCCCTCCTGCTTCCCTCGGACTCGGCCGACCTGGGCGTGGCCGCCGGTCTCCTCGTCTTCGCGGTCGCAGCGGTGGCATTCCTCGCGACCCGCCCGGAGCTGTTCGATCGCGAGCTCCCAGAAAGCGCTTAGAGGGGGCTCGGCCGTCCCCTCCCGGCGCGACCGCGAGGCCGCGTCCGAGCACCGACGAAGGGTCCCTCTTGACTCAACGCGGACGGGTCGTCCGCCGAGGATGACGTGAGGACAACCCCGGTGTCCGACACCCCCGGCCGGGTCAGACCGCCGAGAGGGCGGGCGCCTGCGATGACGCCGGTCGTTACGGCCGGGGTACACCGAACCGCTCGAGCGCCGGTGCCGGCCCCGAGGGCTCATTATCCCGGGCCGGTGTGGTTCTCGGCGAGGGTGTTCCGTGGACGAAAAGGAGTCCCGGGGGCTGGCCGAGAAGATCCGCGCGGCGGTCGGGACCGCGATCGTGGGCCGCGACGAGGCCGTCGATCTCGTCCTCATCGGCCTGATCGCGGACGGCCACCTTCTGATCGAGGACCTCCCGGGGCTCGGAAAGACGCTGATGGCGAAATCGTTCGCGAGCGCCCTCGGGCTGGGGTTCCAGCGGATCCAGTTCACCGCCGACCTCCTTCCGCACGACATCACCGGGGCGGAGATCTTTGACGTCTCCAAATCCGAATTCGTCTTCCGGTCGGGCCCCCTGTTCACGAACCTCCTCCTCGCCGACGAGATCAATCGGGCCCCGCCGAAGGTCCAGTCGGCGCTCCTCGAGGCGATGCAGGAGTACCAAGTGACGAGCGAGCGTGCGACGTATCCCCTGCCGCGTCCCTTCCTCGTGCTCGCGACCGAGAACCCGATCGAGCTCGAGGGGACCTACCCGCTGCCCGAGGCCCAGGTCGACCGCTTTCTGCTCCGGCTGCGCGTCGGCTATCCGACGGTGGAGGAGGAACGGCAGATCCTCGAACGACGCCGGGCCCGGAGGACCGAAACGATCGAGGTCGCCCCGGCCGTCGACGTCGAGAGGTTCCGTGAGCTCCAGCGCGCGGTCGAGGACGTTGAGATCGACCCGTCCGTCGCCGGCTACATCATCGACCTCGTGCGCGCCACACGGGAGGACCCCCACTGCGAGGTCGGCTCCTCCCCCCGCGGCTCGCTCGCGCTGCAGAAGGCCGCTCGGGCCCGTGCGCTCATCCAGGGTCGGGACTTCGTCCTGCCGGACGACGTCAAGGCCCTCGCCGTGCCGGCCCTGGTGCATCGGGTGATCATCAAGCCCGAGCCATGGATCCGTGGAGTGCGGGGGGAGACCGTCGTCCGGTCGGCGATCCAGCGCACGACGGTCCCGAAGGTCGGCTAGGCCGCGGGTCCCTTCCGCCGGCAGTGTTCCCGCTACGCTCGTCCGTAGGGTCTCCCCGATCGGATCAGTCGGGCCGCCGGTATCGGCCCGGCGCGCGCGATGGCCGAGGGTCCGCGCGCGGCCCGGCTGAGGGAGTGGACCCCGGAGGCACCAAAGCGTTTTCAAGGCGTCCCGAGTCCATGCTGCGATGGCCGAGTCCCCTCTCGTGATCGTCGCAGATTCGATCGACACCACGGCGCTCGAGCGGCTTCGGGCGGGACCGTGTCGCGTTGTCGATACGAGCGCGGAGCCCCAGCGACTTCCCGAGCATCTCACCGATGCCTGGGGGCTGATCGTGCGGAGCCGCACGAAGGTCACGAAGGCCCTCATCGAGAAGGCGCCCCGACTCCAGCTGATCGCCCGCGCCGGGGTGGGGGTCGACAACATCGACATGGCCGCGGCCGGGGCCCGGGGGATCCGAGTCGTGAACGCGCCCGCGGCCGCGAGCGCCAGCGTCGCGGAGCTCACCGTCCTGTTCGCCCTCCTTCTCGTGCGAGGCGTGTACCCCCAGGTCGTGGCGACCAAGGCCGGACGCTGGGAACGGGGCACCCACGGAGGCGAGCTTGCCGGACGGACGGTCGGCTTCATCGGCTACGGTCGGATCGCACGGGAAGCGGCCCGTCGGCTCGAACCGTTCGGTGTACGGGTCGTGGCCCACGACCCGTATCTCGCGGCCCCGGTGGACCCGACGCCCCTCCTTCCGCTGGACGAGCTGCTCGCGCAGTCCGACATCGTGAGCGTCCATGCCGCGCTCACTCCCGAGAGCCGCCACCTCCTCGACGCGAACGCCTTCGCCCGGATGAAGCGGGGAGCATTCCTCATCAATGTCGCGCGCGGACCCCTGGTCGACGAGGCCGCCCTCGTCTCCGCGCTCGCCTCGGGTCACCTGGCCGGGGCCGCGCTCGACGTCTTTGAGGAGGAACCCCCCATGAACCGAGAGCTGCTCGAGAGTCCCCGCGTGATCACGACCCCGCACATCGGTGCCTCCACCGCCGAGGCGCAGCGACGGGCGGGCCGGGACACCGTCGAGGAGGTCCTGCGGGCGCTCCGCGAGGAACCGCTGACGGCGCTCGTCCCACCGCCCGGGGGATCCGCATGACGCTCGACCCCGAGACGGCCACGCTGCTGATCGCGGGACCCGTACGGATCCATCCCCGTGTGCTCCGTGCGATGTCGGTGCCGAGCTTGAACCACCGGGGCGACTACTTCCATGGCATCGTCCAGGAGATCCGAGAGCTGCTCCCGGTCCTGTTCGCGGCGAAGGGCCACCAGGTCGTCCTGAGTGGCAGCGGTACTTCGGGCCTGGAGGCGGTCTATTCCTCGCTCATTCCCAAGGAGGGTCGCACGCTCGTCCTGCGCAATGGGAACTTCGGTGATCGCACCGACACGATCGTGCGTCGCTACTCATCGAACGTGACGACCGTGAGCGCCGCGTGGGGGCAGCCGCTCCCCATCGACGCTGCGAGGGCCGAGCTCGAGAAGGGCGACGTGGCCGCCGTCTGTCTCGTCCACAACGAGACGAGCGTCGGCGTCGCGAACGACCTTGCCTCGTTCGCGCCCGCGGTCCGGGCCTCGGGGGCGCTCTTCCTCGTCGACGGGATCAGCGCGCTCGCCGGGATCCCGGTGGCGATCGAGGGATGGGGGATCGATGCCGTCGTCGCGGGGAGCCAGAAAGGCCTCGCCGCCCCCGCCGGCCTCGCGCTCGTCCATCTCTCCGAGCGGGCCCGGGCCGCGCTCCATCCCGGTACCTTCTACCTCGACCTGGCCGCCCATCTCAAGTCCCTCGAAAAGAACGACACGCCGTGGACGCCGGCCGTACCGCTCTTCCTTGCGCTCCGGGAGGCGCTGCTCCTCCTGAAAGAGGAGGGTCTCGATCGCCGACTGGCCCGGACGCATCGTCTCGCGGAGGCGACCCGCGCGGCCGTCGATGCCCTCGGTCTCGAGCTCTTCCCGGACCGAAGGTACGCTTCCGACACCGTCACCGCGGTGAAGAACCCGACGGGCATGGGGGACCCCGAGCTCCGAAAGACGCTCGAGCGCGAGTACGGCGTGCTCGTCCAGGGCGGACAGAGGGACCTGGCCGGCAAGATCTTCCGACTCGGTCACATGGGGATCGCCGACTGGCCGGACCTGCTCGTCACCTTCGCGGCGCTGGAGCGGGTGCTCGCGAGGGCCGGACGTGCGCCGCCGACGGCCGCCGGCGTCCGGGCGATCGTCGAACACATGCCCTAGGTCCTCCTCCGGTACCCCGTGCGCACCGGCGCGCGTCGCCTCCTCTCCTCGGCCCCCCGGAGCGTGCCTCCCCCGAGAGATCGGTCGCTCGGAGCTCGCGGCCAATCTCAAATCCTGCGGTCCAGTGCCCCACGGTCCGGGCGCACGTCCCGGGCGACCCCATGACGTCTCGCGAGAAGCGTAGGATCGCCCGCGTCCGGAAGTACTACCGCGACTCCGGTTCCGGGGAGTGGCGCCGGCTCGTGAAGGATCCGTACCACCGCCTGGAGTTCGACACGACGCTCCACTTTCTGGAACAGTACCTCCCGCTCCAAGGGGAGATCCTCGACGCCGGCAGTGGCCCGGGCCGGTACTCGATCGAGCTCGCCCGACGTGGCTACCGTGTCACGCTTCTCGACCTCGTCCCGGAGAACCTCGAACGGGCCCGGCGGAACGCCCGGCGGGCCGGGGTCGGCGAACGGATGGTCGGGACCGTCGAGGGCTCGATCACCGACCTCTCCCGGTTCGAGGACCGTTCGTTCGCCGGTGTGCTGTGCCTCGGCGGGACGCTCAACCACGTGCTCTCGACGTCCGGCCGTGACCGTGCGGTGCGAGAGCTCGCGCGGGTGACCCGTCCGGGAGGGCCGCTCTTCGTCTCCGTCATCTCGCGGTACGCTGCGCTCGTGGATGGGGTGATCCGCCATCCCGACGGGCTGCGCACCGACGCCGAGCATCACTGGCGGATCCTGCGGAGTGGGGACTATGACGGTCATCGGGGCTTCGCTCCCTGCCACTTCATCGTCCCGGCCGAGCTTACGACCCTCCTCGGGAGGCAGCGGCTCCGGGTCGTGGAGCTCGCGGGGCTCGAGGGACTGGTGACCGCCCACGACCGGTCCGTTAATCGTCTCGCCCGGGTCGACCCCGAGGCCTGGGAGAGCTGGAAGAAGTTCCACCTCGCGACCTGCACCGACCCGGCGGTGGTCGCGACCAGCGAGCACTTCCTCGCGGTGGCGATGCGACGGTAGCCGGCTCCGGATCGAGCGAGGCACCGTCCGGCCCAGACGTGCGCGACGTGCTCACCGGGCGAGGGCGCGGGCCGTGACGTCGACGAGTATTCGGACCGCGGTTGGGCTGTCCTCGAAGCGAGGTTCCCAACCGTCCTCGAGCAGGTGGTCGCTGATCACGAACAGCGCGGCGGCGCGCCGGCGCAGACGCCGAGCGACCACGAACACCGCGGCGGCCTCCATCTCCACGGTCCGCATGCCGGCCCTGCGGTACCGCCGGAGCTCGGGGACCGTCTCCCGGTACGGAGCGTCCGTGGTCCAGGTGGGACCGCGGGTGTAGGCGAGACCGGCACGGTCGAGCGCCTTCTCGAGCCGCGAGGTCAAACGGCGGGAGGGGAGCGCGTAGAGGGCGGGCGGAAGGTAGTGACGGGAGGTCCCCTCGTCCCGGAGCGCCCGCGTGCAGACGACCCGGGCGCCCACCGGAAGGTCCGGGGAAAGGGACCCCGCCATCCCCACGATGAGGAAGTCGGTCGCACCGAGCGCGGAGAGCTCCTCCACGATCAGCGCCGCGTACGGTGCGCCGGGACCGTCGAGCACCGCGACGCCGGCCCCCCGGCCGACCCGGTAGAGGTCCGAGAGCGGGACCCCGGATCCCCCGTACTTCCGATCCAGGTACTTCCGCCACCGGTGGCCGAAGACGAGGATCACATGACGGGGGGCCTTCCGACGCGGGCGACCGGTGCGCCGTTCCTCGTAGCGGTGGAACGTTTCTGCGGTAACCAGGGGAGGATGCCGGCGCTTGCCCGGGTGGAGCGGGAACGGCACCGAATCCCCGGCGGGCGCCTCCCGGATGCGCGCACGGCGACGATCGCCGGCCGACCCTCGCTCATGGTTCCGCCGCTGGCACGATCCACTCGTAGCGGCAGACCCTGCGCTCGCCCTCCCGGTACATCTCGTGGTCGACCGGCACATCGTAGATCCCCCGGAGGGAGGCGCCGATCCGCTCGCACGTCCTCCGAGAAGCGACGTTCTCCGGATCGCACGTGATGATCACGGGGCGGAGCCCGTGGACCCGGATGACGCGACCGAGGAGCTGGCAGGCCCTCGCCGCGTAATGGTGGCCCCGGTGTGCCTCGTCGATATCGTAGCCGATGTGACCGGCCGTCAGGAGCGAGGGCACGCTTCCGACGCGCAGTCGGATCGACCCGATCTTGTCGGGTCTCCCGTGAACCGTGATGGCGTAGTGATAGCAGGGGACGTACCCCTTCGCCGGATCGGCCGGCGCTCTCTTCTCGATGACGAGGTCGATGGTCCCGTCCGTGAGGAGGTCGAGATCGGAGAACTGGAACATCACGGTGCCGGTGCAAGTCCCGGAGGCCTCTTAGGGATGGCCTCGCGCTCCCGGCCGCCCGTTCGGTCGTCGGGCCAGCGGACGAGTGCGCCCCGGAGAGCGAGCCCGGGGACCCGCAGCTAGCGTCCTCCCGGCCGCCCGGCCGTACGACCGACGAATCCGTTCTGGGCCGTCGTACTGCTCGATCAGGGTAGCCACCGCCTCTCCCGTCAACCGTCTCCACTCTTCGGTCCCACCTGCGATCGAATCGCGCACGCGGGTCGAGGAAACGGTCCCCGTCCGTCGGAATCGGGCGACGCGCACCCCGGCCCGGGCGAGCGCCGCGTCGAGTGACCCTCGCCGTTCCGTGGAGAGGATCACCGCGTCGGGCCGGCACCGTCGGACCAGGTTTTCCACCGACCCTCTCACCGAGGGACCGTCCGCGAGAGTGGTCACCCGGACCCCGTCGACCCCGGCCTCCTGGAGCAGAGCTTCCATCATCGCCTTCCGCTCGTTACCGCTGAACGGATTCCTGCGTTCGTTCCGGTGCTCCGCGCTTCCGATGGCCACGAGGAGTCGATAGCGGTCCTGGAATCGCCGGATCACCCCCAGATGTCCTCGATGAGGTGGGTTGAACCTTCCCCAATAGACCCCGACCGGTCGACGCCTTCCTCCGCGAGCCCGGCCTTCCGGGGCCGGGGAGGACCGGTCCCGGTGGGGACGACCCTCCTCACGCATCGAGATAGTACTTCGCTCCCTGGATCAGGAACCGGACATCCGAAGCGAGGGAGATGAAGCGGAAACCGATCTCGACCGCGGCCCGCTTCTCTTCGGCGCTCACCACGAGCGTTCCGGCGACCTTGCCGTGGCGTTGGGCGGTCTCGACGACCCGGCGCATCGCCTCGCGCACCTTCGGGTTGGTTCGGTCGTCTCCCAGGCCAAGGCTGAGCGTGAGATCGGTCGGTCCCACGAAGAGGAGGTCGACCCCCTTCACCGCCGCGATCGCCTCGAGATGTTCGAGGGCTTCCTCGGTCTCGATCTGAACTCCGACGATCGTATCTGAGTTCGCGGTCCGCAGATAGGTGGAGAGCTCGCTCCCGTAACGGGACGCAGCGGCCGCCGCGGCACCTCGGACGCCGTCGGGAGGGTATTTCGCGAAGGTGACGGCCGCCCGCGCCTGCGCCTCGCTGTTGACGAGGGGCACCAGGATCCCCCGCGCCCCGGCGTCCAGGGCCTGCTTGATCAGGTACTGGTCGACGTTCCCGACCCGTACGAAGGGGGCCGCGCCGCGCCCGGCCAGGACCGCGACCATCGCGGCCATCGTCTCGGGGTTCACGGGTGCGTGCTCGTTGTCGATCATGAACCAGCGGAAGCCCATCTCCCGGATCGCGTCGAGGTTGACGAGTGACGAGGAGGAGATCCACGTGCCGAACCAGGGATCCTTCGAGGCGAGCAGCGCCTCCTTGAACGACTCCTTCCCCACGATGATCGCGTCGGCAGGGGGACCGGCGAAGAAGAAGCTTACCGGCCTGCCGAGGGAACCGAGCGGCCCGCCATCGGACGCCGGACACGTCGCATCCCGCGGGCCGGGCGTGCCGGCCGGGGACCCTGGAAGAGCCGGACCGCCTCCTTCCCCCGAGCGGTCACCTCGTAGATCCGATAGTGCGAGGCGGCGGAGGTCGTCACGAGGCCCGCCCCCTTCAGGACCCGGAGGTGGTAGGACAGCACCGAGTTCTTCATCGGTTCGATCCGTTGCATGAGGCAGGGACAGAGCGGGGCCCGCACGAGCGCACCGAGGAGCCGGACCCGTGAGGGATCCGAAAGGGCACGGAAGGTCCGGGCGATCTCCCCGGCCGTCCTTCGGGTCGGGGTCGATCGGGTCACGACGCGAAGTCCGCCGAGCTCGGCGAGCCCGTCGCGCACTCGGGTCGGTACCCCTCCCGAGAGCCGCCCCCGGTCGTTCGGGCGGCGGACCTCGCGCCGGTTGCTGCGAGCGGTGCGCGGCCGGCGGCGGCTCCCGATGGCCCTCATCGCTCCGCTACCCTCCCACCAACTTGATGACCAGCTGGATCGCGAACGCCCATAAGATGAGGCCGAAGCCGACCTTGATCCACCGGCTGTTCGTCCGGACCATCGCGCGCGCTCCGATCAGGGCACCGATCGCGACCGCGACGACCGTAACGAGGATCAGGCCGAGATCGAGGTGGCCGTAGGCCGAGTGGCCAAGGATCCCGAAGAAGGAGGAGAAGATCACAATGAACGCCGACGTCCCGGCCGAGGTCTTGGTCGGTGCCCTGTAGACGAAGATGAGGAACGGCACGATCAGGATCCCTCCGCCCACGCCGAGCAGACCCGAGAGGATCCCCACCCCGAGGCTGAAGAGCACGATCACGGCGAGGATCCTCGCCGACGGACGGGGGGGCGCCGCCCCGGCCGCCGGGGCCCGCACCCAGTACCTGTATACCAACCGGCCGCCCCCGCCCAGCAGAAAAAACACCAACATAAACACAAG
>JBJKRJ010000036.1:0-6406 GCA_046704665.1 Thermoplasmata archaeon | reverse complement strand
CCCTTCCTCCTCTTCGGCAGCGGGGAACACGACCCCGGCTTCCACTCGCGTCCGCGACCCGTCGTGCGGGTCGCGCGTCGGGTCGCGGGCGGGGACCACGACCGCGATCCGGGCCGGGCCCGGCCCGGGTCCCGGCGCGGCGGGCTTTGGCGCGGCCGGGCCCTTCGGGGGCGCTTCCAAGTCGCCGAAGCAACGGACCTCGAGGTGGAGCCGCTCGCGGAGCTCCTTCACGCGGTCCGCGGTTGTCGTCCCGTGCCATCGGTGGCCTCCCGGGTCCCAACGGAGACCCAGGTCGCGGAGGTACGCTCGATTCGCGTACGTTGCGGGGCTCCCGGGCAGCTGCACCGTCCGTAGCGACGCGACCAGGTCGCGGAGGAACGGGTTCGCGGTCGAAGGGGTTCCGTTCGCGCTGGGCGCGCTTGTCGCGGTCATCGGGACCGCAGGTCAGCGCGCAGGCCGACCGAGGAGCGATTCGAGCGACGAGGGCGGCCGAACCCTCTTGATGTTCGCGCGGGCGGCCGCCTACCGCGCGAACTTCAAGAAGGGGGCGCGCGACCGAGGACGTTGGCCGCGACAAGCGAAAAGCGAACGAACCCCGAGAGGGAACCCGGCGCTCTTCTCCGCGTCCCCGTACCGGCCTGGAACGCGACGCGAGGCTCGAAGCTTGATCGAGGGCCCCCGCGCAGCCGGGGGTCCTGAGGGTTTGGATACGGTTGCAGGAGCGATCATGGAGGCTAGCGGCGCAAGTTTTCAAGTTAAGATACCACTAAGCTCCAATGGTAGGAGAATGGCCATCCCCAACTCCGTTAGCGGAATCATCGGGGAACTGGCTGGTTCCGCGAGAAACGGCGAACTCGCGATCTTGGCAGGAGCAGGGATTTCGATGCCATCAGGAATCCCCGGCGCTCGCGGGATCGCGAATTCAATCCTGTCGGCAGTGATGCTAGATTCAGTTCCTCCTCGAGTAAGGTCGCTGCCGCTTGAGGTGATAATCGGATCGCTCGGTGGGTCGTTTTACGGCGAACTCCTTGACATCTTCTCATCATCAGATCCCACATTCGAGCACTATGCTATTGCCGCCCTCATGTTGGCAGGATGTACTCGTCGGGTCGCCACGACAAACTTTGATGAGCTTATCGAGAGGGCGCTAAGCTCTCTCGAACAATCTGACCAAACGCGACGGGACGTCCGCGTGAACCCTAGGTTGGACGTGGATCATCTTCACGGACGAGTATCCGACCGCTCTTCGGTGAAGGCTGCGTCAGAGGATGTGCTTAGTAATCAAGCCCGACCGGAACTCCGATTAAGCCTACGGGAACTCTTGGGTAAAAATAGTCCTGGACTCGTGTTAGTACTCGGATACAGCTTTTCTGATGATTTCGACATAAATCCCACGCTTAGGGTTCGCTAGGAAACAATCGATTTTATACAGGGACGTAGAGCTCCTCGCGTGGACCCACCGGGCCTTCGCAAGAAGCTGACCCGGCTTCATGCGTGTTCGGTTAACGAGCCCTTCCAGTGGAGCGGCGTAGGCTCATGAGGGGAGATTTACCTCGATGGGATGTCCCATCCCTCGGGGAAGACCCGAACGAAAGACCGTAGCCCCGCTCTCGCCGATCGTGCCAAGCCCGACGACTACCTCGAGGCGTTCGTCGCCCTGTTCCCGCCCCGGGTGGTCCAGCGGATCGCTCGGGAGTCCGGGTTCGTCCGGCGCCATCGGAAGCTCGATCCGGTCGCCTTCCTCTACACCCTCGCCTTCGAGACGGGGCCCCAACTTCAGCGCACTCTCGCCGCCCTCCGGGACGTCTACAACAAGCGGACCCCCGACCCCATCCTCAGCGCCGGTGGATTCTACGAACGCTTCACGCCCCAACTGGTCGAGTTCCTCCGGGGGTGTGTCGCCTACGGCCTCGTCCAGCTCCGAGCCGCTCCCGGGAACCGCCTCACCCCGAAGCTGACCCGCTTCACCGACCTCTTGATCCAAGACTCCACGGTCATCCGCCTCTTCGCGGCCCTCGCCAAAGCCTACCCGGCGACCCGGCTCGCCAAGAACACCAAGTCCAAGCGGACCGCTGGGGTCAAGGTCGCCACCCTGTTCAGCGCGCGGGCCAACGGCCCCGCGCGCCTCGAGCTGTTCCCCGAGACCACCTCGGAGATCGACACGCTGAAGATCGGCCCGTGGGTGAAGGGGTCGGTCGTCCTCACGGATCTGGGCTTCTACAAGCACCAGGGGTTCGCCCGCATCGAGGAGAACGGGGGGTTCTTCCTCTCCCGACTCAAGGCGAATGCCAACCCCGTACTGATCGGTTCCCACCTTGTCCACCGGGGTCGCGCCATCGAACTCGAGGGGAAGCGCTGGTCGGAGGTCGCCCCTCGCCTCCATCGAGAGGTCCTCGACGCCGAGGTGGAGCTGTCGTTCCAGCGACGAGGATACCGAGGCCGCCATCGGGGCGATACGCTGCGGGCTCGACTCGTGGCCGTCTGGGACGAGGTCCACCAGATGTACCACACCTACGTCACCAACATCCCGGTCGACGCGCTATCGGCGGAGGATGTGGCGGAGCTATACCGAACCCGCTGGTCCGTCGAACTCCTATTCAAAGAGGCGAAGGGATCGTTCCACCTAGATCGAGTGGCGACGGGGAACCGGTATGTCGCCGAGTCGCTGATCTGGACCTCGTGGCTGGCGTTGTTGGTGAGCCGGCGGGGCCACAACGTACTCCTCGAGCACGTGCCCCCCGAGGAGCGGTTTCGGTATCCGCCGCTCCGCTGGTCGCGGGTGTTCCGTGACGAGAGCCGAGAGTTCCTCACGCCGCTACTTCAGCGGCTGGGGAGACGCAAGGTGATCCCCGAGCCCATCGACGAGCTGGTAGGAAGACTCGACGTGCGGGCTCGGGACCCGAACATCACCCGAGAGAGGTTCCGAGAGGGATGGTTCGGCTAAACCGAACACACATGGACCCGGCTTACCATTCATCTGGACGAGCGAAGTCGTCGATTGGTCCTCGCGGCCGAGGCCCAGGCGCTGGGTCGGGGCGGAATTGCGGCCGTCCATCGCGCCTCCGGTGCCTCGTGCAGCACCATCGCGCGGGGCATCCAAGACCTCAACCGACCTCCCCTGAAGAACCGACATCGGGTCCGTCGACCCGGGGGAGGGCGCAAGCGGACTGTCACCAAGGATCCCACCCTGCGCACCGACCTCGAGGCGCTGGTAGAACCCGGCACTCGAGGCGACCCCGAGTCCCCACTCCGCTGGTCGTCGAGGAGCCTCCGCCACTTGGTCCGTGAACTCCGGCGACAGGGGCATCGCGTGAGCACATGGCTGGTCGCGGAGCTCTTGGCCGAGGCGGGCTACAGTCTCCAGGGGAATCGAAAGACGAGGGAAGGGAGCCGCCACCGCGACCGCAACGCTCAGTTCGAGTTCATCAACGCGCGAGCGCTGGCTCAGCAGCGCGCGGGTCTACCGGTCATCTCGGTGGACACCAAGAAGAAGGAGTTGATCGGCGACTTCGCCAACGCCGGTCGGGAGTGGATGCCCCAAGGTCGACCCGAGAAGGTGCGGGTCCATGACTTCCTGATCCCCGAGAACGGGAAGGCGATCCCCTACGGCGTCTACGACCTCCATCGGAACGAGGGGTGGGTCAGTGTCGGGATCGACCACGACACGGCGAGCTTCGCCGTTCGAACGATCCAACGGTGGTGGCAGAAGATGGGTCGGTCTCGATACCCGCGAGCCACCTCCTTGATGATCACCGCCGACGCGGGAGGGAGCAACAGTGCCCGATCCCATCTGTGGAAGTGGGAGCTCCAGCGGCTCGCCGATCGGACGGGACTGACCATCCACGTCTGCCACTTCCCGCCGGGGACGAGCAAGTGGAACAAGATCGAGCATCGGATGTTCTCGTTCATCACGCAGAACTGGCGAGGGAGGCCGCTGGTCGACTTGGCGACGATCGTCAGCCTGATCGGGGCAGTGTGGACCCATACGGGGTTGCGAGTCCGGGCCGAGGTCGACTCCGGGAAGTATCCGGAGGGCCGGCAGATTACGCGGGAGGAGATGGCCCGAGTCCAACTGAGGCTTGAGGAGTTCCACGGAGACTGGAACTATACGATCCTACCGCACCGAAGACCCGGTCCCAAACCGGTTGATTCCTAGCGGGCCCTTAGAGACATCGGAGCCGCCGAAAGCAGACTGATTGCAGTCGATCATGAAGAGGCAGGATCGGACTTTCGGCTCGCAGACCTGGACGTCGTACTCGATAACAAGATGAAGGGATGCCTGCAAGGAGCGACGATTAAGTGTGATACGAGAGCGCTTCTGTCCATGCTTCTTACTCGCCTCGCTCTTAGGGTCGACTTCGACTCTCTGATAAAATCCAGTCGAACCAATTCACGCGCGAAACTGGCTGAACTGCATTTTCACCTATCGAACGCCCGTTCATTCTGCCGAACTGTGATATCCGTCAACCTCACTGAGGCGGCTTGGTGGACCAGCTTCGATTCCAGTAGGCGCAAAGTCGAGATTCCGCCCGTGGAACTAAGCCGCATGAGTTCGACCGCAGACTCTGCCGAGGACAACCTGATTGCAAACTATCTTGCCGCAGTTGCCCTGGGACGCAGAATCGCGACAATCCGACAGGTGCAGATCGGTTCTTCCGAAACTCGACTTCCACTAGAGACAAATCGTCGGATGCAACAGATGAGAGTTAGAATGTTCATGTACGGCATAGCTGCATTGCAACTACTGGACCGTGTAAAGAACCCAAGTCCGTTGCTTGAAGCCCAATGCAAACTGTTACATGCCAACTGTCTCGTTGAAGAAGAGGATGGCGCCGCTGAAGGAATCGTAATCATCGAGGACTTACTGGAACGGTATCAAACCACTTTACCTCCGACGACTCTCGCTCGTCTATCTTGTTTTTTGGGCAACCTCTATCGTGTGGCTGGTATGCCAGACGCAGCATTGCCATATCTGGAGGAGGCAGACAGAATCTTTCAGGTCAACTACATGGCGTTGGAAACACTCCTGCTTTTGCCCGCTCTCATCGATGTGTATTCTGTTCTTGGCAAAGCTGAGTTCGCGAGAGAAACGACCTTGCGCTACAACCGAGTGTTGAAGGCAAACGATCCAACACTTGCCGAGCCCGAGGGAACTCTGAATAGTCCAGCTCCACGTGTTACGTATGGGAAAGCCATTCCCATTCGTATCGACCCGATTCCGGACGTGGTCCTCTTACCATGATCGGGTTGAACCGAGAAGCACGTCATTCGCGACACTACGCTTTGCACCGAGTCGACTATTCACGAGCATTCAAGGGCCTGCATCGGTGCCCCGCCGAGTCCCACCGAAGGCTGAGGTCGCGGAGCTACGCCTGGTTCCCGTAGGGCTGAGTCCCGGACCGTCGCACCCGCTCGAACTGGCCAGAACAAAGGTTATCGCCGCTGCTTCCCCAACAACTATCCGAACGGAGTCGACTGCAGAGCCGACGCTTCGAGAAACTACCCATGCCCAGGGACCAAGACGCCCCGAACCTGAGTCACTATGTCGGGGACCGTGTGGAGGGTGTTGTGGCAGACGAGAGTCTCCCGGGGCTCCTCGGCGCTGCCATCGGGGGGAGGTCTAGGGACAAGCCCCCTTGGTGGTTTGTAACCGACTTGGTCAACCCCGTGGCAGCCTACTGGAGAAGGCTAGGTCCTCCAGTCCCCACGGACCCGGCCATAGCTCAGCGACTGCGATTTGGTAAGGCCATTCACGACGCGGCAGTGTCTTGGTTCCGAAGAGTCGAAGGCTTTGCCGCCAGCGAGGGAACAGTTGACGGAGTGCACATTGGCATGGGTGGCGTTCGTGGGAGAATCGACTTCCGGATTGGCGACTCCATCATCGAATTGAAAACCACCGACAGACCACAGGTGAGAGCTGACGAAATCGTCTCTCGCTATCCTCATGATCTCGAGCAGCTGATTCTCTACGCCTTATTCACGAAACGGGAATCGGAAGTTCATTGGCTTGTCTACTACAAATCCAACGTTGAACCCCCCTTCGCGTCCTTCCGCGTCCAAATTGCGACACCTGGGCCGCTCAGACACGCATTCGAGCAACGTCTGAAGCTCCTCAGCGAATCGATTGCAGCAAGAGATTCGGACAGCCTGGGCCGCTGTCGGTACTTCGAGTCTGGATGCGACTACAACCTCCAAGGAGTGTGTGCCTGCCGAAGTGCCGCTGAATTGCCGGGGGACGCGTTGCGTTCATGCGTAAGAATACACGTGGACCCCGAGTTCGATAGGATTCTGGAGTCCGCCCGACAACAGGCGCGCCAACACGAACCTTCTGGCTTAGGCATCTGGGACCTCATCGTGCCGAGACAGGCGTATCTAAGGCTCTCAGGACTGGGTGTCCCCTACTACG
>JBJKRJ010000035.1:0-6721 GCA_046704665.1 Thermoplasmata archaeon | reverse complement strand
CCAGAAGTCCCAGACTCCGAGGAACAGACCGATCAGGACGATCATGATCGAGCTCGAGACGGAGTACTCGTACCAGCGGTAGGGATTCGTGCCGTTCGAGAGGTTCTGGTTGTACTGGCGGTTCTTCCAGAACACGATCAGGAGGTGGGCGACGGCGGAGGCCAGGAGGAACGAGGCAAGGATCGCCCCCAGGTCGGACAGATGAACCAGGACCTGAGGATTAGGTGCGATGGTGAAGCCGGAACCTGGAGGGGTGGCTGGAGTGATCTTGAGGTAAAACGTGTAGATGTCGCGGGACCACGCGAGCCAGAGGCCGAGCACCAGCATGGCCGCACCCTGGACCGCGTGCAGGATCCCAGCGTAGAGGTTGAATCGCCGCAGGTACCCGAACGTGATGGGAGACTTGGCGATGATCTCGCGCCGCTCTCGGACATTCATGGGTCCGACCTCACCGGAGAGTTACCGGGAGGTGATTAATCACCCTGCCGAAGAGTCGACGTCAGCTCGGAGTGATCTCGATTGGATCGGGTGAAGTGGCTGTCGTACCGGCAGGAGTTGGATGTTGGGTGCAAGCGGTACTACACCCAGCCATCGCGGGATTAGGAGACCGAAATAGACGCTTGACCCGGTAGCCTTCCCCCATTCACTTGGCAAGACGTCGGCCGGTGGCGGGGACGGACAGTTGCGCGGAAGCGCCCGGGCAGAAAGGGACACGCTCTGTGACGTACGGCGCCGTCGCCGACACGAGTTAGCCACTGCACGGATTTTCACCGGTTTAAAATAGCGAAAAGAAGTGAGCTACCACAGGTGCGTACCGGAGGCCGAAGATGGATGCTGCAGAGCTTGCTGAGCTGATGCAAACGAGACAACCGGATTGCGAACCGTGACGTCCGACGGCCTCGCGTATCCTTCACCGTCACCCATCCCTTTCATCCTCTGCGTTCTCGCCGCTTCCGACTGCTCTCACGCGAGCAGTGCTGTGGAAGCGAGTGGGTGATCGGGGAGGACACCAAGGGAGTGGCCCGCCGTCTTCCTCTCTCGTGGACCAGCCTCTCGCCCCCTGATCCTTTCGTGGTCGTCGCGCGAGGCCGGTCCTCCCTACATATCCGGGGACTGCTCGATCTCGCCTTCCTGCTCGAGCGACCCGAGAGCCCTCGCATGCGGACACGAGACCCCACGAACCGGGGGAAGCCTGTAAAGAGAAATCCGTCCAGAGTGGAAAGGAAATGATGTCATCGAATTCGAACGAGCGTCGCCGAGGATTCTCCTCTCTTATCGATAGGACAACCCCTGAGGCGAGGGGTACAGTCGCCTACACAATGAACATAGTTATTAATACACACCTCGCGCATGGGGTGACCGATCATGGCACGACGGGCCGAGGATCTCAAGGAAGCCTCTCTTCGTCGGTGGCACACCCTTCACCCCCATCCCGAGAAGGTGATCGATCCGCAGTTCCGAGAGCACCCGTTCCTCGACCGTCGGGACCTTCTCCAGGTCCGCTACGAAATGGTCCGGCGCGTGGAGATGGAAGGCAAGGCGATCCAGGAGACCGCCCAGTTCTTCGGGGTGTCCCGTCCGACGTTCTACCTCTCCCAGCGCCGATGGAAGCGTGGAGGGTTGGTGGGCCTGCTCCCCGAGAAGAGAGGTCCTCGGCACGGGCACAAGCTCACGGACGAGGTTCTCCGAGCTCTCCAAGAGGACATGAAGCGCGACCCCTCCCTCCGTCCCGAGGAGCTCGCGCGCCGGGTCGACGAGCGCTTCGGGGTCCGCGTGCATCCCCGAAGCATTGCCCGAGCGCTTGCCCGGGGGAAAAAACGCCCGCGGCCCCGGCGTTCCGTCGGGACCCGGAGGCGGGAGTGATCGCAGCCGCAGCCTACGAGGAGTTGCGGAGCTCGGCACAGTCCATGGCGGCGAGCCGGATCTCTCGCGGGGGGATGCTCCTTATCGAGGAGGGGATGGCCTCTTGGCTTTCCCTCCAGCTCTCTCTGGTGGCATCCCCCTCGAGCGCGGAGTCGGGATTTGGCAACTTTTCGATGATTGAGGGACCCGCGCTCCGCGGCGTGCCGAACCTCACGGAGTCTCGCGAGGACCTCATCCTGGTCTTGGCGGGGATGGCCGTGTATCAACTGAGGGACGTCCATCCGTGAAGCCCGAGGAGATCACCGCCGAGATGCGGGAACGGGTCGCCTACAACTACGTCCGTCAGTCCACACTGCGCCAGATCGTACTCCACACCGAGAGCGCTCGGCGCCAGTACGGCTTCATGGACCGGGCCCTGACTCTGGGCTGGCCGCGGGAACGCGTCATCACCATCGACGAGGACCAAGGGCGCTCGGGGAGTGCCCCGTCCTCGCGTTCGGGTTTCGAGAGGCTGATGTCCGAGGTCTCCCTCGGCCGAGCGGGGCTCGTGATGGCCCTGGAGGCCTCCCGGCTTGCGCGGAACTCCCTCGACTGGGCCCGGCTCACGCAATACTGTGCCATCACGGGGACGCCCATCCTGGACGAGACGGGGCTCTACAACCCGGCGGACCCCGTTGACTGCATGGCCCTGGGGGTCAAGGGCTTCACGAGCGAGACCGAGCGGAACCTCATCCGTTCGCGCATGCGTGGCGGCGTCCTCAGCAAGGCGAAGCGGGGAGAGTTTCGGATCCGATTGCCCGTGGGGTTCGTCTACCGGGAGGACGGGAAGGTCGTCTTCGACCCCGATCGTCAAGTGCAGGACGCGGTCCGTCACTTCTTCCGAACGTTCCGACGGACCGGAACTGCGCTCGGGGTGGTGCGCGAGTTCCACCGGACAGGGCAGCGGTTCCCGCGGCGCCTAGCCGTGGGGGAGAGGAAGGGTCAGATCGTCTGGCTTCCCTTGTCGCACAGCGCAGTGCTCCACATGTTGCACAATCCACGGTATGCCGGCGCCTACGTGTACGGTCGGAAGCAGCAGCTCCGTCTTCCCGAGGGAAAGCTGATCGTCCGGGAGCGCCCCCAGGAGCGCTGGGTCGCCTTCGTCCGTGACGCCCAGCCGGCTTACATCACATGGGACGACTACGAGGCCAACGTTCGACGGCTGAAGGAGGCCGCCCAGGCGCGCGGGCCGGAGGGGAAGAGCAACCCCCCACGAGAGGGACCGGCCCTTCTCCAAGGACTGGCGATCTGCGGCAAGTGCGGCCGACGCATGTCGGTCCGATACGGTTGGAAGGCGGGTTACGAGTGTACCTACTACGTCTGCAATGCCAACGTGCTGCGGACGGGAGACCGGCCCTGCCAGTCCGTTCACGGAAACCGAGTGGACGAAGCGATCGGCGAGCTTCTCGTGAGATCCGTGACTCCGCTCGCCCTTGAGGTGGCGCTCCAAGTCCAGCGAGAGGTCGAGGAGCGGTTCGCCGAGGCGGACCGCATGCGCTACCAGGAGGTGGAGCGGACCCGCTACGAGGCGGACATGGCGCGCCGTCGCTACTTGGCCGTCGACCCGACCAACCGACTGGTGGCGGCCACCCTCGAGGCCGACTGGAACGAGAAGATCCACCTGTGGCGAGAGGCGCAGGAGACCTACCAGCGAGAAGATTCCGCGGCGCGGCACCCGCTTACTGACGAAGAGCGGGTCCGGGTGCGGGCCCTGGCTACCGATGTTCCGCGCATGTGGCGGGACCCGAGGACCCCTGCGCAGGAGAGGAAGCGGGTCGCTCGTCTGCTGGTGGAGGACGTGACGCTGGTGAACGGCGAGAAGATCCTCGCCAGCGTGCGATTCCGAGGTGGAACGACGCGGCAGCTCGAGGTTCCGCGGCCCCTCACGGGTCCGCAGAAGTACAGCATGCCCAAGGACATCGTCCAGGCGGTCGATCAGATGCTGGACGAGACCACACCGGCCGTGATCGCTCAGCGGCTGAACGAACGCCGCTTGCATCCCGTCAAGACCCGGGCGTTCCACGTGCGGAACGTGCAGGCCATCATCCGGTACCACCGGTTGAGGCCGCGGTACGACCGGCTACGTGGGAAAGGGCTCCTCACTTTCTCCGAGGCCGCGAAGGCCTACGGTGTCTCGGAGGCAAAGATCCGTAACTGGTGGCGGGCGCGCAAGATCGCGGGGTATGCGTTCAACGATCGCCCGGAGTGGCTTTTCGAACCACCGAGCAAGGCCCAGAATGGCGAAGAGGCCCAACGTCCGCAGAGGGTGTAGTATGCGCAGCTCGTTCAGACACTGGACGATGCGTGGAACGCCGGCCCGAGTAGCCCTCAGTGGGAGACGTTCAAGAAACGTCATACGGAGGACGTCCGGGTCTACTGGCCGGGCCAGGCCGAACCGACGACGGGAAGGCACAACCATGACTTGGAGGCCATCGACTTCTTCAAGACCTTCCCGGACCAGCACCTCGTGAACCGACCGTACAAGGTGTTCTTCACGTCGGGCAACCACACTTGCTCTATCGCCGATTTCTCGGGGACCATGACGGGGCCGATGAACGGGCCGGGGGGCAAGGTCATTCCGCCCACCGGTAAGCGCTTCCATATCGAGTTCTGTACTGTTGCAACCTGGAACGAGAAAGGCGAAATCACCGAAGAGCGACTGTTCTACGATCTCGTGACATTCCTGAAACAGATCGGGCTATCGTAGCGGCCACCGAGGATCGACAGGTACCTCACGAACTCGCCGCCCACTTCTCTGCCACTCGTTAGGGTGGGCGCTCGGCTGCTGTGGGGCTACACCTCGAGGGCTTGCGTCTCCGACTCTGACACCGTTGAAGTGCTCTTGCTTCACGAATGGTGGGACCGGCCTGCCATACTCCTTCTTCCAACCATGTCAAGACCGACGAGGAATCCAACAACAACCAGACCAACCACGACCGCGGTAAGCCGAGAAACACCCAGCAGTGTGGGAAGGTAGTAGACGAGGGCCGCGAATCCGACAACAATGCCGAGCCACTCCCACCATGTCTTTGGAAAGAGGGTCCGCCACGACTTCGGCTCGAGTGCAGCTGACCTCGGCGGAAGGCTCTGAGGGTGCTTTGCCGAGGCAGGAACTCGGGCGATGGGTAGCTGCCGGCCTTGCGCTAACCAGCTCTGAATCTCCTCTCGACTGATCTCTAGACGATCTGTCAGTCGCTTCGCTTTGGTCGGTAGTCGAGAAGCCCGTTGGACTTCGGTTAACCGGGGGGCACCCAGGTATGCCAGCTTCAGAACAGCTCTGGATTCGGCAAGGAGACCGTCAAATCTCGTTCTTAGGTTGTTGTATTCTGTTGAGTGAGTCCAGTCCACGAAGAGTGACCGAGTGGCCTCGTCTAGCGTCTTCCGGTTGAGGTCAAACTGATCTTCGAGATCGTCAAGTGACTTCTCGGCGATGAGACGACTCATCGCGCTGTTTCTATGGAACGTCTGCAGCGCGGTCTCGTACTCAGAGACAAAGTTCATCGACGAGTCGATGAGGGTGGCCAGCTTTGGAAGTACTATGTTCTCCGGAAAGTTCGTGGTCATACGTTCTCGCGAGGGAGTCTATACTCGCTTCTCCGTTGGATGTGCGCTGTTCTCGCAGTGGACAAGAAGAAACCGGAAACGCCCAAGACCCCCACTTCCTACCCGCGAATACTCGTGCCAGTTACACGGAAGTGCTCCTCAATAGGCGAGCGGCAGGCATCTGAACTCAGACGGATCGGGAAACTCCTACTGCACCCTCTGCGAGGGCCCACACGCTGGGGTTACTTCTTGATACTTGGCTCTCGACCGTCGGCACGCTGCGTGGTGTGTCTAAGTAACTTTCATTACTTACGATATCGCTGAATCCTGTCGTGACTAACCTCCTTGGTCCCGATGGACTCGCGGGCTGCTTTCGTTGTGCGTACGTCTGGCGCCCTCGGTCGACGTCCCCACCTCGTTGCCCGCGGTGTAAGTCCAAGCTGTGGGATGTCCCAAAGCTACGGCCCGTTCGCCAAGGGCATGGTCTTGGGCCTGCCGGGGTCATCGGGACGAAGCGCCAGGAGCTGCTAATCGCGGTGCGCTCCAACAAGGCAAGGAATCCTCGCGTCTTCGGTTCGGTCGCACGCTCGGAAGCGACGAGCAAGAGCGACGTCGACCTCTTGGTCGATTTCGACCCGGATGCAACTGCATTCGATCATGTGGGGCTCATCCAAGACCTGGAACGCGTCCTCCACCGAAAGGTCGATGTGGCCGAGCCGGGGGGGCTTCACTGGTTGATTCGACCTCAGGTGCTCTTCGAGGCGATTCCAGTATGACCGGTCGTCGCGGCGACGCACTCCGGCTGAGCGATATCCTGAGATCCGTAGAACGACTCGAGGAGGTACGCCGGGCCGGCTACGACTCGTTCGCCGCTTCATGGATGAGTCAGAGCGCCGTCATTCGCGAGCTCGAAGTGGTCGGTGAGTCCGCGAGGAAGGTTTCGCTCTCCCTCCGGAAACACCACCCCGAAGTCCAGTGGGAGAAGATGCGGGGGTTCAGCGCATTCTCCAAGCACGAGTACTGGCGCGTACGACCGGAACTCGTCTGGAATGCCGTGCTTGAAATGCCTGCGCTCAAGGACAAGTTGGCCAAGATCACTGCGCCGTCCTGAGTTTCGATGGAGGGCGCACTGGAACAAGTGAGCCGACGGCCTAGTGCCGCACCCACAAACGCCGTTTGACTTTGTGGACCTTGGGTGAGGCGTTTCGGTTCCGATAGTCGATCGCCTGGTGGACGGCGGCCGCGAGGTGCCGCCAGCTCGGGTAGTCGGAGGCCG
>JBJKRJ010000034.1:0-27609 GCA_046704665.1 Thermoplasmata archaeon | reverse complement strand
GCGACGTTGGTCGTCGCGTTGTAGGCCCCGAAGTAGCTGCCCCGCCGTTCCGTCCCGGCAAAGTTCGACACGAGCGACTGCTGGGTGGGGCTCACGATGTCCTCACCGAGGGTCAGGACCCCCATCGCGAGCAGATAGGCCGGGAAGGAGCCGGCGGCGTCGAAGAGGAGGAACGAAGAACCGTAGGTGAGGGCGCCGACCGCCATCCAGACCAGGTACTGGCGGTGCCGCTCGATGATGCGGGTGAACGGGAGCTGCAGGACGACCACGAGAAGGCCATTGAGCGAGTAGATCAGCCCGAACTCGGTGAGCGGGATCGCGCGGACCGACCCGAGGAAGAGCGTGAGCGGCGAGGAGAACTGGTTCATGAGCACGGCGAGGCCGACCAGGGCCACGAGGAGCCAGACGAACGGCATGTCCCGGAACGGGGTCGTGAGGTTCGCGAACGGCCGTTCGGACGTCCGTCCGGCGCCCGCGTAGGTCTCGCGCAGGAGGACGAGCAGCACGATCCCCTCGATGACCGAGGTCACGGCGGCGAACAGGAACAGCGCCGGCAGCCCCGACGAGAGGGCAAGGAATCCCCCGATCGCCGGAGAGATGGCAAAGCCCGTGTTCGTGAAGACCCGCTGAACGCCGAAGGCCGTGACGGTGAGATCGGGCGACGTGACGTCCCCGATCATCGAGCTCTGGGCGGGGCGGGTCATCCCGCCGAATATGGAGTTGACGGCCCAGAGACCCATCACGAAGGCGACCCCATGGTCGAGATACGCCCAGAGGAGCGCGAGGACGACCGCGCTCACGAAGCTCGGATAGACCGCGAACGGTTTCCGCCCGTACCGGTCCGCGAGCGAGCCCCCCGCCAGGAACGAGAGCGTGCTGACCGGCACGATCGCGGCGATGAGGGCCCCGATGACAAGGTAGGGAAGGTGGTAGATCTCGGCGAAGACCAGCGGCAGAAAGACGAAGGTCGCCGAGCGGCCGACGCTCCGCACGAGGCCGGCGGAGCCGAGAAGGTAGACCCGCCGGTCCAGCCGTTGCACGTTGGACCAGAAGCCGGCACGAGGCACAACGGGAGGAACGCGGGGCGCTCTTGGGGGTTGCGGGCGGAGTAGCAGGCCGTACGGTGGTCCCGGGCCCGTCAGGGTGGAAGTCGACCGTAGACGCTCAACAGGTTGTCCGAGAAGAAGCTCTGGAACGTCCAGCCCGCGAACGGAGGCGGGACGGGCGTCGCGGCGATCTCCTCGCGCGAGAGGCGGGTGCGCCGCGCCTCGCGGGCGAGGGAGAGCAGGCTTTCGAGATACTGCTCGAGCCTCCCGAACCCGGTGTGGTCCGCGAGCGGGCCGTGCCCGGGAAGGTAGCGCTCCGCCCCGAGTCCCCGTACCTTCCCGAGGATGCGGACCCACTCTTCGGCGAAGCCATCGGTGACCCCCGGGTGGAACCCGACGGCGAGGAGGTCTCCCAGGAAGTCGATCTTCTCGTCGGGGAGATGGGCCAGGACGTCGCTCGGAGAGTGCCCGCCCCCGAAGGAGCGTACCTCGACCGTTCGCCGAGGTCCCCGCAGCACGAGCGCATCGTCGACCAGGAGGTCGGGGGCCGGGATCGCCGTGCCCTTGGGCGTCGCAAGGATCCCCTCGAACCAGCTCGTGAGGACGGTGCGGTCCCGGTCCGGCACGACCTTCCGGCCCGAGCGCAGCGCCTCGAGCTCGGCCGGGACCTCGGCCCGGTCGCTCTCGAGCATCGAGACGGCCCGCTCCTCGATGAGCTCCCGGACCTTGCGGGTCGACACGATGTGGACCGAGGGGAAGGAGCGGTTCCCCCGCACGTGGTCGCCGTGGTAGTGGCTGTTGACGAGGTAGGCGACCGGGTGCCCCGTGAGCCGCTCCGCGGCCCTTCGGAGGTCGGCACCGGCTTGGGGCGTGAGCATCGAGTCGAAGACGAGCGTCGCGTCGCCGAGGTCGACGATCCCGCTGTTGCAGAGGCCGAACCCGTCGTCCGTGGCGATCGCCGCATAGACGCCCTCGGCGACGTCGACGATACGGAAGTGGGGCGACGTGACGGGCGCATCGGCCATGTGCCCCCCCATCGGTCGGCCTACTTAGAAGGGAAGGCACGGGAGCCCGGACTCCCGGTGATCGGCGGCGCCGCCTTCGAGGGTTCCCGCCGGTGGGAGCGCCGCGGGGACCGAGGACCGGTTCACGACGGCCGTTCGCTCCGGGCCATCCATCGGTCGGTTCCTCCTTTCAGCGACGAAATTGTATGGAGCCGGCCCATCCCTCGTCAGCCGGAGGCGTCCTCCGGCCTTCGGGTTCGTCAAGCGCTGTTGATGAGATAGTTAAACCTATGGAATCTCCATACAAACCTGACCCCTTTCGGTACTACCAATGACCGCCGAATCCGTGGAAGCTCACTCCGAGGCGGGCGACGTCCTGCGCCGGGTCCAGAGGACCGGAGTGGCGTCGCTCACCGTGACCCTCCCGAAGTCGTGGGCCGAGTCGGTGGGAGTGCACCACGGCGACACCCTCCGCTTTCACGACCTCGGCAGCGGTCGGATCGAGCTCTCGGTCGAGACCGCCGTCTCCCGCCCGAACCGCCCGCGGGAGCGATCGGTCTCGGTGGCGGCCCAGAACGCCGACCCCCACCTTCTCCCGCGGATCGTCGTCGGCGCCTACGTCACGGGCCAGGACCAGGTGACCCTCAACGGCCGGATGACCCGCGCCCAGCGCAACGAGATCGGCCAGGCGGTGGGCAAGCTGCTCGGCGCAAGCATCGTGGAGGACGGGAAGGACCGGGTCGTGATCCAGAACTTCGTGGACCCGACCCGCTACACCATGCCTCGGCTGCTCAACCGCCTCGTTCGTCTCCTCCTCCTGCAGGTCGAGGAGTGCCGTCGGGGAGCGCTGGGCCAGGACCGTCCGGACCGATCGCAGCTCGCCGCGCTCGAGAACGAGATGGACAAGGTCTATCGCCTCATGGTCCGCCAGCTGATGATGGCCTGCGGCAACTTCCGGGTCGCGAAGGAGATCGGGGCCTTCCATCACCACTCGCACATGGGCTTCCGGATGGTCGCGAAGCTCCTCGAGGACCTCGGCGACCGTCTCTACGCCCTCGGGCAGAACATCTGCCCTCCCGATGGGGGTCACTGGAATGTCCCGGACGACGTCGCCCAGGAGGTCGCCGCCCGTCTGGGGCGGTTCGGCACCCTGTTGAGCCGCACGAACGCCGCCTTCGACCGGTGCTCCGCCGAGGAGGCGAACCTCGTCCTCAACGACGTCCACTCGGACGTGCCGGTCCTGGAGGCCCTCGCGAGGGAGCTGCCGTCCCGTGTCCCCTCCCAGCGGGACTCCCTCGCCGTCGAGCGGGTCATCGAGGACCTGCTCCACATCACCCAGATGCTCCACGTCGTGAACGAGCTGACCATCAACCGCGCGGTCGACTCCGAAGAGCCGCTCCCGGCCGAGAGCTGTATCTCCCACGACGCCGAGGAGCACCTCCCCGGTGCGTAGCGCGAAGCAGGACACCCCGAGCGAGCAGGCCGGCCTCTCTTCCTCCCGTTCTCACGGCGGAAACGAGCGGCCGCAGGGATCGAACGAGCCCGGCGGGGCCGACGCGGTTCCCGTGCACCCGAACGCTTTTGCACTAGTCGACCGGACGCGAAGCGCCGGACCATGAGCGAGAAGACCGACCGACCGAAGTTCCGCGAGCACTTGCACGAAATGGGTAGAGCACTGGCCGGGGTGGGGAAGGACGTCGAGATCGGCGCCGCGAACGCTCCCCACTTCGCCAAGGTGGGGACCCGGAACGCCCTGGCCCGAGCCGCCGGCATCCGGAAGACCCCCCTCCAAGAGTGGTCGGAGGACGAGATCGTCTCCGAAGACTACCACGAATAGCTCAACGGGTCCCGTTCTGGGATGGCCCCGCTCCCCCCCTTAGTGGGAGGTACGTTCGGCAGGCCGGGAGGGAAGGATAACGCTCTCCCCCACTCGTCCTCCGCCGGGGCGAAAGGAAATGTCGGGCAGCGGCCCTGCCGTGCCCCGAGGTGGCAGATGCATGACGACGTCAACGGACGTGGGGATCATCGGGCTTGGGCACATGGGCGTGCCGATCGCCGAGAACCTTCTCCGCGCGGGCCATCGGGTGACCGTCTGGAACCGCTCCGCGCCCGCGGTGGATCGTCTCGTCGCGCTCGGCGCCCGCCGGGCCGATACGCCGGAGGCCGCCTCGCAGGGCGAGTTCCTTCTTTCGGTCCTCTTCGACGACGCCGCCGTCCGATCGGTCCTCCTCACGGACCGCTGGCTCACTGCCGCCCGGCCGGGGCTTGTCCATGCCTGCCTGTCGATGGTCTCCCCGCTCCTCGCCGAAGAGCTCACCCGCGCCCACGCAGAGCATGGGCTCTCGTACGTGGGGAGCCCGATGTTCGGCCGGCCCGAGGCCGCGGCGGCCGGTCAGCTCAACTTCGTCGTGGCCGGAGATCCACGCGATGTCGATCGGCTCGAGCCACTGTTCCAGCCTCTGGGCCGCACGTGGCGGTTCGGCCCGGTCCCCGCGCACGCCCATCTCGCCAAAGCGGCGGGGAACTTCCTGATCACGTCCATGCTCGAAGGGCTTTCCGAGGCCTGCGCGCTCGTCGCGAAGAACGGGGGCGACGTGCCGGCCTTTCTCTCGATCCTGGTCGGAACGCTCTTTTCGTCCCCGATCTACCGCATCTATGGCCCAGGGGTCGCGGGGGTGGCCGAGCCGGGCGGAGGAGTGCCCGCGACGCTTGGACTCAAGGACATCCGCATCCTGCTCGATGCCGCGGAGCGTTCGGGTCTCCCGGTCCCGCTGGCGGAGCTCGTCCGGGAGTCCTTCGAACGGGCGATCGCCATGGGCCTTGCCGAAAAGGACTGGTCGATCGCGTTCCGGGAGGTCGCCCGGTCAAGGGGCGGTCCGTAGCTCGAGGGTAGCCTCACTATGATGAGGCGCTCCTCCCGGGGCGCTCGGGCCTCGCCAGCGCAGCACCCGATGTCTCCGGAGCGATCTCCGGCAGCATCCGGGTTGGCCGGAGCAGGCCCTCTTCCTACAACGTGGTCCCGATCGATCCGGAGTAGGCCCCGGTTCCTTGCAGGATCAGGGCGTCCCCCCCCAGCTGAACGGGCGAACTGACGGTTAGCCCATCGCCCGCCGAAATCAAATAGGACGGCGAACCGGTCCAGCTGGTTGACGAGGAGCTGTAGGTCGCGACCACAGCGCCCGCGCTGTCCGTCGCCGTGAGGGTCCACGGGCTGCTGATGACGAGCCCGCCGACGCCGGTAATCTCGGGGATCGTGTCCAGCCAGGTGAGCCCGCTGGCCGCCATCTCCACGGTCATGTTGTAGAGATTGGTGGAACCGCTCGAGTACTCGCTAAAGAGAGCCACGCCGAGCACGGAGCCGAGGGGAGTGGAGCTCGAGCCGGTCGGGGTAATGCTCGAGCAGGTCACTGACGACGTCGCGTAGGAGAGCACGGTCCCGTTCAGACCACCGACGGTCGCGTTGAACTGGCTTCCCGGCGTCCCCGAAGGGGTCGACGGGGTACAGGTGGTGTACATGACGTCCCACTCGGGTCCCACCAGGAAGCTGAAGCCGCCGACGAGCCCGAAGATGACGGTCGCGTTCGGATGGGCCGAGCGGAACGCGCTCGACTGATTGGCGACCGCGGCGGCCGCCCGGCTCGAATCCATCACGTTCGGGGGTACCGTGGCGAGGAGCCCGAAGCCGGTCGAGCAGGCCGACCCGGAGATCGCTCCGAGGACGGTGCCCGGGTTACCGGTCACGGTGACGAGCGAGAGGTTCCCCACCGCGTTGCGGAACATGAACAGCCAGCCGGAAGCGACGCCGGACGTGAGGTTGGCCGTGACCGCGGGGATCGTGATGCTGGCCGATGAGTTCGCGGCGGGGGTGAACGTGCAGGTCGAACCGGAGAGGCCCTGTGCGGTCGCGTTGACGGGCAGAGTGAACGACTCTCTCACGGTGTATCCGAAGGCGAGCAGGATCGCCCAGCCGCCTCCCGAGTAATTGGAGACGGCGTTCTTGGCGATCGGCCGCGCTTGATCGTACGTGAGCCCCTTCGGCGAGGTACCGGAACCCGAGGAGGAACCGAACAGGCTCGGAAGCACGAGCACGAGGAGCAGGAGCAGCACCACGACGACGACGGCTATCCCGATGTAGATCGGCGTTCTCCGCTTCCCGGAGAAGAAGGCGGACGGTCCGCGCGCGTGCGCGGGGGGACTCGGATTCGAAGGGGGAGCGGCCGAAGGCGGGACGGCAGGTGATGCGGTCACGCCCCGGAAGTACGCGGTCCCCTGGGATTTAATGCCGCGCCCAGAATTACCGGAGCGCCGGGTTCGCCGCAGGTGCGGCTCCGGAGCGAACGGTAGTCACGAGGTCGGGGCCGGGTCGCTGTTTCCCCGCTAGCCAACCCATGCGCCATGATGCCCTGTCCTCGATGCGCGGGACGGCCCGTTCGGGGCACAGAACCCGTCGTATAACCACGTTTTTTAAAGGGGAACTCTTACCCCCGTGCTACGGAGTCGCACGCTCCGGACGGAATATGTGGTCACCTCAAAGAGCCAGTATGCTGAAGAACGTGACGATCGCGTTCATCGCCCTCTCGATGCTCGCGGTCACCGGCACGAGCCTCTCGGTCTCGCCGGGGAACGCGGTCGGGGCCGCGCCGAGCGGGGCTTCCCTCGCACCCGCGATGTCGGCCGTCCCGATGGGGACGACCGGCCCCACGGCTACGGGGGCCTCCAGCGCCTTCGGCCTCTCGGGGCCGACGCTGGTCGCGCCGAGCCACGGAACCGCCGCCGCATCCACGGGCGCGGGTAGCCTCGCCGCGTTCTACCCACAGAATTCACACCTGCCCTCGTCGAACCCGAGGGCCGCGGCGAACTCCCATCGGCCCTCCTCGACCGCGGCCACGGACCCCGCTTCCCTGATCCCGACCGTCAGCTGTCAGCCCCTCGGAGCGGGATGCGATCCGGTCACCTCGACTAACGGAGGGGCGCTGACGAACGGGTACGCCCAGAACGCGACCCAGAACGGCGGGCTCTACGGGTTCGACATCGAGCCTCCCGACCAGGCGCTCTGCGCGGGCGGCGGCTACGTCGTAGAGGGGATCAACATCGGCGAGGTCCAGGTCTTCCACACGGACCTCACCGCGGCCTCTCCCCCCATCTCCCTCGACAGCCTGATGGGCCTCACCGCGCTGAACTACAGCAGCGGCGGCGACGTCGCCTGCCTCTACGATCCTTCGAACGGGGGCCACTGGTTCATCGTGGAGTTCGTCTCGACCACGTCGGAGGCGGTCGGCGGAACGTTCGCCGGCTGCTTTGCCGGGGTGTACGACACCTGCCGGGAAGGGATCGCCGTCAGCGAGACCAACAACCCCCTCGGCAGCTACTACGTCTACTTCCTCGACCCGAACTCGGTGAACTCTGACCCGGGCCAGGGCTACCTCCTGAACGACTTCACGAAGATCGGGAACACGCGGGATGCCTTCCTCCTCTTCTACGATGAGTTCAACCTGAACGGGGCGACGATCCCGGCCTGCCCGGCGTTCGGATGCCTCGGCTTCAATGGCGCCCAAGAGTTCGCCTTCCAGAAGAGCGCGCTCGAGCACGGGAGATCCACGGTGCACATGGCCTACGTGAACATGGGGCTCATGCCCACACCGGACGGGTCGTGCAACACGGCGGTCTTCTCCTGCTGGTACGAGGTCATTCCCGCGGCGACGCCGATGGCCACGCAGTTCGACAACCACCACGACGGCTCCGGGTTCATGGTCGCCTCGCTCGACTTCTTCGGCAGTGGCGACACCCGAATCGCGGTGTTCGACTGGACGCACCTCGGGGCCCTCAACAGCGCCGGCTGCGGCTCCTGCGGCGGGATCACCTTCGGAGAACAGCTCTTCACGGGCCTCCAGTCCTATCTGGACGAGGGAGTCCCCTGCCCGGCGGCGCTCGGCAGCTACTGCGGCCTCGCGCCGCAGAAGGCCGGCCCGATCCCCCTCGGCGACAACTGCGTGAAGTTCAGCCACCTCTCGAACGGCAAGTGCTCCGAGGGCGGGATCGAGAGCAACGGGGACGGAGCGACCGAGGCCTCCTACAACGGCGGCCAGATCTGGACGGCCGTGAGCACGCTCGTCGACCAGACGTTCGGCAGCGCGAGCGAGCTGCACATCGGCGCGGCCTACTGGGCGTTCGGCACCTCCTCGTTCAACTCGGGGGGGCCGCTCACGCTCAGCACCCAGGGCTACGTCTCCGCGGCCCACGAGGACATCGTGTACCCGACGATCGCGGCCGGCGTCACCACCGGACAGGGCGCCGTGATCTCCTTCTCCCTCTCGGGGAACGGAGGGCCGACCGGGGTGCACCATGGAGGGTACTACCCGAGCAGCGCCTTCGGTCGCTTGACCCTGAGCTCGGACGGGCTCGTCGGCAGCCACCTCTACATCAGCGCGCTCGGTCAGTCGCCCCAGGACGGCTTCTCGGAGTATGACCTGGTCGGCACGCCGTACTACAGTCCCCGGTGGGGCGACTACGGGGCCGCGGTCTTCGTGCCCGGCCTCGGGTTCTACTTCGCGAGCGAGTACATCCAGCACCCGAACTGCGGGCCCACCGCCTTCATCCACGACCCGACGTGCGGAGGGACACGCGATCCCTACGCCAACTTCGGGACCTCGGTCAATCTGGTGGTGCCGTGACCCGCGCGCCGGCCTGACGGACCGGGCCCCCTCCCGGCAGCGGGAGGAGTCCAACCCCTTCCCCCACCTTCTTCCGTGAACGATTCGGGCCGACCCTTGCGGCTGGCTGGAGGAGCCTCTGCGGAACGGAGAGCCCTCCCGGGCAGGGCCGGTCTCGAGCTCGACCCGCACGTTCGAGGAGCGAAAGCGTGCCGGAACGGAATTAGTGCGCATCCGTACGCATTAAATACGCGTGACCGACTTTTTCTTAGTCGATGCTCCGGGTCCCTACCGCCCTTTCGCGTCTCCTGACGACCGTCATCTTCGGCTTGCTGCTCGTGCCGCTCCTCCTCGGCCTCGCCGTGCCCGCGGCCGGAGCGACGGCGACCGGGACGGCCCGCGCCGCACTGCCCTCGGCGTCCACCGCGGGCCCCCTGTTCCCGGTCCGGTTCATGGAAACGGGCCTGCCCACGGGCTCGAACTGGACCGTCACGCTCGGCGGGAACTCCTCGTCCTCGACGGGCTCGTTGATCGTCTTCTACGTCGCGAACGGCACCTACAACTACTCGATCGGGTCGACGAACGGCTACGTGCCGAGCGTCCCGAGCGGGAGCCTGGTCGTCCAGGGCGGGAACAACTCGGTCGTGGCGACCGTGAACGTCCCGGCCGCGAAGCCGTGGGGCGGCGTCTGGGACCCGCTGACCGGCAGCGTGGTGATGTCCTATGAGGCGAAGGGGAACCTCTCGGTCATCAACGGCACGACCAACTCGAACAGCGGGAGCATCACCGTGGGAAAGAGCCCCTACGCGCCGGTCTACGATCCCGTCCACCAGTATCTCTACGTCCCGAACTGGGGCTCGAACAACGTCACGATCCTCAACGCGACGACCTACGCCCATGTCGCCGATGTCCTGGTCGGGCACGCGCCGATCCAGGGCGTCTTCGACCCCGTCAACGGGCTCGTCTACGTGGCGAACGATCAGGGGAACAGCGTGTCGGTGCTGAACGGGGCGAACGCGACCCCACTGGCGACGATCGGTGTCGGGAACGCCCCCGAGGGCATCACCTTCAACCCGATCGACGGGTCGATCTATGTGGTGAACTCGGCGACCGACAACGTCTCGGTGATCTCCGGGACGCCCGGAACGGTCCTCGCCACCGTCCCCCTGCCCATGAACACGGGGCCGCGAGGGATCGCCTTCGACTCCGCCAACGGGGAGCTCTACGTGACCGAGACGGGTCCCGCAGCGTGTCCCGGCGGAGGAGCCCCGTGCCGCGGGGCGGTGATCAACGCCACGACCGATGCCTTCTCGGGGACGTTCCTCGAGGGCACCAATGCCTACTATCCGGCGTTCGACAGCGGCAACGGCTACGTGTACGTCGCGAACGCGCTCAACCCGGGCACCGTGACCGCGATCTCCTCGGTCCCCAACGCCGCCGTGAGCACGATCACCGTGGGGAGCACACCCTTCACGCTGACCGTCGATCCCGCGAACGGATGCATCTACTCGGCGAACAACGCGGCCAACACCATCTCGGTCATCGACGGCACGATCGTCACAGAGGCGGTCGCGTTCGTGCCGCGGCCCCCGACGCTCTACCCGGTCGACTTCACGGAGTCAGGGCTCACGAACGGGACGAGCTGGTCGGTGGTGGTGAACGGGACCCAGTACGGCTCGGGCGCCTCCTCGATCATGCTGACGGAGGCGAGCGGGACGTACCCGTTCGCGGTGGTCAGCGTCTCGGGCTACACCGTCTCCCCGTCGGGGGGGAGCTTCACGGTGAACGGCTCCGGCCAGAACCTCACGGTCGCCTTCCAGTCGTCCGTCGCCGGAGGTGCCTCCGCGATCCTCTCCCACGGCGGGTTCTTCGGTTACTACGGAGACGCCCTGGTCGTTGCGGTGATCCTCGCCGTCGTCGTAACCCTGCTCCTGGCCGTCCTGGTACGGCGGCGCCGGCGGAGTGGGGCCACGATGGCCTCCATCGCGGCCGAAGCAGGGCTACCGCTCTCGATCGCCGAGTCCGCGGCTCCGCCGCCGCCTCCTCCGGAGGAACGGACGCCCCCGCCACCCGACCTTCCTCCGGCCATTCGGATCCACGACGAGCCTCCGCCGAAGAAGTCGGCGTGGGACGAGCAGTGACCCTACGGTTCTGCCGCTACCGACGGCGGGTCTGATTCCCCCTCGTGGGGAAGTTGGGGTCGTCCCGGGGGTCTCGTGGCCCCCGTCGCCCTTCTCGTTAGAACGACCGTTCCGTCCGGTAGCGAGGGATGGCTACCGAGCCGGAGGGCCTCGTTCGGAGGAACGAGCTCGGCCGGCCCGGATTGGCGTTCTTCCGGTGGCGTGTCTCCCATTCGGACTCGGCCCGGAGCCATTCGTCCTGGGCGTGGCCCTCCGGTCGGCCTTCCTGTTCCCACAGGTGGTAGGCGATGGCCCGGATCTCCTCTTCTCGCGCGGACATGGTGCCTCGACAAGCTCGGCCGATTTCGGGGATAAACATTCGCGTCCAGTCGAAGCCTGGGGACGGATTCCGTCCACCTGACCCGTCCCCTTTGGCCCGGCGCCCCCCGGGGGAATAGAAGGTTGATTCGAACGGACCTCGGGACGTCGGGTACGTTTGGAACGCGAAAGGAGATCGGGTGTGAGGACCCGTGGTCATCTACCTTAAGTCCACAGACGAGGAGTCGACCTACCGCTCACCCCGCGGAAACGAAACCGAGAGCCATCTACCCGTGGATGAGTGATTCAAGCGACCGTGACTATAGAGAGCCGCTCCTACTATCGAGTTATACTCCTACTCCGGCGGAAGAACAAAATACCGTCACCTCGATGATTGTCACCCAGAATGAGCTCTGAGACCGGGATTCCCGGGGTCAGCATCGTTATTCCCGCGTGGAACGATGAGGATCGCCTCGCACGAACTCCCGGACGATACCTTCCCTTACTTGGGGCCCGAGCAGAACCGTTCGAGGTCATGAGTGTTAACGGCGTCCGGGACCAGACGGCCGCGGTGGCGGCCGGGTGCGACGATAGCCACGTCCGGGTCCTGAGGTTCTCGCATGAGTTCGAGGGAAAGAGGACTGCGGATGATCAAGGACAGGACACTAGCCGGAAGGATTGCGCGGTCCGTGTTGCCGAGAGCTCCTCCGCTTCGCGGACCAGGAAAGAGCTACCCCTGAGCGAACCTCCCGCAAGGGCAGCACAGTCGAGAGTGACACGGTCGAACCCATGATAGCCGCCCCCTTCACGCTAGTGGTTCCGACACTGAACGAAGGTCGGACTCTCCCCCGGCTTGTAAGCGGGCTCGACGAAGTCCTCTCCCAGCACCCGACTTCCCCGATCAGCGAACTCGTGTTTGTAGACGATGGTAGTACAGACGGCACAGTCGACTACATTGCGCAACTTCAATCCACGACCAGGGCGTATTCCGTCCGCTTGATATCACGAACTGTTCGACATGGTCCTGCCCACGCCGAACTCGAAGGAATCCGTCAGTCCGCGAATGACTTCGTTTTGAAAATGGACGCGGACGGCCAACACTCGGTCGACCTCCTCCCGTCGCTTTGGGCCGCAGCCTCTACTGGCATAGACATCGTCGTGGCATCGCGGTACATACCTGGGGGAGGGAACAACTGGCCGCCGCTACGGGGCGTGATTAGCCGGGCGGCAAGGTTCCTCGCGAAGCTCTTGATACCCGGGGCGCGTAAAGTCGAGGACCCAATATCCGGCTACTTCCTAGTGAAACGCGAGCTTGCCCTATCCTTGGACGCCAATGTCCCGTACTACAAATTGCTCCTCTACCTGCTCGCAACGCATCCCGACGCTCGCGTTAGTGAGGTCCCACTCATAATGGGTCATCGGGACGCCGGCCAGTCGAAGATAGTAGGGACTTCAATGAAGTACGTCAGGGACTTCCTGGTCGAGCTCTTGACATATTGGAGACTCTCGCGCCAAGTCTCGGTCGGAGTACGTTCGAGTGGAGAGAAACACTCTACGAAGCGCCGGACAAGGAGGTATATTCCTCCGGGCGAGTCATCCCTCGATGGTTAAAGTCAGCGTGACATCGAGTGGTAGCAAAGGTAAGGGCCAAGTGGATCAACGGGACTCCACATCTCCGCGTCCCGCTTTGCCGATAAGGCCCCGCGTAGCGGTCTACACTTGGATGGATCCGCTCAATCATCGAGCGGGCGGGGATGTGAAGTTCCTCGGCGAGATGGCGCGTAGGCTCGCCCGTGATGGGGTTGATGTAGCATGGATTGCTTCGAGAGCGGCTGGCAGACCGAGTCGAGAGGTGTTCGCTGGGCTCGACATACTTCGAATCGGAAGTCTCTACTCAGTGTTCTTCTTACACCACCTTGACACACGCATCCAGGGCTTAGCCCCCCCTGACATCAGGATTGAGACACTGAGTTCCGTTCCCTTCCTCCTTCGCGGCCGTGGAGGTACCAAAGATGTCCTCCTGATTCACCACGTGGTACCATTCTCTCAGATGTGGCGGAAAGTCGGACCAATGGCCCCGCTCGCTTACATCTTGGATAGGTGCTTGGCGCCCGCGCTTTACCGTGACCGTCGCGTCATGGTTCCAAGCAAGAGCACCGAACGAGAGGTCCGGGAGCTCGGATACCATGACGTCTCGATCTTCAAGGAGGGAGCCGATTCCGGCCCGGTTGAAATCGCCGACAAGGAGCCGCTGGTCGTAGCTCCCGGCCCAATCAAACCGTGGAAACATCACGAGGAGATTATTCGAGCTTTCTCGCTCGTCGAGGGAGATTGGAAACTTGTGATCTTCGGAAGCTACGAGAGTCCGACCATTAGGATGAAACTAGAGAGGGTTGCAAGAGACTGCCACGTAGAAGCGCGAACTCAACTGCTCGGCTGGATACCAGAGGATGAGAAGACTAGCCTGCTTCGACGGGCGAGTTTGTGCGCTCTCGCCTCCGAGAAGGAGGGGTGGGGTCTCGCGGCAGTGGAGGCTCAAGCATTTGGCTGTCCGGTCGTCGGCTACGACGTTCCGGGGCTCTGCGAGTCGGTGGTTGACGGCGAAACAGGGGTGCTAGTCGAGGCTGGAAGTGTCAGAGCTTTGGCGAATGCCTTGAGAAGCCTGATGTTTGATAAGCGCCGACGAGAGGAAATGGCCGAGTCTGCTCTCTCCCGAATGAGGAGGGGCTTCGACTGGGAGACCTGTTATCTAGACTTTCGCGCCTCGTTGGGATTAGGAGGGAAAGAGAAGACGCGCTCTCCTTCAGAGGGCATGGTCGCGATATAGCACTGGAGCCAGCCCAGACTTGCCGACTCCCAGCTCAGGAGGGGGGATCTCCCGCACGTCCAAACCGCACTTGCGCGCCGGCCGAGTCACTCCGATAGTCGATGGCACGATTCTCTATTACACGTATAGGACTACTTCTATGCCCAGTGCGTCACCCTCACTTCCCCGAAGCGGAGGAGTCGACCGTTGATATGTCGGGACACTATGGTCCGTCTCTGATCGAATATCTTCTACGAGGGACTTTCGCGGCTTTGAACCGAAGAGGATCGAGAATCCGGCCACTCGTTTCGTCGCTGTTGTTTATGGTCACCTGTGTCAAACTAGCTCCCCTCGGGCTGAGCGGTCGCTCCGAGGTAGTCGCTAAGGACCGCTTCCAACTGTTGACTCACGCCGTAAGCGCGGCGCGGCTGGAGGGTCTGTGGCTAGAATTCGGTGTCTCCGCCGGTGAATCAGTGAACCACATCGCCCGCGAAATACGCCCACGGGTGATCCATGGGTTCGACTCCTTCTGGGGTCTCCCGACGGATTGGAATCGCCTGTTCCCTAGAGGGTCCTTTTCGTTGGGAGGGAGGCTGCCCCAAGTGGAGCAGAACGTCCGCCTGCATAAGGGGCTCTTCGAACAGACTCTCCCCGGTTTCCTCGACGAGAATCCTGGTCCAGTCGCCTTCGCTCACGTAGACTGCGACCTCTACTCGTCGACCAGAGTTGTCTTGGAGAGCCTGTGGAAGCGGATCGTTCCAGGAACGGTCATCGTATTCGATGAGTTTGCTACTCCATCTCCCGTTAAGAATGAGGCGCACGCTTTTCAGGAATTTCTACGTCGCTCCCGCAACACGTTCGAAATTCTGGGTCTTTGCGAGCCCGGTTGGCTCGGGGAAGTTCGGGTGTCTGTCCGGGTTCTCTGAGGGTCGGCAAGCATGACAGCCTTGGACCATATCGGCATATTTGCGTCGCCCCGGTACGATAAGGGCCGGGCCACACAATGTGCCGGTCGCGAGGCGCCGCGGAAACGAGACTGTCGCGAGGGCACTACAGTTGCACCTCACTGTGAGGGACACGTGAGCCCTCAGACGACGCGGCGCCGGGGTACAAGGATAAGTACGAGAAGGCCCACCCGCGTGATCCAACTGAAGTTGCGGGTGGGGCCATGCGCTCTGTCATGCGAGGGCGGACTGCTAATGTCCCACCGTCCGGCCGTTCTTGGCCCCGGAGGTTTTCGCAGCTGCACGAAGTCTCTTGCTGAGGTCCCTGATATGCGCTTGCTAGAGGCGTGGCGGTGGAAGGCCACCGACGGAGCTGTGCTTGCAGTTTTCTAGTGCCGAGAGGTCAGGCGATCCGGCTGTGGCGCCACGCAGTTCGCTTCAAGAGTATTGGGAGACCAGTCAGGGGGAGCCCGGTGGTTCTGATCGGGCTGTGGCGAGTGCGGTCACTGCGCTCCCGCGATACCATCTTGGCTTCGTGGTCAGACTTTTCGGCTCGAACTCCAACTTGCTTCTCGGCCTGGTTGTCGTCGCGTCGGCTCTCTACATTCAGACCGCCCAGAGCGCGCCATCCATTCGACTTCCGATTACGACTCCGCCAGGATTACCGTCTTGGTTGGATATCTATGTGGTCTTCCCGGCTTTGGCCATCGTGCTGGTCTTCGTGATCAGGCGAGTCGAATTGGTCACGAAGCTAGTGATTGGTGCAGTCGTGGTCCTTCCATACGTATTAACCACCTTTCTCTGGTACTTCTCCTTCTATCACTACGCTTACTGGACCACTGAAACACAGATCGGGACGCTCGCGGGTAGTGTTGCAGTGTCCACGCTTCTTGGCGTGTGCTTCCTCTACTTGCCTAGACTCAACCTAAGTGAGTTGACTACTAAGCGAGCCAGAGCAACGCTCCTCGTCGGCTCAGCGATATCACTTCTAGCCTCAGCAGGAGAAAGCTTGCTTCGACCGATAACCAACTCGCCAGATCCCATCTATTGGTCGGGCGATATCGGAATCGGAGTCGCTTCTGGCGCGTTCGACTTGGTACACGGAATCAACCCCTACACGCATGGGTTGTACCCGTGGGGAGGGCCGGCGGCGCTTCCGTATGGCCCAGTCAGTTTCATGCTCGCGACTCCATTCGCTAACTTCAGTACCGGCATCGCTACGCACCTCGCCACTTACGTCTTTATGGCGTTGTGCGCCCTGATGGTTTGGGCCAACGTACGACTTATCCTTCCGGCGTTCGCCACTGTAAGCGCCCTACTGTTCGTCTCCCTGCCCATAGTCATGGGGGCAACAGAAGGAACTGTCTCGTCACACTTCATGGTGACATTCTTAGTCCTCGCCGCGACCTATGCTTTCCTTCGTCGAAAGCGCTCGCTCTCGGGCGTGCTTCTTTCCTTAGCGACACTCACTCTGGTGTTCCCTGCCTTGCTTGCGGTTCCGATGATACTGTACGATAGGAAGGGATGGCTGCGCTTCTTAGGGACCTTCACTATTTCGACTGCTGTCGGCCTAGGGGGTCTTGCGATGATTCTCGCACATCCCGGCGCTGGTTCTGTCGCCACATCCGCGGCTGCCGGGGGCCTCAAGTGGACTTCCGCTTACCAGTCCCTGCTAGGACCAGGCTTCGGTGTAATCGTTTCCGCGACAATATGTGTGGGGACTGTCTTTGTTGTCGTGCTTCGACGATTCAACGTCTCTGAGTCGGCATCGAACTTCCTCGGGTCGAGTGCTTCATTGTTGTTCATGGTTCCGGTGATGGTTGGATATTCGTACAGTGCATTCTTCCTGTGGCCCCTGGCGGTGGGGCTGATTGCGATAGCAAGCCGATCCAAAGCTTCCAAGGACCCACTTCACACTGGGGCGGGTAGCTCGGGAGAGTCGGTGGTTTTCAATCCGAAACTCGTGCCGTCGTATCGGCGTACCACTCTCGCAGCAGATTCACGGCCATCGTACGCCCTTGAGGACGCTCGGATTCGACCCGCAGACTCCCCTTGTCGTCCTCTCAGCGAAGGGCGGCGCATGTAGCTTAGGCACGGGCAACCAGGAGACGGGATGCGGGCCCTTTTGAACTCGCCAGAGTGAGGTTCGATGGGATCGGACGTGATGATACTGGAGCGGGAGTACCACCACAATCCGGTGTACGCGAGGCAATCGAGACGCGCTCTCGAATCTCTGAGCGTATCGCCAGATGTCGATCAGCTAGTATGGTCGGCCGAGTATGTCGTGCTTCTCTCGTCCACTAGGAGACGCTGTTACCTGTCTGTGTTCGGACGGTTAGAAGTCCCCTCTTCAGATCGTGTCGGCGCGATGGATGCCGTATTGTTGATGGGTTAGCCCTCCGGGTTCCACCTCGCTAGGAAGGGCCTGTAGCAAATGGCCAGCGATGCCGCTCGCGCTACCAGATCCGTCTCCACGTCAGGAAGCAACTCTTGGCTAGCCAAGGGAGGAACCCCGCCAGAGTTAGGGCTAGCGCAACATAGACTTCTCTCGTTCCAGGCCGTATGCGGCGACTCCCCAGCAAGGTTCGAATTCTTGAGCCGCTGGAGTCTCTGGAGACGGCGCCAGTGGCGATGTCGCAGAGCGATTCCCAATAAGCCAGGTCACTGTCCAACAACCACCGAACTTCGGGAGCAACGTCTATAGAGAGTGCCTCTCGTGCGAGCCGTACACTATCTCTCTCATCCTGCAGGAACCGAAGCGAGCTCTCTGTCCTCGCAGTCGTCGACCCCGCCAAGATGGCGGCAGTAGATCCACTCTTATGAATGCGGTAGCGAGTCAGGCGATCTGACAGAAGCAAAATCTTTCGTTGACTCGCCAGCGCAAGATAGAAGAGGATCGAATCCTCCCCTCGCTTAACTCGATCGAACCTGAACTTGGCACTTGTCACCAGGTCTCTGCGGATAGTCGTGGAGCTGTTGTTGAAGTCGGCCCCGTAGTACCGACAGCGAGATACCGCCTTTGCGTCGCGGGTATCGATGAGAGTCGACTGTCCCCCCTTGACCATCGATGACGGGTGCCGGATGATGCGATGCGTGCTAACAGACGATAGAGCCGAGTTCCTCTCGTCAACGAAGGTCTGGCCGTTGTGGATATAGACCGCGTCGTGCGCGGAATCCAGGGCCTCGCCTATTGTCCGCAATTTGTGCGGTTCCCACAGGTCATCGTCGTCCAAGATGGAGATGTAGTCGCCCGAAGACGCGGAGAATCCACGACTCAACGCGAATCCTACCGGACCAGGCGGTACGTCAACGGGAACGATCGTGATTCCTTTCGTCCGAGCAGTGGACTCGTTCTCCGAGGAGATCCGGAAGCGAGGATTGGCACGGACCAGTACGACCTCGAATGGACGATCCACATCTTGGTTGACAGCCGAAGCGAGCGCTTCGTTGAGATAGGCCATCCGGGTGTATGAGTTCACGAGAACGGTTATCGTTCCTTGCATGGTCGTCCGATGTGACCTCCGCTAAGAGTCAGTCGAGATGAGCCTACAAGAGTAATGGCCGATAGAACAAATGCTTAAGGCCATGAGTTCCCACACACTCGTGCAATTCAGGAAGAGAGAATTCTCGATAGAGCCGGTGAAGATGCTGGTCGTCGCAGGGGGCCTCTCTTCTTCGGGAGACAAGCAGGCTCTTCTTCATACCCTGGCAGGCACTCACCTTTCCGGCCACCGATAAGCGGATCCTATTCGAACGTAACAACTTTCCGGCCAGTCACACCCTCGTGAAGCGTCGGCGGCATGAGCACCCCGGTTCACCAGCTCGCACTTGACCCGGCCAAGGAAGGAGGTTGTCCGCTATCGACCGCGGGGGGGAATCTGCACCTTGAAGGTAGACGCCGCCTCGGTAATGACGAGGAAGGACTTGACAGAGCGTGGAACGAGAGTCTACAGCGGAAGGAGACACGCCGCCAATCAAGTCAACGCTGCCTTTCCATTTCTCGAAGGACTCGGTAGTCGAGACGTGGGGCACACTTCCGAGCCGAGTACAATACTCGCTTCGTATCCGTGCAAACCCACATCGACTGGTCTACGGTCAGTCCGGCTACCAACGCTGAGCGCGAGCTCCATCCATAACCAACTCATCTCCGTTCCGCGTATCACTAGGGCGAAGTCAGGAGTGTTGGGCAAGGCCAGACGCTCCACTCGATCTCCGCAAGTGAGCGCTGGCGACCTCCCTTCTCGTGGCTCTATCAGCGGTACCAGAGGAAGCGGGGTCTACGCCAGCCTATCGTCACTAGTGTTCTCTCCAGGACTTTGGCTCGACTCCCAGAGCCGACTTTCACCCTCCCGAGTTACGCAGAAGCCGAGCTCACTTGGCAAATTGCCAATGCGTTACACTGCGGAAAGATGCCCTTGGGACGAGCCTGATCTGCTCTGCGGAAGTCGCCCATTCGCCACTTCCCATATTGAAGGCGAAAGGCGTCTGATCCGCTCACCTGGACCCAATCATTCTCCCAGTTCGCCCGCCTCAAGAAATCTACTCTGTCGAAGAGCGAGTGAGGATCTCTCAACGCCGCGTCAACGAACGGATTGTAACCGAGTGGAAGAGTCACCAACCCAGCTCCCTTGTCAGCCAGCAGCAGTCGAACCTTGGCCAATGCCTTCCGCGTGCTTGCTCCAGTCTTGTCTCGGGGCCAATCATCCCACCCGACGTGTTCTAGCGTAGATATACTCACAATGCAGTCGAACTTCGCGTCGGTATCGAAATCAAGCAAGTCGTAATTCAGCACGTGGGGTGCATGCTCAAACTTGTCGATGACCGTCCAAGTCGGTCTCTCACTCACGTAGTGCGAGAGTACGTTTCCAATCTCAAGGCAGCGAGGTCGGCCCGGCCGACTCATCCACGAAATTGCTAGCGGGACCTCTACACATCTTTCGTTGGTCCAAGTTAGGTGGTAGTCATGATAGAAGTACTCGTACTCTTCTCCATTTAGGACGAAGCGTTGGTTCTCTTTGGTGAAGACCTTGGTCCGCACTAGCGGCCAAGGTTGCCGCGCAAGTTCTCGTCTCTGAAATTCTAACGATGTAGCGCCGGGGTCAGGGTGAGAAATCCGGAATCCGAGGAGCGAGGGGTGCAGCATCAAGCCCTTCAGACGCTGGATTAGGCCGTACGACTCTGCGTAGCCCTTGCGAAGGGTTCGGGGAGGTCCGCACTTCCACTTTGAAGGGCGTCGCTCAGCAACTGGGTGAGAGTGCCCCGATGGTGTTCTCGATGCAAGAGACTCTTGCGTCGGGACAGATTCTGGCAATGCTCGAGAGTCTGGCGCCTCGGGGACGAACTTCTCGAGGGTGGGCACCGTTACCATTAATGATACCGTAGAGAGGGGCTACAATTGTCAAGTCTCACAGACCCTTAGGTTCTTGGGCCACCCTTCATGACCCTGCGATAGAAGCCGCGCATTCGGCCGCCGAAACTCTGTATTGAGAACCGTGCTAGGCAGCTCATGACCGCTGGGTTCTCCGCCGGGTGCGAGTCGAGCACATCTCTAATCGCACTAGCGAGAGCCCGTGCGTCGTGAGGGTCTACCAATTCGCAAACTCCACCGACGGTCTCACGGTGAGGGGGGATGTCTGAAGCTACGACTGGGAGTCCCGCGGCAAGAGCTTCTAGTGGCGGAAGACCAAAGCCCTCTTCGGTGCTGGGATCGAGAAAGACGTCGCACGCGTTGTAGAGGAGGTTAAGGCGCTCGTCCGACAAGTCTGAGAAGTTGATAGAATCACCTACACCTGGTCCAACTCTGACCAATCGATACCGCGGTCCAAGGCGTTCCATAACCGGTGTAAGAATTGCAAGATTCTTCCGGGGAGTTGACGACGACACCGATAAGACCAGCACCCTGTCATCGGGCAACCCGAAGTCCTTTCGCGGCTTAAGTTGACCTCGAAGCGGGTGGAAACATCCATCAACAAAGTGTGGGACTACCTCGATTGGACCTGAGTATCCGTAGGCCCTGAGGCTGCTCTCAACGTAGTGCGAGGAAACCGTGGCGTAGTAACCAGCTGAATATGCCTTGAGATGGCGACCTAACATCCACTTCAGTTGAGGGCTAATTCTCCACGCGTCCGATCGAATCAATGCGCTCGGATTGTCGTGAATAGTCACCACATGAGTCGCTGCTAGATTCAGTGGGCGCCACTCTGGGTTCGTAAAGTGCAATACGAGGGAGTCGGACGAGCTGGTGAGCTCCTGTCGAATCGCTGACCGAACGATTCGTGACGCATCAAGCCAGTTGAGGCAAGACTCGAATGCCCAAATTCCAGGCTGGAAGCCTTGCACCACCTCTCCTTCGTAGTTCAAACCGCGAAGTCGACGATGTCCCACTAGGTTGACTAGCCGTGCGCCGGGTTCAAGGGCCCTCCATAGTCCAACTGAGTAACGGTAAAGCGAGGTTCTTGGCCAGAATGAGTTGAACAAGACAACATTCGGAGTAAGTGTATTCTGGCCTGCATCCTTCTGGTTCATGCCGGTATATCGCCTAAGGTTTCGGCGGCCTGTTGGCCAGCAAGAGGCCTACGTCCCATCGGGTTTGCGGATCATGCCGTGGTCTTGTGTAGCGTACGTTGAATCCGAACGCGCCCAGTCGGCTGACCAGCGTTTGAAGACCATGATGGTACTCGATGCAAATCTGAGAAAAACTGCGCAGGACTTCACTGTTCGTGGTCGCTAGAATGTCGTACTCCGCGCCTTCGACGTCCAACTTTAGCACTGCATCCGTGACGTCGATCGACTTCATGATGGTGTTTAGTGAGAAGACTTCGGTTTCGAGACGGCCTGGTCGAGTCTCGGATGAAGCAGCTACGGTTCCTACCGCGGTTTCATCGAGCAGGATCTTACCGTCTCGGGGACCGCAGGCAGCTCTATGGATCTTGGCTCGACTACTAAGTCCGTTCAGCTCGATATTCGACGTTGCGAATCCAGACGCCACGGGAAAAGGTTCAAAGCCAACGACCCGGGCTGCACCGCGTGCTGCAAAATAGAGGACGGAATCGCCGATACTTGCTCCCACGTCGATAACAGTCCGATGCTCTACGGCGAGGCGAGCATACTCTTCGCGAAGAAAGACTCCCAGGAGATCTCCATCCTCCCATGCCCCCCGAAAGACGAGTTGGGGCAGATGGTCTCGCCCCGGAACAGTGACGGTGCGCGCCTCACCGTCGATTGGCCAGCCAAGACCTGAGTAGACCGAGAGGTTGAATGCCTCTGCATGGTTCCTAATCTGAAGGATTGTGCCGTCACGCAATTTCGCTTGGAATGGGAATCGCCCTCGAAAGATGTGCCAAAGAACGTCAGGGTAGTCGAAGTAAGCCCGTCCGTACCGGATCAACGAGGTGATCGGGCCTTCACGACGGGATGGAACCGGACCTTCTTCAATGATAGCTGGTCCAGGATCCGTGCCCGAATGCCCAACAGCAGATGGATACGCACCGGAACGCGGCTCGCGGTCCCTTCCGAAAGATTCGGTCCTCAATGCGATACTTCAGGCTCTCGAACTAGATAGGTTGGCTCAGAAGTCGAATTTAGCAGCCGGGCGCAAGACATACAAGGTGCGGTGCTAGCCCGACCAGCGCCGTAATGGAGATTAGGTTAGCGGTGGAACCGAAGCGGAAGGGCACGGTACGACGAGGTCGGTTGATTTCCAATCGACGCTGCGGGACACTGGCGACGAGTTCTACTGGGCCGAAGATTGGATGATGTACCGAGACGACGGGACGCGGCATTCTCGCCCGAACGTCCTCGTCGTAGTGATGGATTGCGTTCGGGCGTCCGACTTCCCCGGAAGTACTAACGGAGTGGGCCCGATGCCCTTCGCTACAGACCTTCGAGGGCGATGCATTGCCTTTCCCAACGCGGTGAGCCCGGGGAGCTGGACCTTGCCTTCCCACGCCAGCCTGTTCACTGGCCTCTACCCGTGGGAGCATGGCGTGCATTTGCGGGCGCAAAGTCGGTTGGACAGTCAATTCATGACCCTGGCCGAAATGCTCAAAGAGGGAGGCTACGCGACCGCGAGCTTGTCTGCGAATGGACTCCTGTGCCCGGTGATGGGTTTACTTAGGGGGTTCGACGCGGCCGTTTGGGGCGAGTTCTGGGAGAGGTACATTCGCTTCTCCACGCTGTGGAAGGACTACATTTCGCCCAGACGCAAATTACGGCCGACAGAGATGCTGGCGAGATCGGGCAGCGCAGCGAACCCTTTCCGGCTATTGCGGAGAGGACTTTCGCTTTCTCCGAGGCTATTGTCGACACTCTCAGGCGCGAAAGTCGGCAGTTCGATAGCACGGTGCTGGAACCTCATGAATCTGGTCGGCTTGTCCTTGGACCCAGAGACCGAGGATTGCTGTTCCGGAAAAGTCTCCCCATGGATCGAACGGTCCTTAGAAATCTGGCTCAGGCAACAGCGCAAGGATCAACCGGTATTCTGCTTCGTCAATCTCATAGACGCTCACGAACCCTACCTCGCTCCACTTTTGCGTTCGCGCGGACTCGCTGAGTGGTGGCGACGCTCTGCAGTTCGGGATGATCCAGTACCCCTACTGGCTGGACTCTGGCACCCGACTCAGAAAGAACTTCAGTCGATGCACGATTCGTATTGCCGCGCTATTCAATCGATGGACGGCCGGCTTCGCGCGATTATCGAGGCGTTCAAAGAGAGCAATCGCTGGGAGAATACGCTCATGTTTGTCACGGCCGACCACGGCCAGGCATTCGGCGAGCACGGCTTCCTCGGTCATGGGCTGCGGGTCGATGAGCAAGTGGTCCGTATACCTCTCTGGATGCGCCTGCCCCGGGATGAGTCAGGCGGGTCAGTTGGCACAGGGTGGGCAAGCCTGATCGACTTAGTTCCCACGACACTGAGGATGTGCGGCTTGGCTGAGCGGTCGACACCATACGCCCGGTCGTTATTCGACCTCCTCGACAAGGTGAGACCAGAACCGTTGTTCGCAGTTTCCGCCGGTCTGGCCCCGAGTGACCGTCTACGGGAAATAGGAACCGATGACAGTATCCGACGTTGGGACGTACTGTCGATTGCTGCCTATCAGGGTGACACGAAAGTGATCGTAGAACCCGACAGCGGTCGTGTTCGTTCGTACAGAATTCATGAGGATCCACTCGAAGCGAGAGACTTGGCCCAGATTTCTGCCGCGCCCGATTCTTTGGTCCGCTCTGCCACGCGGGTGGGACGGTACATGTCCCGAGACGCTCAATATTCAAGAAGTCCTGAAGTGGTCGAACGGTTGCGAAGCTGGGGATACGCCTAACGGACTGCGCCGGGCCCAGAGTGCAAATTCAGTCACGCTACCAAAGCGGCTCACACCAGCGAGCCTGTGTGGACATCCTGCGACTCGTCCTAAGCCATGTCGGCACGCTTCCCCGCCCGAAGAATGCGTTACGACGTGCAATCAACGATCCGACAAAGGTTGCTTCTCACCGTCAAAAAGAGCGCTTGCAGCGCGGTGCGCGATACTGGCGGGTTGAAGTCACCAGCCATCGAGTTCACTTGGCGTCGTCGCAACATCGAAGAGTGCCGGGCACAGCTCCCATCCAGGCCGTGTGGGTCATCGAGAAAGCAGATGTCAGGGCGTTACCGTTGATACAACAGTCCAGCCCCTTTCATGGGCTGCGCCGTCTCGCGGCGGTATGCCGGGGCCAACCAATATATGGCGTGCCTTAAGCCACGGAGCCAGCCCGGCAGGACTTGAACCAGAGTCTCCCCCGTCTCGGTGGTGATGGCTCCCAGTAGACGGAGAGAGACGGCGAGAAGGACGATTCCGATGATAACGAAGATCGGAACGAATACGAGACTGTAGCCCAATAGCCAGAGCGGGATCCCCACAGCGACAGACATCCCGCCCGCCGCGAGCCAGATGCGGCCGAGAGAGGGCAGATCGAACTCGATGAGGCCGGTGTTACGGAGCTCGATGTAGAAGACCAGGAATGGCGCCCAGACCATCGAGGAATTCCCGAGAGCGGCCCCAAGCATGCCGAACCGCGGGACCAGCGCAACGGAGACTGCGACATTCGCGCCCAACGCGAGAGCCGCCGCCGTTGCAAAGGCACGGGTCCGACGAGTACCGGCGGCGACACTAGTGAGAATCGAATAGGGAACGAACACCGCGTAGATCACAAGGAGCACGATCATCGAGACGCTGGCGGAAACGAAGCCAGGTCCCGCAAGGTACCTCAGCAAGAACGGTCCGAGAGCCGCGATCCCGAGACCGATGGGCGCGTAGACGAGAGTGATGAGCGTGATCGCGCTTCGCGTCCTGTCCCGTATCTCCGTTCCGTCTCTCTTCCCGAAGGAGGTCGAGTTCTTGGGGACCAGGATCGTCGCGAATGGTGCCACGATGACAAGGCTCCCCGAGGCGATCAGGAGCGCGTAGTTGTACACGCCGACGGTCGCGAGGTCTGCGATGGATGCGAGGATTAAGCGGTCGACGTAGAGGGCGCCCGTGACGAGAACGGACCACACAAAGAGTGGAAGGGAGTATGCGAGAAGGCTGCGGTAAAGGTCGGAGTCGCCCGGACCGCTCGCGGTCTTCGGCACGAGTCCCCAAGAGCCGCTTGTGCGCAGAATCACTACCGAGTACAGGGCGCACGCGAGGGCGGCCCCCAGGGCCCAACCCATGACAATAGAGTCGACTCCCGGCCGAAGCCAGAAGAGCACCACGGCCGCACCATACGTCGCCACCGACCCCGCGATGTAGACCATGGCATAGCGGGAGAACTTCTGAAGACCGAGCAGGACCGATTGTAGGGTGGTATTCGCTCTCTGCAGCCCAACGAAGACCGCGAGAAACGCGATGGCTCCCGTGTACGCCCTGGTGCGAAAGAAGAGATCGCTAAGTCCGCTCGAGAGCACGAAAGTAGCTCCGGCGGCGGCCAAGGACAACACAAAAGCGAAGAAGAACGCGCTCCGGACAAGTCGCTTCAGAACCGGGATATCGGACCGGCCGAGGTGGTAGGAAAGGAAGTGCTGGAATCCGGTGCCGATCCCGAGGGAGAAGACGACCGGCATCAGCGCCGCGATGGCCGAGAGGATCACGACCGCGCCGAGATCGTTGTACGAGAGCACGTGGGCGAGATAGAGGTAGAAGACGGCGCCCGACAGGAGGAAGGTAAGATTGCTGAGGTAGACCCAGGAAACGCTGGTACTCGAGCGTTCGATGACTTCCGCGGGCTGAAGCGACAACGCTGACTATCGGCCCCCGCTCCGAACCTCTACCCGGATGACGGCGGCTTCACGGGCGAGGGGGTCTTTGTACCTTCCCCTCGAGTCGGCTTTACTCAGGCATGGTTCGGCCCCTCTTTCTTGGCCCGTAGACTGGCCGTCCTGTGGGAGCGGATTCCGGGGTCAGAGCCTTCAGGTGACGTCCGCCGGAAATTCGAGACCACGGGACTCCGTCGGCCCCGGTTTGGGCGGTCCCACAGCCAGTGCAAGGAGTCTCTCCGAGGGATGCGACCCGAGGCAGATTGATGAATCTCGGGGCGGAGGTGCTCGCATCCAATCAGTAGGTGTGCCTGTAGATGCAACTACTCGCCGGCTTAGCTGCGCGTGGTCTTGAGATCCAACATATAGCTGGGACATCGCAGGGAACAGGAGTCCGAGGGGACCTCATCGCAGATGTACCTGAGGGGGAGCCCTCTACGCGCGCTCTACCCCCTTCGATCAGGACTGCGTCGGAATGACGTTCGCGAGGACACGCCGGATCGCGGGCAGATCCTTGTCGACAATCGTCCAGACTTCTTCCGCGAGAATCCTTCCGTACTGATGAATGGCCATGTCCCGAAAGCGGCCCATGTCCTTCCACGGCACCTCCGAGGATCTACGACGGGTCGTGGTCGAGATCGACTTGGCCGCTTCTCCGATCACCTCGAGATTCCGGATGACCGCGTCCTGAATGACCTCCGAGGCAAAGAACTCGTCCTTCCCGCCCCGAGTCGCCCTCTCGATACGGTCGAGTCGCTCGAGGATGTCCGCGAGGCGGATCGCATCGCTCATACCGGCACTGCCTCAAAGAGCACTTGGGGCCGGATCAGCCAATGGAGGGCGTCATCGGCGACGACATCGACCTTTCGCCCAAGGATGCTCTCCAGCTCGTTCGTCAGGGCCGCCCGATCGAGGAGAGAGGTCGATTCTCCGGGGTCGACCAGCAGGTCGACATCGCTCTTGGGCGTTGCCTCCCCGCGCCGGACCGACCCGAACACCCGAAGGTGACCGAACCCCCGAGCACGAGCGGCCACGATCAGTTCGTTCCGGTGAGGACCCAGTATCTCAGGTATCCCGAGTCCACGGCCGTGGGCGATCGGCCGCAGTTTGGGAACGTCCCACAGTCGGGACTTGCACCGAGGGCATATCCGAGGTGTCCGCCGGTTCTTCGGCCGCCAGACGAAGGCACACCGGTAGCATCCGAGCAGGCCGTTCGAAAGCAACGGCATCGAGTCCATGAGGCAGCGTGACGTAAAATAGTTTACGTCTACCATCGAGAGAATCGAGCCGTGAGGGACGCCGGACCCCGGGCCCTCAGGGGCGGTTGCTTTCGCACCATCTGACCGATGGAGTGGGCTCCCGAAGTCTCTCGAGTGCAACAACGACCGGCCTGACGGTCTGGACGGAGGGCAGGGCTCGGGACGGACAGAACGTGGGCCGTCAGACCCCCCC
>JBJKRJ010000033.1:0-45687 GCA_046704665.1 Thermoplasmata archaeon | reverse complement strand
CGTATTCGTGCCAGGAGTACTTGTAGGGAGGAGAACCGCCGCTCGCCGCGACGGAGAAGGAGGTGAGGGTCCCGACGTAGGAGGGATTGGGAGTGATGGACGGAGCGGTGACCGCGAGGGCCCCGCCGGTGCTGGCGGTAAAGTTGACCGAAGTGGGGGGTGGCGAGGCTCCTGAGACGGTGACCGTCCCCGTGGCGGGGTCCGCGGAGTATCCCGCGACCGACCCGACCGAGTACGAGTAGGTGCCGTTCGGTTCGGGGAACGCCAGTTGCGTCGAGGTCGAGCTCTGCGTCGTCCCTCCGAGCGTCACAGCCCAATCGGAGCCGGACGGGAGGCCGCTCTCATCGAACTCGACCGAGGAGAGCTCTTCCACGGTCAACGAGAGGGTGGACGTTGACTGAGTCCCGGCCGCGTCGGTCAACGTCACGCCGACCGAGTATGTTCCTCCGTCCAGCGCAGTGCAGGCTAGGCTCGAAGCATTCGTGCTAGTACACCCCGGCGGTAGACCCGAGTACGTGTAGGAATACGGGAGGAGGCCGCCCGTCGCTTGCGTCGTGAGCTCAGTGGCGGAACCTAGGGCGACCGGGTTGGGGGACGCCGAGAAGGAGGTGATGGACAGCGGACCGGGTCCGACCGAGCCGCCGAGCCCAAACGCTCTCTCCACACCATCCGCGCACCCGACAAAGATCTGTCCGTGCGCGATCGAGGGCGGGGCGAAGTAGGTCGCGGTGCATCCGAAGTGCCTGAGCTTCGCTCCGGTCGCGGCATTGAGCAAGAAGACGTGCGACCCACCGTCAATGACGAGGAGGCCGTTCGCGTAAGCCGGCGCGGCGATGCTCTTCCCCCAGAGAGGCTCTTCCCACGCGACGTTTCCGCTCGCCGGATCGAGCGCCCACGCTGCCCCGGACGAGTTCGTCCCGTCGTACGACGCCGTTCCCGTCCCCACGAAGAGCAGACCGTTGGCGAACGCCGCGGAACCTACCGACTGCCCCGTCGTAAGGTGTCGGGACCATACGGGTCCCGCACCGAGATCCACGGGGTTCAGTGCGTAGAAGTGACCATTCTTGTTGAGCGCGCCGACGAGAGTCGTTCCCCCCGAGGTCGAGAAGACGGTGGGTGTACTGCCGAAATCGCCGTCGGGGACCTGCTGAGCCGCCGGAATCTGCCACCAGGAAACGAGGTCGAGCGTCGTAGCGTTGAGGGCGAGGATCGCGTCGTCGTACTCGCCGCCGTCCCCGGTCTGCGCGTTCCCGGTGGCGACAAAGATCGTGTTCGTCGTCGGGTCGACCGACGGCGAACCCCAGATGCTCGCGCCGTTCTCCCCGCTCGGCGTCGTGTGGAACTCGTTCACGAAAAGATGCGTGGTGAGATTGAGCTCGAGGAGTCCTCCGGGCACGAGCGGATGGTCGCAGAAGCTCGCGATACCGAGATACACCGCTCCATGGTAGATGAGCGGGCTGGCCCAGTTGTAGTACCCTTGGGAAGGGTCGCCGACCAGGTAGCTCCACTCAATGGCGCCGGTCGATGCGTTCAGCGCATAGAAGCTGCCGTCGCCTCCACCTGCGTAGAGCGTGCCGTTTGACACGGTCGCGGTCGAGGCCACCCCTTGGGTGCCGCATCCACTGGTGACGGCCAGACCGAGGTTTGTCTTCCATAGAAGGCTTCCGCCGGATTCCGAGAAGGCGTATTCATAGCCGTCCCAAGAGCCGACGTACGCCACACCATCGACGACGGTCGCCGAGGCAGAAATCGGCGCGCCCGTGGTGAACGTCCAGTCCGTCGTAACGGATTTCGCGTCCGTGACAGACAGCGTGACCTCGGCCGGGGTCGAGCTAGTACGCTCGACGTTCTCAAGGTAGGTCGGCCAATCCCCGAGCGCAAGGCCGTTCGATAGGCCCTGAACCGGTGAGGGATGTGGAGCGGCCGAACCGACCCCAGCGTGTCCCGGAAGGGGGAGGACGAAGGAGAGGACCGTCGACCCAAGGAGCGTGACCACGACGGCGAGAACGACCAGGGCGAGCGCGGGCCGACTCGAACGCGTCACCGGTCTCCGGTCAGAGGCGTGGGACCATCGAGGTTATACTTCACTCTTCCGAGACCCGAAGAACCGTCCGGGGAACCCTGCGACCCGCTCCACTGCCCCGGACCACGGCCCGCGGGACGGCGGCCCGGACGATTTGGACGAACCAGTAGACGAAGGTCCCGACCCGGTGCCGTGACCGACCCCCGCCCCCCCTCCGACCTAGAGAGGCCGTCAGAGCCGCTCCGGAACTCCGGCGACTTGCGCTGGACGGTTGCACCGAAACTCAGAGACCCGGTATCGGAGAGTGAGATCCGGGGACCAGTCGTGCAACCTGTTAGGCACGGTAACGCCGGCGGAGCCGACGGTCGACCCACCGCTCATCGGGGAGCGCCCGGGCATCGTACGGGCGGGTGTTCCAGGTCCGAACCGGCCGGTAGGTCGGGATGGTCGGAGGCTCTCCCCGAACCACCGGTTCGCCGGGTGGAACCGCCCTGACCAAAGAGCTATCGCCCTTCTCACCAGCGATTTCGTGGGCGGGGAACACCCGAGGGTTCTCGGAGGCGGCCGTGCCGAAACAGTCCGTCGAGCAGAGGCGATCGCCCGTGAATGGGCCGTCGCTCGCTGAGGACTTGGAAGCGGTCTTCTGTACCCAGATGGATGGGACGCTGGTCGCCTCCTGGACGACCGAAGACGTCCGGACGGACGTTGCGAGCGCCATGGTCGCGACCTTGACTCACTCGGTGGAGGGTATCCTTCGGAGTCTGGGACTCCCAGCGAGCGGCCCGATTGACGTGACGGTGGCGGGCTACTCGATCCATGTCGAGCGGCCGCGGCCCAGCCGGCTCATGATGGCCATCGCGAGGCACCGGTTGACTCGGAAGGAGCTCGCGCGTTCGCTCGCAGCTTGCCGTGCAGCCCTCGAAGATCCTCCCCTCTCTCTCACTCGAAACGGCGGAGTCTATCGTGTCCGCGCGAGATCGAAACCGGCCGTCGGTCCGGGAGGGCTGCGTGGGGAGCCACGGCGCCGAGGAGACGGGGAGGCTCTGCCGAGCGAGCTCGGTGCGAGTGGGTCCCGCTTCGACCCGATTGTGACGCCGGCCGGCCCTTCCCGACCGGTGGCCGGGAGCCTCAGGGATAGCTCGGTCCCGGTCCGACCGCCGGACACCCTTGTCGCCCATCCGTGCCGACGAGCAATCCTTGATCATCTGAGTGGAGAACCGGGCGACCACCTTCGATCGATCGCCCGCGATTTGGCGCTTCCGCTCGGCTCGGTCCGATTTCACCTGGCGATGCTGGAGAAGTGCGGTCTCGTCCGGGCCGAGTCACGCGGTGGTAAGGCCCGCTATTTCCGAGTGGGCCCGGGTTCGTCCGCGCAGTCCAACGATCTCTTCTCCCGTTACTGGAGCTACCACGATGTCCGGAGTCGAGTGGCAGCCGCCGCTGCAAGGCTCGCCAGCCGGGACGTGAGCCGAGTAGCGGCGTCCGTCGGTATCAGTCGGCAGCTCGCGTTGTACCACTTGCGCCGCCTGCCGGACGGAGCCCGCCCCGCGGCCCTGGCGACCGGTCCGACCTCGGCCACGGAATCGACTCCCCCGTCGGAGAGGATCGGTCCACGACCGGACCGGGACCCTCGGGATTCGGGTTCCACCGTGTGAGAGCCCCACCGGTGAGATCGGCCGCTCCACCCAAGCCTAGACGGCCCCCCGAGACCCCCCGGCGCTTTGGCTGAGTACCCGCCGGCGACGGTATCTCCTGATTGGCGGACGGGCTCATGGGAGGTACCACCCGTGGGTGCCACGAAGTTGACAAGAGGGGAGCCACACCACCGCCAATACTTTCGTGAGCGGAAGGATAGGCTTCGGGGTAGCCTTGTCGGAATACGTCAAGCGAGACCGAGGGAGCCTACCCGTGCTCCAATGCGATCGATGCGGGCTGTTCTCGAGGTGGGGAAGCGATCGGTGCCGCGCCTGTGGGAAGGCGTTCGAGGTCCAAAAGGCTCGAGGGAGACCTCGAGGGTCGCCGACTTCTCACCCCGACGGGTAACCGAGACCCGGGCCCCGAAGGAGCGACTCGCTCCATAGTCAGGTTCCCCGAGCCGTATGGGGGTTCGCTCGAAACGCGCACTTCGGAGAGCCGCTCCCTCCGCGGAACAAGCGAACCCGAGCATGGCGTCTCGGAACCCAGGATGGACCGGCCGGCGGGGGGCCGACGTGAGGCCCGGCGCGCGGTGTACTCGCCCCTTCCCGCTACGAGCGGCGGGGACGCGAACGGGCGAATTCCCACGCGTGGCCGCCGTCTTGAATAGCAGGTTAGGCATTGATGATCACCGGCTCCGGCACCCCCGAGAAGGACAGCATGGCGCGGCGGCTCTCAGCCATCATGTTCGCCGATCTCGCCGACTACGCCTTGCTGAGCCACTCCAACGAGCGGCATGCCCTCGAGCTGATCCGGGAACTGGAGCGGCTCGTCCGTAGAATGGCCGAGTCGCACCATGGCCGCGAGGTAAAGTCGCTCGGGGATGGGTTCCTCCTCGAGTTCCCGAACGCGCTGGATGCCGTGGAGTGCGGGGTCGACCTTCAGCGGCGCATCGAGGAGCACAACACGCAGAACGCGTCCCGGACGTTCGCGATGCGCGTGGGGATCCACTTGGGTGACGTGCAGCGGCGGGGTCGCGACATCCTGGGCGACGCGGTGAACATCGCGGCACGGTTGGAACCGCTCGCCGAGCCGGGAGAGATCTGTCTCTCGGCTCAGGTCTACGACCAGGTCCGAACGAAGCTCCCGTACCGGCTGACGCCGATCGGCCCGAGGAACCTCAAGGGCATCCCCGAACCGCTCGAGGTCTTTCGGGTGGTCCTCCCGTGGGAGTCCTCCGCGCCGAGATCACCGTCCGTGGCCCCCCCGCGGATCGCGGTCCTCCCGTTCGTCAACATCAGCCCCGACGCCGGCGACGGGTACTTCGCCGACGGCCTGACCGAGGAGCTGATCGGGGTCCTTTCTCAGATCGGGGGCCTGAGGGTGATCGCCCGGACCTCGGTTAGTCCGTACAAGCTCACCGCGAAACCCCTCGCTCAGATCGGCACCGAACTGGGAGTGAGCACGCTCCTCGAGGGGAGCGTCCGGAAGGCCGAGGGCCAGCTGCGGATTCACATTCAGCTCGTCGATGTGGCGACTCAGGAGCCCCGGTGGTCCCACACCTACGACCGCAAGCTCGAGAACGTCTTCGCGATCCAGGGCGAAGTCGCCGAGCAGACCGCGGCGGCCCTGAAGGTCGAGCTGCTGAGCTCCGAGCACAAGGCGCTTCAGGAGAGACCGACCGAGAGTCTCGCGGCGTACGACGCCTACTTGCGAGGGAGGGACGCGGCTCAGCGGGCCGAGGTCAGCATGGGCGAGGAAGCGCTCCGGGATGCCGAGCGGTTCTTCGAAGAGGCGATCCGGGCCGACCCTCGGTTCTCGGCCGCCCATTCCGCCCTGGCCGACCATCTGGTCTGCCTTTCGGGAGTCCTCCGGCGGACCAAGGAGATCGCGCCTCGCGCTCGGGACCTGGCCGCCCGGGCGCTCGCCCTCAACCCGAACTCCTCCGACGCCCGAACGGTTCTCGGCTGTCTCGCGTTCCAAGTCGACCGGGACTGGACCCGGGCGGAGGCCGAGTTCCAGCAGGCGATCTTCGTGAACCGGAGCAATGCCCGCGCGCGCTACTGGTACGGGTACCTCTTGGCCGTCCTGCAGCGATTCCCGGAGGCCAAGAAGCAGTACCTCGCGGCCATCGAGCTCGCCCCCGGTTGGGCTTCCCCGAAGCTCGAGCTCGCGATCGCGACCGCCGAGGCGGGCGACGTGATCGATGCGAAGCGGATACTCGAGGAGATGATGGACAGGTCCCCGGACGGTCCGGTGCTTCGGGTCGTTCTCGGAGCCTTGTATGCCTTCGCCGGCCGCTCGGACGACGCGGCACGAACGGTCGAACCCCTGGCCGATAGCCCCTGGGCCCGGATGCGCGCCTACCGATACGCCGTGCTGGTCCTGGCCGGGCGACAGCTGGAGATCGAGAAGGAGGCCCGAGCGCTTCTGTCCGATTGGGAGCGAGGTCGTGGAGCCGGCTTCTTCATGATGTCCGCCGCCGCGGAGCTCTACGCGGTTCTGGGCGAGAAGGAGAAGGCGCTCTCGCTGCTAGAGCGTGACGAGCGGGGCGGGGAACGAGAGTTCTGGGACTTCTATCAGGACCCGTTCCTGGACCCGCTGCGGCAGGAGCCCCGTTTCGTGACGCTGCTCCGGCGTTCGAACCTTCCCCTCACGCTTTCCCGGCCGAGTGACCTGCACGACGCCTTTCGAGGAGCCGTCGTCCCGCCTAGCGCGCCGACCCGCCGCACCGCGGTGCTCACGATGTGAGCGCGATGCGACCTCCGATCACGCGCGAGACGGTGCCGGGAGTCTCACGGAGAGCTCGGTGAGGTCGCTCGCTCTCGGTGGGGACCGGTCCGCCCGCACAGAAGGGGAGCTCGCGGGAGCGGGGTGATCGGCGCTGAGGGTATTCCGTCCCTTCCCTCGATTCCGCAGTCGTTGGGCTCGCTCATCGGCGTCGCTTCGGCGGCGCCCGGGGGTCGCCGAACCAGTTCCACCGGCGTCGGCCGATGTAGAGGAGCCCGAGCGCCAGTGGCGGAACGGCGAGGAGCGCTATCCACCAGACGTCCGAGCCCCCGCCGGAAGTGCTGACCGTCACCGACCGCATCGTGGTGAAATTGGCACAGCTCGATGGCAGGCCTTCGCCGGACCAGTTCCATGCGGTCACTTCGACCGAGTAGTTCGTCAGCGAAGAGAGCCCCGAAAGGCGGTAGCTCACGCGCGCACCCTGAGTGGAGTATGCGGTCGACGTCCCCCCGCACGCCGGACCTAGGAACAGCCGGATCGTGTCGTTGACGATGCCGCCGCCCGAGGCCTGGATCCACCGCACGGTAGCGGCTGCCTCGCTGGTGGCCGTCGCCGCGACGCCGGTCGGGCTGGGGGGGAGGGAGGTTTCGTGGCCCGGATACGTGCCGGAGGAGGCGGTGGCGTACACGATACGATAGGGCGGTCCGCCCCCATCCAGAAGGTAGCTAGCGCCGTAGTCGATGACGTACCTCGACGAGGCATCATAGGTGCCCTGGTATCCGCCATCTCCGGGGCCCGCGGCAGGATCGAGCGCGAACGCCGTGAAGAACGGCCCTCCGATGGCCGTCTCGTACGTCTGGTTCCAGGGGTCGTAGAGCGTCTGGATGGCGGAGTAGGGCTCAGTGGTGGGCAGCGGCACGTCGAAGACGTAGTTGCTCGTGTAGTCGTACCGTTGGCCTCCGAAACTGGAGGACGGAAACAGGTGACCTCCCGGATCGACACCCGCCGTTCCGCGCGAGGCCGAGACCACGCTGTTCGACCAGTTGAGCTCCCCGCTGGCATTCAGTCCGACGGTGTAGGTGTACGCGGTATCGGACGAGGCCGCGGCGTTGATGTAGTAGGCAATGGCCGCTTCTCCATTCCGCCAGGTCGCGTTGTAGCCGAGGCCGTCCACGGCGTTCACCACGTAGGGCGCGGTTCGGAGCGCCGTGGTCGTGAAGAGAGGGATCCACGAGACCGAACCGTTCGCCGCGAAGGCGTAGCGGTACTGGGCCACTCGGTCGTGGCTCGACCCCTCGGCCTCCACGTCGATGAACTGGTGGAGCTGGGGAAGCAGGTAGACGTTGTTGGCCTCGAAGAATGCGACCGTGCCGATCCGAGCGCACGTGTGGTTGAACGTGTTGACATCGACGACGGATCGGTTGGAAGAGAACACTAGGGTATTACCATACCCGATGTAATCGTACTGTTGGTTGGCCCGGTCGAGTCCCCATCCCGCCTCCATCGTGACACCGCCGTCACTCACGTTCACGGTCTCGATGTAGTAGGGACCGGTGCTTCCGTTGGTGAGCGATCCGAAGAATACCGCAACATCGAACCCCGCTTCGAGAGAGAACTCGTTCTCGAGCATGCCCTGGTACTGCCCGAATCTCTGGTAGAGTACCGTCACGTTGGCCACGGTATTGACCGCGGCCGTGGCCAGATCGTAGTAGACGAGCTGGCTCGCGTTGGTGACGTAGTAGATGCCCGCCGGCTGAACCGCGGACGACGACATCGTCGGTATCTGTCCTGCGGTCCCGTTCTGATGCGTATAGAGCATCCCGACCATCGGGTCGAACCCGCTGAGATGGATCGTGGATTCGGTGTAGCTCACGGTGTTCACCGACAGCCAATCGACCGGGCTCGACGGCGCGCTCAGGCCCGAGGCATTGCGTGCCGCCACGGAGGCCGAGTACGAGGCACCGGGAGTGAGACGCGTGAGGGAGTAGCTGGTGGCCGCGGTAGGGGTCGGATAGGAGGCCAAGAGCGACCCGCCCGTCAGCCCGCCGTAGAGGTACACGGTGTTTCCCATGACAGCGGCCGAGCGGCTCTGCGTCCAGGTCAGCGTCGCCATGGTCGTGTTGTGAGGCCCGAGCGTCAGGTTTGTGGGGGGGAGCGCAACGGTCGAGGGTCCGACGAACGTCCCGCTCGCATCGGTGACAGAAGAGGTTGCGGCGTCGGCCGATACCGACGCGGACCCCACCGAAGGGGCAGGCGATCCGACACCACCCGCCGGGGGCGCGGCCGCGGACAGGCCAACGATGATCACCAAGGCCGCCGTCAGCCAAATCGCGAGGCGTCCTGGGGATCGAAGTCCACGAGCCCACATCTGTTCCGCCCCGGTTCCGCGGTCCATGGAGCCATCGGAGGTAAATGGTTGGGGGTGAAACCATCCGCATCTCCTGTAGAGGGTCCGAGAGCGGTCGAGGCGCTCTCCGGCATCCGGTTCGTCGTCCCCCTCGCGGCTACGGCCGCTGCGGGTCCCGTGTCTCCCCTTACTGGGTGAGTGGGTCAAGAACAGCAGGCTCATCGGAAGAACCACGGCAAATCTCCCGGGCCCTGGTCGAGCCGTTGGCCTTCCGGGCGGAAACCGGGGCCCTCCGAACCTCTCGAATGCTTCAAGAACCCGACCTCGCCATCCCCCCCGCAACGTTCGGAGGAACCGTGGCCTCAACGGCGACGTCGCGCAGTTGGAACGACGCTCTCGACAACCTGGGCGAGAATCTGGTGCGACTGGGTTCGTCGCTCCGGGCGTACGAGGAGCGGCCCGGAGGTCTCTCGACCGACGAGGAGATCGTGACCACCGTCGACCCCTTGGCGGTACGGTTCTCGGCCGCGTTCCGTCAGGCTCGCCCCATCCTGGAGTATACGGAGCGGTACTTCCTCCGGCTCGAACCCTCAGGGCCGGAGGGTGGGACACCCACGTCGAGCAAGGAACAAAGTCTCCGGGACGCCGACACCCTCGTCCACGAAGCGATCCTGAGCACTCAGGAGATCATCTCCCTGCTCGAACGAGTCGTCGAGGCGAGCCAGGTGGATGCGGCGAAGACTCGCCGCATCCTCCAGCCGACGCTCCGTCAGCTTTCCGACTCTTTCGTGGACGTCGGATGGGAACTTCGGATCCTCTGCCACGAGTTCTCCTCCGAAGTGGGCCTCACCGCCTCGCCACCGGCCCGCCTCGACGAACTCGGAGCCGGTGCCGCCGTCCTGATCCGTGACATGGCGAGCGTGGCACGTCAGTTGAGGTCCTCGAGAAAGCTCTGGTTCCGCATCGAGCGGCGGCTGTCCGCGATCCTTACCGGCCCTCCGGTGAGCGGGCGGCCGGGATCCGGAGGCCCGCCGGAGGGTCGGTAGGCCCTACGACGAGCGGTCACCCGGCATCGACTCGAGCTCATTGCGGGAAGCGGCCGCCCGGGGCCGGCGGAGCCGACGCACGCCGGCGAGCCCCCCCTCGCGAGCTAGGAAGCGAGCCCGAGGACCGATCCGGACGAAGAGGTCACCCCACCGCGGTGGGGAACGGAGCTTCCCGAGCGGAAGGCCGTCCCGTTCCCCGGCGGTTCGGGGGGCTCGGCTCTTGACCTATCGGACCGAAGAAGGAGAGAACACCCAGAGCTTCCTTCACACCCGACACCCGAGATCTCCATGGAAGGGAGGGCTGGGCGGCGGCGGCCATCCCGAGGAGGGTCGGGCCCCCAGAGGTGGCCGGCGGGGCGAGGTATTTCAAGCCGAGCGGCCTCCGGCTCCCGGTGTCCTCCCGCCGACGACTCGCCGCCGTCATGTTCACCGATATGGTGGGGTACACTCTCCGGACCCAGACCGACGAGAAAGGGACCCTCCGGTTGCTGGAGGAGCAGGAAGGTCTGGTGGCACCGCTCGTGGTCACGCATCACGGTCGCACCGTGAAGTCCACCGGGGATGGGTATCTCGTCGAGTTCCCGAGTGCGCTCGAGGCGGTCGAGTGCGCGGTCGCGATCCAGGAGAGGCTGCGCGCACGGAACCAAGAACGCCGGGAGGACGCGGCGATCGACCTACGGATCGGCATTCACCTGGGCGACGTGGAGGAGCGCGGGTCCGACATCTTCGGTGACGCCGTCAATATTGCATCCCGCGTCCAGCCGATCGCGGAACCCGGTGGTGTCGTGGTGTCGCAGCAGGTCTTCGACCAGGTCCGTAACAAGATCGACCTGCGTCTCGAAAAACTCGAGCCGAAGTCGCTCAAGGGGATCCGCTTTCCGATGGAGATCTATCGCGTAACGCCGCCCGGGACGCCGACGTCGGACACATCGCCCGCCCCCGAGACCGAACGACGCCTCGCGGTGCTCCCCTTCACCAATATCAGTCCGGATCCGAAGGACGCCTACATCAGCGACGGTCTCACCGAAGAGGTGATCAGTGTCCTCTCGCAGCTCGGGGAGCTGCGGGTCATCGCCCGAACGTCCACCGACACCTATCGGACCTCGCCGAAGCCGATTCCTCAGGTCGGAGCCGAGCTCGGCGTGAGCTGGGTCATGGAGGGGAGCGTCCGGAAGGCCGGCACCCGTCTTCGCATTTCGGCCCAGTTGATCGACGTCAAGACGCAGGCGCACCTCTGGGCGAGCAACTACGACCGGGAGCTCGACGATGTCTTCGCCGTCCAGTCCGAGATCGCGAGGCGGGTCGCGGACGCGCTTCAGATCCGCCTGCTGGCGAAGGAAGAGGCCCGGCTCGACCGGCGGCACACCCCGCGTGCCGACTCGTACCTCGAGTACCTCCAAGGGCGCTCTGCCATGCGCGGGATCGGCGAGACGGACCTCCGTCGGGCCCGGACACATTTCGAGCGGGCGCTCGAGCTAGACGAGAAGAACGCGGCGGCTCATGCCGGGCTCGCCGAGCTCCTCCCGCTCCTGGGCGGCCTATACCATTACGCCACGCGCGCGGAGTGGTGGTCCGAAGCGCGCCGGCATGCGGCCGCCGCACTCGCGCTCGACCCTGACCTTGCGGAAGCGCACAACGCGCAGGCCCTGGTGCTCGCCGATGAGTACGAATGGAAGGCGGCGGAGGAGGAGTTTCGCCGAGCGATCGCGCTCAATCCAAGCTTTGCGGGGGGTCACCTATGGTACGGCGGTCTCCTGGGGGAGATGGGACGCCCCGACGAAGCACTCCAGGAGTACGCCCTCGCTATGGCGCTGGACCCGTTGAACGCGATCGCCCTCGCCCAAGAGGTGGAGCTGCGAATCTTTCTGGATAGGATGGACACGGTCGAGGAGCGACTGGAACAGCTCGGCCGGATCGAGAACCGGGGGATCCTATATCACGATCGGAGAGCGAGCTTCGCTCTCGCTCGGGACGACAAAGAGAAGTTCCGTGCGTCGATGGATGAGATTGAGACGCTGCTTCCCGGGCGGCCCGAGATGAGGGTGGCGAGAGCACGCTTGGCGGTTTGGGATGGAGATCGAGAGCGGGCGCTCGAGCTGCTGCACTCCGTCGAGAGTCTCACGGAGCCGATGCGGCCGGATGCGGCCATCGCGCATGGGTACGCCATGCTCGGAGACCTCGACGCGTGCTTCCACTGGCTCGATATCTGCCGACAAGAGCGGAGGCTCTCGCTGTATCCCCTGCGGTATTCCCCGAAGCTGGCCCACCTGCGCGCGGATCCGCGATATGCGGCCCTCCTGCGAGACGTGAACCTGACACGCTGAAGCGCGACGTCGGGACCCTGGCAGGGATACCCCGCGAAGACTGGGCGGAACCCGGACGCAGGGGGGATACGGCCCGGGCGGAGAGAGCGCACGACGCCGCCCGGGCCGATCTGGGTCGAGCGTCGGCGGGATTTTCTCGATCGCGCCTCCGCAATCCTCGACGGCACCGCACCGGCGAGGACCCGTGGCGGGTGGGTCAGGACTTCGGAGGCGGATCCTGGACTTGTGGGAGCGGAGGAGGGCGCCGCGGAGGCGGTGGATCCGACACCGGGTCCGGCCCGTTGCTGCCCCCGTTCACGGAGGCGGCGGTCGGGGAGGGGTCCTCTTCCGTGAACGAGATGATCCGGGGGGTGGCTTCGATCCAGCGGCTCTCCCGGACGCGCTCGATCGGTGCGAGCCGCACCGGCCGCACGAACAGCCAGGCGGTCATGGCCGCGTTCGTTCCTACGATCAAGAGGATCGTGGGGAAGAACAGCGACGAGACCGACGCGACCTGCTCGGCCGCGACGATCACGAGGACCGCGGAGGTCAGTCCGCGGCCGTAGAGGGCGGTCGTCGGGCTCTGCCACTCCCTCGGGGTGTTCGACGGTGAGGTGGTCCACCGGAAGACCACGCTCCTCAGTCCGAGGAGGATCACGACGAGCACGATGATAGTGACGCCAACGGTGAGACCCGGGTCGACGAGCGACGTGAACATCCCGATCAGGAAAAGGAAGTAGGCACGCAGCACGAACGCGATCTCGACCTCGATCTTCCGCATCTCCTCCGAGATGCGGAACGGACGGGTCCTCCGGAGAAAGCGCCGGACGAGCACCTCGTTTCCGAGGACGATCCCGAGGACGAGCGCGGCGAGGATCCCCGATCCGCCGAGCGCTTCGGTCAAGGCATAGATGACGAACAGGAATCCGAGCGTCGCGAGGGCCGAGAACGGACGGCGCTGCCAGCTGTACAGGAACCGGAGCCATACGAGACCCGCGGCGAAGCCGACCGCGATGCCGACCGGCAGCGGTAGCACGACCGACGAGGTCACGCTGAGCGCCGGCACGGAGGAGGCCGGCGCCTCGAACGCGAGGATCGTGGTGACGACGACCACGGCGATCGCATCCTCGAACGCCCCATCGAGCTGGAGGAAGTTGCGCAGGCCGGTGCCGAGGCCGAGACGGCGGGCCAGAGGGATGATCACGGCGCCCGAGGTGCAACCGAGGGCCGTTCCGAAGAGCAACGAGAGGAAGAGATCTCCCGGGAACAGGACGAAGTAGGCGGCCAGGAAGAGCGCACCGGAGCTGACGAAGTAGCTGGCGGCCGAGAAGAAGAGCGCCGAACCGAGGTAGGGTCGGATCTCCGAGATCTGGAGGTCGATACCGGCATCGAACAGGATGAGCACCAGGGTCGCGGCGCCGAGCACGGGCGCGATCAGTAGGAGCGAGCCGGTGGCCAGGAGTCCCAGGATCGGCCCGGCGAGCAACCCGAACCCGATCAGCCACAGGACGTCGGGGACGCGGAAGCGGGTCGCGAGCCAGTCGGCCCCGAACCCAACGAGAAGCGTCCCGCCCAGGAGGAAGACGAGGAGGTTGGTCTCGGAAAGCGTCAGGAGTGTCACGGTCGTGCCCCGGGAACACCGGCAGGGTCGAAGTCCGGCCGCAGCGCGAGCGGCACGGAGAGTCCGACCGACCTCCTGTGGCTAACCCTTTCGATGCATCGGCCCGGGCGGGCCAGGGAACGCTCCGTGCGGCGTCCCTCCCGTTTTCGCGAAGATCGCGTGCCCCGTGCGGGAAACCACTGGGAGCGACCGCGGGACCTTGACGAGGCCCTCGGAGGCCGGCGTATCCTCCTCCGCGCCGTGCCATCACACGACAGCCTACTCACGGTCAAGCCGACCTCACCGAAGCCTGATGACCTGAGGCCGGGTGGGAGCGCCCGTCAGGGGCAAGGTGCCGACGCGCCCGCGGAGGTCCAGTACGGCCCGCTCCCGTCGAAGGTTCCGAAGATGACCGGGTTCGACCCTACCGATACCCTGTTCCTGCTCGTGGCGACCGTGCTCGTGATGTTCATGACCCCCGGCCTCGCGTTCTTCTACGCAGGGCTGGTCGGCCAGAAGAACTCTGTGTCGATCATGATGCAGAGCTTCACCGCGCTCGGCGTCACGACCCTGCTCTGGGTCACCGTAGGATACTCACTGTGCTTCAGCGGGGACTTCCACGGCGTGATCGGGAACCTGAACCAGGCCTTCCTCCTGAACGTCTCGTCGTCCACAAGCGCCCCGGTCAGCTCGGCGATTCCGCTCTACGTGTTCTTTGCCTACGAGATGATGGTCGTGATCATCACGCCCCCGCTGATCTCGGGCGCGTTCACGAACCGCGTCTCCTTCGGTCCCTACCTCGGGTTCCTCGTCGGTTGGCAGCTCCTCGTGTACTACCCGCTCGCCCACATGGTCTGGGGGGGAGGGCTCCTCGCCCAGTGGGGGGTCCTCGACTTCGGGGGAGGTATCGTGGTGCACGAGATCGCAGGGATGAGCGCGCTCGCTTCGGTGCTCTACCTCGGGAGCCGGTTCGTCCGGGACCGGCCGCAGAACCTCAACATGGCGGGGATCGGAATGGCGATCCTGTGGTTCGGCTGGTTCGGCTTCACCGCCGGGAACGCGTTCGCGATGAACGACGTCGCGGTGGTCGCGTTCATCAACACCGCCATCGCGGGAGGGGTCGCGAGCTTCGTCTGGATGCTGATGGATTGGAGTCTCGAGCGAAAACCCAAGTTCATCGGCTTTCTCACCGGGGGCTTGGCGGGGCTCGTCGTGATCACGCCTGCCGCAGGCTACGTTTCTCCGAGCGCTGCCATCCTCTTCGGCGGTGCGGCCGGAGTCGTCTGTTATCTCGCAATCCTGTTCAAGAACCGGCGACACTGGGACGATGCGCTCGACGTCTGGGGGGTCCACGGGGTCGGGGGAATGCTCGGCGTGGCCCTACTCGGGGTCTTCGCCTCGTTGGCGATCGATCCCGCCGGAGCCAATGGTCTGCTCTACGGCGGGGGGGCGTTCTTTGCCAAGGAGCTGGGCGCCATCGCCTTCGCGGCCGGGTACTCCTTCGCCATCACGTACCTGATCTTCTTCGTCCTCGACCGTTTCGTGGATGTCCGTCTACCGAGAGAGATCGAGGTCTCGGGCCTCGACCGAGAGATCCTCGGCGAGGCCGTGCACGGCGACTAGAGCGGCCCCGCCTTGATGTGCTGAGGAGGAAGGCCGGCTCCCGGGGACGCTCTCTCCCTAATCGGCATCCCGCCCTCGATCTGCCTCGCATGCCCGTCCGCCCCCGGGAGGCCGGCTCGACGGACCGGCCGGCGAAGTACCGGACCTGACGTTACGGGGGCGTCGCCCCGAGAGGAGCTCTGCCTACCGGCCGTTGCTCGCCCGGACCGCCAAGAACCGGCAGGAGCTCGAGCGCCGGACGGAGGTCCGCGGGCACACGATACGCCGACAGCGGCTTTCCTCCGATGCGCACCACCTTCTCCGCCACGCGGCGGCAGAACCCGCACGCGGTGCAGCTCGTGTGCTCACAGTCGATCTCGGCGATGCGGCGAAGGAAATCGGGCGGAAAGGCGGTGTTGTCGATGAAGAGTTCCTCGAGCGGTTCGAAGGCCCGCGCGAGCGAGGCGGCGACGGCCGCCCCGGGGTCCCCCGCGATCCGGCGGAGCGCGGCACGCGGGCCCTTCAGCTGGACCAGGCTGAGGACGTCGGCGAGGTCCCCCGGGTACGATCGGGCGGCATAGGCGCGGGCGACCTTGACGAGCCACTCGGTGGGGCGGTTCCGGCCCGAGATCTTGAAACGCGATACCCCCGCCTCCTCGTACACCGCGAGGTCCTCCGGCCGCACGAAGATCCCCGAGAGGAGCTTTGCGGGATCCCGAAGGTACTCAAGACCGCACTCGAGGATCGGATACTCGAAGATGGGACACTCGGCGCCGGGCTGTGAAGCGAGGGAGCTGGTGTTGAGGTGGTGGCCCCGGAAGGGACAGGAGGGAAGGCATGACTGGTTCACGAGAACCTCGACCTCGGCCCCCGCGCGGACGAGTCCCCGGATCAGGCGGAAGTCCCGGTTGGCCTCCTCGAGAATGATGGTCCTCGCGCCGAGGTTCAGGAAGTATTCGGCCTGAGTGACCGTCCGGATCCGTGCGAACGTCGAGACGGAGATCGGCACGTCCGGCCACTCCCTCCGAACGGCCTCGATGAGGGCCGGTAGCGCGAGGACGAGACCGTCGACGCCGAGGTCGAGCAGCTCGCCGACCTCCCGCAGGAATTGTTCGACATAGCCGGGACGATACTCCTTGAGGCCGAGGTCGCTGCTGTTGAGCGTGGCGTAGAAGGTGCGGTTCGCCTGGTGAACGACCGCCAGATGCTCGCGGAATCGCTCCGGTCCTATGGGAGGAAGGATTCGGGGGGGCCGGCCCCCGCCGGTCAAGAGTACCGGATAGCCCCCAAAGAAGGACACGACCGGTAGCTCGGCCGTGTCCGCGACAAGCCGGTCGTCGAAGTTGGACGCGACCACGAGGTCCATCGACCGATGGGACGGACACCGTGAGAAGAGCACGGTCCCGCACCGGTGCGGGCGAGCCGCCTTCTGACCCGCTCGGTGACGGGAAGCATGGGTGGTCGCGCTCCGGTGCCTTCCCTCGGTGAGCTTCGCAAGGAGATCGCCTGGCTGGACCGCACCCTCATCCGCGTGGTCGCCGCCCGGCTGAGGATCGCTCGTCGTGCCATTGAGATGCGCCAGGCGCGCGGAGCCGGTCCGACCGATGCCGCACAGGAGCGGAAGGTACGGAGCAGGGCACGTCAGTGGGCGAACGAGGCCGACGTCCGTGTGGACCTGGTCGACGCGCTGCTCTGCACGCTCATCGAGGCCGGCAAGCATGGCCCGCCTCCGAGCGTGCGGCCGGGCTCGCCGCTCGCCGACGTACGGCTGGGTCCCCGGACCCGGCTCGCGAGGACGACCGTCGCGCCCGGGTCTCGACCTGTTTCGAGCCTAGAAACGGTCCTCCGGGCCATTGAACGCGTGGAACTGACTAGCGACAAGGTCCGAGAGGGCCCTTCGCACTAGCTCGAGCGTCGCGGATCGACCCACGCCGAGACGGCGCGCGACGTCCGCCAGCGTGGCCCGTCGGGGATACGAGAAAAGGCCCACCTCGAACGCGACACGCAACGCCTGCTCTTGTCGCGGAGTCCGCGAGCTGCGGGCCCGGAACGGTCCCGTTCGTTCGATCGAGAACGGTCCCAGGTCCCGACGTTCGACGGCCCTGGTAAAGTGCGCCGCCCCCGCGTCCCGTGGGAGCAGCACCCGGGTCCGGACCCGCGACCGGTCGTCCGCACCCGCCAGCAAGGGACAGGCCACGCAGACCCCTCCCGCCTCAAACACCGCGGCGCAGAACTTCGGCAAGGGGCCCGAGACACGGAGGGCGGCTCTCCCCCTCCCGACGGACACCCGGAGCTCCTCGTTCGAAGGGCGCGAGACGCGTAGTTCCTCGGAAAGGCGGGCGAGCTCCGCCGGCGAACCTTGAAGGTCCACCCAACGGAGGAGACGTGGCCGCCCGTCGTGAGCGGAGGGTCGACAGGAGACGAGGTGCGTGCGGAGGCCGGAGCGTCTCAGCTTCGTTCCGAGCGGGTCCCCAGGAGCAGCGGAACGGACACGGACCTCCACGATCAAGGGGGTCGTGCGACGGGACCGATCGCCGCGCTGACCTGTGCGGGACGCGGTGGTCGATCGCATCGAGTCGAGGGGTGCGTGCCTCGAATGACTATGAAGTTCTCGCACTCCGGCTACGAGTGGCGCCAGACCTGACGTGGCCCGTCGCCACGGCCCTCGAATCGGTCCTCTCGTACCCCCTGCGACGCGTGCGCCATGGCCCTAGCGCAACGGTCTACCGTTCCCGCTTCGGCCATCCCGTTGCGTCCCGAGCGACGGGGCCGTGCCGATGGCGTGGGCGCGCTACCGGCGCCCGAGGCCCTTCCCCGGCACGACCCGAACAATAGAGGATTGGCCCTCGGGTCCCTCGGCATTCCGCCCTCGGTCGCACGCGTGCCCATCGAACCCTCGGTTTGATGAGGCGCCCTTGTCTGTTCGACTCGATCATGGTCGCGAGCATCTGCCAAGGGGTGGAGGCGGGACGGCGGATCCTGGGCGCCGAGAGGGCCGGGGACCCTCCGTTCCCTACCACGTGCGCCGGTGAAAAGGCGTGGCACAACTTCCGGACCCTCGACAGCGGAGACCCGCTCCCGTTCTACCTCTGCGAGGCCCACCGGGGCTACCTACGGGCGGCCAGGCAGGCGAGGACGGTCCCGACGGGCTGACGGGTCCTCTCAGCACTTCCGCGGGGTCCCGACCCCGCCGGAGGGCGACCCCGAGAGAACTTCGTTTGACGAAACAGGAATAGGGGCCATCCCACTTCGCGGGCTCGGGGGCCCATGGAGCCGGCCATCGCTTCGGAAGAGCTGGACTGGAGAACGAGGTACCCGGAGAAGGTCCGTTCCCCCGACGCCGCCGTCGCCGTGATCGCGAGTGGGGACCACATCTTCCTTGGTTCCGGAGCGGCCGAGCCTCAGGAGCTCGTGAGGGCCCTCGTGGCGCGGGCGCAGCAGGTATTTGGCACGGAGATCGTCCACATACTCACCCTCGGGATCGCCCCGTACGTTCAGCCAGAATGGGGGGAGAACTTCCGGCACAACGCCCTCTTCATCGGACCTAACGTTCGGAAGGCGATCGCTGAAGGTCGGGCCGACTATACCCCGATCTTCCTCGGGGAGATCCCTCGCCTCTTCGAGACCGGCCGCATCGCCCTCGATGTCGCCCTCATCCAGGTCAGCCCACCCGACGCGCACGGCTACTGCTCCTACGGCGTGAGCACCGACATCGTGAAGCCGGCCGCCGAAGCGGCCCAACGCGTGATCGCCGAAGTCAACTCGCGAATGCCCCGCACGCTCGGGGACTCGTTCATCCATGTCGACGACATCGACCTGCTCGTCCCCGTAGACTACCCGATCCCCGAGGCACCGATGGGCGTCCCGGACGAGGTCGCGAAGCGTATCGGACGGCACATCGCCGACCTCGTCGAGGACGGCGCCACCCTCCAGATGGGGATCGGGACCATACCGGACAGCGTGCTCTACTATCTCACCGACAAGAAGGACCTCGGCGTCCACACCGAGATGTTCTCGGACGGAATGGTGCGTCTCGTGGAGCTCGGCGTCCTCACCAACATGAAGAAGACCCTCCACAAGGGGAAGGTCGTCGCCGCGTTCTGCATGGGCACGCAGAAGCTCTACGATTTCGTCGACAACAATCCCCTGATCGAGTTCCACCCGGTCTCGATGACGAACGACCCGTACGTCATCTCCCAGAACGACAAGATGGTCTCGATCAACAGTGCGCTCGAGGTCGATCTCACGGGACAGGTCTGCGCGGACAGCCTTGGCCCGTACTTCTACTCGGGGATCGGAGGTCAGGTCGACTTCGTCCGGGGAGCCGCACGCTCGAAGGGTGGCCGGCCGATCATCGCGCTCCCGTCGACCGCGGAGGACGGGACGGTCTCGCGGATTTCGGCGGAGCTGAAGGCCGGCGCCGGCGTGGTGACGGGCCGGGGAGACGTTCACTACGTGGTGACGGAATGGGGCGTGGCCTACCTCCACGGTCGGACGATCCAGAAGCGCGCCTTGGCCCTCATTTCGGTCGCGCATCCGAAGTTCCGTCCGGCGCTGATTCGCGAGGCGAAGCGACTCCGGTACATCCCCGAGGATGTCCCCGAGATACCCGAGATCGGGATGGTCTATCCCGACCGGTGGGAGGCGTACCACACGTTCGAGGACGGAACGCGCGTGTTCTTCCGGCCGATCCGACCGACGGACGAGGAGATGATGAGCGACCTGTTCTACCGCCTCAGCGAGGAGACGATCTACAATCGGTTCTTCCACTCGCTGAAGTCCATGCCCCATCGCGACCTCATGCATTTCATCCACGTCGACTTCTCCCAGGAGATGGCGATCGTGGGCATCGTCCGCGATCCGACGCGCCCGGAGCACGAGGAGATCGTTTGCATCGGTCGCTACTTCCTCGACCGGGGGACCAATGTGGCCGAGGTTTCCTATCTCGTGCGGGACGACTTTCAGAAGCGCGGCATCGGTACGGACCTGCTGAAGTACCTCGCTCGCATCGCGCGGGAGAGCGGGATCAACGGCTTCGTCGCGGAGATCCTTCCGTACAACACTCCGGCCATCAAACTGGTCCACGAGCTCGGGCTGCCGGTCCAGACCGACGTCCTTCCCGGGGGCAACCTTCAACTGCGCGTCGCGTTCGAGCGCATGCCGGGGCCGACGCCGGCGTGATCCCCACACCGGGCCGAGTCGACCGGTGGCTCACGACGGGGTCGGTCGACCGACCGGTGCCGAAAGACCGGGGACCTTGACGAACCCGAGGAACAGCAGGACGACCCCGACGAACTCCGCGAAGTAGAGGGTCGTCGGGAACGAGACGATGTAGAGACTGCCCGAGACGGAGATGACGATCGTTCCGACGGTGATGTAGAGGAGCTCCCACCGTTTCTGGGTCCAGGCCCCATAGAGCGAGGCAAGGATCAGCAGCATCGCTCCTGGGATCGTCATGAGCGACGAGGCGACCACGATGGCCATCGGGGGTAGGCCCCAGACGACCCCCTCGTACAGCACCGAGGACGGTACCGAAGTGAGGATGCCGACGACGGTCACGGCGACGCCCGTGACCCCGATGTAGCCGAACCAGAGGACCTTCCACCGCCCTCTCAAGGAGAGCTCGGCGGAGCCGAGGGAGAGGATTCCCACGAGCAGGGCGACCAACACGAGGTAGGAGCGGATCAGCGGCTGGGACCAGACCCCGGAGTAGAGGGCCGCCTCCTCGGCGAGGGTCACGAAGATGAGAAGAATCCCGCTCCCCCAGTAGAGGTAGCTCACCCGCCGGCCGCGTGCGTACTTTCGTAAGAGGAAGGCGGCCAACAGCAGGGTGACGCCGCTCAGAATGCCGATCGCAACGGCGATCGCGAAGGAGAACACCATATGCCCCGCGGCCGCGAAACCAGCCGGAGCCCGGTTCAAGAGGATGCCGTCAAGTCGGGTCAACGCCCCGGGTCCGCTCCGAGGGCGGGGTCGGTTCGTTCGGCGAACTTGACGTCTGGATTATCTACCGTCAGGTCGCCCCAGAGACGAACCCGAGCAGGCCATGTTGATGGCCAACTTTGACCGGTTTCTTTTCGCGTTCACGATAGGCTCGCACATTCTCTTCGTCTCGATGAGCTTCGGCCTCGGTCTCCTCCTCTCGATGTTCGAATTCGTTTCCGCACGATCCCACGATCGCTACTACGGGGCGCTCGCCCGGCGGCTCGTCCGTCCGTTCGTCGTCTCGTTCGGAGTGGGGACGGCGAGCGGGATCGTCATGGCCGTCGAGCTCGTCAACCTGTTCCCACGATTCATGACCTTGGTCAGCGAGACCGGAGTCATCGCGATCTTCATGGTCGAGGTCTTTGCGTTCTTCCTCGAGACGGTCTTCCTGGTCGTCTATGTCTACTACGGGTCGACGTTCCGAGGTCGGTATGCCCGATGGGGCCTCACGGTGCCCATCGTCCTGGGTACGTTCCTCTCCGGCGTCCTCATCGTGATGGTGAACTCTTGGATGAACACCCCGAACGGGTTCGACATCGCCACGTACCTGGCGACGGGGCAGGTCACCGGGGTGAACCCGTGGGCTCCGTTCCTCACGACCTCGACAGGATTCGAGATCTTCCACGTCCTCCCGACGGTCGCGTTGACGGGAGTGATGCTCGTGGGCGGGTACTTCGCCTACCGGTACATCCGGAGCCGGGACAGCGACGAGCGAACGCTCTTCCTGAAGGGGCTCCAGGTCACGACCGCCGTCAGCTTCCTCCTCGTCGCGCTCGCGGTCCTTTCCGGGATTCTCGAGATCGAAGGGCTCTACCGGTACCAGCCCCTCAAGTTCGCCGCGATCGAGCTGAACGCCTACCCGGGCACAGGCCTTCCCGAGACGCTGTTCGGCACGTTATCGAGCGGACACGTCGTCTACGGCCTCCAGTTCCCCGGGCTGGAGGGCATGCTCGCGGGCGGAGCGTACCTCCCCGGGCTCTCGCAGTACCCTTCCTCGGAATGGCCCCCTCTGATCGTGCACACCACGTTCGACGTGATGGTGGTCTCGGCCGCCTTCCTCGGTCTGTTCCTGCTCGGCTTCGCCGGACTGTGGGTGCTGAAGCGCCGGCCGTACGACCACAAGCTCCTTGCCTACGGGATGGGGTTCTTCTCGTTCGTCACGGCGATCGTGATGGAACTCGGCTGGGCGACGGACGAGATCGGGCGCCAGCCGTGGATCGTCTACCATGTGATGACCGTGGACTACGCGGCGAACTACTCGGCGTCGCTGCTCGTCCCGGGACTCGCGATCGTCGCGTTCTACCTCCTCCTGATCCCGACCGCGTTCTACTTCATGGTGCGCGTCTTCAACAATCAGCCCGTCGAGGTGGACCTTCGGGGTCCGGCATCGAAGGATGTCAACTATTAACTGGCTCTTCGAGATCAACTTCGCCGTCTTCTCGGTCTTCCTCGCGCTCTTCGTCACCGAGCTGATGGGCGCGGTCCTGCTCCTCTTCTTCTACGACGACGCGCGCCGCAAGGTCCTGCCGTACATCGTGCCCATCTGGGAGGTTACGGGGACCTTCGCGGCCTTCTGGGTCGTCACCGCCGATTTCGCATATCCGTCCATGCTGTTGCCGGTCGCCGAGCTGTTCGCGCCGTTCATCGTGATCTTCCTCATCTTCCTGGTCGGGCGCAACGCGTCGATCTCCTTCGCGGAGTACATCATCAAGCGCGGGTGGCTGGATGAGAAGAAGCTGTACCATGCGTACTCGATCTCCACCCTCCTCCTCGGAGTGGTGGCGATCCTGATGCTGTCCGCGATCACCAGCGGTGCGGGGGTCGACCTCCCGAACCTCTCCTTCTCCGCCGCCACTTGGGCGGCGAACCCCGCCAGCGTTCCCTACCTCCTGGGCGTGCTGATCCTGGGCGTCGGGCTTGCGCCGGTCTTCTACGACCTCGGAGAGATGCGCCGTCTCGCGGTACCGTTGACCACGGTCGGTGTGGTCGTCGAGGCGGTCTCGCTGTATCTCTACTCCGGTGCGTTCCTGAGCGGGTACTTCCTCATCCCGGCGGGGTTGACGATCCTGCCCGCCGTGCTCTACCAGTTCCCACGGACCGCATCCCTGGTCACGAACAAGTTCGTCTTCGGGCTCGTGACCACGATCGTGATCTTCTCACAAAGCTACCTCGTCTACCCCACGGCGTTCAACGGGGCGCTCTCCGTGGATGCGTCCACGACGACCGGCCCGATGGTCGACGCGTACTATGTCCTCTCGGTCGCCGGCGCGATCATCGTCGGACTGTTGATGGTCCTCTATCTCTCGGCCGCGTGGCGGGCGGGTCGCGCCCGTCCGCCGGCCCCGACCGAACCGTCGCCCGGGCCGGCCTATCCCGAGCGGCGGTAAGGAAGACGACCGCGCGCCCGCCGGTCGGTGGGCGCGGTCTTCGGGAGCCTCGGCCGTCCAGCGATCCTTCTCGAATCTTCGTCCTGGGCGCGCCCGCGTCGGACGGTCCCCGGGAAAGGCTCCGGCTCTCGGCAGAACCCCCTTCTGGCCACCGGGTCAATCTAGCTTTACTGCTCGCTCATAGTCTTCGGCGGGTCATCAGTCGAGCGTGCCCTGCTTGTTGGCCCGTGGGCAGCCGGCCGCCGTTTCGTTATGTTCGAGGTGAAATGAAGCGTTCGAGCTTCGTTAGCGCCCTCCTTGGAGAACCGTCGCGTGTACACTACCGTTCGCGGGGCGATCCGGCGGTCCGCCACGACGGGACGAAGTTCCGGCGTACCGGCCGTCGGACGATCCGATCCGCCCGAGGGTCCGTGGCCCTGCCGCGTTCGGCGGGGAGCGGCACGGTGGTCACTCCCTCGCATCGGGTGCCGATCGACAAGCCGGTGCGCCATCAGGGAACGGTCCATGTCATCGAGTCCCGGTGCAAGGAATGCGAGTTCTGCGTAACGTTCTGTCCGGAGGAGGTCCTCGAGATCTCCGACCGGTATACTCCCAAGGGCTACCGCCCGGTCCAGGTCAAGAAGGGCAAAGAGACCGACTGCATCGCGTGCCGCTTCTGTGAGGACGTCTGCCCCGAGTACGCCATCTACGTAGTGGAGGCGACCCCATGACCGCGCTCGCCACGGCGAGCCCGATCCTGGAACCCGAAGCCGACGAGTCGAAGGTAGGGGTCCACTTCATGCTGGGCGACCACGCCGTCGCGGAAGGGGCCCTCTACGCGGGGATGCGATTCTTCGCGGGGTACCCGATCACTCCGGCCACCGAGATCGCCGAGCTCCTCTCCGAGCGCCTTCCCGAGGTCGGAGGTCAGTACATCCAGATGGAGGACGAGATTGCCTCCATGGCGGCGATCCTCGGGGCGAGCGTCGCCGGCGCGAAGAGCATGACCGCGACCTCGGGACCCGGGTTCTCGCTGATGATGGAGAACCTAGGGCTCGGGTACATGATGGAAGTGCCGACCGTGGTCGTGAACGTCCAGCGTGGCGGACCGAGCACCGGGCTACCTACCTCGGTCGGCCAACAGGACATGATGCAGGCACGCTTCGGACCTCACGGCGATTTCACGTCGATCGCCCTCGCTCCGCAGTCGCCGCAGGAGGCGTTCGACCAGACGATCCGGGCGTTCAACATCGCCGAGCGCCTGCGGACCCCGGTGCTCGTGATGACCGACGAGGTCGTCGGTCACATGCACGAGCGGGTCGTCATCCCGCCGCCCGGCCGGATCCCGCTCGCCCGACGCGCTCGACCTAACGTCGCCCCGGCCGAATACCGGCCCTATCGCCCCGGCCCTGACCTCGTGCCGCCGATGGCGTTCGCGGGGGACGGTTATGCGGTCCGGTACACGGGCCTCACCCATGACGAGACCGGCAAGGCCGTGACGAACGCGGCCGCCCAGGCCGCGCTCGTCCCGCGTCTTCGCGAGAAGATCCTGAAGAACCGCGCCGTCTTCGAACAGACGGAGCTCTATCGCACGGAGGACGCCACCACGCTCATCGTCTCCTACGGGATCACGGCCCGGGCCGCCCGTCGCGCGGTGGATATCGCCCGCGAGCAGGGGACGGCCGTCGGGCTCTTCCGGCCGATCACGGTCTGGCCGTTCCCGGAGGACCAGCTCCGCTCGTTCGCGCACGTACGCCATGTCATCGTCGCCGAGATCAATCTCGGCCAGGTCAAGCTCGAGGTCGAGCGGATCGTCGGAAAGCACGCCACCGTCGGCTACGTGGGGAACTCGGGGGGCCATGTCCCGGAACCCGAACTGATCGCAGAGGCATGCGTCGCGGCGGGAGGGAGAGACCGGTGACGCCCAGCGAAACCGCGGCCGAGCCGATCGGCGCGGTACCGAGCGTCCCGGGCGAGACCCACCCGTACGACCATCTCCTTCGCAGCGATGCTCTCCCCCACATCTGGTGCCAGGGATGCGGGATCGGTACCGCGCTCGGCGCGTTGATCCACGGCTTCGAGCAGGCCGCCGTCCCTCCCGAGAAGCGCGTGATCGTGAGCGGGATCGGCTGTTCCTCGCGGGTCGTGTACTACATCAACACGGACGCCTACCACACGACCCACGGTCGTGCGATCCCGTTTGCGACCGGCCTCAAGCTCTCGAATCCAAAGCTGAACGTGGTCGTCTTCGCCGGCGACGGCGATCTCTTCGCGATCGGAGGGAACCACATGATCCACGGGGCCCGGCGGAACATGGACCTCCTGGTCGTCTGCATCAACAACTTCAACTACGGCATGACCGGGGGACAGGGAGGGCCCACGACCCCGCAAGGGGCGCTCTCGACCACCACGCCCTACGGCAACGCAGAGCTTCCGTTCAATCTCCCCGAGCTCGCCGCGGCGGCCGGCGCGACGTACGTGGCGCGATGGACGACGCTCGATGTCCGCCGACTCCGGGCGACGTTCGCCGAGGTCCTGACGCGACACGGCTTCCGGTTCGTCGAGGTCCTCGCGCCCTGTCCCATCAGCTTCGGGAAGACGAACAAGATCGGGAGCGGACACGAGGAGATGCAGTACTACGAGCACCTGGAGGTCCTGAAGTCGCGCGTCGAGCGGGACCGCGCGTCCGGTTCCGAGATCGTCCTCCACAAGCCGATCGTCGTCGGCAAGTTCGTCGACCTCCCGAAGGAGACGTTCCTCGATCGGTACGCCCGCGTCGTCGCGCAGGCGAGGGAGTGAGATCATGCGGAAGGAAGTCCGGTTCGCGGGGTTCGGTGGACAGGGAGTGATCCTCGCGGCGTACATCCTCGGGCGGGCCGTGTCGGTCCATACCCAGATGCACGCGGCGATGACCCAGAGCTATGGACCCGAGTCGCGCGGAGGGGCGTGCGAGGCGGACGTGGTGGTCGGCGATCGGGAGATCGACGCGCCCGAGGTCAGCCGACCCGACCTGCTCGTACTGCTCTCGCAAGAGGCGGCGACCAAGAACATGGCGAACGCCCGAAAGGCCTCGCTGGTGCTGAGCGACGTCGATCTCGTCAAGCTCGATCCCGACGTCGCGGAGAAAGCGATCTCGCTTCCCTTCACCCGGATCGCGGACGATCTCGGCAAGAGGATCGTCGCGAACATGGTCATGCTCGGCGCGCTCACCAAGGCCTCGGGGGTCGTCCCGCGCGAGGCCCTCGAGAAGTCCCTGGCGGAGTCGGTCAAGCCCGCAACACGAGAGCTGAATCTCAAGGCGTTCGCGGCGGGGATGGCGCTATGAGCGCGGGCTCCCCCCCGGTCATGGTCATCGGCGGCGGGATCGCGGGCTGCCAGGCCTCCCTCGACCTCGCGGAAGCGGGGGCGCGCGTCGTGCTGGTCGAGCGGACCCACTCGATCGGCGGTGTGATGGCGGCGCTCGACAAGAACTTCCCGACGCTCGATTGCAGCATCTGCATCGAGGCGCCGAAGATGAGCGAGGTCGCGCAGAACGGCAACATCGAGATCCTTACCGACGCGGAGGTCGTCGGACTCGAGAAGAAGGGCACGGGCTACGAGGTCACGGTCCGGCAGAAGGGCAACCTCGTGAGCGACGAGTGCACCCGGTGCGATCTGTGCGTGCAGGCCTGCCCGATCGTCCTGCCCAACGACTTCGACCAGGGGCTCGCGTCCCGGAAGGCGATCTATACCCCGTTCCCTCAGGCGGTTCCCGGTCCCTACTTCCTGGATACCGAGCACTGCGTCAACGAGTACCCGATCCTGCTCACCTGCACTCGCTGCTACGACGCCTGCGGTCCGAAGGCGATCAACTACGACCGACCGCTCGACGTCCAGGTGAAGCGTGAGGTCTCCTCGGTCATCGTCTCCGCGGGGTTCGAGTCGCTCGACCCGATGGTCCTGCCCGAGTACGGCTACGGGACCCACCCCGACATCCTCACGTCGCTCGAGTTCGAGCGCCTCCTCTCTTCCGCCGGTCCGAGCGGGGGAGAGATCATCTGCCCGTCCGATGGGCGTCATGCCCACCGGGTCGTCTTCGTCCTTTGCGCCGGCTCGCGGGACGTGCGCAACATCCCGCAATGCTCCCGGTTCTGCTGCATGTACTCGATCAAAGAGGCCGTCCAGGCCCGCGACCACGGGGTCGAGGATGTGACGATCGCCTACATGGACATCCGCAGTTACGGCAAGGGGTTCGACGGGTTCTACCAGCGCGCGAAGGACCAGAACGTCCAGTTCCTTCACGGACGGCCCTCCCGCGTCCACTACGACGGGAAGGAGCTCAAGGTCCGAGTCGCCAACACCGCGAACGGTGAGGTCAAGGAGGTCGGGGCCGACCTGGTCGTCCTCGCCACCGGGGCGAGCCCGCCGCGGGCGCTGTCGGACCTCGCCAAGGTGCTCGGCGTGAAGCTCGGACGCGACGGGTTCCTTTCGCCGGACGGCGCGCCCGAAGGGATCTACGTCGCGGGGAGCGCCGCCGGGCCGAAGGATATCCCCGACAGCGTCGTCGAGGGAGGGGCGGCGGCCGCGCAGGCGCTCGCCCGCGTCCCCGAACGATGGTGGGCCAAGCCCGAGCTCGGGGAACCGCTCTCGACCGACGGCGAGCCCCGGGTCGGTGTCTTCCTCTGCGACTGCGGGAGCAACATCGCCGGCACCGTCGACGTCCCTACGGTGAAGGAGTACACCACCGGGCTAGCGAACGTCGTGCACGCCGAGGAGGTCAAGTTCGCCTGCGCGGCGAACACGCAGGCGGACATAGCGAAGAAGATCGTCGACCTCAAACTGAACCGCCTGGTCGTCTCGGCCTGCTCGCCGAAGACCCACGACCCGACGTTCAAGCGCGTCTGCATGAAGGCCGGGCTCAACCCGTACCTGTTCGAGATGGCCAATGTTCGGAACATGGACTCCTGGGTCCACAAGAACGAGCCGGCCTCCGCCACCGAGAAGGCGAAGGACATCGCGCGGATGGCGGTCGAGAAGGCGACCCGCCTCCAGCCGCTGAAGCCGTTCGAACAGCACGTCACGCGGGCGGCGCTTGTCGTCGGAGGAGGCCCCGCGGGCATGTCCGCGGCGGCGAACCTCGCCCGCCAGGGATACGCGACCCATCTCGTGGAGAAGAGCGACCGCCTCGGCGGAGCCCTCCGGTTCATGTCGTTCATCGACCCGTACGGGATCGAGGCACCCCCCCTCCTCGCGGCGATGGTCCGAGAGGTGGAGGGTTCCGGGGTCAAGCTGCATCTCTCCTCCGAGGTCGCCGAGATGGAGGGTCACGTCGGCGAGTTCAAGGCGAAGCTCTCGACGGGCGAGGTACTGGAGGTCGGCGCGGTGATCCTCGCGACCGGCGGGAAGACCTCGATGGCCGCCGCCCTCTCGGGACCGCTCGCGAGCACGGAGCAGCCGCTCACCGTCACGAACGAACGTCTCCAGGAGATGATCCGGGACGGGAACGTTCCCGGCGAGAAGGTCACGATCGTCAGCTGCGTCGGCTCCCGGAACGGGAAGCTCGAGTGCTCCCGGTATTGCTGCGGTGCGATGGTCGGGGAGGCGCTCCGGCTGCGCCGGATGGGCAAGAAGGTCCGGGTTCTCTTCCGGGAGATGCGCACGTTCGCCCGAGGGGCGGAGGACCTCTACCGGGAAGCGGCCGAGGCCGGCGTCGCCTTCTTCCGCTATCCCGACACCACCCCGGACCAGGCGCTCACGCTCGACCACGGCAACGTCGTCTTCCATGATGAGCTCCTCGGTCAGGAGGTCGCCGTCCCCACCGATCTCCTCGTGCTGATGAGCGCGATCGAGCCGTCCGACGAGACGGTCTCGAAGATGCTCAAGGTGACCCGCGACGCCGCCGGGTTCCTCCTCGAGCGCCATCCGAAGCTCGGTCCGGTCGAGGCGGCGAGCGCCGGGATCTACCTCTGCGGGACCGCCCAGTCGCCGAAGGACGTCAAGGAGTCGATCGCGCAGGGGCTGGCGGCGGCGACGAAGGCGGCCGGTCTCCTCTCCCACGAGATCGTCGAGAAGGAGCCGCTCGTTCCCGAGATCAATCTCGAGAAGTGCAACGGGTGCGGACGATGCGTCACGGTCTGTCCGTACGGGGCGATCGAACCGGTCCTCATGGACGGGAAGAAGAAGGTCAAGGTCGTCAGCGCGGCGTGCATGGGGTGCGGGACCTGCGGGCCCGAGTGCTTCCGAGACGCCCTCACGAACCCGGGCTTCACCGACGACGAGATCCTCTCCCAGGTCGATGCCGCCCTCGCCGAGGACCCGGAGCACAAGGTCGTCGTCTTCGCGTGCAACTGGTGCAGCTACGCCGGCGCGGACCAGGCCGGCATCGAGAAGATCCAGTACCCGTCCGTTCCCCGCCTGATCCGAACGATGTGCTCGGGTCGGGTCTCGCAGCACTTCGTGAACCGGGCGTTCGAGAAGGGCGCCGGCGCGGTGCTGCTCACCGGCTGCCATCCCAGCGACTGCCACTACATCAACGCGAACAGCTGGACGGAGAAGCGCTTCAAGCTCTGGAGCCGGATGCTCGAGCGGAAGGGGGTCGTGCCCGAGCGGTTCCAGCTCGAGTGGATCTCCGCGGCGGAAGGCAAGGAGTTCGCCCGCAAGATCCGGGAGATGGCGGAGGTCATCGAACGGTACAACGCCCACAAGGACGACAAAGAGGGCGCGAAGATGCCACCGGCGGCGGAGGCCGTCGCGGCGAAGTGAGGAGGCAACCATGGCGGTAGCGGTCACAGGATCCGTCCCGATCCGGTTCGATGATGAGACGTGGGAGAAGCTCGCCGCAACGACGAACGCGAACCTCTGTTTCCAGTGCGGCACGTGCACGGCCGCCTGCCCCCTCGCCGACGACACGCCGATGCGGGTGCGTAAGCTCATCCGCAAGGCGCAGTTCGGGGAGACCGACCCTACGGTCTGGAAGTGCATGACCTGCGGGGAGTGCAACGCTTCCTGCCCGCGCGGGGTCGATATCGTCGACCTGATCCGTCACCTTCGGGCCGGCTCGTGGAAGACGCGGGAGGTCCCGAAGGGCCTTCCGACGCTCATGTGGGGGATGTTCGCGGACGGGAACACGTTCCACCTGCCCCCGAAGGACCGCGCGTCCTGGATGCAGGACGTCAAGGTCCCTGGCCACGGCTCGACGCTCCTCTACGTCGGGTGCACGGGCTCCTACGACCCGCGGGCCCAGAAGACGGCCCGCGCGGTCGCCACTCTCCTCAACCGGTCCGGCGTCGCCTACCAGGTCATGGGGAACGAGGAGGTCTGCTGCGGCGAGGCCGCCCGGACCGTCGGGAACGACGGGCTCTACGACGACCTCCAGAGCCGGAACACCGAGGCGTTCAAGAAGCGGGGGATCGAACGAGTGATCACGATCTCCCCGCACTCGTTCGACGCGCTGAAGGTCGGCCAGACGAAGTACGGAGGACCTCAGGTCGTCCACTACACGCAGGCGCTGGAGGAGCTGTTCGACTCCGAGAAGCTCTCCGCTAAGGTCGAGAAACAGTCCGTGACCTACCACGACCCGTGCTACCTCGGTCGCCATCAGGGGATCTTCGAAGCGCCGCGACGCCTTCTCGAGCTCTCGGGGGTGGAACTGGTCGAGATGCCGAACAACAAGTCCCACGCGCTCTGCTGCGGCGGGGGCGGAGGGCGGATGTGGATGGAGACCGATCCGGCCGAGCGGCCGGGATCGCGCCGGGTCGCCGAGGCGGCCGGCACCGGGGCGGAGCTCCTCGCCACCGCCTGCCCCTACTGCATCAGTGTCTTCGAGAGCGAACGGGGCTCCGAGCCGATCCCCGTCCGCGACGTCGCGGAGCTCGTCGTCTCCGGGACCCAGGGGGTCCCATGACCGAGATCCCGCCCGGCGGCCTCTGGGTCTACGTCGAGCGCCGGGGCGACGGCTATGTTCCCGTCAGCCTCGAACTGCTCGGAAAGGGACGCGCGCTCGCCGACGCCCTCGGGATCCGACTCACGGTGGTCACGCTCGGCGCCGACGGCGGCGCCGCATCGCGCCTGCGGGAGTACGCCCCCGACCACGTCGTCGAGATCGCGCATCCGCTCCTCGCGACGTACGACGCGAAGGCGTACACGACCGCCCTCGCGGCGGAGATGAAGAAGACCGTCCCGTCGACCCTCCTCCTCGGAGCGACCCGGAACGGACAGGACCTCGCCGGGCGTCTCGCGATCCGGCTGCGGACGGGCCTTACGGCCCACGTCACGTCGATCGAGCTCGACGAGCAGAAGAACCTCGTGGGGTGGGTTCCGGGGTTCGGCGGCGGCATCGAGGCCGGCGTCGCCTGCCCGATCCAACGCCCGCAGATGGTGACCGTGCGTCCCGGGGTCTTTGCCCTGCCCGAGGTCGGGCGGGCGTCGGGCGAGTTCCACCAGATCGTTCCCGACCTCAGCGAGGAGGACGTCGGATCCCGCCGGGTGTCGTTCGAACCGAAGGGTTCGACGATCGATCTCACCCGTGCGAAAGCCATCATCGTGGGGGGCCGCGGGACGGGCGGCGACTTCTCGCAGATCGATCGGCTCGCCGAGCGACTGGGGGCCGAGGTCGGGGCGACGCGGGTCGCGACCGATGCGGGCTGGACCGACCGGGACCGGATGATCGGTCAGACCGGGGTCATCACCCACCCGAAGGTCGTCCTCGTCCTGGGCGTGAGTGGCGCGGTCCAGTTCACCGTCGGGATCGAAGGTGCCGGAACGGTCATCGCGGTCAACCGCGACCCGGACGCGCCGATCTTCGACCACGCCGATGTCGGCATCGTCGGAGACCTTGGTCCGGTGGTCGCTTCGCTCCTCAAGTCACTGGAGGCCTGACGATGCAGATCGTCGTATGTCTGAAGGTCGTACCCCGACCCGAGGAAGTGAAGGTCAACCTCGAGACGAAGATGCTCGACCGCGCCGGGGCGCGCTCGGTGATCAACCCGTCCGACCTGCACGCCCTCGAGACCGCGCTCGCGTACAAGGATGCCCACGGGGGGACCGTGACGGTCCTTTCGATGGGGCCGCCCCAGTTCGAGCCGTACCTCCGGGTCGCGCTCGCGGTCGGAGCGGACCGCGCGGTGCTCCTCAGCGACCGTGCCTTCGGAGGGGCCGACACGCTCGCGACCTCCTACACCCTCGCGGCCGCGATCCCGAAGATCGGCGGCGCGGACCTCGTGGTCTGTGGCGAGGAGTCCTCCGACGGTGGCACGAGCCAGGTCCCCCCGAGCATCGCGGAATGGCTCGACGCCTCCCAGGCGACGTATGTCGAGCGCCTGGCGCCGGGGGCGAACGGGACGATCGTTGCGACGCGCGTCCTCGAGGACGGCAAGGAAACGGTCGCGCTCACACCGCCCGCCGTCGTCTCGGTCGTCGTGGGAGCGAACGAACCGCGCTTCCTGGATTACGACCGCTGGGCGTACGCCCAGAGCGCGAAGGTCGAGGTCATCAATGCGGCGGCCCTTCAGGGGGATCCCCGCTATCTGGGCCTCAAAGGCTCGCCCACGATCGTAGCGGGACTTCGGGAAGTGAAGAAGCCCGGCCGACGCCACGAGATGCTGACGATCTCGGCGGACGAGGCCGCTACGAGGATCCGGGCCGAGATCGAGAAAGCCGGCCTAGCGTCGGGCTAAGGCTCCGGCGACCGATCGACACCCCCGTCCACGGCGACCTCCGGTCTCGATGGGCGTCGCAGGTGGATCCCCCTCGCGTCTCCGTCACCCATGCCATGCGAGAGCGTGGTGCATCGCAGTTGACGAACCGCATAACTACGGGCCGAGCCAGTGCTCCTTGGACCGACTGAGGTGGGAATGGAAGGCGGGCCGAAAGTTGGCCACGTGATGACGCAGCTCGTCATGACCACGACGCCCGAGGCGAGCCTGGACCAGGCCGCACGTCTGCTCCGGGAGTGCCATGTCTCGGGACTTCCGGTCGTGGACAACGACGAGCACGTGGTCGGTGTGGTCAGCGAGAAGGACCTGGTGCGCGTCCTCCACAAAGCGACCGGCGTCGGCCTGCCGAGAGGGCTACTCGATATCGTGCTCGGCTCGGCGCCCGTGCGAGGACCGGACTCGCTCACGGTCTGCCGTCACCGTCTCAAGAACACGCGGGTAAGCGAGGTGATGAGCCGGATGGTCGTCTCGATCGGACCGGATACGACACTGCTCGAGGCCGCCCGGATCATGAAGACCCACGGGGTGAACCGCCTCCCGGTCCTGGACTCGGACCAACGACTGGTAGGAATTCTCTCGAGCTGCGACATCTTGGGCGACCTCTCTCCGACCCCGCTCCGGGCGCGGGGATCGCTCCATCCGTCCCCGATGGGCGTGTACGACTCGAACCGCTGCTGCGACCCTTTCTGGGACGCATAGTCGCCACCCTCGACCTCCGTGATGTGAGGGTGCCCGTAGATCCTTCGCGGCACCGGAGGCATCGCTCGCGGAGGAGGCGGCGCGTTCCGACGCTCCGGTTCGGGAGTACGCGCGAACCCCGGTCTCCGAGAAGACCGTCTCCGTCACGGCCGTAGCGTCCGCCGGCCGGGTCGGTCGACCGCCCGACCGTCATCCCCGAAACCTCCGTGCATCACGGCAGGCCGAATCCGGGGCGATCCTGAGCCGGATCCACCGAGCCGTCCCCCCGGAAGCGCGGCCAGGGCTACGTCGGAAGTGGCGTTCTCCGCCGCGAGTGGAACCGGTGCCACTCGGACTGCCCGAGGCAGCTACGACACGCTAGCCAGTCGACATCCAGTCCCCCGACCGCGTAGAACAGGACCTCCGACGAGGACAGGAGTCGGCCGCAGCCGCTGCAGGTCAGCCGAGAAAGGGTACGGACCGGGCGTGATGCCGACATCGCCGATGTCCGACCCTCTTCCGAGATCGTCTTCGGTGTCCTCTCGAAGCCCGGCTCGGTGAGGAGCCCGAGCAATGAGGCTCGATACATGACGAAGTACCCGGGGATCAGCATGACGTAGTACCACGCCCAGCCGGAGAGCGCGAGGCGGAGTCGAGTACCTAGGAACAGTGGAAGGGCGAAAAGGGCGAGGGGGAGCACCGTGATCACAATCGCCAGCCAGAGAGGGATCACGTGGAGGTAGAGGAGGGCCCACGGCAGAAACGCGAGCGTGGGACTGATGATCAGGGAGTTCGTCCAGGTCAGCAGAAACATGGCAGAGTCGATCTTCTCGACGAGCGGGACGTTCGAGGATCTCAGGAAGGTACCCCAGTGCCGACGATATTCCCGAACGGTGGTGGCCGTCCATCGGGTGATCTGTTTGAAGAAGGTCGAATAGCGAGTCGGGGCAAGGCCCCGGGCGACGATCCGTCGGTCGTAGACGATCTTCCAGCCGGCCTTGCGCAATCGGAAGCTGGAGTCCAGGTCCTCATTGGCCGTGGTGTACGGGGCGATCCCCCCGATGGACCGGATCGCCTCGACTCGGTAGGCTTGGACCGTGCCTTGGACCGCAACGAATCCTCGCCGTCGGTATCGGCCCGCCAAGAGGTCGTTCGACACCTCGTGCGATGCTTCCGAGAACCGCGTAAGGAAGCTCGCTCTCGGATTGCGGCCCATCGCGAGACATCCCTGGATACCGCCCACTCCCGGGGAGAAATGTTCCGCGAACCGGACCAGCACGTCCGGCTGGACCGTGAAGTCGGCGTCGAAGACGAGCATCCATTCCGAGGCCGGGTTCAACTGACGGAAGGCGTTGCGCAGCGCCCCTCCCTTGAAACCCTCTCGGTTGTGCCGGTGGACGACTCGGATGCTCGGGTCGCCGAGTCGGAGCGGCACGGTGGAATCGTCCGCCACGATTACTTCGAACGATGGGTAGCGGACCTCCTTCCACGAGGCGAGGGTCGTCCGAACCACCTCCACCGACTCGTTGTAGACCGGGATCACCACGCTCACGATCGGGAAGCGGGGGGTCCGGGAGTACCGGCGCGGGCCGGGGGGCGAGAGAATGGCGATGACAAGGTCTGCGACAAAGTACGATGTGAGGACGAGGGTCACGATGACCGCCAGCAGCTCCCAGTCGATGACGATCTGGAAAAAGAGAGACGTCATGCGGGGACCCCCGGGGGTACCCCCTCCACGAGGTCCCTCGACAACGTCACCCTCCGATCCCGGGTCCGATCTTCCAAGTCCGGACCGCAGGTTCTGAGGCGGGGTACTGGGGGGGAAGGTCGGCCGTGCTCTCGGGAGGGAATCCGGTCATCGACGATCCCGTCGGATCTCCCGGCGAAGAGCACCCCACCGAAGGCACAATCCCACGGCGTCTGATCCTTGCATGTCCCTAGGGTCGCTAGTCGAGGATTTCGGCCGATTCCTTCGCCCGGGGTGGCTCCTCGGCCGGTTGAGGACCATCGCGGGGACTCACGGGCCCCAGGCCCCTCCGTTCGGTCGCCCCGGTCTGATAGACGGATTCAGGGGTCGGCCGGACCTCCGGCGAACGGGCGGGCACCGGACGGTCCGCGATCGCCAGCTCCGTGGCAAGTTCCCGGATGCACTCGATGGCCTCCTCCAGGCGCCCTTCGGCCACGTAGTGGCTGGCCGCCCGGCGCAGGTGACGCGCTCCCGACAACGGGAGCGGTTCCCTCGCGCTCAGAACCCCGCGGCCCGTCACGCCGTACTCGCGGGTCATCTCCGGAACGGAGGAAGGCGTCCGGCGGGCGGCTCTCGCCGCCGGTGGCAGGGTCCGGGGCTCGGACGGCGCCGTTCGGCCCGCGACCTCCGGGGGCGCTCGCGCCGAAGAGGAGTCCTCGGGAGAGGTGATCTCTCGTTCTTGGTCGAGCACGCAGATCCGGCAAAGCGCGGGGGTATTGACCGCCTCGAGGAAGTAGAACATCCGCTCCCCCACGCTGAGGGGCCGGGAGCACCGGGAACATGTCCGGACGACGTGGTCACGTACGGTGTCCGACTCTCCGTCGAAGGCGGAATCTCCGGCGCCGGAAGGAGCGGACAGACTCAACAGGAACCCCAAGTGCCTCCCCCGAGAGGCGCATTCGGTGTGGGACTCTCGGGACCGGGTAATAAAGTGTAACGCTTCAGGCGCGGTCGGTCGAGCCGGCGAGCGGAAGCTCCGCCCGCGATCACGGTTCTTTGGATCGTGCGCCCTCCGATTCGACGGCGAAAAGTCCCCCCTCGGATCTCTCGGCAAAGGCGGTGCAGACCGGCACGAGATTAACTACAGGACATCGCATGGACGGACCCGGCAGGTGTCCACGTGGTAGCGGACCAAGCAGCGACGCAATTCCGCTCGTTCCTCAGCGCGGACTGGAAGGAGTGGCTGCGCCAAGCGCCGGAGGTGGCCACGTACGTCGGAGAACCCGGACTGGACGACCGTTGGTCGGACGACTCCCCGGAGGGGATCCAAATCCGACGGGCGCACCTTGCGGCCAGCCGGGACCGTCTGCAGGACATCCTTCCGGAACGACTTCCGGCATCCGACCGTCTGAACTACGATCTGTATCGCGAGCTGATCGAGACCGCCGAAGGCGGACTACGGTTCGGGAACGACGCGCTTCCGTTCCGCTTCGGGATGCCGCGGAACCTCTGGATGCCGATCAACCAAATGGACGGGATCCACGTGACCGCCGCGGAAGCCCTCAACCTACAGCCACGACGGACCGTCCGCGATTACGAGGCGATCCTTCACCGTCTCGCCGCCCTGCCCGTGGCCATCGACCAGACCATCGCGCTGATGGAGGCAGGGCGGGCCCGCCAGTACACTCCCCCGAGGGTCGCGATCCGAGGGGTCCCGGTCCAGGTCGCCGCGCTGATGCCGGTCGACCCTGTCGAGAGTGCCTTCTTCCGTCCGTTCCGCGCCTTTCCCGGCGGGCTAGCGGACTCGGACCGCGCGCGGCTTCTTGCGGAGGCCCGGGAGACGTTCAGCGAGCGGCTGTTACCGTCCTTGGCGAGGCTGAAGGAGTACCTGACGGATCGCTACCTACCGGCCTGTCGAGAGACCGTGGGCGCCTCCGAGCTGCCGGAGGGTGCCGAACTCTACGAGTTCTACTCCCGGTGGCAGACGACCACGGCCCAGTCGGCACAGGAGATCCACGAGATCGGCCTACGAGAGGTCCGTCGCCTTCGGTCGGAGATGGAGCGCGTTATCGCCCGTAGCGGCTTCGAAGGCAGTTTCGGGCAGTTTCTCGACTTTCTTCGCACGGACCCACGCTTCTTTCTCGACCGACCCGAGACGCTCGTCGATTCCTACCGCATCCTCACGAAGAAGTGCGATCCCGGGCTCGCCGGCCTCTTCGGGCGGCTTCCGCGGCTACCCTACGGAGTGCTCCCGATGCCGGAATATCGCGCGCCGAGTTCGCCGGCCGCCTATTACGAACCGGGGTCCCCCGAGGCCGGTCGCCCCGGCTACTTCTACGTCAACACCTACAAGACCGAGACCCGGGGGACCTGGGAGAGCGAGGCCCTCGCGCTTCACGAGTCGGTCCCGGGCCACCATCTCCAGATCGCCCTGGCGCAGGAGCGAACGGACCTTCCCGAGTTCCGACGGCACTCCGGGCACACGGCGTTCGTGGAAGGCTGGGGGCTCTACGCGGAGAGCCTCGGGGAGGAGCTCGGGTTCTACCAGGACCCCTACTCGAAGTTCGGGGAGCTCTCCTTCGACATGTGGAGATCCGTCCGCCTGGTGGTGGACACCGGAGTTCACGCGATGGGCTGGTCCCGGGACCGGGCGATCGTGTTCTTTCGTGAGAACACCGGAACCAACGAGCAGGACATCGGGGTCGAGGTCGACCGGTACATCGTCTGGCCGGGCCAGGCGCTGGCCTACAAGATCGGTCAGCTCAAGATCCGGGAACTGCGGACGCTCGCCGAGCGACGGCTGGGAGACCGGTTTGACGTCCGTGCCTTCCACGACCGGGTCCTCGAGGAAGGGGCGATCCCGCTCGACATGCTCGAGGCTCGTGTGCGTGCCTGGGTCGAGGACCGGTCCGTCCGACCGGTCGACCCAGGTTCACGTCCTACCTAGTGAGAGGACCGAGGGGATCACGAAGTCGAGGGCGGTTCGGCCGGCGCGGCGGCATGTCTCCGTAGGTATCGGCGCCCGAGCAGCCGGCCGATGACACCGAAGATCACGGCCCCGATGACGATCCCGATGATCAGGTACTCGAGCGAGGTCCCGAGATCGCTGAGGCTCAACAGTCCGAACTGCTGCCCAAGGAGGACCGCGACGATCCCGAAAACGATGCCCGACGCCACTCCACGGCTGGTCGCGCTCATGGCTGGTTCTCCTGACCCGAGGTCGCATCGCCTTCGGAAGGCGGTGGCTCGGCCGCCGCCGGCTCGGGCTCTACCGGGGCGGGCGCCGCCGCGGACTCGCTCGGCGCCGCGGGCGGGGGCCGGCTAGGTCCACGCGCCGGCACGGCTTCGCGCCCCGCCGTCGCCAGGGAGTACGCCTCGTAGATCGCGATGACGAGGAGGAGGATCGGCAGCACCGCGAGGATGGAGTAGGGGGCCGTCGCAGTGACGAAGAAGTGCTCGCTCCACAGGGTCGATCCGTTCGGGGCGATGAGGCTGGCGGTCAGACCGTACAGCCCCTCGAGGACGTACGTGAGCGCGCCGGGAGTCCAGCTCATGTCGAAGCTCCCGTTCCCCGTCTCGGGAGAGGACGCGATCTGATCGCGGGTCACGATCGCGAAGCCGAAATAGAACATCTCGAGCCGCGCGTCGCTCACCGAAACGGGCGCTCCCCGGACCGAGGACCAGGTGTAGTGGATGTGCTCGGTCTGGGAGAAGTCGACGCCGAGCGACGAGGAGGCGCTCGAGTAGGAACAGACATTCACGCCGTTCCATGAGACGTTGGCCGAAATACCGTTCCTCACCGGGGTCTTGGCGCAGCCGGAGGCCGAGGATGCGGGCTGTGCGGCCGACGGAGCGATGGCCGTCGACAGCAGCGGGAGAAGCACCAGGACGATCGCCACCGAGCAGAGCATCGCCCTCCCCGGGAACCGCCGGTCGCGTGGAACCCCTCGTCGGGAGATCATCGGAAGAAACTACGGTTCCGAACTCGCATATCTACCTGCCGGCCGAAGCGCAGGCCACCTCCGGCCCCCGGGAGGCCGACCGGTGCACCAGACGGAGGCCCCGCGCCGCCATCCCGTGGCGCGCTGGGGCCGGCTACTGGGCGGTCGGAAAGGCCGCGATGATCCGCTCGAGCTCTCCCGGGCGCATCAGGCCGGGGGTGACATGGAGCCAGACTCGGACCTCTCGTTCCTCTGCGAGGCGATCGAACTCGGCGAGGCGTCCGAGCACGGCTTCGACGCCGTGGATGTGCGTCAAGTACTCCACCCCCTCGATGAATACCAGTTGAGCGTGATCTTCGGCGACCGCACGCGAAAGGAAGGCCGCGAACCCGGGGAGGTCGTTCGGTCGCAATGTGCGGTCGCGGCCCATGTTCGTGAGCCAGTAGATCTCGACCGGGCGACTCCCGGCATGCGCCCGGATCCGTTCCGGTGACTCTCGGACGACGCAGATCCCCTTGAGCCCCGCGGCGGTCGCCTCCAGGAACGGCTGGAGCGAGGCGATCACGGAGGCGCCGACCATCAGTTCGATCCCGCCCCGTGGACCTTCGGGAACGGGTGGGGCGACGACCTCCGGATCCGAGAGCACAGGGATCCCGGTCCCAGGGGGAGCCTCGGCCCGAGAGGCCTCGGCCTCGATCTCGGCACCTCCCTCCAAAGGCTCCGGGGCGAACCCGGGCGCGCTCGACGCGGTCGGGGAGAGAGAACCCACGGAGGCCCCGGTGGGGCCTGGCCCTGACTCCTGCGGGACTCCGGTGGATAGATCGGCTGCTACGGTCGGCTCCGGGTCCGGGGGAACCGAGGGGCCCGTGGAAGCGGAAGCCTCCGCCGTCGACGCGGCCTCCCGCACATCGCCCGGCTCACCCGGAACCGTGCCGAGCGACCCGAGTGGCTCGAGGGTCGTTCCGTCCGTCGGCTCTTCCGGGGTCGCAGCCGCCTCGCCCACCCCTGGGGGATCAACGAGATGGTCCCCCTCGATGGGGCGGGGAGGGGCGACCGGGAACTCCACGGGGGCGGCCCCCTCCGAGGGCGAGAGGGTCTCCGGTGCGTCGGAACAGTGGGTCGGTCCCGGGCGCTCGATCGCGTGGTCCAGTTCCGAAGGCCCGGAGGGCGGTCCGTTCACGCTGGTTCCAGCCGGATCCCCGGTTACACACTCGCTGAGGGCAGGGAGCTCGGGCGAGCCATCGGACGGTAGCGGGTCCCCATCCGGAACGACGCCGGTGAGCGACGGTGCGGTCGGTTCCGTGTCCGCGGTGCTCTCGAGCGGGACGACCGGCGCGGTATCGAAGGGGGAACTCTTCGGACCCTCCTCCCCGCCGGGAAGCGCGGGCGCGGTCGGAGAAGGAACACGATCCTCCTCAACGCCGGCGGGGAACGAGGGGGCGGAGGGCACCGACGTCGGCCGTTCCCCTGCGCTCCTCATCTCGGGATCCCGGCGGGTCGGATTAGAGGACACCGGACTCGACGCGGGTACCGGAGGATCCGCATCCTCACCCGGCCACGGTTCCACCGGGGCGGGCACCTCCGTTTCCGAAAGCGTTCGCACTTCCGTTTCCGACGGCGCTCGGCCCACCTCGCCGGCGACGGGGGCTGGTCCCGAGGATGTCGGGGACGTGGTGGGCGGCGTCGTCCCTGCGGGAGGCGGGATCGGAAGGGCCTCCTCCGGGACCGGGGCGGCAGCGGTACGCTCCGTCGCTCGGGCGAAGTAAGGTAACGTGGGGGGTAAAGGTCCCGGGATCGGCTCGGCGGAGCTCCCCGGGGCCACGTCTTCGCCGGGAAGATCGGTCGTGGGCGGCTCCGTGGGGGTGGTGGCTGGCGAGGCGGACGTAGAGGGGACCGGAGGAGTTGGGACCGCCGCCGTAGTCCCGCCTTGAAGACCGGCCCGGGGCACCGGTGGCTCCTCGGTTGAGGAGGTAACCTCGGGACAGGATCCGACCGCGTTGGCAGTTGAGAACGCGGCCTCAGGAGGGTCGACCGCTGCGGGGGAGCTCCCCCCTCCGAACGATCCGGTCGGGACCGTCGGTCGGGGGCGCTGAACTGAGGTCCCCCCGAACGCGAGGACCAGGCCCTCCGCTGCCGCCCGTCCGAAACCCGGCAGTTCGGAGAGCTCGTCGAAGGAGGCCTCGCGATACCGGCCGAGGTCGTGAAAGCCCCGGCCCCACGCCGCACGGACCTTCGACGGGCCCAGGACCGCCGTGCGAAGCACCGAGTCGAGCTCCCGGTTCAGCGCACGGACCGCCTCCTCCTCCGCGATCACCTTCTCGTCGGAGTAGTCGATCTCCGGTGCGGTGTCGGCGGCGGACGGTCGGCCGGCAGGGACCCTTCGGCTCGGAGGACGGACGAGCCGTCCCTTGCTCCGAGGGGTCGGAGGGGGAAGACCGGGGATGTCGACCCACCAACGCGCCCCGGTGCTCGTCCGGCCCCGGAGCCGATGGGCGGGCGGTGCCTCCGATATCGTCTCGGGGACCCGAACTTCCGAGACCTCGAGGTACCGGGCCAGGGGCTCGGCGACCCCCCGTAGCTCGCTCGCGAGGGGGTCCGAAGCGGAGACCACCAGGGCGTCGGCGGGCCGGTCGCGGACACCGCGACTGCGCTTCAGCCGCCGCTCGACGTGCCGGACGAGCCAGAACGCGTCCGGAGAAAGCGGCGGGGGCGTCGGACGTTGCGCCCGGCCCGAGCCGGGGATCTCGAGGTAGAGCTCGCCGAGATCCCACGGCGACGGCACCATCCCTTCGGGAAGGGTCTCGAGGAAGGCGACCATCGACGGCAGGACCCGACGGGGCGACCCCTGGATGACCACGGAGAGTTCCTGGGCACCGGTCCCTTCGCTCGACCGGCGCGACGGCATCCGTCGCAGAAGATGGGCGATCTGGGACGCCTGCGTGGGGTAGATCCGCTGGATCTCCGACTCGACCGGTCGCAGCTTGCGTTGCCGTCCCGACCACGGCTCGCGGGGGGAGGCGAGCTCGAGCCGGGCGATGCGGCCGAGGCGCTCCAGCACGGCTCGTCCCTCCCGCAGCCGGTCCCCCTCCTCGTCGGTCCCGAGCACCGCGACGGCCCTCGGGATCACGATGTCGGGACCGATCGCGTGGACGCGTCGGAATTCCGCCACCGCCGCAAGGAAGCTTCGCCACCTCTCCCACGAGCCGTACAGTCGCTCGTCGAGCAGCGTCCGCTCGACAACCCCGATGCTCGTCTCGAAGAGGCTGCGCCGGCCTCCCGTCACTCGGCGGAAGAGGGCGTCGGCCGAGTACGGCACGATAGGTCCGAGCAGCACGGCCGCCGTCCGGAGGACGTAGCTCAGCGTCCGCAGCGCGCTCCGTTTCGGAGTCGTGCCGGCGCGAACGTCGAGCCGGTCCCGTGTCCAGCGACGGTAGTCCGTGAAGTCCGTCTCGAGGAAACGGAAGATCCGCCGGTGGACCGACGCGATCGACCCGCGGTCGTAGTCGGCGATCGCGCCGACCCGGGCACGCTCCCACCGGGCCAGGAGGGCACGGTCTTCCATCTCGAGCTCACCGAGGTGGCCCGAGATGGGTTCGAGGAACGCCGCCAGCATCTCGGAGTCCTCCCGGGCCAGTAGCTCGTTCGCCACCGACCAGAGACGTGCGAGGCGGTGGCGCTCCTGGGAGCAGCGTTCGGGGAATGTCGAGGTCGCGCCTTCGCGTGACCCGGTCCAGACGAGCGCGGCGCGAACGGCGTCCGTCCCCTCCGTCTCCACGAGCCGCCCGAGGTCGACCTCGGGAAGGGTCGGAAGCAGGGAGATCGCCACCGCCCCCGTCGTCCCCTCGATCGCGGCCAGGCCGGCCAGATGGTGCACGACCGCCGGAACGCGACGGCGTTCCCCGACATAGAGGCGGACGGAATCCCCGGTCGGGAGCGGGTCGTGCCGGGCCCATGCGGCGAAGGCGTCCTCGGCCGACGGGACGAGCCGGCGGCGGGTCGCCAACATCGTTCCGCCGCACTGACACGTCGCCGGACCGTCGAGCGCGCCCAGGCGCTCGCACTGATCGCACTCGAGGAGTGCCACTGCGGGCGGGTCGCTGCTCGGAGAGGTCTCGCTGACGGGCCACGGCGCGACCTCCAGGCTTTGGAGCGGAGGGGCCCCGGGAAGGAGTCGGCGATAGAGCTCGATCATCTCGGGCGGGAGCCGCCCGGGTTCGAGGCACCAGGCCCGGCCCGGGAACCAGATCATCGCCGTCCCGCAGACCGAGCAGTGCGGAACGCCGCGACGCACCTTCAGTTCGGCAAAGATCGCATTGCTTTCGGCGAGGTCCCGGACGACAAACTCGCTCGCGGTCTTGAGGTCGAGGCCGGCGTACTTGTGGACGAGCGAGGTGTCGAGCAGCCCCTTCGGTGTCACGAGCGGCCAGCCCGTGATGCCGAGCGAATCGGCGATGACCGCATCGGTGCTCTGGTGGCCCGGGACGAGCAACACGATGCCCGTGCCGGTCCCGGTAACGTCCGTGGCGGTGAGGACCGTTCCGCCGGGCGGGGAGAGATTCCCGGCCATCGGGAACTCGTGGCGCAGGGGGTAGACATAGGCACGGCCGGCGAACTCCCGACCCGGCCGCTCCTCGAGGACCTCGAACGTGGCGCCCGGGATCCAGTCCCGGAACCTCTCCAGCGAGGAGCGGGCCGTGAGGACCAGCTCTTCCGCCTCCTTCCGGCGGTACCGCGCGACGACGTACGGTGCCTCCGGATGGACGAGCAGCGCGCTCGCGCCGAGAAGCCGCCAGGGAGCGTCGACCCAGACGAGCGCGTTCACCGTACGGCCGTCGAGAGGAATCTCGAACCGGACGAGATGCGCATCACCCAATTCTTCCTGGTAGATGATCCCCTCCGGGCTCCGGGGCGCGACGCAGCTCGGGCAGAACCGTAGCGGGAGATCCCGAGAGACGATCACCCCGCGCCTCGCCAGCCGACCGACGAGCCGTTCGACCTTCGCGTGTCGGTCCCGGGTGTCCCAGGGCACGACTCCCGATCCCCCGGTCCAGATCGCAAGTTTACGGAGCAGTCGCGTCGCCGGCGGCTCGTCGGACACCGTGTCCGGGGCGCTCCACCGAAGCGTTCCGTCGCAGCGGCGTCCGACCAGCATAAGGTACCGCGCGTCCACGTCGGCGGCCACCGCACGGTAGGCGACGAAGCTCGACTCCTCGGTGGCGACGATCCCCCCCTCGAACTGGTGCAGGACCGGCCCGTCGGGCGGTCCGAAGACACCGTTCTCCGGGGGGAGCCGCCGGGCCTTCCAGAACTGCTCCGACTCACCGGCCAATCGTCGCGGTTCGTACTCAGCGGCCACAGACGGCATAGGAGCCAAAGGTTCGGTCGGTAGGTGAACAGGTGGTCCGTTTCCGATAAACCCTCTCTTCGGGATGCGGCGCCCGAGGCCGCGCCACCGCAGCAACCGTTATGCGACCGCACCCTTCCCCGACCGGTCGAGGAACGACACGATGGCCTGGTCGCAGCAAGAGGTTCGCGAGCTCAAGGAGGGCCGGTACCTTCTGATCGACGAGGAGCCCTGCCGGATTCTGAGCATCCAGACGTCGAAACCGGGAAAGCACGGAGAGGCGAAGGCCCGCATCGATGCGGTGGGGCTCTTCGATGGGGGCAAGCGCAGCGTCGTCTTTCCGGTGAAGCACAAGGTCCAGGTCCCCATGATCGGGAAGCGGCAGGCTCAGGTCCTGTCCCTCACGGAGGCCGAGGTCCAGCTGATGGACCTCGAGAACTACGAAACGTTCAGTCTCCCCGTGGACGCGGAGACGAAGGGTCAGCTCTCGCCCGGCAACGAGGTCCAGTACCTTGACGCGATGGGCAAGCGCCGGATCACCCGGACCTAGTTCGGCCCGCCGACCGGCGCCCGGAAGGAGTGGGCGTGGCCGCGAGCAGTTAATAAGGCGGACCGAGCATCAAACGAATGGCCGATAACGCCGGTCGTCGGAGTCGGTTGTATCGGTAGTAGGTGGCGGGAGATACGTCCGGACCCGGCGGCGTCGGC
>JBJKRJ010000032.1:0-4145 GCA_046704665.1 Thermoplasmata archaeon | reverse complement strand
AGGTCGTGACCTGCGCGGACTCCGCCGCGGTCGCCGGGGAGGGACCGCTCATCGGCCAGCTCCCTCCGGCCGAGCAGCCCCTCGCGAACGCCGCCCTCACCGGCCTCGGCATCGAGAACTGGACCGCATGGAGCGCGGTGCGACCCGTGGTCGTCGGAGTGCTCGCGCCGGTGGTCGGGTTGCCGGCGGGTTTCCTCGCGCAGGTCGCCGTCCACTTCCCGAACTCGACCGTGCCTCCCGCCTCCGCCGCGGCATGGGCGAACGCGACGGTCGCGGCCTCCACGCTCGCGACCGAACCTCTCCCGGTCCCGTACGGCATCTACTCGCAGTTCGTCGCACCGGACGGGCAGGCCCAGGTCATCAGGGTCGAGTTCTCCGTGCCGGACGACTCTACGAACGCGAGCGGGGGACACCCGGTCTACTCCGATCTCGGACGTATCGACACGCTCGTCCCGCCCATCCTCAGCCGCAGCGACCCGTCGGGGACGATCGAGTACGTCCAGACCGGCGCGAGCGCGCTCGATCTGCTGACCAACCGCTCCGTGAACGCGACGCTCGCCCTGGTCCTCCCGCTCACGGTCGGCCTTCTTCTCGTGATCGCGATGATCTACTTCCGTTCCCCGATCACGCCCCTCGTCACCTTCGCGGCGCTGGGAATCGCGCTGGCCCTCTCGCTCGGAGGTACCGTGCTCATCGGCACGTTCGTTTCGCACGTCGATACCACGTCGCTCACGTTAGCCGAGGTCTTCGTCCTCGGGGTCGGGACCGACTACTCGATCTTCCTCACGGCGCGCTACCGGGAAGAACTGCTCCACGGTAAGAGCTCGGACGATGCGATCGTCGAGTCGCTTTCGTGGGCGGGACAGTCGGTCGCGACCAGCGGCTCGACGGCCATCATCGCTACGCTCGCCCTCACCTTCAGCGGGATCGCCCTCCTCAGCCAGTGGGGCTCGGTGCTCTCGCTCGCGATCTTCATCACGCTCGCGATCTCGCTCACCATGATCCCGGCCTTCCTGAAGCTCTTGGGACCGAGGATCTTCTGGCCGTCGACGGGAGTGCGGTTCAGCCGACACGCCCTCCGGGCCTCCCAGAGGACGAAGGCCGAGACGACCTACTTCTACCGGGCCGGCCGCGCGACCCAGCGCCACCCATGGACCGTGATCGGCCTCGTGGTCCTGGTGTCGGTGCCGCTGGTCGCCGTGGCCGTGACCGTCCCCCTTTCCTACGATTTCTACGCGCAGCTCCCCAGGGGTCAGCCCGCCACGAACGGGCTCGCGGAGCTCGGGAACCACTTCGGGCCGGGGTTCGCTGTCCCGTCGTTCGCCCTCGTCACCTTCCGCGCGCCGCTTCTCGTGGGCGCTACTCCCAACGCGACCGAGTTCTCCGACCTCGCAGCGCTCACCGAGCGCGCCAGCGCGACCACGGGGATCGCCGAGGTCCGATCGCCCGTAGGACCCTTCGGGGCGCCTTTGGGGACCTGGCTCAATTACTCGTCCCTTCCCGTAGCGCCCCAGCGGACCCTCGGCGCGACCCTCGGATCGTTCGTCGGGGCGGACCACCGGACGGTCCTCGTCAACCTCGTGCCGACGTCGACCGGTCTCTCGTCGCAGGCCGTTTCGTCCATTCGGTCGGTCGAAGGTTCGTTTACGAGCTACGCGAAGAGCCATCCGGAGATCACCGGCTTCGCGTACGGGGGAGGCGCTCCGTTGATCGGTGATCTTGCCGACCAGACATCGTCTGCAACCGACCTCCTCATCGTCGCCGTGACCATCGGATTGGCGCTCGTGCTCCTCGCGGTCCTTCGCTCCTGGATCATCGCGCTGATGGCGATCGCGACGATCGGCCTATCGATCAGCTGGGCGTGGGCGATCACGTACCTCGTCTTTCAGCAGATCCTGGGATTCCCGCTCTTCTTCTATCTCCTGACGCTGCTCATCCTGCTCGTTCTGGGGCTCGGCATCGACTACAACATCTTCGTCCTCACCCGGGTCCGTGAGGAGCGCCTCCGAGGTCGGAGCTCGGGCGAGGCCGCGGTCGAGGCGATCGGCCGGACCGGCGGGATCATCACGGCCGCGGCGGTCATCCTCGCAAGCGCGTTCGCGGCGGTCATGGCCGGGTCGTTCACCCTGATCCGGGCGATCGGATTCTCGGTCGCCGTCGCGGTCGTCCTCGACGCGATGGTCGTGCGGACCTACCTCGTACCGGCGTTCCTCCAGGTGTTCGGCGACCGGGTCTGGTCGCTGTCGGGCCGACGCCGGCGGACCGACCCGACCAGCACCGACGCTTCGACGGCCGATGCGCCGTCCGCTCCGAAAGAGTCGGCGCCTGCGTCCCGTTGAGCCGGCGGACCCCCGGGGGACCCGACAGACCCGATCGGTTCGCGTCGAGGGCCGGCGGCCCACGTCAACCGGTAGCGACCGTGACGAGCGTCTCGGTCGACTTGATCCCGGCGATCTTCCGGATCTTGTGGACCACGACGTCCAGCGCCGTATTGATGTGGGGCGCCTCGACCTTCACGATCACGTCGAACGGGCCGGTCACGGCCTGGACCTCGGTCACGTTCGGGATCGCGCGGATCCGTCGCACGACGTCCTCGAGGCGCCCGACCTCGGTCTCGACCAGAAGATAGAGGGACTCCATCGATCGGAGAGCGCAGGGAGGCGGAGGTCATCAAGGTAGCGACGGGGGATTGCGCTACCGATCCGTAGAGTACGTCCCCCGTCCCGTGGACCTAGGAACCCCGCGTGCGAACCTCTCCGTGGCGGGAACTTGCCGTCCACGGCACGAGCTCCGCCTTCAGGAGACCGAACAGGATCATGTCCATGGCTTGGCCCCGAAGGCGGACGGCCTGTCGTTCCCGCCCTTCCTCCACGAACCCGAGACGCCGGAGCACCGTGAGCGAGGCCCGGTTGCCTTCGAGCGCCGACGAGGAGATCCGTCGCACTCCGAGGCGTCGGAACGCTTCGCGGCAGAGGAACCACGCCGACTCGGTAGCGTACCCTTGGTTCCAGTGCCCGGGGTCGATCCAGTACGCGAGGCTCTCGACCTTGTGCCACTTCCAGTCGAGGCCGCGCAGCCCGACCCGTCCGATGCACGAACCGTCATCGCGGAGGAGAACGGACAGCGACAGGTGCTCACCGGCGCGATACTCTCGCCGGGTCCGCGAGACGATCTGGCGCGGATCCCGCATCTCGGCCCGAGAATGAAGGGGGGCACCGACCGCGCGGGCCGTGCGAGGGTCCCGAAAACAGCGCCGGAGATCCGGGATGTCCCGGCGCGAGGGCAACGATAGCCGCAGGCGGGGTGTCTCGATCGGCAGGGGGACCCGGGAGCTCAGCGTGTTCATGGCCGCCCAATGGGGCCACAGGCTTTCTAGAGAACCCCTTATCGTCCGAGCGCGGTCCCGCGACGGAGCGGCGGGGGTCATTCCGTCCCACGGTGAGCTTATCTCCGCGCGTACTCCGCCGCGATACCGTGTGACGGCAGCACGCCGGGAGCCAAGGCGATGAGTCAGGGTCCGAAGCAGCACGCGCCGGCCCACCGGGCGAACCGCCCGTCGGTCTTCGAGCGGCTCGGGCGGAGCGTCGTCCACCGGCCCTGGTGGTACGTTGCGTTCTGGCTGGTCATCCTGGCGATTTCGGTACCCGCCGTCACGGGATTGAGCTCCGTCTTCTCGAACTCGATGGGGAACACTCTCCCCAGTTCCGACATGAGCGTGGTCGCGCAGAACCATCTCTCGACGGTGTTCCCGAACGCGTCCGGGCCGGCCTCCTCCTCGATCGTCCTACTGACCGGGCCCGACATCACCGGCCCCGTCGGCCAGAACGCCACGTGGGCCGTGACCCGGTCGATCGAAGCCGACCCTCAGATGCGGTATCTGGGCGGAGTCCAGTCGCTCTACACCGCCTATGCGGGCTACCTCGCGCTCGAGGCAGAGGTGGGGCTCGGCGTGCTCCACGCGGGGCTCACCTCGAACCCGTCGCTGCCGCTCGCGCTCAACGAGTCTGGGCAGTTACTGTGGGGTCCCCCGGCGGCGTACGTCCTGACCTGGCAGAGCCTCGTCGCCAACTACTCCACCCCCACCGCCGCGAACTATCCCGCCTTCGAGCAGACCAACGCCTCCCTCGGCAACCCCAACGCTTCGG
>JBJKRJ010000031.1:0-25558 GCA_046704665.1 Thermoplasmata archaeon | reverse complement strand
GCGGTCCTCTAGGAACCGCGTTGCGCCGCCCGGAGGAACTGACGGTGGAGACGCAGGTCCCCGGAGAGCTCCGGATGGAACGTCGTGCCCCAGACCGCACCGGTCCGGACGCCCACCACCTCTTCGTCCCTCCAGGCGAACGGGATGGCGCCCGGCCCGACCTCGAGGATGCGTGGCGCCCGAATGAACACGCCGGGGAACGGGCCTCCCGAGAGCCCCTCCACACGGACCGGCCCTTCGAAGGATTCTCGCTGCGCCCCGTAGTCGTTCCGCCGTACCCGCACGTCGAGGGCGCCGAGCGTCGGCGGGTCCTTGCCGGTGGGGCTCGGTGCGAGCTCCCGCGCGAGCAGGATGAGGCCGGCGCACGTCCCGAGCACCGGGAACCCGGCGCGCAGTCGCTCCGAAAGGGGCGCCCAGAGCCCGGAGGCGTGCAGGAGCCGGGCGATGGTCGTGGACTCGCCTCCGGGGAGGAAGAGTGCCCCGACCTTCGCGAGCCCGGCCGGCGTGCGTACCGGGACGAGGTCGCCGGAGCCCACGACCCCGGCGAGCGCGTGCAGGTGCTCCGGGACGTTCCCCTGGAGCGCGAGGACTCCGACCTTCATCCCGCGCCGCGCCGGATTTCCTCGAGCACCTCTTTGGCCCGATCGAAGCGGATCTGCCGGTCCTTCAGCAGGCGCTCGACGACACGGTCGACCTCGTCCGGCCGGGCCCCGGCGCTCGCCGCCAGATTGCGGGCGTGGAGCTCCATGTGGCCCCGCTGGATCCCCTCGGTCGCGAGCGCCCGCAACGCAGAGAAGTTCTGCGCGAGGCCCACGGCCGCGAGCACTTCGCCGAGCTCTCGTGCGCTCTTCACTCCGAGGACCTTCACGTTCGCCTTGGCGGTCGGATGGACCGCCGTCGCACCGCCGATGAGGCCGACCGGTGCCGGGAACTCGATCGTTCCGACGAGATCCCCCTTCGCGTCCTTCTCGTAGGTGGTCAGGGGCCGAACGACGCTTCCGGCGGTCGCCCCGGTCCAGGCCGCGTAGGTGTGCGCCCCGCTCTCGATCGCCCGGAAGTCGTTCCCGGTCGCGATCACCACGCTCGAGATCCCGTTCATGATCCCCTTGTTGTGGGTCGCGCATCGGAACGGGTCCGCGGCGGCGAAGGCATAGGCGTCGAGGATCGCCTCCACGACCTCCGAACCGGTGGCGGTCTCGGTCTTGAGCAGCGCGGCCGGGAATGTCGCCCGTGCGCGCGCGAGGCGGTGCACCGCCAGGTTCGAGATGATGCGGAGATTGACCTTTCCCCCCGTGAGGCGTGCGAACTCCGGTGCGAGGGCCTCGCACATCGTGTTGACGGCGTTCATGCCCCCGGCGTCACGGGCATCGACCAAGAGGTGCACGACGAGCATCGTGCCGCGGGAGGACGGGAGGATCCGGACCTCGAGGTCCTTCGCGCCTCCCCCGAACTTGAGGAGGACCGGGTCCTTCGCGTTGGCGGCGGCGAGGAGGGCCTCCCGGCTCTCGAGGATCCGCAGGCGCGCGGCGGCCGGGTCCGGCACGTGCAGGATCTGGACCTGGCCGATCATCACCGGGGCCGTGGACTGCGCGACGAAGCCACCCCCCGCCCGTGCAACCTTCGCCGCATTGGACGCGGCGGCGACCACGCTCGGTTCCTCGATCGCCATCGGGATCAGGTAGTCCGAGCCGTTGATCGTGAAGTTGGTCGCGATCCCGAGCGGTAGCGGCATCACGCCGATCACGTTCTCGATCATCCGGTCGAGCGTCGCCGGGTCGACGCCCGGCGGGAACTCAAAGGCCCGGGCCTCCTCCTCGGTGAGACCCCCCCACTCGCGAATGAACGACCTCCGCTCCGCGAGGCTCCGCTTGTAGAATCCCGGAATCTCCGAGGACCGCGCCATGTTCGTCGCCCCTACTCCCCGATGTCTTCGGAGGAGACCGGCTCCTTCTGGGCCGGCGCGGGCGGGGCCCGTGCGATCACGACCTTGGCGGGACGGAGCAGTCCCCCGAAGAACCGGTACCCTTGCTGGACGATCTCGACCACCGTGCCTTCCGGATGCTGAGGGTCGGGAGAGGTCTCCCCGATCGCTTCCGCCTCCGCCGCCCGGAACGGGCGGCCGTTCTCGGCCACGGGCTCGACCCCTTCGTGCTTGAAGAACGTCATCCACTCCCGGTCGAGGAGCTCGAGCCCGGTGCGGACCGGGTCGTCGCGCGGAAGGTGGTTGAGGGCCCCTTGCGCGGCCCGGAACGCCTCGAAGATCGGCAGCAGCTCGCGCAGCATCCCCGCGCGGGCCTGACGGGTGATCGCTTCCCGGTCCCGATCGACCCGTCGTCGGAAGTTCTCGAAGTCGGCCAGGAGGTACTTGTACCGTGTCGACCAGTCCTCGGCCGACGGCGTGGGGGCCTCGTCGGTCGCCTCTTTCTCGGACGGGTCGTCAGGGGGCGCGTTCATGCCAGTGGCCGGGCCCAGTAGGCCCCCCCGTAAAAGCGTTGTTTCGTTCGGTACCGAGACGGCCGGCCCGCCTAGGGATTCGATGCCGAAGGGCGGCTCGGCGTGGGCCGTCCGGGGGTCGTTCGGAGCGGGCCGGCACCTGTCGAAAAAGCCGCCGGTCTTCCTGCCCAAGCCAAGCGTTATAATGCGTGTCCGACTCGCTAGAATCAGTCGGTTTTGGCCGACCGTTTCCTATGGCTCCTCCGGCGGTGAATGGCACCGCATACGATGCCAGTTCCATCCAGATCCTGGAGGGACTTTCCGCCGTCCGACGGCGGCCCGGAATGTACATCGGTTCCACCGATGCTCGCGGCCTCCATCACCTGGTGTACGAGGTCGTCGAGAACTCGATCGACGAGGTCCTCGCGGGCGCCTGCACCGACATCGGCGTGACCCTCCATGCGGACGGCTCCTGCTCGGTCGTGGACAACGGCCGGGGGATCCCGGTCGAAGAGCATCCCAAGTATCACCGCCCGACGCTCGAGATCGTGATGACCGTGCTCCACGCCGGCTCCAAGTTCGACCGGAACACCTACAAGGTCTCGGGCGGGCTGCACGGGGTCGGTATCCACGTCGTCAACGCCCTCTCGGAGTGGGTCGAGGTCCGGGTCCGAAGGGACGGGCAGGAGTACTTCCAACGGTACGAACGCGGCGTGCCCGTCGCGCCGCTCAAGGTCGTGGGGAATGCCGAGGCGACCGGGACCGAAACGCGGTTCAAGCCCGATCCGACGATCATGGAGGCCCCGACGTTCGACCGGGAGACGATCGGTCGTCGGCTCAAGGAGCTGTCGTTCCTGAACCCCGGGGTCACGATCCGGTTCCGCGACGAACGCGCGAACGCCGACGAGACGTTCCACCACGCGGGAGGCATCTCCGAGTTCGTCGAGGACCTGAACCAGGCGTCGAACGTGCTCTTCCATCCACCGATCTTCCTCCACTCGAAGCGGGACTCGACCGACATCGAGGTCGCGATGCAGTACAACGACGGCTACAACGAGACCTCGCTCGCGTTCGTGAACAACATCAATACGGTCGACGGGGGCACCCACGTGGTCGGGCTCCGGGCCGCGCTCACGCGAACGATCAACGACTACGCGCGCTCCCGAGGGTATCTCCGGGGGGACCGGGAGGGTCTCACGGGAGAGGATGTCCGTGAGGGGCTCACCTCCGTCCTCTCCGTGAAGGTGCTCGAGCCGCAGTTCGAGGGCCAGACGAAGGCGAGGCTCGGCAACTCCGAGGTGAAGGGTCACGTCGAAAGCGCCGTGAACGAGAAGCTCGCCGAGTTCCTCGAGGAGCACCCGGCGGTCGCGCAGTCGCTGATCGTCAAGGCGGTCCAGGCCTCGCAGGCCCGCGAGGCGGCGCGCAAGGCCCGTGAGCTCACCCGACGCAAAGGTCTCCTCGAGGGAGGCGGTCTGCCCGGGAAGCTCGCCGATTGCCACTCGCGCGACCCGGCGGAGTGCGAGCTCTTCCTGGTCGAGGGGGACAGTGCGGGGGGGACCGCGAAGCAGGGCCGCGACCGTGAGTTCCAAGCGATCCTCCCGCTCCGCGGCAAGATCCTCAACGTGGAGAAGGCGCGCCTCGACAAGATGCTCGAGAACGAGCAGATCCGCTCCCTGATCACCGCGATCGGGATCGGGATCGGCGACGAGCAGGAGATGGAGAACCTGCGCTATCACAAGATCATCCTGATGACCGATGCGGACGTGGACGGCGCGCACATCCGCACCCTCCTCCTCACCCTGTTCTACCGGAAGATGCCCGGGCTGATCTCGGACGGCCGGGTCTACATCGCGCAGGCGCCGCTCTACCGACTGCAGAAGGGCTCCAAGATCAGCTACGCGTACTCGGACGACGAGCGGGACCGCATCCTCGCCGAGCTCGGGGGGATGAAGGGAGTGACGATCCAGCGGTACAAGGGGCTCGGCGAAATGAACGCCGAGCAGCTCGCCGAGACGACGATGCGCCCGGGGGCGCGGACCCTGCTCAAAGTGACCGTCGACGACGCCGTGCGGGCGAACGAGCTCTTCCGGATCCTCATGGGCGAAGAGGTCGAGCCTCGCCGGCAGTACATCCAGGCGCATGCGGTCGAGGTCGTGAACCTCGACGTGTGAGAGGAGGCGGTCGGACGGTCGAGCCCGACGTCCGGACGATCCCCGAGGCGCTCGCCGCGGTCGGGTCCCACCGTTCGAGCCCCTCGCGACGGCCGGTCCTGCGGAGTCCGGCCGGGACGCTCCTCACGATCGCGGCCCTGGGGGAGAACGCCGCCCCCGTCTGGTACGGCGCGTGGATCACTCCCTCCGACATCCGTTTTCTCGGCCCCGAGCTGCCACCCAGCTTTCTCCGTCAGCGGCTGCACCTGTCCGGGACGACGGCGCTCCTGGTCGATCTCTTCCAGGCGTCGTCCGGGTCGTACGCCGAGGTCCTGGAGGACATCGCGAACCGGTTCGATCGGTTCCAGGACCAGTCCGAGTCGACCCACCTCGGGGATCTCGGAGCGCTCCAGCGGTCCCTCGCCAAGGTCCGGTCCCACATCGTGCGCCTCTCAGTGATCGCGCTCGAGCTCGAGGGTCCGTTGGGCGCCCGCTTCGAGGGACTCGCGGCCGCGCTTCCGACCCTGAGGTCGGAGGTCGGCTATCTCGAGACGCTCTCCTCGGGCCTCGCGCAGGGGGTTCGGGACGTGGTGGGGATCCGGAACGCGGTCGAGGCGAACCGGCTCGCCGAGGCCGCCAACGAACTGGGACGGACCTCGAACCGGATCGCGGCGCTCGCCAACACGTCCAACATCCGGATGCTCGGGGTGGCGTACCTCGCCCTGTTCTTCGCCCTGGTCGGCGCGATCGTCCTCTTCCCGAACACCGCCGCGACGATCCTTGGGATGCCGAGTGCCGCCTGGGTGCCCGGGATCTGGGTCGACGCCGTCCTGATCGCATTGGCCGTGATCCCGATCGCCGTGATCTTTTCCCGACCTTGGGTGCGCCGGATGCTCTCGGGGTTGCGCTCCTACGAGGCCCGCTCCTCCGAGGGCCTGTCGGACCTCACGGAGGTCCCGGAACCCTCGGGCCCGGCCGGTCCGCCCCGGGAAACGGGCCCCGGTCCCGGGAACGGCTTTTAGAAGGCCTTCCGTAGGCCGAGGGATGGTCACGCCGGAGCCGATCGCCCCCGTAGTGGTCCGGGGTGCCCTCCTGGTCACCCAGGATCCGGCACGGCGGCTCCTCCGTGGCGACCTCCGGATCGAGGAGGGACGATTCACCCACGTCGGCCCGGGCGCACCGACGGAAGGGGCCGATGTGGTGGACGGTCACGGGTTCGCGGCGGTCCCGGGATTCATCAACACCCACGCCCATGTCGCGATGAGCCCCCTGCGGGGGGTCGCGGACGATCGGGACCTCGCGGGCTTTCTCGAGACGCTCTTCGCGGTCGACGCCCGTCGGACCGAGCGCGACGTGGCCGCCGGCGCGCGGGCCGGCGTGGCCGAGATGCTCCTCGCCGGTACGACCTCGTTCCTCGACCTCTACTATTTCGAGGACGCCGTCGCGGGCGCGGTCGACACGCTCGGGATCCGGGGATTCCTGGGATGGGCCGTGCTCGATGCCGAGCTCACGACGCAGAAGGGGAGTCCGCTCGGGAACGCGGCGGCGTTCATCGGCCGATGGAAGGACTCCTCGAGGATCCGCCCCCTGGTCGCCCCGCAGGGGGTCTATGTCTGCGGGGAGGAGACGTGGCACGGGGCGAAGGAGCTCGCCGAGCGGGAGAAGACGCTCGTCCACTACCACCTCTCCGAGACCCGAAAGGAGGTCCACGAGCACGAGGCCAAGACCGGGGCGAGGCCGTGCGCCTGGCTCGAGAAGATCGGCTTTCTCGGCCCCGGCCAGGTGGCGGCCCACGCGGTCTGGTTGACCGGCGAGGAGATCGGGACCCTCGCCCGTCGCCGGGTCGGCATCGCTCACTGCCCCAGCTCGAACGCGAAGCTCGCGTCGGGCGGAGTGGCTCCGGTCGTGGAGCTCCGCGCCGCGGGGGCGGTCGTCGGGCTCGGCACGGACTCGGTGGCGAGCAACAACTCGCTGTCGATGCTGCGCGAGATGCACGTCGCCGCGCTCTTCCAGAAGAACCAACGATGGGACGCGCGGGTGCTCTCCGCCCAGGAACTCCTTGACATGGCGACGATCGAGGCGGCCCGGCTCCTGGGACGCGATCATGATCTCGGCTCGCTCGAGGTCGGGAAATCGGCCGACTTTCTTCTCGTCCGCCTCGACCACCCGACGCTCGTTCCCGCCCGTCCCGAGGCCATCGTCTCGCACCTCGCCTACTCGGCCTCGGAAGAGGCGATCGACTCGGTCTACGTCGAGGGGAATCCGGTCGTGCGCCATCGCTCCCTGGTGCGGGGGGACTGGCATCGCATCCGTCGCGAGGCCGAAGCGGCCGCCGAAGCGTTGTGGCCCCGGGCAGCGCCGGCGGGGTCGACCCCCTAGCTATCCTCGATCGCGCGTGCGATCGCCGCCGCGAGCATCGGAGCGAGCTCTTCGGGGCGCCTCCTCAGGCCGGCCCCGGCGAGCGAAGCGAGGTGGTCGACCGCCGTCGGAGCCCCGAGGTCGAAGAGGCGCGTCACCGCACCTCGATCGAGCCGGGCCGCGAGATTCCCGTGATGAAGGAGCGCCGTACGAGTGGCGTGCTGGGCCGCCCCCCCCACGATCCCGGCGGGAGTGGCGAGCACCTGACCCCGGTGGCCGAGCAGGCAGTACTCGTCCGAAAGGCCGGGGGAGGGAACCCATGCCGAACGCACTCCGTGCTCGGTCAGGGTCTCGGCGACCCCTCGGCCCAGCCGGCCGAAGGCCCGGTGGAAGTCCCGGCCCACGAGCGGATGTTCGCGCGGAAGGACCAACGACCATGCGAGGTCACCCACTTCGTGGAGCACCCCGGTGCCACCGGAGGAACGGTGGAGGACGGGGTATCCCTCTGCGCGGGCCCGACGCAGATACGGCGCGGTCCCAGGGACTCCCACTCCGACGGAGATCGCCCGGTCGGCGAGCACGGCGACGCGGACCGCGGGGCCCCCGGCTGCGAGGAGCGCGTCGTCCGCCGCGATGTCGTCCGCGACCGAGATGCCCCGATCGACGACCCGCGCCGGTACCGGCCAGGGTCCCGCCTTCCCGGGGTCGAGAGTCGACGTCATCCGTCACCCGCGCTGACCCTCTAAAGGCTAAGAAGACGGGGGCCCGTGCCCGCGGTCGTGGCTGAACTATCTACCTACCGGCTCCGCGCCGGCGACAGTGCCCCGGACTTCACGCTTCCGGGGGTGGACGGGAGGACCTACCGCCTGGCCGACTTCGCGAAGGACACGTTCTTCTTGGCCGTGTTCTGGTGCAACCATTGCCCCTACGTGCAGGCGTGGGAGGGACGGATGATCGAGATCGGCAAGCGCTACCTGACGCGGGGGGTCGGGATCGTCCTCATCAATTCGAACGACGCGCGGGCGTACCCCGAGGACAGCTTGGAGTCGATGACCCGACGTGCCCAGGAGAAGGGCTACCCGTTCCCCTACCTCGTGGACGAGTCGCAGGACGTCGCGCGCGCCTACGGTGCGCTCGTCACTCCCCATCCGTTCCTCTTCGACGCCCGGCGGCGCCTGCTCTTCCAGGGGAAGATCGACAACGACCACCAGCACCCGGAGCGCGTGACCGAGCACTACCTCGTCCGGGCGATCGACCAGGCACTCGCCGGCACGCCCGTGCGCCCGGACACCCTACCGGTCCAGGGCTGCACGGTGAAGTGGCGTTCGTGAGCGGTGGCGGTCCCGCGACCGCGTGCCACCCCGGCGGGACTGGATCGCACGGCGCCGCTCCTCGTACGAACGGAGGAGTCCTTCCTCCACGGGTGCACCGACACGATCCCGACGTGCGGCGATCGCGGCCTTCCCTGCCAGGGCTCGGGCGAGCTTCCCCCGCTCCGCGCGAGGGGCCGACTGGATCGTCGGGTGGAGGAAGAGGAGCCCATGCCGGGGCGGAGGCGCCCGGCCCCGGAGGTGCTCGAAGAACGCCCGCTCGGCGCCCAGGACCTGGACGGTGCTCGCCGGGAGCCGCGAGAGCCGGTCGAGCCCTCCCGCGGAGGCGAGGAGCCTCGCCGTGAGATCGGGTCCGAGCAGGTGCGTGAGGTTCGCCGCCCGACGGGGCGCGGCGGCCTCTACGGAGCGCTCCAGTTCGGCGTGGGCGGCCCCGATCGCCGCATAGAGCTCGGCGAGCCGCCGGCGCGCCTGCCGGAGCGCGGGATCGGCCGGAGCGAGCCGGGCCTCCCCGGTCTCCTCGAGGACCGACCGGACCACCCGGCCATGATCCGAAGGGTCGACCTCGGGGGAGTCGCGGCCGACCCAGCTCGCAAGACGTTCGCCGAGGAGGTTGCGCACCCGGTCCAGATCCGCGACGGCGCGGACCGCCTCCTCGAGATGAACCGAGGGATCCCAGGAGGCTTCGAGGCCCCGTTCCGCCGCCCGAAGAAGGGCCTCTCGGAACACGACGGAGTCGGCCGTCGTGAGGCCGGAAGGGGGCATCGCCGGAGCGGAAGGGTCGTAACGGAGCCCATGGGCGGAGAGCCGACGATCGGCGGTGGTCCACTCCTCTCCCGAGCGCTCGGCAAGGAGCGTGGTCTCCTCCGGCGTGAGCTCTCCGGTCCGCCGTCGGAGCGCACGGTCGGAGAGCGCTTCGATGTCGTTCGGCACGGGTACCGAACGCGCGACCTGCCCGTCCGGGTCGATCAGGAAGGTTCCGTACCAGGTCGTCACGACGGTGCGCACGGCCCGGGCGAAGCCGCCTCGGGTAAATAGACGTCCGCGGCTCGCCCGGAACGATGTCCGCCAACCTCGACCTCGTTCGATCCGAGCGGCATGGGAGGACCCTCGTGCTCACGCTCGACCATCCACCGGTGAACGTACTGTCGACCGATGTCCTCGTCGCCTTGGCCGAGCGACTGAGGTCGGCCGAGGCGGACCCCGAAGTGCGGTCGATCGTCCTCGCGAGCGCGGCGGAGAAGGCGTTCGCCGCCGGGGCGGACATCCGGGAGATGGCCCCGATGCAACGGGAGGAGGCACGCCGTCACGGGTCCCGGGGTCAGGCGGTCACCCGCCAGATCGAACGTCTTCCCCTCCCCGTGATCGCGGCGGTGCACGGGATCTGTTACGGGGGAGGGTGTGAGCTGGTCCTTGCGTGCGACTTCATCGTCGCGAGCGAGGATGCGACGTTCGGCCAGCCCGAGATCAACCTCGGGATCATGCCGGGATGGGGCGGTACGCGCCGTCTGCCCCGCCGGGTGGGCCCGGACCGGGCCCGACGATGGATCCTCACCGGGCGCCCCGTCCCGGCGGCGAAAGCCGAGGCCGAGGGACTGGTCGAACGTGTCGTCCCGCGGGGCGAGCTCCTGCCGGCGGCGCTCGAACTCGCGACCGAGCTTTCCCGCAAGCCCCCGGTGGCTCTCGCGGCCGCGAAGTATGCCCTCCTTCGGTCCATCGATCCGGCCGTGGACGAGGGCCTCGAGTACGAGCTCGACCTCTGGTCGCGGCTCTTTGGCACGCCGGGACAGAAGGAAGGTATGCGTGCGTTCCTCGAGAAGCGTTCGCTCTCGGAGACGAGCCGGGAGGACTGGTCGGCGGTCTCGAAGGGGTTCCCGTGGGACCCGTCCGTGTTCCCCCGGGATGGCGGAAAGAGGAAAAGGGTGGGAGCTTCGGGTCGGGACGACTAACGTGCCGCGGTGGCTCAGCTGGTAGAGCGGCTCCTTGGTAAGGAGCAGGTCGAGGGTTCGAATCCCTCCCGCGGCTGATCTTTTCGGCGACCCGAGGCCCAGGCCGTGGCACGGTTCGGGAGTGCACTCGGGGCGACCCCGGACCAGAAAACACTCTTCGTTCGAAAGGGTCCGTCACGCGAGGTCCACTGGCTCTCGCCGTCGGAGCGCCCCCCTTCGACGTGATCAGATGAGGACCCTTCCGCGCGCAAGGTGCTCGACGAGAACCGGCTCGGAAGGGTGACGGCTCGGGTCTAGGACTCTCCAGAGCGTCGTGCGGCTAAGGCGCCCCTTGCCCTCGTTTCGAGGGCCTGACCTAAGGCCTAATCTAACCAGAATCACGTCACCGTGCGACCATGACGCGGCGTCTCGCCGCCATCATGTTCACTGACATCGCCGGGTTCACCGCGACGGCCCATACGGACGAGGCAGGGGCGTTTCGTCTCCTTCGAGAGCAGGACAGGCTCGTACGACCGACCCTCGAGAAACATCACGGCCGGAAGGTCAAGTCGACCGGTGATGGCCTGCTGATCGAGTTCCCCGACGCCTTGGATGCGGTCGAATGTGCGGTGGAGCTGCAGCGCAGGATCCACGAACACAACACGAAGGAGGGAGTTCGACCGCTGCACGTGCGGATGGGTATTCACATCGGGGATGTCGAGCGACGGGGAACGGACATCGTGGGCGATGCGGTGAACATCGCGTCTCGGGTGCAGTCGCTCGCCGACCCGGAGGGCGTGTGGCTCTCCGGGCCGGTCTGTGCCCAGGTGCGGAACAAGGTGCCCTACCAGTTCGAAGACCTGGGACCGAAGTACCTCAAAGGGGTCCGAGAACCGATGGAGGTCTACCAGGTGGTCCTCCCTTGGGCGCACGGCGAGGTGCGGTGGGAGCACCCGGGTCTTCCGCGCCTGGCCGTGCTTCCGCTGGCCAACATCAGCCCGGACCCGAACGACGAATACTTCGCCGACGGTCTCACCGAGGAGCTAATCACGGTCCTCTCACAACTGCGGGACCTCCGCGTGATCGCGCGGACCTCCGTGGTTCCCTACAAATCGACCCCGAAGCCCATCCCTCAGCTCGGAGCCGAGCTCGGCGTCAGCTCGGTGCTGGAGGGAAGCGTGCGAAAGGTGGGGGATCGGCTCCGCATCTCCGTGCAGCTCATCGACGTCGACTCTCAGGAACACACTTGGGTCGAGACGTACGATCGGGGTCTCGATGACGTCTTTGCGATCCAGGCCGATGTCGCCCAACGTATCGCTCAGGTGTTGAAGATCAAGGTCGGAAGCGCCGAAAAGGCGCGGCTCGAGGGTCGGGCTCCGCCCCGGCCCGAGTCCTACCTCGCGTACCTGCGCGGGCGCGCCTTATTCTCGACCGCGGAGTGGGTGGGGTCGGAGCCGGCGAAGGACGAGTTCGAGAAGGCTGCGTCCCTCGACCCGAGCAATGCGGGCGCGTACTCTGGCCTCGCCGACGTCACGCATGTCCTCGGCGAGGCAGGACGTCTTGGCGCCCGGGACGGCTGGTTTCGGCAAAGCAAGCAGTACGCGCTTCGGGCGCTCGAACTCGACCCCAACTTGGCCGACGCTCATGCATCGATCGGGTCGTTGATCGTTCACGAGTACGACTACGTGGGCGCGGAACGAGAACTCCAACGCGCGCTGTCGCTGAGCCCGAGCAATGCCTTCGCTCACCTGGCTTACGGGCTCCTGCTCGCGGACCGTGGACTGGTAGAGGAAGCGTTCCGCGAGCTTTCCTTCTCCGAAGAGTCCGACCCCCATTCCCTCGTTCCCCTCGCCCATCATGCGTATCTATTGGTTCGGTACCGCCAGCTGGATCAAGCGGTGCCGATCTTCGACCGGCTCGGACGCCTCCGGCGGGACGCGGCCAGAAACCCCCAGTTGTGCGCGATTCGCGCGATCTACTACGGTGCGCGTTCGGAGTTCCGTCGGGCGCACGGCGAGCTCGACCGGGCGGAGAAGACCCGGCCCGGCCTCTGGTGGGACGACCGCACGTTCCTCTATGTCCTGGCCGGGGACTACGCCAGGGCCCGGAAGCTGCTCGAGGAGTCGGAGCGGGCGCCGGATTCGGCCGCCTGTCCTCAGCCGATCGCGTGGTGCCACGGGATCTTGGGCGACTACGACGAGTGTTTTCGCTGGTTGGGGGTATCCATCGACAAGCACGAAGTGACGCCGCGGGCTTGGCTCGGCGAACCTCTCTTGGAGCCGGTGCGGAAGGACCCAAGGTTCACGCAGCTGTGGAAGGCCATGAATCTGGCCTGAGCGATCTGGGACCCGCCCGAAGCGCGTCAGCCTCCACATCGGCTCCGTAACGGTACACCGACCGTGAAGGTAGCCCCTCCCCGATCTTCGTGAGCCCCCTCCCGTACCGGGCGGGGACTGGGGACCCTGCGCGGGCGGCACGAGTATCGTCTGTCCCGTCCTCGCTTCCATTCGTGGGGAAGCACCAACCGCCGAAGACCGTCGACCGGATTCACCGCCCCGGACCGGCCCAGCCGCTCGACGCCGGAAGAACTCGGCCCGGCGAGGGCAAGCCTCGGGGGTGGGCCCGGGGGGCGGTGGGCACGCCGGCGGGCGTCGACGCGGGTCCCGAGGTGCGCTCCGGGCCAGTTCAAGACCCCAACGGAGTTCAGCGCCCTCGCGCCGGGGACCTAGGGCGAGGAATCGGACGTCGGCGGGAGCCGGACCGCGGACCCGGGGACGACGGGTTGAGGGACCTGAGTTCCCGTACCAGCTGCAACGTCGTCCGCTGTCGGCAATATCCCCGGTTGTTTGCCAGGGAAGAGGCGTGGCGCGCCTCCGTGAGAGTGGCGCACGCATCGGTCACCAGCGTCACGAGGTAGCCCAGATCACACGCGTCGCGCACCGTCGAGTCCACGCATTGGTCCGTGAGCAGTCCGCAGACGATCAGGTATCGGACGCCGAGATTCCCGAGGACGTAGTGGAGGTTGGTGGAGATGAAGACGGAGGAGGAGGTCTTGGGGAAGATCATCTCGTCCCGGCGGGGAGCGAGCGCGTCGACCACCTGGGCATCTCGTGAACCCCTAGGGCAGAACAGGCCCGAGATCTTGTAGTCCAAGCTCAGGTCGCGACCGTCCTCGGTCATACTTTCGATGACGGTGTACATCACCTCGATCCCGGCATCTCGCGACGCGCGCTGAAGTCGGACCATGTTGGGAACGGCGCGGTCGCGCAGCTCCCGGAAGAAGTGGCCGTAGCGGCGGCGCAGTACGGCGGGACCGATCCCCGCGTACTCACCTCCTCCCTCGGCGGAGAAGTTCTGGACATCGACGAACAGCAGTGCGGTCTCCCCGACTCGTACGGGGACTTCGCGCGATTCTCGTAGGTCCTTCATCCCTCTCGCCCCGACCGTCCGGCCGTGGAATGCATGGCCCGGATGTGAGGTCTTCTCGGCCCCGACCGATCAGTAGACGGCGGCATAGCGTTCGCAGATCTCGGCCCGAGAGAGTCCTTGGACGGAACGCACCTCGGCTCGTTTGTATGCGAGGTAGGCATCGAGCGCGGCCGGGCCCCACCAGGAACGGATTGTGCGATCCCCTTGCAGCGCGGTCAACGCGGCGGACAGGGATCGGGGTAGGAAGGGGGCCCGCTCGGGGTGCTTCGGAAGAGATAGGTTTCGGAGGATCCCGTCGACCCCCGCCCAGACGATCGCGGCCAGGGCAAGGTATGGGCAGCTCGTTCCATCGGAGACACGGAACTCGACATTGAACTGGCGATCCGGGTCCTCCGGCGAAGTCCGGAAGATGGGCGCCACCCGGACGGCCACCCCGCGGTCCTGCGCCGCGAGGTCGGCACGAAACGGGGCCCACCGTCCCGGGGTGAGTCGGTAGTACGACGGAACGGACGGCGCGGTCAGGGCGCAGAGGGCCGGAAGGCGTGCCAGGATACCGGCGACGAAGGATGCGGCGCGCTTCGAGAGCTCGTACGGCCGGGCGGCGTCGTGCGTTACCGGGACCCCCTTCTCCCAGAGACTCAGGTGGATGTGGGTGCCGTTGCCGATCCCCTCCGGGCTCATCATCGGGGCGAAGCTCGCGCGCTGGCCTCCGCGCCAGGCGATGGCCCGTCCTAGCTCGCGAAGGACCACCGCGCCGTCGGCCGCGCGCACCCCCTCCTCGGGACAGATCGTGGCTTCGTACTGGCGAGGACCGTACTCGGGAAGGAAGCTGTCCGGAACGAACCCGGAGGCGCGCAGCGCGGCGGCGAGCGCCTCCCCGAACCGGCCCTGGCGTCGGAACGAGTCCAGTGCATAGGCCGCGCCGGGGCGCTCCTCGACACCGGTCAGGACAAACTCTTGTTCGAAGCCCGCTCGGATCTGAAGGCCGAGCCGTGACAGGGCGTCGAGGGCCCGGCCGAGGAAGGTGCGGGGGCAGAGCGCCCAGGGAGCCCCGTCGGTGTTCACGATGTTGCCGAGCTCGAAACGTTCGACCGAGCCATCGTCGAACGGGACCTCGACGCGGAGGTGCGGGTCGGGGCGGATGACGAGGTCCCCCCGGGTCCCGAAGGGAGTGGTGAAGATCGGCCCGAACGGGGACATCATGATGTTGGAATGCGTATAGCCGACGCCCTTTCTCCGACGCAGGCCGATCATCGCTTGGGGGACGGCCTTTCCCCTCACAAGACCGGACCAGTCGCAGACTCCGATGAACACCAGCGGCTCGGTGTTCATGGCGCCACCGTGGGTCGGGAGCATGCGACCTCGACAGTACCTCCCCACGAGGTCACGGAGTTGGTCCGTTAAGCCCTTCGGGGAGGGATTCCCCCGCATCGCGCGGGCATGCGCCCGGGGTCTCCGGCCACGCGCACTTCTATCCCCCCACCGTCCCGACCCCTCATCGATCCTGCCGGTCGTGGGACCATCGCGGGAGACTGATGCGGGAGACCGGCGAGCCGGCCCCTACCCTCGAGGACTATTCGAGGGTCGCGAGGTCGGGCGTGGCGATTCGACCGGGACGGCCGCCGAGGATCCCGGAGCGCTAACCCGAGAGAAACGATGTCACCTTGTCGGGCGTGAGCTCGGCAAGTCCCTCGAGCCGCTGGCCGTCACTACGGAACAGCACCGGGAACTCGCGCAGAGGGTGCAAGTGCTCCTCGACGAACCTTCGCAGATGGGACTGTTTGCCGACATCGACCAGGTGAAGCGTCGGTCCACGTTCTCGAACCAGGTGGAGTAGGGTCCGGATCACTGTCCGCTCCTCTTCCGAGAGCTCACGTTCGATGATCGGCTTTCCACCGAAACGACCGGCGTCGAAAAAGGTGCTGGCGACGTAGCCCGTGTGGCCCCCCCACGTAACACCCGTGGCGTGAGGAATGGTGTAGAATCCCTTCTCCTGCATCGACGCGATGACCCCATCCTGATAGTCCGGTGGAAGCGCGCGCACGATCCTCTCCGAATTCAGGTCCAGGATGACCTCGCGACGGTCGAGAGCGGGTCGACTCACAAGGACCCCAAGACCCGAACGGGCCTGCACGCGTATGAGACTTCCTGCCGCGTTCCAACGGCCGGTGCGACATGGCGCTGCACCGCTTCGCGTATGCACGCGGGAGCCCGTCCGGGGAGAGTGTCGCAGTCCGCCTCGCCCGCTCTGTCGCGCGAGGTTTCCTGAGGAAGGGTACGTCCTTGCGCTCCCAGCTCGTCCAAGTCGGGAGCCACCGAGCCTACGTCGCTGCCGACACGGCCCTCTCCCAGGCTGCGGATCCTTGGTCCAGACTCCCTCCCGGCCGCCCTTCGTCCGGGACGCATCTCTCCGTCGGGTACGAGGTGAGAGAGCACTATACTTCGACCTTGGCCCGAGGCCTAATCTAAACGTGGCGGATCCGACCCGTGACCGTGCCGCGGCGTCTCGCCGCCATCATGTTCACCGACCTGGTCGGCTCCACCGAGCTCGCCCAATCCGACGAGAAGAGTGCGCTCGCGCTTCTGCGCGAGCAGGAACGAGTGGCGCGTCCCCTGCTCGCCACCCATCACGGCCGATGGGTGAAGTCGACCGGGGACGGGATGCTGGCGGAATTCGCGAACGCTCTAGAGGCCGTAGAATGCGCGGTCGAGCTCCAGCGAAGCGCCCACGTGCGGGACGGTCGTGACGGCAAACCCCCGTGCCGTCTACGGATCGGAATCCACTTGGGAGACGTGGAGCACCGGCGCGGCGATGTGCAGGGCGACGCGGTGAACATCGCCTCTCGCGTAGAGACGATGGCGGAGTCGGGATGTGTCTGCCTCTCCGCTCCCGTCTACGACCAGGTACGGAACAAGGTGCCCTACCAGTTCGAAGAGCTGGGACCGAAGAGCCTCAAGGGGGTCCGCGAGCCGATGTACGTCTACCGGGTGGTTCTCCCTTGGGTTCGCGCCGAGATCAGAGCAGGGCGCCCGGCTCCGCCGCGCCTGGCCGTACTTCCTCTGGCCAACATCAGCCCGGACCCGAAGGACGAGTACTTCGCCGATGGACTCACGGAGGAGCTCATCTCGGTCCTTTCGCAGATCCAAGGACTCCGGGTCATCGCTCGCACTTCCGTTACTCCGTACAAATCCACCCCGAAACCGGTCGCACAGATCGGGATAGAGCTCGGGGTGGACTCGGTGCTCGAAGGAAGCGTTCGCAAGGTGGGCGACCGGCTGCGGATCTCGATCCAGCTGATCGATGCGCGAACTCAAGAGCCTCGGTGGTCGCAATCGCTCGATCGGAAGCTCGAGGATGTGTTCGCGATCCAGGCCGAGGTCGCGGACCGGACCGCGGGCGCCCTACGGGTAGAACTGCTACGGTCCGAGCGTGAGGCGATCCGGGAGAGTCCGACCTCGAGCGTTGCCGCCTACGAATCCTACTTGCGAGGAGTTCAGGCGCACCGAAATCTCCCCAGTTCTCAGGAAGAGGAGATCACCCGCGTGGCCGAGGCGTACTTCGAGGAGGCCATCCGAGAGGACCCGAGGTTCTCCGCGGCCTACGCGTCCCTCGCGACCCTGCTGATCGGAGCCATGGGGGACACCCGTCCCGCGAGCGAGGTCGTCCCCCGGGCCCGGGAGCTCGTGGCGAAGGCGATCGCGCTGGATCCCAGCTCCGCTGACGCCCGCACGGCCGCAGGAAACCTCGCGATGCAGGTGGACCTTGACTGGTCACGGGCGGAAGCGGAGTTCCAGCAGGCGATCTCGCTCAGCGCGAGCAGCACGGTCGCTCGCTTCTGGTACTCGTTCCTGCTGCAGGTACTGCAACGGTTCGAGGAGGCGAAGAAACAGTACCTCGCGGCCATCCCCCTGGACCCGCTCTGGGCGGGGCTTCGGCTCGGTCTGGTGACGACGTACGAACTCTCGGGCGACGTGGAGTCGGCCATCGACCTGTGCGAGGGACTGGCGAATAGCTTCCACGATGACCTCGGCGTCCGCCTCGCCCTCGCGTGGGCCTACGCGCTGGCCGGTCGCACCGGCGCGGCACTCTCGCTCCTGGAAACACTCACGGATCCGACGAGGCCATCCTCCCGATTGCTGATCGAACCGTGGAGTCCCGGTCGCTCCGCCATCCTCGCGTATATCGGAAGGCCGAAGGAGGCGCGGGCCGCCCTGACCGAGTGGGAGGAAGGGAGGTCGACGGGATACCTCTCTCCGGGGATCGCGGCGGCGTACTACGCGCTCTGGGGAGAGAAGGACCGATCGCTCTCGCTCCTCGAACGGGACCTCGAGGAGGGGGACCCATCTCTTTGGATGATCTATCAGACCCCGTTCTTCGACACGGTTCGAGGGGAGCCCCGGTTCGTCGCCCTCCTCCGCGCGATGCACCTGCCGACGACACTCACCCGAGCTCACCGTTCCGTCGACCTCCCTTAGCGACCCGCGACAAGCTAATCCGAGAGGTTCCCTGTTCGCCGTTCGCGAATGACCCGTCGCCTCGCCGCCATCATGTTCACCGACCTGGTGGGGTCGACGCAGCTCGCCCAGCGAGATGAGAAGGCAGCGCTCGAGCTTGTCCGCCAGCAGGAGAGCGTCGCGCGACCGATCCTCGAAGCCCATCGGGGCCGACTCGTCAAGTCGACCGGGGATGGGATGCTCGTGGAGTTCGGGAACGCGCTCGACGCGGTCGAGTACGCCGTCGACTTCCAGCGGCAGGCGTTCGAGCGCTCCACGGGCGAGAAACGACCGCCCCTCCGGGTGCGGATCGGCATCCATGTAGGGGATGTGGAGAGCGAGGGGTCGGACATCCTGGGGGACGCGGTGAACATCGCGGCCCGGATCGAGCCGATCGCGGAGGCGGGGGGGATCTGCCTCTCGGGACCGGCGTACGATCAGATCTCGAACAAGATCCCGTACACCATCGAGAAGCTCGGCTCGAAGAACCTGAAAGGAGTGGCCCGACCGATCGATGTCTATCGGGTGCTGCTGCCGTGGGCGGCCGCGCCGCCGATCGCAACCTCCGAGGAGGGTAGCCACCGACGCCTGGCCGTGTTGCCCCTCGCCAACATGAGCTCGGATCCCGAGAACGAGTACTTTGCCGACGGCATGACGGAAGAGCTGATCTCGACCGTCTCGAGGGTGCCCACGCTCAGCGTCATCTCGAGGACCTCCGTCATGCCGTTCAAGAAGCCCGGAACCCCGCTCAAAGAGATCGGACGGCAACTGGATGCCGGCTGGCTCCTCGAGGGAAGCGTCCGCAAGGCCGGCAACCGGGTGCGCATCACCGTCCAGTTGATCCAATCGTCGTCCGACCATCATCTCTGGGCGCAGAGCTACGATCGAGGGATCGAGGACGTGTTCGCCATCCAGAGCGAGATCGCGGAGAAGGTCGCCGCCGAGCTCCAGATCCGCCTGGCGCCCGCGGCCCTCGCTCCGTCACCGCATGAGGAGACCCAGGACACGGCCGCGTACCTGCTGTTCCTCCAGGGGCAGGCGCTCGTCTACAAGGGGCAGGAGGAACCCCTTCGTCAAGCTCTCAAGTTCTTCGAGCAGGCCATCGAAAAGGACCCGGCGTTCGCCCGGGCCCATGCAGCGGCTGCACGCGCCTACCAACGGCTCGGGAACGACGGGTACATCGCCTGGTCCGAGGCGATCAAGAGCGGCCGGGCGGCGGCCCAAAGGGCCCTATCCATCTCCCCCGGCCTGGCCGAAGCCCATGTCATGATGGCGGAGATTGCGTTCATGGCCGACGAGGGGATCTCCGAGGTGGAGGCCGAAGCCCAGAAGGCGCTCGACTCGAACCCAAATCTGGGGGAGGCGCTCGACCTGCTCGGACAGGCCGCAGCCCACCGGGGGGACCTCGATGCCTACGTCCGTCACATCGAAGCGGCCTATCGCCTCGACCCGCTGTCACCCCTCACCATCGGCTATCTGGGGAATGCCTACTTCCTTGCCGGTAGGGAGGACGAAGCGATGGAGCACTGGAAGCGGACCCTCCATCTTGACCCGCTCAGCGCCTACCGCGGGATGGCCGACTACTACCTCGCGAAGGGCGACCTCGACGGAGCGGAGGCCATCGTCCAGAAGATGGAGCAGCTGGCGCCCGACGGTGAGGGGACCCATCTGAACCGGGGGTACCTTGCCGCTCTACGGGGCGATACGGCGACCGCGCTCGAAATGGTCAAGAAGCTCGATGCGACGAATGCACCGGGCTGGGCGAGGTCGCAATTTGCGGGCTTCATCTACTACGCGTTGGGCGATCTCGACCGGTTCTTCGAGTACATGTTCACCGCGGTGCGGGACCACACCATACAGGTGACCCGAGTGCTCTATTCGCCATTGCTGGTCAGGGCGAGACAGGACCCACGGTTCCGACAGTTCCTTGCCGCACTGCCCGAGGACGTCCGCCCTCGATAACCCGGGACAATAGCGGCCGGCTCCTGGGGTGCCGGTAGCGGCCGATCGATGCCCGGGAATCGTGTCGCCCCATCCTCGAGCGGCCCCGCGTCACGCCGACCGGCACGACCCCGGTCCGGATCTCGAGCGCCGGATTTCTCCGAGGGGGCTCGCGTGCAGGGACGTCGACTCGGTACGAACGTTCTCGGCCGGTCGGTCCATACCACGGCCGCTCATCGTGGCAGCGCAGCGTGGTTTCGACGGATCTTCCGGGGCCGTCCGGACCGGGCCCCCGGGCGGTCAGGGCCGCAGTACTGCGCGGCCCGGGATCTCTCCGTGTTCGAGCTTCGCGAGGACCTCGTTCGCCTCGCGAAGCGGATACTCTCCCCCGACCACGGGAGAGATCACGCCCCGTCGGGCCAGATCGACGACCGCGATCAATTCACGGCGGGAACCGGTGAAGTTGCCGATTACTTCGGCGCCGAGGAGGGGAAAGAGCGGCAGGGAGAACGGCGCCCGGCCCCCGTTGAGACCCACCAGGAGGAGTCGGCCCCCTCGGCCCAGCAACCGGAACCCCAGGGAGACGGTCGACGGCGTGCCCACGAAATCGATCACGGCATCGGCTCCCTGGCCTCCGTGAAGACCGCGAACGTGACGAAGGAGCTCCTTCTCGTCGCTCCCGGCCGGGTCGAGCACGAAATCGGCTCCGACCTTCGTGGCAAGCTCGAGCTTCCCGGCGTCGATGTCCGCGACCGCCACTTGCGCACCGGTCGTCCCCTTCGCAATCTGAACCGCCGCGGTACCGAGCCCTCCGGCGCCCAGAATGAGGAGAAGGTCGTCCGATCGAAGTCGGCAACGCCGGACCGAGCTGAAGGCGGTGAGCCCCGAGCACGCCAGCGTGGCCGCGGCGCCGGGCTCGAGCCCCTCCGCCTTCACGAGGTAGCGCGCGTCGGGGACCAGGACGTACTCTGCATACCCCCCGTCCCGCATGTACCCCAGGAAGCGCTGGGTCCCTTCGCAGACGTTCTCCTGACCCGAGGCACATCGACGGCAGCGTCCGCACCCGATCCAGGGATAGACGACGATGGGGTCGCCGGGGCGGAATCCCTCAGAGTCGACCTCGGTGCCGAGCCGTTCCACCGTACCCGCGATCTCGTGCCCCGGCGTAAGGGGCAGGTAGCGGCCGCCTCCGGTCGCCGAAAGCCTTCGTCCCTCCCCGAGGTCGTACGCGCCGGCGATCAGGTGGAGGTCGGAGTGGCAGACACCCGCGCGGCTCACCCGGACGAGCACCGACCGAGCGAGGAGATCGGGGAGCGCAAGGTCGGTCTCGATCAGAGGGCTTCCTTCGGTGACCAAGCGCATCGCGTGCATCGTTCCCCGCATCGTGTCGCACCGGCCCGTGCGACGCCTTCTCGTCGGTCGGGGCGCGCGATCTCTTGACCGTTTACATTCCCCGTCGCGATCCGGCGCGGGGCCCGGCCGAGACCGTGGCCGCGGGGCCGGTGAGCGGGGCCACGGGCATTCGAGGGTCGGGGGTCCGGGAGAGGTTCGAGGGCCGAGAGACGGCGGAAACTGTTATGCACCGCGCCCTCCTCCAACGTGCGCCATGAAGTATACCACGTCGGACGCGAAGGCGTGGGCTCGCGAGAACCTCATCGGCCAGTGGACCACGATGGTCACACCGTTCACACGCTCGGACGAGCTGGACGAAGAAGGGCTCGCCGCGAACGTGGAGCACGTCCTCCGATTGGGGACGAAAGGGCTCGGATTCTCCTGGAACATGGGGGAGTTCTGGAGCCTCACCCGCGCAGAGCGCTGGCGACTCATGGAGGCCGTGCCCGGACTCGTTCGGGGCCGGGCGCTCACCGCGTTCCAGATCACCGACACGAGCCTCAAAGAGGTCGTCGCGATGGGCCACCACGCGAAGGAGCTCGGTTTCGACTTCGTGATCCTGGCTTCGCCCTACATTGTGACGAAGACCGAGGAGGCGGTGCTCGACTTCGTCGAACGGGTCGCCCGTCAGATCGACCTCGGGATCGCGTTCTACAACTCTCCCCAATTCGGGATCACGCTGTCGGCGAAGGCGCTCGCCAAGATGGCGGACCTCCCGAACCTGATCGCGATCAAGGAGGCGAGCTTCAACATGCAGCTCTCGATCGATACGCACCTCGCGGCGGGAAAGAAGGCCGTCGTGAGCGTTCCGGACGAGGAGATCTTCTTCTTCGAGGATTTCTACGGATTCCACCAGCAGGTGATGTTCGCCAATACGAGCGACTGGCGGTTCGATACCGTGGACTCCCATGACTACGTCCGGTTCATCGATCTCGCGACCCAGGGGAAGCTCGAGGAGGCGAAGCGGACGTACTATCCGGCCCTATGGCCGATCAAAAGCCTCTCGCGGCGATGGTGGTCACGACTGGTCGCACGGACCGGGGGATCCCTGCCCGTTCAGATGGTGAAGTACTGGGGAGAGCTCATGGGGATGCACAGCGGCCCTGTACGCCCCCCCATCCTGGCCATGACCGACGCGGAGAAGGCCGAGCTCCGGCAGGAGCTCGCCGCGCTGCGCCCCCTGAAAGTCCCGGAAGCGCCCCCAGTGGCCCGGTAGGGGCGGGGCCCGTCCCTCCGCTAGAAGACCCGGGACGCAGGGCCACGATGGCCCTTGCAGATCATGAGCCGGAACCGTCCGTTCTCGGGAAGGTCGGAACCGATCGTGTGGCCCTTTCGTTCGGCCCACGCGTGGACGTCGATGCGGCTCGGTACGTCCGCGACGAGCGCGAGGACGGTCGTGCCCTCGGGTAGTTCTCGCATCGTCTTCTCCAGGGCCGCGATCACGCCCGCGCAGTCCCGGGTCGTACCGTCCACCACCACGGTCCCGGGGGCAGGCTCGGGCGGAGCCATGCGGGGCTCAGTGGGCCGGGACGAGCCAGGGGGCCCGAGCGAAGACGTCGATCTCCCCGCTCAATCGCTGTTCGAGTGCGTGCTTCACGTTCGCGACGGCGGAGGCAGCGACCTTGCCGCCGAACCGGTCGCCGTTCGTGCAGACGGCTCCCCGAACCCCGACGATATCCGGGTTGATTCGGGCTAGGGCATCGAGGTCCGTCATCCGGAGGGCTCCCGAGAGGGCGGCGCTCATGCCGGCCTCCTTGCCCTCGATCACGAGCTCCTTCAGCTTCGCTTCGGGCAGGAAGTCGAAGAGGTTCCGCCCGTCCTTCGTCAGCGTATCGATGAGGAACCCATCGCTGTCGCTTTTGCGAGCGAGGTCCACGATCAGCGTCGCGTCGATGCCGTGATAGAGGTGCGAATCGGCGAACGTGGCCGCCACGAGCTTCGTCGCGGTCCCTTCGAGCGCGCGCTTGCTCTCTCGCAATATGCGGAGCGAATCCTCCGGGTTGCTCTCGAGGACACCGACCTTCACCGAGGTCGCGTCGAGCGCCGCGGCGCCCCAGACCGCCATCGCCACGGTGCCCGCCTGGTTCGGCACCGCCCCGAGCGTGACGCTCACGTGGATCTCCTTCGGGAACGCCTTTCGCACCTCGCGCACGACCGGCGGGAAGTTCGAGCCGATGATCGTCTCCTTCAGATTCTTGACGTCGACGATGTCTGCCCGTCCCTTCACGGCCTCGAGGGCTTCGGGCAAATCCTGAACGCTGACCATCAGCATCATGCGGCCTACCCCGGTCGCTGAGGGGTCAGGCCGTAGATGAGCGACGGGGTTCACACCGTTCCCACCAGAACACGGATACGCCCTCGAGGCGTGTGCGATCGCCGCACGGTCCCTCGGGCGCTCGTCGATCGGTCCGGCGAAGCGTCTCTCGGCGGAGAGGGTCGCGGGGGAAAAGTGACCCCGGGGTTCAGACGTTAAGAGCCCGCGGGGCAAGAAGTACAGACGCTGGTGGTTTCATGCCTCCCGCGGCGAAGACGCTGCAAAGTGAAGAAAAAGAGCCTGCGCGACGCAACACGCTGACGATCCGGGACAACCGGACCGGACGAGACTATACGATCCCGATCGAGCGGGAGGCGATCCGGGCGATGGACCTGCGACAGATCAAGGTCCTCGACACCGATTTCGGACTCCTGAGCTACGACCCGGCCTTCCAGAACACGGCGTCCTGCCAGAGTGCGGTCACCTACATCGACGGCGATGCCGGCATTCTCCGGTACCGCGGCTACCCGATCGAGGAGCTGGCGGAGCGGAAGACCTACCTTGAGGTGGCCTTCCTGGTCATCTACGGCCACCTTCCGAGCAAGAGCGAGCTCGACGACTGGGTCCACAATATCACCTACCACACGATGGTCCACGAGAATGTCAAGAAGTTCATGGAGGGATTCCACCACGACGCACACCCGATGGGGATGCTCGTGAGCACCCTCTCCGCCCTGTCGACCTTCTACCCGGAAGCGAAGGACGTCAAGGACGAGGCCACGCGTCAGCGGCAGATCCACCGGCTCGTGGGCAAGATCCCGACGATCTCTGCGTTCGCCTACCGTCACTCGCGGGGCATGGCGTACATCTACCCGAGCAACGACCTCTCCTACGCGGCGAACTTCCTCGCGATGATGTACCGGCCGTCGTGGACCACGAAGTACGAGCCCGATCCGATCCTCGCGAAGGCCCTGGACACGCTGTTCATCCTGCACGCCGACCACGAACAGAACTGCAGTGCCGCCACGATGCGGACGGTCGGGAGCTCGCTCGCGGACCCGTACGTCTCGGCAGCGGCCGCAGCGGCCGCGCTCTACGGCCCGCTCCACGGGGGCGCGAACGAACAGGTCGTCCGGATGCTCGAGGAGATCGGGTCGAAGGACAAGGTCCCTCAGTTGGTCCAGGACGTGAAGGCCGGCAAGCGCAAGCTGATGGGCTTCGGCCACCGTGTCTACAAGAACTACGACCCGCGCGCGAAGATCATCAAGAAGACGGCCGAGGCGGTCTTCTCGGTCACCGGACGGAACAAGCTCCTCGACATCGCGCTCGCCCTCGAGGAAGTAGCCCTCTCGGACGACTACTTCATCAAGCGCAAGCTCTACCCGAACGTCGACTTCTACTCGGGGATCATCTACCAGGCCCTCGGGTTCCCGACCGACATCTTCCCGGTGCTGTTCGCGATCGGGAGAATGTCCGGCTGGCTCGCCCAGTGGCAGGAGCTCGTCCTCGACCCCGAGCAGAAGATCTCCCGGCCCCGGCAGCTCTTCACGGGCTCGCCGGAACGCCATCTGCCCGCCGATTAGGAAAGTAGCGGCTCGCGAACCCCTTCCGTCGGGGGTGGGACGCCCCCGACGCCCGGTTTTTGGAGCGACGGGCCGGGGCGATGCCGGTGGAATGCGATCCCCGGTTCTCCGCGGCGGCCTGGGGCGGCCCGACGCCCGGAGCTAGTGCCGGAACCGGTAACCGAGTTTCACCTTTGAATCGGTAGTACTTTCCGGGGGGAGGCGTTTCCTCCCTCATGCTCCGAGTCCGCGAGCTTCCCGTCTCCGAGAGCCATCACGTCAGCCGCTT
>JBJKRJ010000030.1:0-8595 GCA_046704665.1 Thermoplasmata archaeon | reverse complement strand
GGAGCGAAGATCGAGATGCAGGGCGAGACCGATGCCCCCGTCACGACGGACATCCACCGTCTCATCCGCCTCCCGCGCTCGCTCCACGGGGGCACCGGCTTCCGGGTCGTCCCGCTCGCGCGGGACGAGATCGACCGCTTCGACCCGTTCCGGGACGCCGTGCTCCCCGGGGCCGACGGCGCGCGGACTGCGGTTACCTTCCTCGAAGAGGTCCGGTACCCGTTCCCCGACGGGGGCGTCCACGGAACGCCGGGACGCACCGAGGAGCTGCCTACGGCGGTGGCGCTGTTCCTGGTGCTGCGGGGGGAGGCAGAACCTCGGCCTTCACCGGCATGACGAGCCGTCCGATCTTATCGATCGCTGCCTCGATCTGATCCCCGGCCTTCAGCTTCCGCGACTCGTTGCCGAACTCGAAGCCCGGCACGCCCCCGAGGCTCCCCAGGGAGAGAACGTCCCCGGGCTCGAAGGTGATCCCTTTCGAGAAGTGCGCGAGGATCTGGGGAATGCGGAAGATGTAGTCGGTGGTGTCCCCCTTCTGGCGTACGACCCCGCCGATCTTGAGCTCCATCTGGAGAGGGTACGGGTCCCCGATCTCCTCCTTCGGCACGACCCAGGGACCGACCGCCATCGTTCCGTCGAAGCCCTTGCCCATGACCCAGTCCGTCGCCCCTTCGCCGGGGTACTGGAGGTCGCGGTAGCCCAGGTCGAGGGAGATCGTGTACCCCGCGATGTGGTCCATCGCCCTCTCGACCGGGATCCGCTTGCCGCGCTTCCCGATGATCGCGGCGAGCTCGATCTCGACGTCCGGGAACGTGCCGGAGGGGTTGAGAAGGAGCGGCTCGCTCGGACCGACGAGGCTGTTGAAGAACCGGGTGAACACGTACGGCTGCTTCGGGAGCGGGTTCCCTTTCTCGAGCACGTGGGAGCGGGAGTTCATCGCGAGGCAGTAGATCTTCGAGCCGGGGACGATCGGGGCGAGAAGGCGGACCCCCTCCTCGGCCTTGAACAGATAGCGCGCCCCGGTCGCGGCCCGGGGGGTCCAGCCCATCTTACGGCGCCGGTCGATGTAGTCGAGGATCTTCCGGGTGAGCTCGACCGACCCCGCGCCCCCGGAGAAGAACGCATGCATGTCGCGGAACCGGCTCGGGTCGGCCCCCTTGACGGGGTTCACCCCGAAGTAGTCCCGGCACGCGATGTCGAGGTCGATGAACTCGTTCGCGTCGGTGATCATGCCGAAGTGGAACTGGTCCTGGAGGGTGAAGTGAACGAGCTTCATTGGTCGCCCCGGGGCTACGGGGAAGACCCAAGCCAGAGGCTAGATAACAGGTTCGACGCGGCCCACCGGGCGGGCGGAGACGGACCGCGGCAGGGGAACCGCATCGGCGCGTCGGCCTTCCCACGGTCCGGGGCGAGATCCCGCCCTAATGGAAATGCCGGTGGACCGCGAGGAGGTAGACGAAGATGATCAGGGCGATCACGAGGCCGAGGAACTCGCTCGTGATGGCGAAGCTCACCACCTGGAGGAACGTCACGATGAGCGCGAGGATGAGCGCCCAGAGCCTCAGGTGCCAGAGGCCGAGGGCGGACGCGAGGACGATGATCCCGAGGATCAGGACGATCGCGCCGATCGCGAGAAGCGAGAGCCCCGCGAAGTGGAAACCGGTGAGCGCCCCGAGGACCGCCCCTCCGGCGAGGGCGAAGATCCCGGCGAGGATCAGGAGCACGCCGTAGAGGCCCACTAGGATCGCAAGGATCGAGACCCCCAGCGGACGGGAGGGGAGCGGCGGAGGCATCGGTTGGGCGTAGGGGGCCTGGGAGGTGGCGGCCATCGAACCTCCCGGAGAATCTGGAGGCCGGGGGTTAATCAACCTATGTATGGGAAGCGGACGCGGCCTCTCCCTTCTGGGGAAGGTAGGTGGCGACGTACCCCTCGCCGACGCGCTCGAGACCTTCGAGCCGGAGACGAAGGAGCTCCTCCGAGGAGCGCGTCTCGCTCCCCGACACGACCGCGGGGGCCGTCGACCCCCCGATCACGACCGGGGCATAGTAGACCGTGAGCCGGTCGAAGAGCGCGGAGCGCAGGACGCTCGAGATGACGTCGGAGCCGCCCTCGACCATCAGCTTCCGGATCCCGAAGGAATGCAGGAGGCGGAAGAGCTCGGCGAGATCGACGCGGGAACGCCCGGCGAGGACCGTGCGCACGGCGGCCGGGAACGTCCGCGTGCACCTCTCGGAGACCGCGACGATCGTGGGGGCCGAGCCGTCGAGGATCTTCGCCCCCTCGGGGGTCCTTCCCGTCGAGTCGACCACGACCCGGGTCGGGTTCGCGCGGGGCGTCTCGTCGAGCATCTCCCAGTGGACCCGGAGCGACGGATCGTCCTTCACGACCGTTCCGACCCCGACCAGGACCGCGTCGGCGTTCGCCCGCAGCCGCTGGACCCGTACGAGGTCCTCGGCGGAGGAGAGGGTCGCCCGCACTCCGCCCGCGAACGCGAGGCGGCCGTCGAGAGAGGCGGCGCAGTTCACCCACACCGCGGGCCGTTGGGAGGAGGGCTCTTCGGGCATCGCCTACCGACCTCGTCACCCCGAAGGCCCGGCGGGCCGGAGACGGAGGATCGCGCTCTCGTACTGCTCGGTTGGCTTCCCGGCCGCCTTCAGATCGTCCAGGTTCACCGCGACGTTCGCGAGAGCGCCTTCCGTCGCGGCCCGGAAGAGCGCGAGCGAGGTGGTGAGGTCGCTCCGCAGCGCCGCCTTCGTCCGTTCTCCCACGGCGACCAGACGGGAGGCGAGCTCGACCGCCCGCTGCGCCGTCTCAAGCGGCACCTGCGCGGCGTTCTCGAGGGCGGAGGCGACCGCGGCCGAGCGGGCCGGATCGTCGGGCCGTTCCTTTCGGGCGCGCCGCGCGGCCCGCACGGAATCGTACGAGCGCGCGTCCTCGTCCGCGAGCTCGAGGAAGCGACGCCGGCCCGCGGCGAGGACCCGGGCGACCTCGGCGAGGTCGTCGGCGGGCTTTGCGGGGTCGATCGAGTAGGCGAGGACCATCTCCCCGAGCCCCGAGGCGAGCGCGGCGGCGATCGCGGCGGCCGAGCCGCCGCCGGGCGTCGGGGTCCGCGCGGCGAGGCGGGAGGTGAACGATGCGATCGGCTCATGGCCCGGCGCGGCCACATCGACCGACTCGACCTTCCGTTCGAGCACCGCCGCCCGGTCGAAGGAGTGGAGCTGGAGGTAGTACTCGGCGGCGTCGAAGAGGGCGTCCTCGGGCACCAGGCCGACGATCTCCGACTCCTCGACCGCCACCCCGTAGCGCTCGGCCTCGCGTCGGACGGCCTCGAGCGCCCGGTGGACCGGCGTCACCCGGTAGTCCGTCAGGTTCATCGAGACCTGGGCACGGTTCCGCTCCTTGATCTCGAAGCCGAGCGCCTTCACCTCGGGCAGACCGCCGTTCCGGGCCCGGACGGCCTTCGCGACCTTCTTCGCGATCGCGACGTCGGGCGTCGTCAGATAGGCGTTGTAGGCGATAAGGACCGGTCGGGCCCCGATCGCGACCGCCCCAGCGGTCGGGTGGACCTTCGCTTCCCCGAAGTCCGGGGCCCGCGCCGGGTCCGTTCCGATCCCGACGCGGATCCCTTCGAACTGGCCCTCCCGCACCTTCGCGAGGTCGGCCCGCTCCGGTCTCCGCGCGGCGCTGCCATAGAGGTAGACCGGGATACCAAGCTCCTTCGCGACCCGTTCGCCGAGCTTCTCGGCGAGCTTCACCGCCTCGGCCATCGTCGAGGTGCCGAGAGGGACGAATGGCACCACGTCCGTCGCGCCCATCCGGGGATGCTCGCCCTGATGGTGCGTGAGGTCGATCTCCGCGGTCGCGATCTTTATCATCCGATAGACCGCCTCGCGGAGCGCGTCCCCGTCGCCGACCAGGCTGATGACCGAGCGGTGGTGGTCGGCGTTCCGTTCGACGTCGAGGACCGTGACCCCCGCGACATCGCGGGCCGCATTGGCGATCCGTTCGATCCGGGCCGTGTCGCGGCCCTCCGAGAAGTTGGGCACACATTCGAACCGACTCATGCTGGTTTTCCTCCGAAGGTTTCGAGGAGCGTCTGGTGGCTGCGCGCCTCCGCGGGTGTCGCGCTCGAGCGGGGACGCTGGCGGGCCCGCGTCACGGCGGCCCGCACCCGGTCCTCGGAGAACCCGTGGCGCACGACCAGGATCTCGTGCACCCCGGATTCGTCGACCGGACCGAAGGAGGGAGTCGCTGGCGTCTCGGTCGCGTTGGGGTGACGGAAGATCTCGGCGACCTCCCGGGCCTCCTCGGGGTCGAGCCCGGCCGCCCGGACCGTCGCTTCGAAGCCGCGGTGCTCCCGCACGAGCTTGAGCGCCTTCTTCGGGCCGTAGCCCCGCGCGCCGTCGTTGAAGTCGGTGCCGACGAGGAGACCGAGAACGATCAGTTCTTCCCCATCGATTCCGAGCGTGGAGAGGAGCTCCTCCCGGTCGATCAGCTGGGCGCCCGGGCTCCGTCCTCCCGAGCCGCGGGCGGCGAGGCCCCGGACGAGCCGGGGTGCGCCGAAGAGAAGGCTATCGTAGTCCTCCGAGGCGGCGGCCCACACCGTGCCGCGCGCGGCCATGTACGCGGCCTGGGCCTCGCCCTCGCTCGGCGCCTCGAGCGCCGGGACCCCGAGCGCTCCCAGGAGCTCGACCAGCTCGGCGACCATCGGCCGGGTCAGCCGCGAGGTCTGCGCGGCCTTCCGTCGTGCCGTTTCGAGATCGCCGGCCGCGAGCGCGGCCTGGTACTCGCCCTCCGCCTTCTCCTTCGCGAGGATCCGCTGCCGGATCGTCCCGGCCTTTCGCTCCGGCGGCTTCCCGTCGAAGACCCAGACCGGAAGCACCCCTTCCCTTAGGAGCGACGTGGTCCGGTAAAAGACCCCCATGAGGTGGCTCGTCACGTGGCCGTCCGGGTCGCTGAACAGCTGTCCGTCCCTCTGGCGGATCGTCGCGAGGAACTGGTACGCCGCGTTGTACCCGTCGACCGCGAGGGTCTTCCCCGCGAGAGCCTCCCAGGGAAGCTCCTGCGCCGTGACGATATCCCGGAGAGGGAGCCCCATGTCGGGGTGAGGAGCAGGGGGGAGTACATGGAGTTGTTGCGCATCTCCCGCGAGAGCCTATACGCTCCGAGACTGTTGCCCGGGCCGGTGGTCCCATTGGTGGAGTTCACCTGGCGGGAAGAAGTCCCGGCGACCGAGAACTTCAGGCCGGGGTCGGTCCTCGTTTCGGCGTTCCCGAGCGCGGGACTCGCGACTATCGTCGCGGCCCACTACATGATCCGGGCGCTCAAGCTGCCCCGGATCGGCCGGTTCGACTCGCCCGACGTCTCGCCGATCGCGATCGTCCAGGGGGGCCAGGTGAACCCGATGGTCCGGGCCTACGGCCGCCCGGATCTCGGTCTCGTCCTCTCCGAGTTCCCCCCTACTCCGTCCCAGGCGAACGCTCTCGCCCGGACGATCCTTGACAGCGCCGAACGACACAAGGCGCGTCTGATCGTCTGCCTGGAAGGGGTCGTGCCCCATCCGATGCCGGACGAGGACGATGAGAGTGGATCGATTTCGGGGGTCGACGAGGAGACCACGGAGCAGGTGTGGGTCGTCTTCTCCCACCGGGACCCCGCGCTGGTGAAGTCGTTCGAGCCGTCCGGCGCCCGCCCTCTCGAGGACGGGGTCATCGGCGGGGTCTCGGGCGCGCTCCTGGTCCAGGGGATCGGTCGATCGGTCCCGGTCGCCGTCTTCCTGGTCAGCGCCCGGGTCGCGGAGGGGCTCCCCGACCACCGCGCGGGGGCCGCGCTGATCGAAGCGGTCGACCGGCTGCTGCCCGAGATCGAGATCGACACGAAGCCGCTCCGGGCTCAGGCCGAGCAGATCGAGAAGGCGCTCCGGGCCGCCATGAAGTCCCGGCCCACCCCCCCGACCGAGGGGCCCGGCCGCCCCATGCCGGAAATGTACGGCTGAGACGCTTTCGGGCCCGCCCGCGCGAGGCTCGTGCGTCCGTGCGGGCAATCCAGCCTATGGGTCTGTCTGTACCTAGAGGACCATCGGAGGCACCCGACGAGATTCCCTGCGGACGACCGTGGTCGTCCTAAGTAGTGCTACGCGTACGTCTCCGTATAGGAGACCATGTAGAGTCCGCCGCCGACCATCACACCCATGAGAACGAAGATCGCCACCACGTTCGAGCTGAACTTGGCGATCGTGAGCCCGATGAGCGCGGCCGGCAGGACGAGCGTCAGAAGTATCGTGAGCCAGCGGCCGTCCATCGCGGACGTAGGGAACCCACACCCGTCTTAAGGTTGAGGCGGGACCGACCGGAGCCGGTTCCCGAGGGACTCACGACGGCGCCCCTCGCGTCGCCCGCCTGCGAGCCGATGCCACTTACTGGGCGGCCCGGGGATGGTCCGGGCGATCGACCTCGAAGGTGAGCTCGACCTCGGAAGAGAACCCCTGGGCGGGGCCGACCCCGTGAGGAGGCATCGCCGGCGCGGGGAGCGGGACCGGCGAGGGGCCGGTGCGCAGCGCCGCGGCCTCGACCGGAGGAATGCGGTTCATCGGGCTCTCATGGAGCACCCGGTTCATCTCGAACGCCTCGAGGATCGCCTCGGCCGGCGCGAGGAACGAGCGCTCGATGTGCTCCTCGACCACCGCGGCCCAGTGCTGGCTGAGCCGGGAGATCGCGAGCTGGGAATGGTGGCGCACCAGGCTCTCGTTGTCCAGGATCTGAAGGGTCGCAAGGCCACGCTCCCGCTTCTCGGTGAACGACTGCACGAAGTGGAGGCGGCCGATCGCCCGATCGGCGAGCGCCCGTCGGTCCCCTTCGCAGCGGAACGGCTTGACCACGAACGCGCTCACGACCTCGGCGTTCCGGGAGGCGACCTCGAGGATGTACGGGAAGGCTCCGCTCCCCGCCCCTCCTCCGAGGCTTCCGATCAGGATGACGAAGGTGGCACCATGGAAGATCCGTTGGAGCGCCGGCTCGGCCGCTCGGGCGAGCATTCCTCCGACGAAGGGGGATCCCCCCGTGTCGACATCCGCGCCCGAGTCGGGCCCGAGGTAGACCCGGCGGTCGAACTCGTCGAACCCTTGGACCTTGGGGTCGCAGTTGATGGCGACGCATTCGAGGTGACGAACATGCTGGCGCGCGATCTCTCGCGCGATGCGGATCGCGCCGCCGCCGACGGCCGCCAGGACGAATCGCACGTCCTGGCCGAGACGCAAGCGCTCCTCCCACTCGACGAGATCGGGCTCGCCGTACTCTGCGGTCGCGCTTCGGTCGCTCGTCGCTCGTTCGGCCTCGTAGGTTCCCACAACCCCCCCTTCGAACGTGTCCTCTCGCGTTCCGCCGCGCGTCGTCTACCGGCCGACTACCCCCTTCCGTTCCAGGTCCTTGCCGCTCTCTCCGAGAACGCCCACCTGGGTACGGGTCTCCACCGCCTCACGCACCGTCGTGCGAGCCCGCTGGACGAGCTCGTGAACCTGCAGCTTCATCTCGCCGTGCCGGACGAACTCGGCGAGAATGTCCCTCACCGGTCGGCCGTTCGCGACGTGGCGGCTGTAGGCCTCAAGGTCGGCGTACTCCTCCGGTCGCAGTCGCACGGGGATCTCGACGAAACCCTCGGCGTCCACGGGAGGGGTCGGCGCGGTCGACATCGCGCGGGAAGAGAGGAACGCATGCAACGCCGCCCGCATGAGCTCCGACCGGCTCGCGAACTCGCCGTCCGAGACGAACGAGTCGACCAGTCGCAGCTCTTTGCGGTTGCACCGTAGGGCGATGCGTGCGTCCTCCAACTCCTCCCGATGGGCCTCGGGCGCGCTGGCGCGCCCCCTGTTTCGGTCCGGAGCGTTGTCGAACACGGTCGAACTCAGTGATGGAAACTCCTCGTACTTAAACAAGTGTACGATGAACTGAGAGAAAATTTCTGGTCGCTCGCAGCTTCGCATTTCTGACGTGTCAAACAGCGTCAGTGTGCTGTCGAACAGCGATGATCGATCCGATCTTCTCAGTATAACATGCCCCAAAAAACCTGACACCGATCGCGAACGACGCGCGCGACAGATACGACTCGGAAGCGACGCTCGGCTCACCCCGCATCTTGATGCAGAAACCGATTCGGCGCGCGTCGGGTCGTCGCACTGTCTTCGGGCCGGTGCGACTCGCGAGACCTCTGCGTGCGAACGAGCTCCTTCGTCGCATTGCGTAGTTCGCCGTCATGCGCATTCATGCGCATTACGTCAATCAACGACTCAAACTACGCCGAGTGACGGCCCTTCGACCTTAGGGTTCAAATACGAGGAGTCGGCCATACCGTCACCCACGGGTTCGACAGCCCTCGGAGGAAACGCGAGAATGAACGTGTTCGGAAAGAGAGAACGAGGATGGAGAAAGAAGCGTAAGCGCGGGGTGTCGCCGATCATTGCGACGATCTTGCTCGTTGCGATCACGGTCGTGCTCGCCGCCGTGCTGTACGTGCTGATCACGGGGCTGACGACGGGCGGAGCCAACTCGACTCCGATCGGTGGCAGCTTCTCGACCAGCGCGGCAACGGAGAGTTCCAAC
>JBJKRJ010000029.1:0-4167 GCA_046704665.1 Thermoplasmata archaeon | reverse complement strand
ACGATCGCCTCCGGCCGCTCGTCGGCCAGCACGCGATGCACGAAGTCGTAGTCCGATAGCGTGCCGCGGTGGAACCGGAGCTCCTTGCCGAGGAGCTCCTGGACCGCGGCCTCGCGTCGGGACCAGGGCGGGATCGGCGTCGCCGACCAGGAACCGACCTCGCGGACCCTCCGACGCGTCGCGAAGTTGTCGATCCCCACGACCTCGTGGCCCCGCCCGAGCAGATGGAGGGCGAGCGGCCAGCCGGAGTAACCGTCGATGCCGGTGATGAGTACCTTCATTTCGAGTCGACCCGCCGTATAGGTTCGCCCGGCCAGGTACTTAAAGCTCGGCGTGCTCGAAGGTACCGGAACCGAGACTACGACTCGATGCGGCCGCCGCGTCCCGCCGGGTCGGGAGAAGCCCGCGGGGCCGCGACCCTTGGTGGGGACAACGACCCCGCCGTGCATCGAGGGCCGGGGGTCTCGGCAATCCTCCCCAGTCGCTATTCATTGAGGGGGTCGGTGCCCCGGTGCGCTCGGGTCGGCGGTCGGGAGAGGGGCGTCGGAGGGATCTGACTCTTCCGGCCGAGTCGCCGCGGCTCGAGGCTTCGCCGAAGGGCCGGACGGTGCGTGCCGGGGCACTCGAGGCTGCGAGTGGCGAACAAGGAACGCTCGGAACCGGGGCAGGGGGCGACCCAGGACGCGCTCTCCGAGTCGGCACACGAACAGGTCCCCTTCATCCACCGCATGGAGGCCGAAGATGGTGACGAGGAAGATCGCGAGGCCCACGAAGTACATCGGATACACGATCCAGTGCCCGTGCGGTACCAGCGATAGCGAGAGGAAGAGCGGCACGCCGATCGCCAAGGTGACGCCGAACGGAACGAGGAGGCGACGGCGGGCCGTAGTGATCCGGTGTTCCCGGTACAGCGCTGTTGCGCCGCTTCCAGGGTACAGGACTCGGGCGGCCGACCACGCGACGGCGGCCCCCAAGAGACCGTACTGGGGGATGAGGGTCAGGCTGAGCACGACGTTCGCGACCGCGGCGATCACGGTCGCGATCAGAAGCGGCCGGGTCATCCCCATACCGGCGAGTGTTGCGTTGACCGGACCGAACGCGACCGACGCGATCGCGGCGAGGGTGATGATGACGAGCGCCGTGCTCCCGGGGGCATAGGCCGGGCCGAAGATCGCCGTGCTCGCGTCCACCGGCAGGAGGCCGAAGTCGAGGAAGAGCGGTGTCGTGACGACGAGGATCCAACGGGCCACCGTCGGATACGTCTCTCGGATAGTCGCGATGTCCCCTTCGCCCTGAAGACGGGCGGCGACGGGAAGGAAGATGTAGGTCACCGCGCCGCTCGCGACGAGGATGAGGCGAGCGAGCGTCATCTCCGCCGAATAGATCCCGACCTGCTCTTCGGGCCAGAACGCGCCGAGGATCAGCGTATCGACATACGCGGTCAGGAACGCGAGGGTCGTGACCCCCCAGAGGGAAACCGACAGCGACCAGAGCCCCTTGGGAACCTGCGCCGCCGGAGTGGTCGCGGGCGGGATGTACCGGGGCAGCCGGTGGAACGCGTAGACGAGCAGGGCCACGAACGTGATGGCGTTCGAGGCGACCCACGAGACCAGCGCGTCGTTCAGCGAGAGGCCGTAATAGATGAAGATCGCAAGGAAGACCAGGAACGACGCCGGCTGGACCATCTGATTGATCCACGCATTCGGGACCGTATCCTCGAACCCTTGGAAGATCGCGGCGATCAGGGTGTTGAGCAGAGTGAAGCCGATGGTGATCGAGAACAGCTGGAAGACGCTCGTCAGCTCCGATGCCTCGGCCGGGTTGAAGAGGTTCGCGAGCGAGCCGGCGAGCAGATAGACCGACGTCGACGCCACCACCGCGGTGACCACCGTCACGCCCGAGACGAACCGGATCAGCCGAAGCCGGACCGCGGGGTCGGGGCGACCCGCCAGGGTGCGCGCCGTCGCCGAGTGAAGGCCCAGGAGGGCCATCAGGGTCAGAAGGCTCGCGAGCGCCAGGCCGAGGTTGAAGCTCCCGAATGCCTCGAGCGACAGGTGCCGCGCGAGCTCCACCCGAACGATGAAACCCAGGAGCAGGAACGTGACGGTACCGAAGATCATCACGGTCGTGCCCCGGCCGATCGAGTCGATCGCCGAGGTCGATCGCGGTAGACTCAGATTCCCGTCTTCCGCCATCCCCGATTCAGTCGCCCGAGATTCAGTCGCCCCTGACCCCTATAAGGGTACGTGTCGACCCCGCGGCCCTCGACACGAAGAGGTGGTCCGACGATGGCGGAGGCCGATCGGATCCGAAACGACGTGGACCTCGGGTGTCGCTTCGCCTCACCGCGGAGACCGTGCGGAGCCGGACCGCGGGGACCGTCGCCGAGAGCACCTTGAGCGGCCTATCGGGACGTGACGAATGGAGGCGGACACCGTGCGCGCATAGCGGGCCCATGGCCCCGCTTTGAACCCTGCGTGGTCGGGGACGGATCTCATGCGCTCGCGTGCGTTCTTGCTTCTTCCACGGATGGGTTCCGGCCCACGCGAACGGTTTAGGCCGCCCTCAGGTACGACATCGCTCCTCGGTCACGATGGGCAATTGTCGCATCAGTGCGTTCGATCTCTACCGAGAGCGGGTGGCATGCCTGCCTTGGCGGGAAGGGAGGTCAACGAGCCCGCCGACGGATCACGACCGCCCCAAGGGCGGCCACCGAGGCTACCCAGAGACCCGCGACGAGTGCGAGGAGCACGGTCGACTCCTGCGATACTGGGGCCCGATTCGGTGCCGCGGGGGGACCCGTGTACGTCGGGACCGGCTCCACCTGCACCGTCAGGTTGGTGGCCATCGCGCCCTGTACGACCAGGGCGACCGAGGCGGTCGAGTACCCGGGGACCTCCACCAGAAGCCGGTACGACCCGTTCGGGAGCATGAGCTGGAGGGCTCCTCGGGAATCGGTGGTCATCGGCACCACCGAACCATTGCCGTCGTTCGTGACCGTGCACGAGCGGTTCGCTACCGGAACCCCCTCGCCGACGCTGACAAGCTGGAGGGTGACCGGGAACGACGGCAGTGTCACAATGCCCGACGAGTTCGAGGGGCTTGCGTTGGACGGTACGAGCGCGTATTGGAAGGAGACGTTTACCCCGCCGATCGTCCAGGTCGAGACGTTCGCCGTGTACCCGGTGGCGTTCACCCACACACGGTACGTCCCGTTCGCCAGCGAGAACGAACAGGTTCCGGCGGCGTCGGTCATGTTCTCTGCCGCCGTCGTGTTTCCGCGTACGGCGACCGTGGCTCCATCGATAGGGTTCTCGGAAGAGGCATTGTCGACGGCGACGTGGGCCTCGTAGGTCCCGTTGACGATGGCCACCAGCATCAGAGTGACCCCGGTCACCGCGGTACCGGCCACCGTGAGATTCACCGCGTACCCCTGGAAACCGGGAGCGATCGCCTCGAACTCGAACGTGCCGTTCGGAAGTGCCACCGAGAAGCCTCCGGAGGCGTTCGTCCCGACCGTAGCGCGACCGGTCGAGTTCCACCAGGTCACGGTGAGGTTGGTCGGGGGGGTCCCCCCGAGGATGCTAACGTTGCCTTGGACGGAATAGAGCGTGGCGGCGGCCCGCGTCAGGGTGAAGACGAGCCCGGAGACCGGGGCCCCGGCGACGGTCACATTCTCTTGCGAGGAGATGAAACCCGGGGCGGACGCTGTGAAGAGGTAGGTCCCGTTCGGCAGGCTGGCGGAAAAGTCACCGGAGGCGTTCACGGACACGGATCCGCTTCCCGTCGCGTTCGTCCACGTGAGCATGGTGCCCGAGGGCGCGGTCCCGTGGGCATCGGTCACCACCCCATTGATCGTATAGCGCGTAGGAGGGGAGACGACCGAGGAGAAATTGAACAACGACTTCATCGCCGGGAAGCCGACGTTACAGTCGAGCCCGGCCCCCGTGCAGCCGAGTCCGAGAAGCCACTCCGTTGTGGAGAGGAGGCGGTAGTGGGTGGCCTTCCCCGTGTAGTTCTGGACGCCTGCGGTATAGGGACTGACCGCGATCGCGTAGACCAGGCCCCCGCAGACCGCCTGCCCGGACGCCCCGTGGGAGTTGCACCAGGCGTTGGAAACCCCGCTCACCGGGTACCCCCCCACGTTGGTCACGGGCTCCGCCTCGT
>JBJKRJ010000028.1:0-17277 GCA_046704665.1 Thermoplasmata archaeon | reverse complement strand
AGGTCACGTCGCCCGGCGGAGCCCTCCGTGCGACCTCGGAAGTTAAAGCGGTTTCACCGCTCGGGCCAGATGACGGGCCCTTGCTCTAATCGGCTTGACGTAAATTGGAATACCCCACCCTGCGACTGTCGGGCAGGAGCCGTCCATGGATTCTGTTGCGGGTGCAGACGCCGTCGTGGAACCTTCGGTCGAGAAGGGTAGGAAGATTCTGGAGAAGCTTGAGGATGGTCCGTGGCCGAGCTACGTCACGGAGCTCAAGAAAGGCGGGTACCCCATCGATGCGTACGCGAAAGGTCTGGGCGAAGGCCTGTCCCCCTGGTTCGGGGGATCGGCCCGGATCCCGGCCGTCTTCGTGGGGTTCATTGCCCGGCGGACGAAGGACGGGAAACACACCGAACTTCACTTCCGAATCTACCACCCCTCCGGGCAGATCTACCGGACGGATGACCTCCGCAAGCTCCTCGACATCTCGGACAAGTACGGTCTCGGCTCCGTCGAGGCGGTCGGCCAGACCGGCGACATGATCATGCCCATGCGGGCCGAGCTCGCCAATCAGGCCGTGGATGAGCTCCGGAGCATCGGCACCGACCTCGGAGGCACCGGCGACACGTTCCGGGACACGGCAGTCTGTGTCGGGCCGGCGCTCTGCGAGTACGCTCTGTTCGACTCGCTCGAGGTCCGGGACTATTATTTCAAGTATCCCGAGGTGTACCAGAAGCTGTCGAACCAGCTCTTCCCGTTCAAGATCAAGCTCAAGGTTAGCGCATGCCCGAGGGACTGCGCCCGGGCGGCTCACCGCTCGGACTTCGCATTCATCGGGATCTGGGAAGGGGCCCCCGAGGTCGACGCGAAGAAGTTCCAGGAGAAGATCGACCAGGGGGAGGTCAACCCCCAGGAGATCGCCCGCAACTGTCCGGGGAAGGCCATCGTCTGGGACTCGGCCAAGAAGCTCCTGACGATCGACGGAACGAAGTGCCAGAAGTCGATGAACTGCATCGGACACGCGTTCCCGGCGATCAAGGCGGGTCCGAACCGGAAGATCGCGTTCATGATCGGCGGGAATGCGAAAGGACGGTACGGCCCGAAGATGTCGAAGCCGGTCGCCATCCTCGACAACGCGACGCAGGCCGCTCCGTTCATGATGAAGCTGATCGACTATTGGTCGGACCGAGCTCCGCACAAGGACCGCCTCGGGGACCTGCTCGTCCAGGAAGGGGTCCAGAAGACCGTGGACCGGTTCAAGGACTCCCTACCGGTTCCGCTGCGGGGCGACGCCGCGGGCGCCGCGCGCATCGTCAACTCGAGCGTCCTATCGGACGCCGAGCGGAAGACCTACTCGGACTGGGCGAATGCGATTGTCCGCGAATACGATGGAGGGAAGGCATGAGCGCGGCCTCCCCGACCCCCAAACCGCCCGTCGAACGGCTTCACAAGACCGTCCCGGTTCCGTACACGAAGTACCTGCCCGACAAGATGGCCCAGAACGTCGGGCACTGGGTCGACCGTAAGTTCCACGGCACAGGCATCATCGAGCACGTCTCCGACACGGGCTACCACCTCTTCACCGTGAAGACGGCCGCACCCTCGAACATCCGGTTCAGCACCCAGACCCTGCGGAAGTTCTCGGAGATCGCCGACAAGATCGGCACCCACTCGCTCCGGTTCACCCGCTCGGGCAGCGTCGAGTTCTTTGCCGAGAGCCTCGACCAGGCCCACGCCATCCAGAAGGCACTCGAGGAGATCGGCTACTTCGTCGGGGGATGGGGGAACACCCTCTGGTCGATCCAATCGTGCACTGCCTACCTCACGTGCACTACGGCGGTCGTCGACTCCCCGAGCGTGGTTCAGGTCCTCTACAATGAGCTCAAGCCCTACTTCACGGGGGAGATCTCGCTCCCCTCGAAGCTGCGGATCAACGTCGGGGGATGCCCGACGAGCTGCGGCGGCCTGGTCTCGGACATCGTCCTGACCGGTCACTACGGCGCCGCCCCGGACTTCGACCAGAACCGTGTCCGTCTCTGCCTGCCGATGCGCGCGGAGATGCTCGGCAAGGTCACTCCCGAGGTCCAGATGGTCTGCCCGGTGAACGCCATCCGCTCGTTCGCGAAAGAGGACGGAACCGTCGGCATCGAGATCATCCAGAAGAAGTGCATCGGATGCGGTCGCTGCAAGGATGTCTGCGACCACGTCACCTGGGACCCCGCGAAGATCGGCGTCTCGGTCCTGATCGGCGGGAAGGGCAGCAATGCCGGGATCGGCCCGACGCTCGCCCGCGTCCTCGTCCCCTGGATCCCCGCGACCGCGCCGGACTACCGCGAGACCGTCGCGGTCGTCAAGAAGATCATCGACGTGTGGCGGGAGAACGCCAAACCCGGTGAGCGCATCGGGGACTGGACCAACCGGGTCGGCATGAAGACGGTCTTCGACCTCCTCAAGGTACCGGTCGGGCGCTGGAATCGTCCGTCCGAGCTGAACACGGGCTTCGGGGTCCGGCAGTTCCTTTCGCGGTGAGCGATGAACCCGATCCTAGAGGTCGGGGTCTTCCTCGTCCTCCCGTACCTCGCCGTGGCGTTGTTCGTCATCGGGGCGCTCTACCGGTTCGTCCACTGGATCCAGCACCGGAAGGTCACGGGCCTGGAGTCCGTGGCGATCGTCCCCAATACCTACGGCTACGGCGCGGTCCTGTGGGACCTGATCAAGCGCGTCTTCGGCTTCTACACTCTGCCGAAGATGGAGAAAGATCGGACCCTCATCGTCGGGGGCCTGATGTTCCACTGGGGAATCTGGATCGTCCTCGCCTCGCACTTCGCGTTCCTCTACATGCCGCCCATGTCGGCCAGTCTCCACGACACGCTCGCCCTCTACCTCGGTGGGGGCGCGGGCCTACTGGCCGGCGCGGGACTGGTGGTGCTCACCGCGCGCCGGTCGACGCTCCCCCGGATGCGGGCGCTCAGCACCCTGGACGACTACTTCGCCCCGGGGATCATCCTGACCCTGATCGTATTCGGACTCCTCCAGACCCTCGTGATCCGTCCGGACTTCATGGACACCATCTCGCCGTGGCTGAAGTCGCTCTTCGTGCTGAGCCCCAACCTCGCGGCGATCTCGGGGGTCGATCCGATCACGATCGTGCACGTTGCGATCGCCTGCGTCTTCATCGCCTACATCCCGTACGGTAAGATGGTGCACTGGGCCGGGTACCTGTTCAACCCGGCGGTCACGGGTCCGAGCTTCGTCGTGAGCACGAAGGGAACTCAGCCCCTGCCCGGGCTCAAGGCTCCGGGGGGAGGAGGCCCGGCATGACCGCCGCGAAGTACGCCTACCCGTATGTCACGCTGGGCGACACCTCCGGGGTGCCGCCGTTCTGGCTGCGGCCGGAGGCACTCGCCAAGCTGGAGAAGGTCATTCCCCGGCCGAAGGGTACGGGGAACGTTCCGGCCGACGTCCTGGCCGGAATCAAGGACGAGATCGACAAGAACGCCAACCTCAAGCTGTTGGTCGAGGCCTGCGTCCGGTGCGGGGCCTGTCTGAACGCCTGTCCCACGTACCTATCGACCCAGGACGTCCGGAACTCCCCGGTCGGACGCGCCGAACTCGTCCGACGGGCGCTACGCGCCGAGACACTCTCGGGAAAGGTATTCGGCTCCCTGGTCCGCGCCGAGAAGCTCGATGACGAGGGGGTCAAGCGGATGGCCCTCTTCTACCATCAGTGCCTCGAGTGCCGTCGGTGCGGTGAGATCTGTCCGTTCGGTCTCGACCAGGCCGACCTGACGCGCTCGGTCCGCAAGGTGCTCTGCGATCGCGCGGGGATCATCTCCCGGTATGTCGGAACGGTCATCGAGGCGGCGGAGCGGACCGGGAACAACCTCTCGCTCCCGGCACCGGCCATCAAGTCCACAATCGAGTTCACTCTCGATGAGATCAAGGAGGAGAAGGGGCTCGAGATCCACCCCAAGGTGGACGAGCACGCCTACGCGATGCTGGTGCCCCCGTCCGCCGACTTCTTCCTCAACCTCGAGACCCTGAAGGGGTACATCCTCTTCCTCCACCTCGCCGGCCTCGACTACTCGTTCACGACGGAGCACGCGGAGCTCGGCAATTTCGGCCTCTTCAACCACGACGCCCACCTGCACAAGATCGGCGACCACATCGTCGAGGTCGCACGCAAGCTCGACACCAAGCTGGTCATCGCGGGCGAGTGTGGTCATGGCTGGAGGGCGTTCAAGCAGTACGTGATCCCCCGTCTGAGGGAGAACGGATTCGAGGCGGTCCACGTGTTTCACCTCGTCATCGATGCGATCAAGAACCACACCGTGACCTTCGACCCCGAGCTCAACGGCGCGACCAAGTATGTCTACCAGGACCCCTGCAATCTGGGGCGCGCCGGCGATCTGGTCGACGAGCCGAGGTTCATCCTTTCGCGCGTCACGAAGGACCACCAGGACTCTCCCCACAGCCGGGAGCGGACCTGGTGCTGCGGCGGGGGCGCGGGGATGCTCACGGACGAGCTGATGCCCCTCCGTCTCGCGTACGGTCGGCTCTGGTACGACGACGCCCGGTCCATCGGGGGAGAACATATCATCCGGCCGTGCGCCATCTGCAAGGCGCAGATGAACGCCTGCCTACCGCACTTCAACAAGGAGACCCAGGGCAAGGTGACCTACTCGGGAATGATGGACCTGGTCTACAAGGCCCTGGTTCCCCCGGGGCAGCCCTCCGTGACGGTCGCGAAGTAGGGCGCGACCGTCACGCGGGGGGGCGTGCGTCCCGCCGGCCGGTCCTGGCACCGTCAGGTATCGGTCCCACCCCGGGCCGACCCCCCCGGCGCTGGGCGGGCTCACCCGGCCCATCGGTCCGTGACGGATCCGGGCCCGTCCTTTCGGGTGGCGCTTTCAAGCGCATTTCCTCCTCGCAGCGACGCGTGAACCCGACCCTACATGCACCTTCGTTCGTGCAAACCGGAGGGCCACCAGAGACGAACGGAAGACACCGGATCCCCTGGGGAATCGTCGCCGACGGGGGACTCGGGTCTCGGACCCGTCCGTTCGATGAGGCCATGTACTCCCAGAGAGGGTAGGGGGACGATGGCGCGGGTACGCGAGCGGGTCGCGATTGTCGGAGCGGGCAATATGGGCGTGGCCCTCGCTCGCGGGCTTCGGGAGACCTGGGAGGACGCGTCCCGGAGGGTCTCCCTGAGCGGCCGGACCACCGCCAAGGTCCGCGCGGTCGCCCGCCGGCTCGGCGTTCGGGCGGCACGGTCGAACCCAGATGCGGTGCAGGGGGCCGATACGGTGGTGCTGGCAGTCAAACCCCAGATCGTCCCCTCGGTCCTCGCAGAAGTCCAAGGGTCGATCCGGAAGGGGGCTACCCTCCTCTCCATCGCGGCGGGCGTCCCGACCGCCACGCTCGAGGCGTCCCTGGGAGAGGGAATCGGGGTCGTTCGTGCGATGCCGAACGTGGCCGCCTCCGTCCGGGCATCCGCCACTGCGTACTGTCTTGGCAGCGCGGCCGGCGCGACCGACCGACGCCGAGCGCGAGAGATCCTGGAGTCGATCGGGACGATCGTCGAGGTCGACGAGTACCTGATGGACGCGGTGACCGGCCTCAGCGGTACCGGGCCGCTCTATCTGTTCCTGATCCTGGAGAGCCTCTCGGACGCCGGTGTCAAGGTGGGTCTCTCCCGCGACGTGGCCACACATCTCGCGATCCAGACCCTGGTGGGCTCCGCTCAGCTGGTTCGCGCGACCGGGGAGCACCCGGCAAAGCTCCGGGACCTTGTCACGAGCCCCGGAGGGACCGCGATCACAGCCCTTCACTCACTCGAACGGAGTGGGCTCAAGGCGATGCTCATGGACGCGGTTGAGTCGGCGACCCGGCGATCGGAGGAACTGGGCCGTGGCAAGCTCCGTTCGGCAGGGTCCTCGGCGCCCGGCGGGTGAATCGGAAGCGCCCCACCCCCCCTTCGTCGGCCGCCACCGTTCGCCGTCGGTACCGGGGAGGCTCTGGCGCACGGTAATCGACAGGGACAGCGCGCCCCTCGACCGAGACGGGACCCTCAGGGACTCCGGGACGGACCGATGGACCCGTTCGAAGGCTCCGGAATCCGCGGCGCTCGGGTGAGTTCGAGGCAGACCTCGTAGAGACGACGCGCGTCGGACATCTTGCGAGACCTCGTGGAACCGGGGCTCGTATGCCGGTTCGTGAAGTACTGGCCGCTCACCCCTTCGGCCGACGGGTCCGAGGCCACGAACAGTGGTGTCTCGGCGCCCTTCCGGGGGGTCTTTCCGAAGAGGACGGCGAGCGCCCGGATCGCAGCGGCGGATCCCCCGCGGTTGTTCAGTCCGAAACCGGACCGGACGAATCCAGGATGCACCGCGTTGACCGTGACTCCCGTGCCCTCGAGTCGGCGTGCCATCTCGCGGGTCAGGAGGATCAGCTCGAGCTTGCTCCGCCCGTACGCGCCGTATCCACGATAGTGACCCGCCCCCTGAAGATCCTCGAAACGGACCGAGTTTCCCCGATGGGCCGCGGACGCAACGTTGACCACTCGCGCGGGACGGCTCTCGACGAGACGTGGGACGAGAAGCGAGGTCAGAAGAAATGGCGCGAGAACGTTGAGGGCGAACGTGCGCTCCGTCCCCTCCGATGTCAGTTCCCGGCGGACGTACATCGCCCCGGCGTTGTTGACCAGGACCCCGATCTTCGGGTAGCGGTCGAGCAGCTCGGTGGCCACGGCGCGAGCCTCCGACTGTACCGCTAGGTCCTGCACCCCCACCGACTCGACGGACGGATTGCCGGTGGCGTTCCGGATAGACTGGGCGATCCCGGCCACCCGTTCCGAGCCACGGCCCACGAGCACGGTCCGCATCCCTCGAGCGGCCAAGCTGCGGACGATCTCCAGTCCTATTCCCGAGGTCGCGCCGGTGACCACGGCGGCGGGAGCCGCTGCGTCGGGAGTCCGCGAGGCGTCCAGCGGTGTCATGGGCAGGGCCTACTCGCTGGCGGGCGATATCCCTTTTTCCCGCGGGACGATCGCTACACCGTTCGATATTCGCGCCGACGTGAATCCTCGAGCGAGACCGACTCTTGGACCAACCCCTGTTTCCGAAGGGACTCGAGGGCGCTCTGTACGGTCCTCCGAGGCAGGCGCGAGAGGTGCGCGAGCTGGGTCTGGTCGAGTCCGTGATGGGTCTCCAGCAGGAAGTACAGGAACTTTGCCGCCGGCGGCCCTCGGACCGTTTGGCTGTCGTGGCGTACCCTTCCGAACGTCTCCCCGCGGAGACCGAGCCGGGCGGAGGCCAGGGAGGGGACGAGGGGCACCGGAATGTTGCCGAGGTTCACTTCCGCCCCCAGGCCCTGCAGGAGTTGGACCTGCTGCGACTCGACGGGAGCCTCGAAGATAACCTCCTGGACGGGGTGCTCGGAGATGAGCGTGTGGACCCAGTCCCACTTGATCGATCCGCTGGAGTCGAAGACCCCCACTCCGCGTCCGGACTCCGTGCCCTCCAGGATCACCTTCCGTGGCTTGAGCGACCGGGCGAGCTCCATCTGAGCGCTCGTCTCCCGGAGGGAGAGCTGGTGTTGAGGGTCCTTCTTCCCGACCTCGATGAAACAGTCCAGGCCACGGTCGTGGACCGAGGTGACCAGATTTTCTAGGACCTCGGGTGAGAAGTCTAGGGCCCCGCCCGCGACCTCGATGAGGTCGAACCCGACGGCGCGGGAGTCATCGAGCATCCGGTCGACACGGTCCCGCGCGACCGCGTACTCTAGGAGCGTGCCACCGGAGGAGACCTCCAGATCGACATCGTGATAGGTCCGAATCCGCCGGCGAAGGTCGTCCCGACCGACCAACAGAGGTAGTCCCCAGCCGATCTTCACGTAGTCGACGTAGGGTGCGAACAGGGTGAGTTCCTGCGCCGAGATCGAGTTGAACCGGTCGAGGACATGGGTGATCCCGGTCGACCGTGGCCGTTGGACCGGCGGCACCTCGTTCGGAAAGAACGCGGACTTGGTGCGGGGCCCGACCTTCGTCGCGACCATTTCCGAGGATGCGCTCGAGCACGTTGAGGGTCACGACCGGCATAAAAACCTCCCCCGGCGGGACCACTTTTGGGCGGCGTGCGGTTGCGTAGCGGAACGCGCCCGAACGACGCCCGACCGCTCTTCCGACCCCACCCCGGAGGGCCGCGCTGCGAATCTCCCAAGGGGTCACACTCACGACCGAAAGCCCCGAGAAGGATTGCGGGCCCCCTAGCGACCCAACTGCCTTCTCGAACCCGGCGGGCGCGGGTCGCGCCGGCGCGGGAAGCGACTCCTTCGGGTCCGCCCACTATCCTTCTCGGCGGTATGCGCTCGACCGGGCGCGCGGCACAGACCCGCGGACCGCATCGCTCAGAACGGGTCCGTACAACGCGTCCGGTCGAACCAGCGTTTCATGTACAACATATGTCTATGCATATGTATGTCATCCCGGAACATCGCCGTCCAGAAGGCGATCTATGACGCACTGGACCGAGAGAAACGGGCCGGAGAGAGCTTCACCTCGGTCCTTCGCCGACTCCTTGAACAGCGGGAGGGACTCGGCGAGCTCGCGGGTGCCTGGGGGAGGTCCGGCAACCGAGCGAGCCGTTCCCGTCTCAGGAGGCTGCGCGGTACCGGGGGCAGGACGCGTCCATGAAAGGCCTGGACACCTCGGTGCTCTTGGGCCTCCTCGAAGGGGATCGTCCCTCCCGGGCCCTGATCGACCGCCTTCGAGGTGTCGAGGTCGCGACCACCGAGGCGAACCTGCTCGAGCTCTCCCTCATCGCCGGGCACGGACCGGCACGCCTCCAGAGATCTCGGCGAGAGGTGCTCGAACGGCTCCGCCGGAAGATCACGGTGCTTCCCGTCGACGCCCGTTCGGTCGAGCTTGCCGCGCGGCGGCTCGACCGCGCGTCCGCTCCCGTGCCTCCACTCGTGCTGGCGATGCTCGGTGCCCTCGAATCGAACGGATGCGATGAGCTGTTCGTTCGCGAACCTATCCGCGCGGGCGCTCGATGGAAGCTGAAGGTCACTCGTATCGGTGGTGCACAATCAAAGTAAAGTAGATACCGATACATGCGATATCTGATAACTGATACTTGAATAAACTCCTCGAAGATCTCCCGCCAGCCCCCCGAAAGCGCAGTTCCGGACGACTTTTGGCCCGGAGACTGGGGGTTGGGGCCCCGATCCGCGAAATCCGGGCAAGTAGCCATTATCGGTGGCCGAGACACTAAAGTAACGATTACTAGTTTATTGTACTAGCCAATCAACGAATACAGTCCCTGAGGGTCAGACCCGATCGGCATGGCTTCTCTGCCGAGAAGTGGTATAACAGGAGTTATACGAAGGCCGTTCGAGGTGCCGACGCGGTGGGAACGGGTTGGGAGACCACCCGACCGGATGCCTAGCTCGCGGGGGGCGCGTCCGAGACCGGAGCCGACTTGGCGTTCGTCGTCGGCTCGGGCACGGAGATCGGTGCAGGGCTCGCGGGCCCCTTACGGGCCAGAATCAGAACGATCGCACCGACCAACAGGACCACGAATGCCACGAACGAAAGGTACCACCCGATGGCGGGACCCCAGGTGAGCTTGACCGAAATATCCACCAGATTTGTGGTGTGGGAGCCCATGAACGAAGACCACGGTCCCGAGCCGGTCTCCTGCGGTAGATCGTCAGAGATCGCGGTCGGCAACAGCACCGCGAACAGCACAGGGACGGCCACCGCCAACACCATGGCGACGATGCCGAGGGCCCCCGCCGTAACAGCGCCCTTGGAGCGCCTCCGAGTCGCAAGACCGATGAGGGCGGAGATTACCCCCAAAACGAAGCCCGCGAGTAACAGAAAGTAGCCCGTCTCGACGAGGAGGCCCGTGGTGTTGAGATCGGCCCCGTTATAGGAGGTCTGGGACGGCGGACAGAGGCTACCGTTGACGGGCAAAGGAAGAGCGGCGCCACTGCAGGAGCTCCGCACGGTTCCATTCTGATTCGCGAGGCCCGGATACGAGGTCGTGGTATAGGACCAACTTCCCCCCACAGGGGTGTGGAACGACTCGCTTTCGCTGTACCATGGGACAAAGACCGTGGCGATGAGGAGTAGCGCCCCGACCAGTACGATGAGCGCCCCTATCGTCCGACCCGACTGGGACATTCCTCCCCTCGCAGACCGACCGAACACCGACCGTAAAGACCCAGCGACGCGCCCGCACGGCGCGTCTCCCGTGACCCGCCCTGGGTAGCGCCCGTCGGTCCACCCTCATGGTAACTGATAATCAATTACTCCGTCCACCACCACACGCTATCAACAATTCGAAGTTATACCTTGGGGGCCAGGTACGAGACACGAGAACGTGGCGGAACGTAACGATCCCTAGCGGTGCCCGGCACCGGAGGACCTCCCCACGTCCTCACCGCTGAGTCGAAACCGCAGGGACTCGAACCGAATATGAATATGCATATGTGTAGGTACCTTCGAAGGGATCCGCAACTTGACGTCGATGACCTTAAACTCGCACCCTGCGACGCGTCGAGACGGCTTTCAGAGACGTATCGTGGGGGCGGTGTCTAGTTCCCCAACGTGCGGAGTCATCCCCCAGACGGGAGCCCTGGGGCCGAGGCACGCGGACGCTGTGGCATAGGTCGGGTAAACTGACCGAACGAAGTGTTTTAGTTTTCTATATTAGACGTCCGACGAGTAGGAATGTACATAACAGAGCGTCAGTCCGTTTTGTCCGCACACCTCTGGCCGCTAGACGTTTAACCTTGATGGGTGTTGGCTTTCGCTGGAGGCCGCCGAGTTCCTCGGCGGAGCGGCCCATGCAGGCACCAAACGGGAAGAAGATCTGGATGGATGGTCGAATGGTCGACTTCGCCGACGCCAAAGTGCACGCGCTCAGCCACACGCTGCACTACGGCGTCGGGGTCTTCGAGGGGATACGAGGGTACGCCACCCCTCGGGGCCCCGCCATCTTCCGATTGAAGGAGCACGTACAGCGCCTGGTCGAGTCGGCAAAGTGCTACTACATGAGTCCGCCCTACTCTCCGGAGGAGATCGAGCAGGCGATCCTCGAGACCCAGGCGGCCAACGCGATCCTGCCGTCGTACATCCGGCCGCTCATCTACCGCGGCGAGCCGGGACTTGGGGTCAAGAACCTGAAGGGCAAGGTCTCTCTCTCCATCGCCGCGATTCCCGCGAAGAAGTATCTTGGAGAGGGTTCGGAGGGGGGCGTGCGGGTGAAGATCTCGCCGTTCCGCAAACCTCACTCCGATGCACTGCCGGCCTACGCGAAGGCGTCGGGAAACTATCTCTCAGGTTATCTTGCAGGAGCGGACGCGACCCAGGACGGGTACGACGAGGCGATCCTGCTCGATGTGAACGGGTTCGTGGCGGAGGGTACCGGGGAGAACGTCTTCGTCGTCCGGAAGGGCAGGCTCTACACTCCGGGTCCTGAGTCGGACATCCTGATGGGGGTCACTCGCGATTCGGTCCTCCGCATCGCCTCCGACCTCGGTTACCCGGTCACCGAGCATCCGGTCTCGGTGGGCCAGCTCCTCTCGGCGGACGAGGCGTTCTTTTCGGGGACCTACGCCGAGGTTGCTCCGATACGGCAGGTCGGCCATGTGGCGATCGGAACCCGCAGCCCCGGCCCGATCACTCGGGCGATCATGGACGTCTTCTATCGGGCGGTCAAGGGCGAGGAGCCGAAGTACACGGATTGGCTGGTACCGGTACCTCAGCTCGCGCGGGTAGTCGCGCGAGTACGCCGGTAGCCGGCCGGAGCGCTACTCTTCCTCGTCCGGAGGGGCGGGCGGGGTCGGATGGGGGCCGTGGCTGCAGACGTGCGTATGCGGGTCGGGCCGCCAGATGAGCTCGATACGGATCCCCTCCGGGCCGCGCAGGAACAGTGAGCGGGAGTCGTCCCGCTCCTTCTCCCCGGTGATGACGACCCGGGCACGGCCGACCCGGCTGCGGAGTCCGGTCCACTCGCTCACGCGCAGCGCGATGTGGTCGATCCCCCGGGGACCGTCGTTCTCGTCCTTCGCGTCCCTCAGGCCCAGGACCTGGTCCCCGAACAGAAGGAAGGTGTGATCCGGCCCTTCACCGATCACGTCCATGCCCATCTGGTCGACGAAGAACCGGGCGGCCTTGGTCCGGTCTTTCACGTGGATATCGACATGGTCGAATCCCAGCAACCCGAATTCCCGGGGCGCTGTCCTCTGAGGCACGGCTGCCCGAGATACCGAGGTCCTATAGCCCCTCGCCTGTCGCCGATAGTACCATCCTCGGTCCCCGGTTATACAACCGAACCCTTGGACGTGCGTTCCCGTTCGTACGTCGTCCGGATCTCGCGTGGATCCGTGTCGCGAGCCTACGAGAGGGCGTCGGTCCGCAAGATGCGCGATAGTCGATGCGTCCAGAATAGGACCACTGCGCCGGATGCACGGTGCGTTCCGGGCGAACGTGCGTCTCCATCCGCCATGCAGGAGCTGCAAGCCGCTCCCGCTCACGGAGCACTCCTTATCCACTCGGGGCGCTCTCGCGGCGCAACATGGCCGATCTCCGTCAGTTCGAGGAGGATTTCGCCCGAGCACTTCGACGTCTTGAACCTCACACCCCTTTCGCGGATGTCCTTGCGGAGTCATCCGATGGGGAAGGGGTTCAGGTCGATCGACGCTCCGTAACGCCACGGCGAGCCCCTCGCCTTCAGGGGGCGATCCTCCGGGCCTGGGGCCGGGGACAGTGGGCTGAGGCCGCCACCTCCTCCTTGACGTCCTCGGCGATCGAGGGGGCCACGGACGCTCTGATCCAGTCGCTCGGCCACTCGGCCCCGGAAGGGGGCCCGCCCGGGCCCGCAAGCGATCTCCGGAAGGAGTGGACCTCGCTTCCCGCGAGCCCGATGCGGAACATGCCCCTGCCGGAGTCGATCGCCCTCGCCCAGGACGCGCTTCGATGGGCCACCGAGGTGCCGGGGATCGGAGAGTGCCAGGTCACGATCGGTTGGACCGACGAGGAGAGGTTCTATCTCAACACGACGGGGGCGCGTTGCTACCAGGTCCTTCCACGGGTCCGGGCGGCGGTGGCTCCGCTCGCGATGGAGGACGGACGAATGGAGTACGACTACCTGAGCGAAGGGGGCGTCGGCGGCCGCGAGCGACTGGACTTTCTCACCGCCGAGAGGGTCCAGGAGACCGCCCGCAGCTCGGTCGATCTTCTTCACGCCCGGCCCGCTCCCGTCGGCACCATGCAGGTCCTGATGGACCCGAGCACGACCGGCACGTTCGCGCACGAGTCGTTCGGTCATGGTACGGAAGCCGACCAGTTCGTTCGGGACCGGTCGTACCTCAAGCCGCTCCTGGGAACGACGGTCGGCCCGGACCACCTCACGATCGTCGACGAAGGTCCCTATCCGGGCGGCTGGGGCACGATCTATTGCGACGACGAGGGTACCCCCGGCCACCGCAGTGTCCTCGTCGACCACGGGCGCTTCGTGGGGGGCCTCCACGATCGTGAGACGGCGACCTTGTTCAAAGTGAACCCGACCGGCAATGCCCGACGCGCGGACTTTCTGAGCCGCCTCTTCGTGCGAATGACCAACACCTACGTGGAAGCCGGCGACTGGACCCAGGACGAGCTCGTGCGTGAGGTCGAACACGGGGTCCTGCTGGAGCACGCGACCAGCGGGATCGAGGATCCCCAGGGCGGCCAGATGCAGATCAAGGTGAAGAAGGGCCGTCGGATCGAGCACGGCCAGTTCACGGACCTCGTTTCGTCCATGGCCCTTTCCGGGCGCGTCCTGGACGTCCTCAAGGCGACTCGCGGAATGAGCCGGCGGGACGACTTCGATATTTCGCCCGGATACTGTGGGAAGGGCCACTCCGACCTTCTACCGGTAGGCTCCGGAGGAACCTACCTCCTTTCGACCGCGATCGTGGGGCCCGCATGACCGCTCGTTCCGGTGAGGTCGCGACGGCCTTCGAGGTCGCCGACCGGATTCGAAGCGATGCACCGTGGGACATCTTCGCCGAGCGGGCACGCCGGTACGAGATCCACCTCAACGGTCGTTCCATCGAGCAGATCCGGGGCCCGATCGAGGTCGAAGGCTACGGGATACGCGTGCTCCGGTCGCGGGACGGGGTGACCGGTGTCGGTTTCCAGGCCTCCACCGACCTCACCGACTCGGGCGTGCGATCCGCGTTCGACACGGCCGCGTCCCTCACCCAGTACTCGAGCTTCCCGGTGAAGAAGGTCGACCTCCCATCCCCTCCGAAGGGGGCGCTCGAGTCGCCGGAGGTCCGGGACCCGATCCTCTGGGACCGACCGATGGAGAGCCTTCAGGAGTATGTCCACGCGCTTCTGAGCGCGTTCGACGGGCGGCACGGCGTCGCCCCGAGTTTCGGCTCGGTGCGGGCCACGCTGTCGGAGGCGACCCTCGCGAACTCGACCGGCCTGCGGGCCTCGTACGCCCACACGACGGTCGAGCTCGAGGTGGCGGTCAAGGCGGACGGTGGTCCCGAGGGGCCAACCCCCGGCGAGTACTGGGTGAACGACTCGGCGCGTCGCCTTGTGCCGAGCGCACTCCCGGCGCAGGTCGAGGACTGGTGCCGTTTCGCCCAGGACAGCCGGAGAGCCGTGCCACCCCCCTCCGGGGAACTGCCCGTGATCCTGCCGGCGTCGGTACTGGCCGGCATCCTGCCGCCGGTGGTCGGGTTCCGCTGCACCGGGGGCGCCCGGCTGCGTGAGCTCGCTCCGCCGATCGGGACCCAGTGGGGCACCGAAGGGCTGACGATCCACGACGACGGGTTGCTTCCGTGGGCGATATCGTCCGCCCCGGTTGACGACGAGGGCACCCCCCAGCAAAAGCGAGAGGTGATTCTGCGGGGGGCCGTCGCTGCGTTGTTCTACGACGTCCTACATGGAGGCGCCTTCGACACCAACCCCACCGGGAACGCCCTCCGTGCGTTCCATCCGGCCGGGTCGCGGGACTGGAAGCGGTTCCTCTATCCACCGAACGGGGCGTCGACGACGCTCGTAGTGGCGCCGGGCTCTGGCGGCAGCGATGCCGAGGTGGTCGAGGCGGCCGGAGACGGGATCTGGGTCCAGCAGCTCGGGTGGGCGATACCGGACCCGATCTCGGGGGCGTTCGGAGGAGAGCTTCGGATCGGATACCGAATCCGCGCGGGCAAGCTCGCGGAGCCGGTGCGGGGTGGGACGATCGGAGGAGTGGTGGCCGCCCCGCCCCAGCAGCCCTCCCTCCTCGCCAGCATTGCGTCGATAGGATCCCAGCCGACGCTGGTCGAGGGGCTGTATGCTCCCACGGTGCTCGTCCGTCCGCTGACGGTAGCGGGGACCTCGGGTCCGGGGGCCTGAGCAGCCCCAACCTACTTCTTGGGCCCGGGCAGGGAGACGACGATCGTTTGGCACTTCGCACAGCGCAGCCCGGGGAGGTTCGCCGAGTAGGTACCGCCGAAACCGGTACCGACCAGGACCTCAAGGCCCGTGGGACGGAACCGGCTCGTAGAGGCCTCCCGGGACCAGAACAGCCCCGAACCATTGGACGTCGCCAAGAATCCGGCTTCGAGAGGACCCCCACAGACGGCGCACTGGGACTCCGACATAGCGGTGCTACCGCTGTCGCTGACTCGTCCCACCTATGAGTTGTTTGTGCTGGTCGGCGGGGTCTTTGACCTTCCCCGAAAAAATCGGACCCCCGCGGAGCCGGGTGTTCCGCGGGGGTCGGGGCAGAGCATCGTGAGGTGGGCCCGGGGTCGGCCTACCGCTCCTCCTTGAGCGATCGGGCGTTCGGGCGATGGCCACCGGAGCGATAGGCGGGGACGAGCCACTCCGGCCAGCTCGGGACCAGGTTCGAGCGAGACTTCGGGGCGGTTGCCACGGCGAGCAGGAGCTCTCGCACCAGAGGAGCCGAGGCCCCCCCGAAGTCGAACTCTCCGGAGAAGCGGGATCGGTCCGCGCGAAGCATCAGTAGACCTCAACGATCACGCGCGCGGGCGAGTTGAGAGGGTCCAGGCGGGGGGTGTGTCGCGGGCGGGTCGGGGTCTCGAACGCCCGGATCCGGAGTCCCGCGGGAATCCGAGGGACGGGTTCGGGCTCCATCAGACCATCCCCCCAAGATCCGGCGGTCGGAGCCAGGGTACGCTCAGACCCCGAGGTCGGGCCCCCACCTCACCCGAAGGGGGAGGAGAGGAGCCGGAGATGAGCGGGACAGGAATCGGAGTCTCGAACTCACGGATCCGGCGCCCAGCGGGAAGGCGGGGGATCGGCGGGTCTTGGGGCGCTTCCTCCAGGCGGTCCAGCACCGGGAAGCTTCCGAGAACAACCTTCGGACACTCCTGGGCGTTCCCGTGTCGGATCCCGAACAGGACCTCGGGGTGCGTTTCGCCGCACAGGGGGCAGACGTCGGCCTCGCCGAGCATCACGCCGATGCCACCGAGGTAGGCACCGCTCTCCCTCGTCCGGCTCATAGTGAGGGAAAAGTAGCGGACTTGATACTTAAAGCTCGGGAGTTATTTTGTACAAAATAATACTAAGTAGGCGGTCGTCGCTTCTCTTCAGCGATGGGGGTCCACACCTACCTTCCCACCGAGATTCTCGACTATGTCGAGACCCACTCGGCCACCGAGGAGACAGGCTTCGGGATTGGTCAGCGCGAACTCGCGAAGGCCCTGGGATACCACCCCTGTTCGATGTCCCGGCCCTTGGCCGACCTGGTCAGAGAGGGTCTCCTGAGCGCTCGGAGGGGACTTGTCCGGGACGGTGCCCGCCGGCAACTGACGTACCGGATGACCGAGGCAGGCCGGACCAAGCTACGGCGAGAGACCCACGAGGTCCCCCTCCTCACCGGCGCGGTCCCTCCCCCCCCTAATCCATTCTTGGGCCGGAAGGAGGAGCTGGCACAGCTCACCGGCTTCTCCCGGGAAGGAGGTTCGATCACTTTCGTGGATGGGCCCCCCGGGATGGGGAAGACAGCCCTAGTAAGCCGACACCTTCGCCGCGTCAAGCAGGGCCGTATCCCTTTCTGGTTCACGGTGCGACCCGCCAGCTCCTCGAGGCAGTTCGTAAACTCTCTTGCGCACGCGCTCGCGCCGATCGGAGCTTCGCAGCTCGCGTACTACACCCAGATCCCCCGTCCCCCCATCACAAGGGAAGTGGTGGACCTTACGAAGCGAGCCCTGGGGAACCGGGAGCTCGTCGCTGTGATAGACGACGTCCAGATGGCGGGACCGGATGTACGGCGATTC
>JBJKRJ010000027.1:0-4559 GCA_046704665.1 Thermoplasmata archaeon | reverse complement strand
GAAGATCGCCACGATCCAGAAGATGGCGTATGGCTACCGGAACAAAGCCCACTTCCGGACGGCTGTCCTGTTCCGGTGTGGGGGCCTGTCACTCTACCCGAGGACCCCCGACAATCCCGGATGAACCACCGAAAGCTCGCCGAAGTCTCCGCATCCGAGGAGGAGCGTACAAAGTGGTCGCGGATTCCTTCAAAGGTGATTACCGTCCCGATAACACAGGAGGACATCTTCCGTTTACTCGGCACACTTCACATCAAGGGAAAGGCTGAGTGGTCACCCTTCGAGCAGGCGGGGTTCCTCTACAGAAGGAGGCACGAGTCGAACAAGAACGACGACGACCTTTGCGCCGAGATAAATCTTCCTCGTCACAACGTCCTGTCAATGTTGAAAGCGTATGAACTCATGCTGGGAAACGGGGTCAACAACCAGGAGAAGTTTAGCTACTTTCTCGAGTACGCGAAGAATCCGAAATTTGCCAATCTCCGGGCTAAGGACCCGGCCGTCGAGTCGATTGTCGTGAGTATGATTAAGGAGGACCGAGTACCTAGGGCCGAGGCGATCAGGCGTCTTCCGGAGATTCTATCGGACAAGAAAGCGAAAAAGAGCTTCGTAGAGCGGAAGGCAGAGTTCGATGACGCACTCGCTGTGGCCAATGAACGGAACCCCGAGCAGGTGGATGGCTTCTATCGCACGCTCCATCAAGCTCGAGAGAAGCTGCGTGACGCGCCGATTGTCCAAGTTGTGGAGGATATTCGAGAGGACCACAACAAACGGAGCAAGATCCACTACTTCCTGAAGCAGGTTGATCAATTCCGCAAGGCAATACGCTGGGACGAGACCGGCGGAAAGTCTCCTCCTGGGTCAGAGCGTGAGGAGTGAAGCCAGGGGCGAGTAGCTGGACCAGAGTCATGGCACACCACTGGCGGCCTGAGGGCGAAGCTCCAGGGTTGGAGAGGTCGTACAAGGACGGAGGCCAGCCGGGACGCGGGAGCTTTCAAACTCCCCGGTAATCTAGCGGCGCCTTCCTCTCGGAAACGCGCCGAGAGGGCCCCTGATCTCTTCCACCGACGGACCTGCCCCGTCCTCCATAGCCCCGTCGGACGCTTCTTCGCACGGGTAGATTCTCGCAGAGGGCGCCTCGGCCTCACGAGCTACGGGACCGACTTGCCGAGGGTGGCCGCTCCTCGGACAAACGGTCGCGCCAGCTCGACCATCTGGTCGGCCGCTTCCCTCCGCAGGTAGGGGATGCGTATCCCCCAGGGCCATGAACGCGGGACCGTCATCGCAATCGGTCCGCGGTGGAATTCGCGGGAGAGGAAAACCACCTCGAACGCGCCGGCTCGCTTCGCGGCCCAAGAGTCGTTCCGAACATCGACACTGGCGATGTGCTCCCAAGCGAGGGCACCGCCGCTCTCTGGAGGCTGGAGATCGGGCCTTCCTGGCGGAGCATCGAACTCCACCCCCCAGTCGGTCAGCACGGCCCGGATCGGCCGCTTCCGCAAGTGGGAACGGCGGGCAAAGGATAGCGCCAGGGCGCCGATCGACAGCGTGCCCCCAATCGCGGCTGTGGGTTCCCGAAACTCTGGCCTCTCCTTTCCCGAAATTATGACCCCTTTCTCCGTTCGTAGGTGACGCGTTCGGTACGATGGTCCCTTGAACTGAACGATCCGGCCGCGCTCGAGGATCCGGTCCAGAATCGCCTCCGCCAGGTCCGGGTCGTGCAACACTCTCCCCCACTCCTCGATCGGCTTGTTCGTCGTGAACACCACCGGTCTCCGATGAAGATACCGGTCGTTTACGACCTGGAACAGTACGTTCGCCGCGTCCGGACCATGCGAGAGATACCCCACCTCGTCCACCACCAGTACCCCCGGATGCGTGTACGGCACCAGCGCCTCCCGAAGCGCCCCGTCCCGACTCGCCGAGGAGAGTTCATCGATCAGCTGCGCCGCCGTCACGAAGCGAGCGTCGGAGCCGTTCTGGATCGCCTTGTAGGCGATCGCGATCGCCACGTGGGTCTTGCCGACGCCGGAGGGTCCGTAGAGGAGGAGGTTCCGTCCCTCCGGGACGAGCTCGGGGCCGAGGTAGGAGCCGAGCAGCTCCTTCCTCATCCCGGACTGGAACGTGAAGTCGAACTCGTCGATGGTCCGCAGGAACGGGAACTTCGCCCGGTGCGTCATCCGAGAGATCCTCGTCTGGCCGCGGTGAGCCACCTCCTCGGCGACGAGGGTCTCGAGATACTCCGAGTAGCGCATCGACTCCTTCTCCGCCCGGACTTGGAGCTCGCTCCAGAGCCTCCGGACCGTCGGCATGTGGAGGCGACGGAGCAACGTGTCGAGTTCCGTCGTCGTCAAGCCACCACCTCCGTCGGCTGGTGGAGCAGTCGCTCCACCAACTCGGAGCCTCGCCAGCCGCGATCGAGCGCATGCTGGAACGCGATGGCCATTCGCGCCGGGCCGTGCTCTTGGAGGAGCTGGAAGAGGGCGCGCACATCGGCGCCCCAGGTGTTGGGCCGAGCGTGGATCAGCTCGGTCAAGAACTCCTCGGCGGGCTCGCCCACCTCGAGGAGACGTTGCCGTTGGTAGTACAGCTCGGCCCGACGGCCCGAGACCGCCGCCAGGGCACTGGTGGCGTGCTTCGGAAGCGTGCTGACGCCGTTGTGGGGATACCGGGGATGCTTCACGTCGTGTCGGTCCGTCATGATCCGGACCGTCTCGGGATAGAGGTAGAGGGTCGCCGGGAGGTTCAGGGTCTCCGCCGGCATCGAGTAGCGCGAGCCACGGAAGGTCACCCACCCGGTGGGCCCTACCCGGACCGGGAACCGCAGCGGATACTCGGAAGGAGGGATCGGCAACGGCCTCAGCCGAGCCCTCTCCTCGGCGATGCGCGCCGAGGGAGGGACCCCGGTGGCCCGACACGGGCGGACCTCGTTGACGTCGTGGTGCCAATCGACGAGCTGGGCCTCGAGGTCGGCGCGGTCGTGGAACCGGCGGACCTTGAAGAACCCGTTCTTGACGAACCCGACGAGGTTCTCGACGGCCCCCTTCTCTTGGCCACGGCGCGGCGTACAGAGCTCGGGAGCGAAGCGGTAGTCGAGGGCGACGTGGGAGAAGGTGGCGTTCCACTGGATGACGCCGCCGGCGCGTGAGAGCACGACGGTCTTCGGATTGTCGAAGACTCCGACGAGAGGAACGCCGCCGAAGGAGGCGAAGGCGTGGAGGAGGCTCCGGACGAGGCTCTCCACCTGCTCATCGGGAACGAGCTCGACATGGACCCAGCGGGACCACTTGAGTCGGCTCGCGAAGAAGTGGAGGAGCTCGACGGTACCATCGTCGTAGCGGACCCTCACGTGGCCGAAGTCGTTCTGGCAGAACTCTCCGGCGACTCCCTCGAACCGGACAATAGGTGAGACGACGGTGCGGCGGAGATCGCGCACCAGTCGATAAATGGGGTTCTTCCCGTCGGAATACCCCCGATCGCGAAGCTGACGAAGGATCTCCACGGTGGGCAAATCGCCGCGCACGGCGAGAATCCGCCTCACGTCGTCCTCCAGCCCGCGGGCCACCGGCGGTCGACCGACGGGAGGCCGAGGAGGCGGATCGACCCCGCCCTGTCGGACGACTCGCTTAACGGTGGGGAGGCTCACTTCCGATCGGCGGGCAACCTCACGGAGCGTCAGGCCGGCTCGGCGCAGAACGAGGATCTGGTGACGCTTCATTCGGTCGAACATGGGACTCGCCTCGGGAGCGAGGGCGATAAGGCGCGTCACCGGGGACCCCCCCGAGACGTCGGTCGGAAGGGGTCAGAATTTCGGGAAGAGTTGGGATCAGAATTTAGGGAACCGACAGCGGCGACAGCGAGAACACGGAGGCTCGTAGTGGGTTCCACTACGACGGCCCAGCCGAAGCCCAAGAGTACAACGGCTGTGAGGATCCCAAGGCCGAGGGAGTTCGCAAGGAGGCGAGTCTGGGAGCGCAAGGCCGGGTCGGTCCAGAACACTCCGAGAACCCGTCGGGCCGGCGGCGATGCCAGAGACGTATTCGTGGACAAGCTCACGGTTTTCAAGATCCCAGAGCTGATGGCGGGCAATATCTGTTCCCTTGTGGCAGGGCACTTCGCGACGCGCCGCCTGCCTTGCGGTGAAGGGAATCGTAATGGGGGCTACGCCGATTCCCCCTCGTGGACCTTGCCACGACAGTCTTCACTGCCATTGTCTTCCTCCTGATCATCGGAGTCCTGCTCTCACGGGTGGTCGTGCGAGTGCGGCCAGGGGAGGTCGCCCAAGTGTTCCTCCTGGGGAGGCTCCAGACCCCCCTCGGTCCCGGCTGGCACTTCGTCCACCCTTACGCCCAGGTCCGTAAGGTCCGCGACAAGGACGTCGTGGCCTCGGGGGCGCTCCTCCCCGGGCAGGTTGGCAGGGTGACGCGGGAGGTCAATCCGTTCGTTCCGTCCGGGGCGATTCAGGGAAACGGGCAGGAGTTTCCTGCGGTATCGACCGCCCCCCTAGCGATCGGCGAAGAGGCCGTTGTCGTGGCGAGCCCCCGGACTTTCGTCATCGC
>JBJKRJ010000026.1:0-36945 GCA_046704665.1 Thermoplasmata archaeon | reverse complement strand
GACCTACATTCCGCACCGTGAAAACGGGGAATGCCCGAATTACCGGCGCGCTTGCTGAGCCTACGGTTCCTTCTCGAGAACCCTGAGATCCTCGTCCGTCGGGCGAATCCGCCTGACCTCGACCTGGGCCTTCCACTCCTTCAGGAAGGACAGAACCTTCTCCAGGTCCCTCTGGCGCAGGATCACGACCCCGCGTAGTAGTTTCCGATGGGGGAGTCCGTCCAGGAGCCCCGGTCGCCGATAGGAGTACTTCCCCTTCCACGAGCTGGTCTCCTGCCCGTAGAACCTCTTCCCGAACTTCCCCAGCTCCCGGTTCGGCGTCCCGGGGGGAAGGCGGAAGACCACCACGCTCACCGGCATATATGGGCACTAATGCCCACAACCTTATGAGCTTGCCCTCCCTCTTCCCATTGTGCCCGAGCTGGGCGACCTCCAGCATCGTACCCACCTCCTCGGAGGTCTCCCTATCGTCAACCACTTCCTGCGCCGCCTTCACCTCGAGGAGGTCCTGAGGGACCGACTGCCCTCCTCTTCGGGAGTACGCTTGGGCCCCGCTCCTTGCCTGGGGGCCCTCCTACGGAACCTGCTCCTCTCCCGAGAGCCCCTCTACGGCCTCTCCGCCTGGGCCGCGCCCTACCGGACCGACCTCCTTGGACTACGGCCCGAGGAGGTGGCCCTCCTCAACGACGACCGACTTGGGCGGGCCCTGGACACCCTCTTCGACGCGGACCGAGCCTCCCTCGCCACCGAGATCGTGGTCCGGGCCATCCGAGAGTTCCACCTCGGGATGGACTGCTTCCACAACGACTCCACTACCATCTCCCTCCAGGGTGCCTACTCCTCTGCCACGGGGGCGAGGAGGCGCGGGAAGGCCACGCTCCGGATCGCCTTCGGCCATAACAAGGACCACCGTCCCGACCTCAAGCAGCTCCTCTGGATCCTCACCATCTCCGCCGATGGCGCGGTCCCCGTCGCCTACCGGACCGAGGATGGGAACACGAACGACTCCCCGACCCACCGGGAGAGCTGGGACACCCTGAGAGGGCTCACCGGCCGTTCGGACTTCTTCTATGTGGCCGACTCGAAGCTCTGCAGCGACAACAACCTGCGGTACATCGATGGCCAGGGGGGACGGTTCTTGACGGTCCTCCCCCGGAGCCGGAAGGAGGACCGGCTCTTCCGGGACTACGTGCAGACGCACGACCTCCCGTGGGAAGAGGTCCTGCGACGACCCAATGCCCGTGACCAGGACGGCCCCATGGACGTCTGGAGAATGGTGGAGTCGCCCATCCTGGCGGGGGACGGGTTCCGGCTGGTGTGGGTGTGGAGTTCGCTGATGGCCGAGCAGGACCGGGAGTCTCGGGAGGGGAGGATGGCCGCGGCGATTCTAGCCCTGGAGAAGCTCGAGACACGCCTACGGAGCCCGAAGACCAAGCTGCGGACCCGGGAATCGGTCGCGCGGGCGGCCGAGAAGGCGGTGGGCCCCACCGCCCGTCGGTGGGTCCGATGGGAGATCACCGAGGAGAAGGTGGAGAAGTTCCGACAGGAGCGTCGGGGACGCCCTGGCAAGGAGACCCGGTACCGGAAGACGGAGAGGGTCCGCTACCACGTGGTCTGGCATCCCGAGGGGGAAGCCATCCTCTACGACGCGAGGAGCGACGGGATGTTCCCGTTGCTCTCCAACGACCGGAAACTGTCCTTGGGGGAGCTGCTGGACAAGTACCACTTCCAGCCTCGGCTCGAGAAGCGGCACGAGCAACTGAAGACCGTCTACGAGGTGGCCCCGGTCTGGCTGAAGAAGATCGAGCGGATCGAGTCGCTGCTGTTCGTGTACTTCCTGGCGCTGCTGGTGGAGGCGCTGATCGAGCGGGAGGTACGACGAGGCATGGAGAAGGAGGGGCGCGAGAGCCTCCCCCTCTATCCCGAGGGGCGCCCCTGCCCAACGCCGACGACGGACAAGGTCCTGGAGGCGTTCGACCGGGTGGAGGCCCACGAGTTGGTGGAGCGGGGGAGGATCGTCCGGACCTTCGGACCTGAGCTGACCGAACCTCAGAAGGACCTCCTCCGACTGGCTGGGGTCCCAGGGCAGAGCTACGGTGGGTGAGAACGGGGCTCAGCGAAATTCGGGCATTGCCCCGTCAGGCCGTGCGGAATGTAGGACAAGAACCTTCGAAAGTACTACCTTTTGAAGCGCGTGCTGAAGGAGTTCGGGATCGACGAGCGGCGGCTCCGGCTCGAGTGGATCTCGGCGTCGGAAGGGGAGAAGCTCGCGAAGGTCATCACCGAGATGACCAAGGAGCTGCGGGCCCTCGGACCGCTCAACCTGCCCGAGAAGATCGCCCGGCCCGAGGCCGTGGCGATGGAGGCGTGAGACCTATGGCAGAGAAACCGAAAGTGGCGTTCTACTGGTGTGCGAGCTGCGGGGGTTGCGAGGAGTCGGTCGTCGATCTCGCCGAGGACATCCTGACGGTCGTGAGCCTCGTCGACATCGTGTTCTGGCCGGTGGCGATCGACATGAAACGGAAGGACGTGGAGGCGATGGCCGACCGCTCCCTCACCGTCTCGTTCATCAACGGATCGGTCCGGACCTCCGAGCAGCGCGAGATGGTCGAGCTCCTGCGCAAGAAGTCGGCGTTCGTCATCGCGTACGGGTCCTGCTCCCAGTACGGCGGCATCCCGAGCCTCGCGAACCTCCACACCAAGGAGGAGATCTTCGACTGGGTCTACCACGGTTCGCCGACGGTCGTGAACCCGGCGGGGACGATTCCCCAGGAGCGCTTTGACGACGGCCACGGGCACACCCTGAAGCTGCCGGCCTTCTACGAGACGGTGCGGGCCCTCGACCAGGTCGTCGACGTCGACTACTATCTCCCGGGATGTCCCCCGACGCCGAAGCTCCTCAAGGAGGCGGTGCTCGCGCTGCTGGCGGGCAAGCTCCCCCCGAAGGGAACGGTCCTCGCCCCGGACGTCGCCCTGTGCGACGAGTGCCCGCGGCGGGCGACGAAGCCCGAGAAGCTCGCGATCGCGAAGTTCTACCGGCCCCACGAGATCGTGGCCGACCCGGAGAAATGCTTCCTCGCGCAGGGACTCCCGTGCATGGGCATCGGGACACGGAAGGGCTGCGAAGCGCTCTGCATCCACGGCAACATGCCCTGCACGGGCTGCTTCGGCCCGACCAGCCGCACCCGGGACCACGGAGCGAAGATCCTGTCGGCGATCGCCTCCGAGGTCGATGCCACGGACGAGAAGAAGATCGAGGAGATCCTCGCGGGCATCCCGGACCCGGTGGGGACGTTCTACCGGTACGGGCTCGCCTCCTCGATGCTGCGGCGCAAGATTGCGGAAGGTAACGGAGGGGTGAACGCATGACGGCGTCCGCGCGACAGATCACGGTCGATCCGATCACCCGGCTCGAGGGGCACGGGAAGATCGAGATCTTCCTCGACCCCAAGGGGGAGGTCGAACGGGCCTACTTCCAGGTCCCCGAGCTGAGAGGCTTCGAGGTCTTCTGTCGGGGTCGGCCCGCGGAGGACCTGCCGCAGATCACTCCTCGGATCTGTGGGGTCTGCCCGACCTCGCACCACATGGCCTCCTCGAAGGCGGTCGACGATCTGTGGAAGGTCGATCCCCCGGCTCCGGCGAAGAAGATCCGTGAGCTGATGTACAGCCTGTTCATGTTCGAGGACCACGCCCTCCACTTCTACATCCTCGGGGGACCGGACTTCGTGGTCGGGCCCACCGCGCCGAAGGCGGAGCGGAACATCCTCGGGGTCATCCAGAAGGTCGGGGTCGAGACGGCGAAGACGGTCATCCAGGCCCGCAAGAAGGCCCGGGACCTCATGACCTACCTCGGCGGGAAGGTCATCCACCCCGTGATGGGCCTCCCCGGCGGGGTCGCGAAGGGGATCAAGCCGGAGGACCTCCCGAGGTTCCAGCAGGTCGCCGAGGAGTCCGTCGAGTTCGCGAAGTTCACCCTGCAGCTCTTCCGGGACGTCGTGCTGAAGAACAAGGGGTACGTGGACGTGATCACGTCCGCGGCGTACACGATCCCGACCTACTACATGGGTCTGGTCGACGCGAACAACCACCCGAACTTCTACGACGGGAAACTGCGCGTGGCCGACCCGGACGGCAAGGAGTTCGCGAAGTTCGACGTCCATGACTACACCGAGCATCTGGGAGAGCACGTCGAACCGTGGACCTACGTCCGGTTCACCTACCTCAAGAAGCTCGGCTGGAAGGGGTTCACCGAAGGGAAGGACGGCTCGATCCTCGCGGTCGCGCCGCTGGGCCGCCTGAACGCCTCCGACGGCATGGCGACCCCGCTCGCCCAGGAAGCGTTCAAGGAGCTCTACGCGACGCTCGGAGGGAAGCCCGTCCACGCGACGCTCGCCACCCACTGGGCGCGGCTCGTCGAGCTCCTCTACGCGGCCGAGCGTATGCGGGAGCTCGTGAACGACCGGGACATCATCTCGACGAACCTCCGGAACCTACCGACCCACACGCCGGACGTCGGGATCGGCGTCGTCGAGGCCCCGCGGGGAACGCTCATCCACCACTACGAGACCGACGAGAAGGGGATCGCGAAGAAGGTCAACCTCATCGTCGCGACCCAGAACAACGCGGCCCGGATCGCGATGTCGGTCGAGAAGGCGGCGAAGGGGCTGATCCACAAGGGCGTCGTGGACGACGGCCTCCTCAACATGGTGGAGATGGCGTTCCGCGCCTACGACCCCTGCCACGCCTGCGCGACCCACGCACTTCCGGGGACGATCCCGCTCAAGGTCACCATCCACGACGCGGCCCAGAACGTCGTGGCGGTCCTGAAGAACGCGGACTGACGCCGGGAGAAGGGGGGCCGCATCGTGAGCGCGCGCCCTCGCCGCGACGGACCGAACGCATCCCGAGGAGTCGGTACGTCCCGGCGGGCTCGGAGGGTCGAGCAATCCCCGTCCCGGGGGATCGTTCTGGGACTCGGCAACGACATCCTGACCGATGACGCGATCGGCCCGCTCATCGTACGTCGACTCAAGGACCGGTTCCAGGGAGTGCCCACCGTCGACTTCATCGAGTCGAACGAGATGGGGCTTGCCTTGCTCGACTTTCTCGAGGGATACGACTGGGCCCTCCTCGTCGATTCCATGGTGAGCGGTGCGGTCCCAGCGGCCACCGTGCGCATCTTCGAGCGGTCCGACTTTCCTGCGACCCGCGGGTCGAACCCCCACCACGTGGGGGTCTACGACGCGCTCGCGTTCGCGGAGCGGGTCGACCTCGCGGTCCCGAAGGAGATCCGCGTGGTCGCGATTGAGGTGAACGACCCCTTCACGTTCGGAACGCGCCTCACCCCGGAGATGGAACAGGCATCGGACCGTCTCGTCGCCGAGGTCGGCGAGCTGATCCGGGAACGACTGGACGGAACATGCACGAGTACGGAATCGCCGCCGAAGTCGCCCGGGCTCTGATCCGATATTCGGAGGAGCACGGCGGGGCCCGCCCGCGGACGGCGTGGGTAGGGCTGGGCCCCCTCGCGGGATTGGACCCCGAGTCGCTCGAGGAGGCGTACCCGATCGCGGCGCACGGAACCGCGGTCGAGGGCGTACATCTGGTCGTCCGGATCGAGCGAACGGAGTGCCGGTGCCGAGGGTGCGGGACCTCCCTCGTTCTCGAGGTACCCGTCGACCTCCTCGTGTGCGAGGGGTGCGGGTCGACCGACTTCGATTGCCCGCCGAATTCCGATGGTACCTGGCTCGCGCGGGTAGAACTGGAGGAGGCTCCCAGCGGTCGGTAAGGGCCCGGTCCTATCGGAAGGCCGCCCCTCCGCGGCACTACCCGATCGATCCCGAGCCGGACCGAGTTCGGGGCCTCCGGGGGTCCGCTAGAACGAGATCACCGAGTCCGCCTCGAGGGCGAGGTCGGCCATCGTCGCCGAACCGACGAGCTTCACACCTTCGATGAGCTCCTCGGGGGCGATCTCGCAGAGGTCGCGGCAGCTCTCGGCGCACGCCACGAACTTGACCCCATTCTCGAGCGCCATGTCGACGAACATCTTGAGGCTCCCGCCTTTCTTGAGCGGGACCTTCTCGGCGGCCCCCTTTTTCAGGAGCTCGGGGGCGTGCATCAGGAAGTACATGGTGGTGTCGATCTCCATCGCCGCCATGAGCGCCGCGTTGTAGAACGGCGCGTAGGTCTTGTCCGGATCCTCCGGGCCGGTCGTCAGGATCACCAGGATCTTCTTTCCCGCCGGATCGGCGGGCGCGGAGGCCGGGGTGGGATCGCTCATCGCTCGCTCCTCATGTTTGACACCGCATGCATCGGATGTTGTCCTTCTCCAGTATCTCCTTGAACTTCGCCAGGGCCGCCTCGCCGCGGAGCAGCGCCTCGACCTCGACCGGGGCGGAGACGGACATCCGCACGATCCAGCCCTTCCCGTACGGGTCGGTGTTGAGGAGTCCCGGGTCCTTCTCGACCTCGGGGTTCGCCTCGACGACCGTCCCCGAGACCGGGGCCATGACCGGGCCCGCCCATTTTCCGCTTTCGACGGTCGCGATCGGCTTGCCCCGCTCACGCACCGTGCCGGTCGCCTTGACGCGGATGTGGAGGATCTTGCCGGCCCGGGTCTGGGCCGGATCGGTGAGTCCCACCGTTACCCGGTCGCCCTCGACCTTGGCCCAGGTCATCTGCGTCCGCTCGACGTAGTACGCTCGGTCCTCGGGAATCTCACAACCGTTCAGGATCGCCATGATCGCTCCGTAGGTCTCCTCAGGTGAATCCGCGCGTGCGAAGAAAGAGGTCCGGGCGGGAGAAGTTGTCGGAGAACCGTGCCTCCCGCACGCTCGCCCCGAACGCGAGGCTCATCAGCTGGGTGAAGTAGGCGACCGGCCGGATCGCTTCGTCGCCGTAGGCGGCCCGGATCCGGTCGAGGTGGTTCTCGATGTTGATCTGTCCGAGAGGGCAGATCGTCGCCACCAGGTCGGCGCCGGCGCGGCGCGCCTCGTTCAGGACGGACGCGCTGAACGCCACCGAGACCTCGAGGTCGCTCAGCGCATGACCTCCTCCGCAGCAGATCGTCTTCGCGGAGTAGTCGGTGACGACCTTCGCTCCGCAGGCGATCAGAAGTTCGTCGAGGAAGTACGGATGCTCCGGGTCGTCGGTCCCCGGCGTCTTGCCGACGCCGGTATAGCGCTTGGGCCGGGTGTAGAGGCACCCATAGTACGGGGCGATCGTGAGCCCCGCGAGCGGTCGACGGACCGCCGCCCGGATCGCCTCGGGGCCAGCCCGCTGATAGATGAACTCGAGAACGTGCTGTACCGAGGCCGCCCCATCGTACTCCGGCGCGCCGCCCCGAGAGAGCGTGGCGTTGATCCGGCTCCGGGTCGCGGTGTCGCGCACGGCGTCGTTCGCCCGAGTGAGCGAGTAGACGCAGCCGCTGCAGGCCGCCACCACCTGCTGCCGTCCCATGGCCCGTGCGAGCGCAAGGTTCCGGGCCGGAAGGGCGAGCGACACATCCTGGCTCAGGTTCTTCACCTCGGTCGCACCGCAGCAGTTGTAGTCGACGATACGGTCGAGAGAGAGGCCGAGCCGTCGGAGGACCTGACGGCTCGAGATCTCGTAGGCCTTGCCGAGGCCGTCGAGCGAGCAGCCGGGGTAGTACGCCGGTGTCGTGTCGGAAGGCCCCCGGGGACTGGTCGCGCTCATCGCCGTTCCCCGGGGACCGGGGGCGGGCCGACGGCCCGGTGCCTCGGAGCGTCAGCGGCGAACCGCTCGAGGAGCGCTTCGCGCATCCGCCGCCAACCCCGGGTGCGGTGCGCGAACGGGCCGGTGTGCAGCCGGCCCGATCGCAGCAGGGTCCAGGCCATCCGCAGGAGCTCCCGGGTGGGGGTCTTCCGACCCTCGAGCCGCTCGAACGTGCGGAAGAGGTCGGCCTCGTCGAGCACCCCGCGGCGCAGAAGGTTCTCGGTGTAGGCGCGGTCGAAGCGGTCCGCCGGGCTCTCTGGGGCCTTCTTCGTGACGGTGAGGTAGCTCCCGATGGCGTGAACGACCTCCTCGACCTTCACTCCCTTCGGGCAGCGCTCGACACACTTGTTGCACGAGACGCAGCGCCAGATCGTGTCCGCGTACCGGCGCAGCTCGTCCTCGTAGCCGATCTGGGCGAGGTAGATGAAGTAGCGAGGATTGAACTCGGTGAGACCGAAGTCGGTGTGCATGCAGCAGCCGGCCGTGCACGTCCCGCACTGCCAGCAGAGCGAGATCGTATCCCCCTGCGGCTGCGCCTTCACCCAATCGACGACCTTGAGGTCGAGGTCGGAGATCACTCGCGATCGGAGGAAGGTGTTCCAGTCGCCCGAAACGTCGATCCCCTCGATCTCGAGTTGGTCGGTCCGGTCGACTTCGACCAGCGACTTCTCAACGATCGGCATCGAGGAACCGCCTCCGGACACCCAGGACGATCGTAGCGAGAGGGAACGAACCCGGCAGGAGCCGTTCGAGGCCTCCCCCGTGAAAGCTCCTATCGACCGCTTCGCCCAGGCGGCCGGCGTACGTGAGCGCGAGAAGCACATCGACGGCGGCGAACGATGTCGAGCGGAAGCCGAGGGTGTCGAGCTCGAGTCGGATCTCCGCGAGACGTGCCTGGGCGCCGGCATAGGTCTCGGGCGGCGGCCCCCCGAACTCTCCGAGGATGCCGGTCCGGCGCGCGGGGTTCCACACCCACCGGGAGAGCAACGCGACCCGATCGGGCGCCGCCGCGTGCAAGAGCTCGCTCGCGACGTCGATCCTCACCTCCGCCGGGGCGCCCGACAGCCGTTGCGCGACCGAAGGGAGGTCGGACGCACCGACCCGGCCGCTCCGGGCCTCCCGCAGGATCCCGCGCACCTCCTCGGCCGGGGTCGCGAGAACGAGCGAGTCCCGGTGCGGACGGGCGGAGACGATCCCCTCGACGGCGGCAGCGAACGAGCGGGCGAACGTCTCGGGCGGCGCCTCCACCAACTCGCGAACGTCCTCGAACTTCGCCTCCACGACCCGTTCGAGCCGGTTCACGAGCTCGATGCCGCAGGGGAGGACCCGGTCGCGGAACGCGCGAGCGACACGCTGGGGCTCGGCCCCAAGACCGGGGGCCCCCATGGTCCGTTCAGTCCCGAGCATACTGGTACGCGCGGAGAGCGGCCCCCATTCCTTCGGTGACGGCGTCCGGGATCGCCTTCGGGCCGGTCGCAGCCCCGGCGAAGAAGAGTCCGGGGAGGCCCGAGTCGACGGGATTGAGGTCGGAGACCCGCGGCGTGAGGAACCCCTCCGGGCCCACCGGGACGCCGAAGAGGGCCGCCGCCTCCTTCGTGCCGGTGCCCGGTTCCATCCCACTCGCGAGAACGATCATGTCGAACGGGACCTCGGTCGGTCGGCTCAGGATCGTATCCTCTCCGGTCGCGATCAGTCGGGAGCCTCCCTCGGCGAGCGTCACCTGCCCGATGCGCCCACGGATGAACTTGACCCCGTACTGTTCCATCGACTTCCAGTAGAGGTCCTCCCAGAGCCCGTACGTGCGGATGTCCATGTAGTAGACGTACGCATCGATCTCGGGATGCTTCTGCCGGACCTCGACCGCCTGCTTGATGCTCACCACGCACCCCATCCGGCAGCACCAAGGGTTCCCGACCTGAACGTCCCGCGAGCCCACGCAGAGGATCCACGCGATGCGGCGCGGCGGCGCGCCGTCCGACGGCCGGACGACGCGGTCGTCGTGGAGCATGACCTCGAGTTCCTTGAAGTCGAGGACATCGGGGTACCGGCCGTAGCCATACTCGAACTTGCGACGCGAGTCGAAGTGGTCGAACCCCGTGGCGAGGACGACCGCCGCGACGTCGCGTGTCTCGGTCGCGTCCGCCGTCCGTAGCGTGACGCGGTAACCCTTCGCGGCGAGGTCGGCCCGGACCAGGGTCGTCGAGAGGTGGACCTCGACCCGGGGGTTCCCCTCCACCTTCGCGAGCAGCGGCCCCATGACCTCCTCGGCCGGCTTAAGATCCGGGGCGAGCAGCGAGTACTGCCAGCGTTTGGGATTGCCTCCGAGATAGTTCTCTCGCTCGATCAGGAGGGTCGGCACGCCGAGGGCCTGGAGCTCCGCCGCCGCGCTCAGACCGGCGGGACCCCCGCCGAGGACGAGGATCGGGTTCAACGGGGACGCCCCCCCTCCCCGGCCGGCGTGGCGACCGGGGACGGAGGGCCCGTGGCGGCTTCGTCCGGAAGGACCTGACCCTTGTTCACGGCGAAGAACTCCTCGATTTCGCCGTGGGCCGGGTGGAGGAGCTCCGGGGCGGCCCCGTCCTTCAGGGCCCGGAGGTATTCCCGGAACTCGGCCTTGGCCGTCTTCCAGTCGATCCCCATCTTCGTCATCAGGGCCTCGGCCGAGGCCGCGTGCCAGTGGATCTGGACGATCTTGTACGGATGCGCCCCGAGCGCGAGCGCGGCGAACTGCACATCGGAGAGGACCGGTAGCATGTAGGGAACCCCGTGGGTCTTCCCGATCCACTGGCTCTTGTCGAGCGTCGTGACGCAGCCGGTGTCGCTGGTGATCGCGACGTCCGCGTGCGCCTCCTCCACCATGGGCCGGATCTTCCGGAGGTTGGCGAAGGAACGGCTGAACTCCCGCTCGCTCAGGATGTGGCGGAACCCGAACCCGCAGCAGTCGTACCACGTCGAGTAGTCGGCGACCGTGGCGCCGAGGGAGAGCAGGATCCCGGTCGGGACCGCCGGGCGCTGACCGCCGTAGACGCGATCGTCGTAGACCGCGTCCTCCGGGACCATCTTGTAGTAGTGACACGGTTCGTGGACCGTCGCGACGATCCCCTTCACGTTCCGGGACTGGAGGCCAAGGATCTGAGGGGTCATCGCATGGACCCACTCCGAGTAGTGGACGATCTCCTCCGGTAGGACGAGGTCCCGATCCATCTTCCGGAGCACTTCGCGGACCTTCGTGCGGACGGTCGCGTTCTCGACCAGGAGCTTGCGCATCTCCTTGTAGTCGCCGTAGCTCGTCCCGCAGTGGATGAGGGGGAAGTGACCCGTTTCGTAGGCCCGGTGGAAGTTGCGCGCGGCCACGGCGGCGAGCGCGACCGGGTTCGAGGTCGCCGTCCCGTGGTAGTTCCACGCCGTGCAGGATGTCTGGTGGGGCTCGTTGAGGTAGCGCCGGCCGGTCTGGTTCATCAGCCAGAGAAGGGAGGAAGGGTACCCCGGGATGTTGCCGCACTGCCCGCAGGACTTGTGGTGCCAGAGCCGGTCGGTCGGGATCCGTTTCGTCCATCCGAAGAGCGTGGTCGCCTCGACCGGTCGGTTCTCGGGGGTGATCCGGTGGATCAGGATCTCGCCCTTCTCCTCGAGGCGCTCCATCTCCTCGCGGACGTCGACGACCTTCTTTCCGGTCCCTCGCTGGTGGACGTTCCTCTCCTCGACGACCTTTCGGATCTCGCTTGCGCTGAGCATTCCACCCGACCTCCTCACCCTTCGAACGTCGCGACCGTCCCCTGCATCCCCGCGAGCTCCTTCGCGAACCGCTCGCGGGCCTCGGCGAACTCCTCGCGCCGTTCCCCGATGATATCGATCAGCATCTCGGTGAGATCGGGGTCGAGTCCTCGGAGCATGTCGAGGACCCCCGTCTCTTCGTAGATGCGGAAGAGCTCGAGCGAGGTCTGCACCGAGACCTCCCACGACGATCGCGTAGTCTGGAGCACGTCCGAGGGGATCGCCTTCCGCATCACGTCCGGACTCACGTTCCAGACCTGATCGGAGCCGGTCGCGAACGGTCCCCAGTCCCGGAAGAAGTCCGCTTGGATCATGTCGGACGAGACCTGCGTCCCGACCGTCATCAGGAGCGTCAGCGACCGGCCGAACGGGGCAAGGGTCCTTCGGGTCGACTCGATCCCGTGACGAACGGAGAGCTCGCGCATGACGCTGATGATGCCGGCAATATCGTTGCCGAACCGGCAGCGCATGTTGCAGGTGTAGCACTGGCAGCAGGCCCAGATCTTCTCCTGAAGGGCGTCCCAGAGCGTCGTCGGGTCTCCGTTCTGGGCGATCTGGAGCATCTCCCGGGGAGAGAAGTCGTAGAACCGGGCGGCCGGGCACCCGGTCGTGCACTCCCCACAGTTGAGGCAGCCGAGGACGAACTCCCGATGTCGGGGATCGGCCCGGAACTCTTCCCAGATCTGGGTCGAGAGCCCCTGTTCCTCGGACGACCGCTTCCGTCGGCCGGTGAGCTCGAAGGCGGGCGGAGCGGCGGCCTCCTCCTCGGTGAGCGAAAGGGCGCGCCGGGGAAGATGCGCAACGATACTCATGATCCGCCGAATTGGACAATCGTCCAATTCGTGGGTCCGTGATAAACCTTTGCACGGCACTTTTTTCAAGGCTGCGGCAGCCCTCCGGGGCCGAAAGGGGAAGGTGCCGGAAGCGCGGCTCTCGCAAGAAGAATAAACCGACGAAGGGGTTGACCCCGGGGGACCCCTCTCGGAGGTCCCCCGAGGAGCGCGGAGTCGGTGGGCCGCCGTCTACGCCGGCACGGCCGGAACCTTCGCCCGGTCGAGCTCGATGTACTTCTGCTTCTCGATCGTCCAGATTCCCGAGACCGGATCGCGGCGCGAGACGAGGAACACGCGCCAGTTCTTGTCGTCCATCTTCGGGAAGTCCGAGCGGTAGTAGTAGCCGGGCCAGCGGGTCTCCTCACGGGCCATCGTGTGGCGGAGGACGGCCTCGGCGGTCCAGACGCGGTGGACGAGCTCCCAGGAGCGGGTCAGCTGGTGAAGGTCCTCGGCCCCGAGGTAGTCGAGGTCCTCCCGCAGCATCGTCATGAGCTCGAGGCCGCGGTTCAGGAGCGTGGCGTTGGTGGTGTAGAACGTCGTGGCCCCACCGGCGTACTCGTCCATGATCTTCTCGAGGCGCTTCAGGCCCTGGGACGGGTACAGGTAGTACGGAGAGACCGTTCCCTGCGTGATCAGGCTCCGCCCGGCCTTGAAGTTCTCGAGCGGCTGGAAGATCTGCTCGCCCAGCTGGGTGATGACCGCAGGGTCCGCCTCGATCTTGTCGTCCTTGAACGCATGGAGGAACCTCACCGCGCTCTTCCCGGCGATCCGCCCTTCGGCGAACGAACCCGAGGAGAACTTGTGGGCCGCGCCGCCCGCCGCATCGCCCGCGGCGAACAGACCCTTCACCGTCGTCATCCGGTTGAAGCCCCACTGGTACTCCTTCGGAGCGATGTCCTCCGGGCCGGAGACCCACGCGCCCGCGTTCACGGCATGCGAGCCCATGATGTACGGCTCGGTCGGCATGATCTCGAAGGGGCGCTTCGCGGGGTCGTGGTTCATCGAGGCCCAGACACCGGCCTGGCTGATGGTCATGTCGAGGAAGTCCTCCCAGCCCGCCTCCTCCTTGCCGGGGGTCTTGAGCGCTTCCTCGGTCTGCATCAGGATGGGACCGCGACCGGCCTTGATCTCCTCCATCATGAGGTGGTTCCTTAGGCAGGTCGGCATCGGCTTCGCGTCCGCGTAGTCGCCGACGAGCGGTCGCAGGATCTCCCGGTTGTTCTCGTAGCGCTCTCCGAGACGGTTGGTGGCGTAGGACTTGATGTAGAGGAACCAGGCCCCGACAGGTCCGTAGCCGTCCTTGAACCGAGTGGGGATCAGGCGGATCTCCATCTGGACCATCTTCGCGCCGGCCTGGATCGCGAGACCATAGGCCGCCCCCGAGCTCCAGGGAGAGTACCACGTCCGGCCCCAGCCCTCGCCCACCGAGCGCGGTCGGAAGATGTGGGTCGCTCCGCCCGCGGCCAGGACGACCGCCTTCGCGTGGAAGACGAGCAGCGAGCCGTCGCGTCCGTCGAACCCGATCGCCCCGGCGACCCGGTTCGGGTCGTTCTTGTCGAGGAGCAGGTGGGTGATCACGGCGCGGTTGACGACCTCGGTCGCGGCCTTCTTCGCGGCCTCGGCGAGGATCACCTTGTAGCTCTCCCCGTGGATCAGGACCTGCCACTTGCCTTCGCGCTCATACTTGCCGGTCTTGGGGTCCTTGAAGATCGGGAGTCCCCACTCTTCCATCAGGTGGACGGACGGGTCGACGTGCCGTCCGACGTCGTAGTTCAGGTCCTCCCGGATGAGACCCATCAGGTCGCCCTTCGCGTAGTTGACGAAGTCCATCACGGTGTTGTCGCCCTGCTCGTACCCGACGTAGGTGTTGATCGCCGACAGACCCTGGGCGACCGCACCGCTGCGGTCGATGTTCGCTTTCTCGGCGACGATGACCTTGAGGTCCTTGCCCCAGTAGCGTGCCTCGTAGGCCGCGCCGCAGCCGGCCATCCCGCCGCCGATGACGAGGACGTCGGCGTCGTACTTCCGTACGTTCATTTCTTCCTCCCTCCCTCGGTGCCGAAATGCTTCCCTTCCCCGGCCAGGAGCTCGGTCTTCAGGGATGGGTCGGACATCGCGGGTCCGCTCGGGAGCGTGATCGAACCCCACGGGGTCGTGCGGATATCGAACTCGAAGTTCTTGACGGTGGTCTGGTCCCGGTAGTGGATCTCCCACTTGACCTTGTTCGCTTTCTCGTCCCGCAGCACCTTGACCTCGCTGAGCATCGGCGAGATATCGGCGTACGGGCGCACGCTGATCGCATGCTCCGGGCAGAGCTTCACGCAGGAGAAGCACTCCCAGCACATGTCCGGTTCGAGGTTGTAGGAGAAGTTGGTCTCCTTGTTGACGAACATGATATCGCTCGGACAGATTTCCATGCACTTCGCGTTGTTCTTACACAGCTTCGGATTCACGTAGGTGGGCATTGCGTCTTCCCTCCTTCTCTAGCGGTGACTCGATCGGGGGTGCCGGTCCGGTCGACCCGGGAACGAAACGCGATCGACGGAGTCCTCTGCCCGGTGCGGGCAAGGGTTCACCGTTGCGCCTCGGCCGAGTGTCGACACGACTGTCTACTCCCGCCGCGCCTTCGATGAGATGGACTCTATAAGCAAGCTCGGTGAATCCTCGTCCACTCGCCGTAACTCTTCGCTGTCCGGGGGTCGTTCGTTCGTTCAGCCGGATTCACGAACGCCGCAGCATCTCACACCTCGTCGCACGGCCGGCCCCCATCCTCTCCCTCGCGGCGCACCGCGAGTCCCGGGCCACCGGGTCACGCCGGCACGGGCCGTTCCGGCGGACGGGGCCCGAGCGATTTCGCCGCCCCGATCGGATGGTTCGGGCGTTCCTTGTGCACCCGGAGGATCGGCGTCGGGCGGACCCGAGCGATGCCGGGGACGCGGCGAAGGCTTCGGAGGAGCGCTCCGGTCTCGGCCCGCGTGCCGGTAGATGCGAGCGCCATGAACTCGCCCGAACCGTTCAGCTCGAAGAGATAGCAGACGCTCGGAATGTCGGCCAGACGATGGGCGAGTTGCGCCAAGCCCACCGGGCCGGTCCGCCGCGGGACGATGCGTAGGACCGTGCAGCAGGGGGAGCGTCCGAGCGCCGAAAGACGCTGGACGCTGAGGAGCGGTACGAAACCCTGCAGAACTCCAAGTCGTTCGAGGCCCCGGACCCGGGCGCTCACCGTCGTGACGCTCACCCCGACCTCCTGGGCGACACGGCGTAACGAGGCCCGTCCGTCGGCCTGGAGCGCGGTCAGGATCGCCTCGTCGAGACGGTCGACCTGGGCCGTCCCCTTCCGGCGACGTCCACGTGGGACGCCGGGACCCCGACGGCGAGGACCGGGGGAGACGCGATCGTTCGGGGTCACTTCGCATCCTCCTCGGACGCATCCTCGACGGCCGCGGCGAACCCCCGTCCCTCACGGTACTCTCGGAATGGGGGGGGAGCGTCCGACCGTGGCTCGTGCAGGACCTGGTCCTGGTACCCGCAGTGGCGGCAGGCGAAGAGCGCGACCATCTCTGAGTCCGCGACCCTTCGAAAGCCGACCTCACCGCACTTCGGGCACGGTCGATCGTCGCGGGACCCGTACCGGAGCACCTTCGCGTTCATCTCTCGATCGAACTCGCGAGGATCGATCGGGTCGGGTTCCGGCGCGCCGCTCGGCATCGGTCGGAGCGCCCCATGCTCTCGGGTCGGATATGAGCTCTGCGTCGGTCCGCGACCCTCCCCCGAACGAGGGCCTGTCGGTGTCCTTAGCCCGAATCCCTGCGTCGCGCGGCCGGCCCCTCGCGCCCGGATCCTGTAAGGACCGCGACCGGCAGGTCCGAGAAGAGCTCGTCCAACCGGAGCCGGGAACCCGGGGCTGGGCCCGAGGCCAGGACCGAGCGGCCCGTCAGGACGCTCTCCCAGCGCGCCGGCGCTCCCGCCGGAAGCGGGAGGACTCGACCGCGCCAAGCGCGTGCGATGGGCGGCGCTTCCCGCCGACCGCTCAGGGATGAGAACCCGCGGCCGACCGCGACTACCACCCACTGCCGTCCCCGGCGACGAGCGAAGGCAACGGTCGGTTCCTTCCCGCGTCGAGGTCGTTCCCACAGCGGGAGGTAGCTCCCTTCCGCGAAGAGCGCCCGATGGGTCCGACGGAACCTCAGAAGGCACGCCGTCACCCCGACCTTCAGCCCCTCGCTCACTCCCCGGCGCGCCGCGATGAGGATTCGGGGCGCGAGCCGGCTTCTTTCGTCGACCGACCGGGCGAGCAGGCGTGCGAACCGGTCGAAGCGGACGGGCCGGCGGTTGTCCGGATCGACCATCGCGTGGTTCCAACCTTCGGAGCCCTGGTAGATATCCGGCACCCCGGGCAGCGTCGTGCGGAGCACGACCTGTCCGAGCGAGTAGAAACCCCCGATCCGGTCGAGTTTCCGGACCCAGGGATCGAGCTCACGGCGGAATCTCGCCGCCACCGGGGATCGCGCGCATGCGCGAACGAAACGTAGTACCCGTTCCTCATGCGCGAGGTCCGGATGCGTCCAGGAGCTCTGCTCCTTCGCCTCGCGCATCGCCTTGCGGAGGTAGGTCTCCAGCCGTTCGATGTAGCGGGCGCCGAACGCTCGCCCCGGCGGCGCGGTCGCGGCCCACGCCTGGTAGACAAGGTACTCCTCCTTCGGCCTTGGGCCCGGCGCGATGCCACGGGACGTTCGAAGAGTGCGCAAGGATCGGTGCCAGCGAACGGTGGCGGCCCTCCATGCCGCCGCCGCTTCCGCGAGGGCAACGAACCGGGCTCTCGCATCTTCCCCCCACTTGGAGTCGTGGGTCGAGGTCGCGGTCAGGGCGTACGGCCAGCGGCGCGCGCGCTCCGCCATGAACCGGTGGAACTCCCGGAGCGAACTCCCGGGCGTTCCGGGGTCGCCTCCGACCTCGTTCGCCCCCAGGAACCGGACGTACCGGTAGAATGCCGTATCCTCGATCCCCTTCGCAGCGACCGCGGCCGTCCACTGCTGCCAGCGCTCGTGCACCGGGTCCCGGTCCGTCCGGTGTCGCCCGGAGGCCCGGCGCCGGCCTCTCCACCGGTCGAGGAGAACCCGACACTCGGGAGAGGCGAATACCTCGGGCTCCCGTCGACCGGCGTCGGCCGCCGCCCGGAGGAGCCACGTCCGGGAGCCCTTCCGTTCGCGCTCCGTCCCGGAGTAGGTCCGATAGACCGGGAGGGAGGCGGTCAGCGCCGCGACGACCCGGTCCACCGTCCGGGGGGACGTGGCGGCCCTTTGCGGCGCACGTGCGTCCTCCTGCTCGAGCAGGCGGCGCACGATCTCGGCCCGGTCGCCGGCAAAGAGCTGCTCTTCGACGTCGCGCTTCGCCCGGTACGCCTCGTCGGCGAACGAGGCCGTGCCCTTTCCGCAGAACCGCCGGTAGGCGCGGTCCAGCTCCGGGAGGGCCGTCCGGGGAAGCAGGACCCCGGTGATGCGGACCATCACCTCGTAGCCGGTCGTTCCCGAGATCCCCCAGCTTCCCGGAAGGGCCTCGTCGCGCGCGAGGATCTTCTCCACGACGATGTAGGGCGAGCGATCGGCGGGGGCGGCCGAGCGCAGCGCGGAGCCGAGCCGTCGGAGGTAGGCTCGGGGATCCCCGATCCCATCGACGTGATCGACGCGGACCCCATCGATCTCCCCGCGTCCGACCGCCCGCAGCAGTCCCCGATGCAGATGACGGAACCCGGGCTCGGAGGCCGAACGGACGCCGATCAGGTCGCCGATGTCGGCGAAGCGCCGATAGTTGATCGAGGAAAAGTCGTACCAGGGAACGAGACGGTAGTCGAGGGCCGAGAGCAGCGCTTCGCGAAGTCGCAGTCCCTCGGCACTCTTTCCCCGGTTCGCAGCTGCGAGATCGAGTTCCGGTGGACCCCTTCGTCGCGCCCGCGGACCGGGCGCGGCGGCGGCGGTGGTGCGGACGGCCCTCCGGATCGCCCGGGGCGGCACGGGAAGCCGGCCCTCCCCGCAGCGGAGGCATACCCCGGACCGGGTCCGCTCGAAGGCGACCGTTCCGTCCCGGAAGGCGTCCGCGAGAGGCCGGTCGAGCCACGGGACCGACACGGAAGCTCGTCGGTCGGGGTGGCGGTCCCAGTCGATGTCGAAGAGCCGGGCGAAGCGGGAGCGCCGTCCGTTCCGGAGCACGTCGCACCAGGCCGGGTTCTCGAGGCTCGTCGCGAGGTGGTTCGGCACGAAGTCGACGAGCAGGGAGAGTCCGTGGTGCCGCGCCGCCCGGGCGAGCGCACGGAACGAGCGTTCTCCCCCCCGGCTCGCGTCGATCCGGGAGGGGTCGACCCCGTCGTAGCCGTGCCCGCTCCCGTGACGCGCCGCGAAGACGGGGGAGAGATAGAGCGTGTCCACCCCCAGACCCCGGAGGTAGGGAAGCCGGCGGCGGGCCTCGTCGAAGCCCGACCGGGGGGTGAGCTGGAAGCGGTAGGTGGCCGAGGGATGGCCGGACCCGGTCGTACTACCCCGCATCGATCCGGAGGGTCTTCCCGAGGGCTCGGAACTCCTCGACCCACTCTTCGCCCCCCGTCTCGAGCCCGGCGGCAAGGACCTCGGGAGGGGTGCGGGAGAGCTCGAAATAGAGGTTCTCCACCCGGGAGAGATCGACCTGAACGGAATGGGCCGGGGCGAGCTCGATCAGGGCCCGCAGCGACCGGAGGAGCGAAAGGTCGCGCGTTCCCTCGACGACCTCTTCCGTCAAGCGCTCGGCGGCACGGGCCCACGCGTAGCCCACCGAGTCCGAGTCGACCACCAGGTTCATGCGGGCGAGCTCGCGGAGACGGACGGCCGCCTCGCCGACCTCGGGGGGGTAGCGCTCGAGCGCCCGTCGCACCTGCTCGTTGAGATAGAACTCGGCCGCGGCGCGGAGAGCGGTCGGAGCGGTCGCGTCGGAGTCGGCCAGGTTCCGAAGGATCGGGGCGGTCGACTCGTAGATCCGACGGAACGAGGTCTCGATCCCGTCCCGCATCGACTCGAGCAGGAGGCCGACGATCTTGCGCTGTTCGTCCCGGAACAGCAGGCTGAGCGTGTAGGTCGCCTCACCGAAGTTCGTGTCGACCCGACGGATCGTATCGGGAAGGTTGCCGCGCTCGAACGCCTCCACGAGCTCGGTGGAGGTCGTGCGGAACGCCTCGTCGTCGCGGAACGGCCGGACACCGCCGAACAGATTGTGGCCCCCGATGAAGAGCGCGCCGTAGGTGAAGCGCGCGGACCGTCGGGTCACCTCGGAGAGGACCTCGGCCTGCCCGACCGCGAGGCGCGCCGTCCCCGCGGTCGCGATCCGTCGCTCGGTCCCCCGCACGGTGTAGCAGTACACGTGGGCGGTCTCGGGGTACTCCTCGAAGAGCGAGCTCAGCGCGTAGTGAGCGCAGACGTTCCGCAGCGAAATGCGGGTGCGGCGAGCGAACCGGTCGTAGACCGCGCGGCCCCCGCCGAAGTCCTTGAGGTTGCTCCGTGCCGGGTCGAGAAGGTCGAGGAACTCGGCCTCGAACGGACGCTCGAGGACCTCCTCGGCGAGCTGGATCGCCCGTGCGGCGTAGCGGAGCACCTGGACGGTCTCGATCCCCGAGAGCTCGTCAAAGAACCAACCGCAGCTCGTGAACATCTGCGCGGTCTGCCGTTCGATCTCGAGGAGCGAGAGCGCGGTGGTCGTCTCCGCCGGGGAGAGCGGACGCAGGGCATGCCGGCCGAGAAAGCCGTCGAGCTGCGGCTCGGACCGGTCGCGGATCAGGTCAACGTAATCGTACCGGGCCAGACGAAAGTCATGAAAGTACCGGGCCGCCGTCGCGTCGAGCGACGGACGCAGCGTGTTGCGAAACCCTTCGAGGGCCGCGCGGAGCGGCGTGCGCCAGGCCTGGTTCCAGTCGGGGTGCGAGCCGGTATTGCACCCGCAGTCGCTCCGCCACCGCTCGACCCCGTGCGCGCAGCTCCAGGAGGAGGGAGTGTGGATCTCGACCTCGTACGTGGGAGGGTGCCGGTCGAGGAACTCTCCGTAGTTCGTGAGCGCGAGGTCGGTCCGCGCGGAAAGCCGCTCGAGCGCGAAGGCGAGCGCCATGTCCCCGTGGCGGTGATGATGACCGTACGTCTCGCCGTCCGTCGCGACGTGGGAGAGCTGGGGCTCGTCCCCCCCGTTCGGGTCGAACGAGCCGGCGAGCCGGTCCGCGAACGCGCCGCCGCTATGCAAGAGGCCGTGGAAGGCGAGGTCGGAGGCGAGCGGGCCGTTGTAGAAGAAGAGGGCGATCGACCGGCCCTCCGGGAGCGCGAACTCGTAGGCGCGGGTCGACGGGATCTCTCCCGGGGCGGGGGTGGTCCAGTTCTCCGCCCCGCGCGGCCGGAAGCGCGTCGCCTGGTACGGGGAGAGCACCGTGAACTGGATCCCCGCGTTCGCCGCGACCTCGAGCGTCTCGAGATCGACCGCGGTCTCGGGGAACCACATCCCCTCGGGGGGACGCCCGAAACGGGACTGGAAGTCCCGGATCCCCCAGACGATCTCGGTCTCCTTCTCCTGGCGCGTCGCGAGCGGCAGGATCACGTGGTGGTACGGTTGGGCGATCGCCGACCCGTGGCCGGAGAAGCGGGACCGGCTCTCCTGGTCGGCGGAACGCACCGCGCCGTAAACGTCGGGGGCGTGGCGCTCGAGCCAGCTCAGGAGCGTCGGCCCGAAGTTGAAGCTGATCCGCGAGTAGTTGTTCGTGATCCGTGTGATCCTGCCGTCCTCGTCCAGCACGCGGGACCAGGCGTTCGGGCGGTAGCACTCGGCGGTGATCCGCTCGTTCCAGTCGTGGAACGGCGCCGCCGAGTCCTCGGTCTCCACCTCATCCAGCCACGGGTTCTCTCGCGGCGGCTGATAGAAATGACCGTGGATGCAGACGTACCGGGGCACGCGTTCACCCCGAGCAGGTCCGGGTATAGAACGCAGTCGTATCGGGGGAATTCGTGGTTACGTCCGTGCCGCCTCACCTCGGGGAGTGTAGGAGGAGAACGCCGAGGGGCGGGAGGGAGAGCGAAAGCGAGTACGGCCGCCCGTGCCAGCCGACCTCCTCGGTCCGGACCGGCCCCGCGGTGCCGGCCCCGCTCCCTCCGTACTCGGCGCGATCAGAGTTCTCGATGAGGGCCCACTCGCCCGGAACCGGCACGCCGATCCGGTAGGACTCCCGGGGGACGGGGGTGAAGTTGAAGACCGCCAGGACCGGTCGAGTCCGGTCCGAGCTGTACCGGAGGAACGAAAGGACGGACTGGGCGTGGTCCGACTGGTCGATCCACTCGAACCCGGCGGGCTCATGGTCCAGCTCGTGGAGCGCGGGAATCTCCCGGTAGGCCCGGTTCAGGGCGCGGACCCACGCGGTGATTCCGGCATGGGCCGGCTCCGAAGCGAGGTGCCAGTCGAGGCTTTCGTCGTGGTTCCACTCCCGCCACTGCGCGAACTCCGCGCCCATGAAGAGGAGCTTCTTACCGGGCTCGGCGAACTGGTAGCCGAGGAGGAGGCGGAGGTTCGCGAACTTCTGCCAGTCGTCCCCCGGCATCCGCCCGAGAAGGGAGCCCTTTCCGTAGACGACCTCGTCGTGCGAGAGGGGGAGGATGAAGTTCTCCGTGAAGGCGTAGACCATCCGGAACGTGAGCTCGTTCTGGTGGTACTGGCGATGGACCGGATCGTGCCGGAAGTACTCGAGCGTGTCGTGCATCCATCCCATGTCCCACTTGTAGCCGAATCCGAGACCCCCCATCGAGGTCGGTCGGGACACGGCCGGCCACGCGGTCGACTCCTCGGCGACCGTCTCAACGCCCGGGATCGTGGCGTAGACCGTCTCGTTGAGCCAGCGTAGGAAGTGGATCGCGTCGAGGTTCTCTCGGCCGCCCTGTTCGTTCGGGAGCCATTCGCCCGGCCGGCGGGAGTAATCGAGGTAGAGCATCGAGGCGACCCCGTCCGTCCGGAGCGCGTCCGCATGGTAGCGATCGAGCCAGAAGACCGCGCTCGACCCGAGGAACGCCCGGACCTCGTGGCGGCCGTAGTTGAAGAGCATCGTATGCCAGTCCGGATGCCATCCGCGCCGGGGATCCGAGTGCTCGTAGAGATGGGTGCCGTCGAAATAGCTCAGACTGTGTCCGTCCGACGGGAAGTGGGCGGGGACCCAATCGAGGATCACGCCGATCCCCGCCTGGTGCAGCGTATCGATCAGCTCCATCAATCCTTCGGGCTCGCCGAACCGTGAGGAGGGGGCGAAGAACGCCGTCGGCTCGTACCCCCAGGATCCGTAGAACGCGTGTTCGGCGAGCGGCAGGAACTCGACGTGGCTGAACCCGAGGTCGCGGACGTGGTCGACCAGCGGCCGTGCGATCTCGCGGTACGATAGCGAGCGGTTCGCCTCTTCCGGCACCCGACGCCAGGACCCGAGGTGGACCTCGTAGATCGATAGCGGCGCGCTGCGGCTTGACCGGGCGCCCCGGCCGGCCATCCATTCCGCGTCCTGCCAACGGTGCTCCGGGTTCCAGGCGTACGAGGCGGTACCGGGGGGGATCTCGGTCCGGAACGCGAACGGGTCGGCCTTGTCGACCTCGTAGTCGCCGACACGGGAACGGATCCGGTACTTGTAGAGCTCCCCCTGCCGGGCCGAAGCGACCACGCCCTCAAAGATCCCGGAGGAGCCGCGGGGCGCGAGGACGTCGACCCCGGGGGTCCAGTTGTTGCACTCGCCGACCACGCTGACGGATTCGGCGTTGGGGGCCCAGACCGCGAATCGGACCCCGTCGGAGGAGCGGGGGCCGGCGGCATGGGACCCGAGGTGCTCGAAGAGGCGGAAATGGGTTCCCTCGTTGAACAGGTAGAGGTCGAGGTCGCTGAGGGCGGAGCCGCTCGGCGATTCGGTCTTGGACCGACCGCGGGGGCGTCGGCTCCGGGGCCGGGAGGGCGGAGACGAACTCATCAGAGATACCTTCCCTCTGCGTTAGCTCCCGGGGTACTAATCAGTTCGGCCGGACGGCTCGACCGCTGCTCGCTCGGAGGGTGGCGCCGGGCCGCCCGGACGGTGGGCCGAGCAGAGCGCCGGTCGCGGCCCCACGCGCGACTCCGGGCTCCGCGCTACCCGGGCGGGGGCGGGGTTATCCGTGCCCGAGCGTTCCCCTCCGCCGAGATGAAGTTCGCGCGGCTTCTCGGAAAGGAAGTGGTCGGACTCCGGGGCTGGAAGATCGGGAGGGTCTCGGGCCTCGACTTCGATGAGAGCTCCTGGAAGATCATCTCCCTCGAGGTACGGCTCCACCGTCACGTCGCCGAGGAGTTCCGCATGAAGAAGGTCCTCGTCCGTGCCAGGATCGAGGTCCGAGTGAGCTCCATCTATGCGATCGGGGACCACGTCGTTCTCTCCGTGACCAAGCCCGCCCTCCAGCGTCTCGTCTCGGGTCCGCCGAACTCCGTGAGACGTGCTCCTTCTCGGCCGCCGCTTCCCGAACCGTCCCGTACCCGAAAGTAGCGGGTCGCGGCCGCCGGATCGGAGCGGGACGCTACCGTTCGGCGTAGACGACGAACGACTGGGGAGCGAGGGGGAACGGGCGGGGGCGGCCCCCGTGGAGCTCGGCCGGGGCCCGGCTTCCCGGACCTCCCCAGCGTCGCGCGCTCGAGGCGATCCGAAGCTCCAATCGACGGGCGAGGTGGGGGGCCTGCACGGGTCCCTCCGTGGGTCCGAACCGGAAGATCGCGAGCGAGGCCGGAGCGTTCGCGAGCGCCGGCCGATGGATCCAGAGGACGGACGGGTCGTTCGGGTCCTGTCCGACCTCCCGGGGCCGGAGGCGACGCGCCGGGACGAACGCCCGCCGGAGGGCGAGCAGGGAGCCGTAGAGCTCCCAGAGGAACCGATGGGGCCGCTCGAAACGACGGCGGGGATCGATCCGTGAGCGCGCGAACGTCGCGGGCGACTGGGGATCCGGCGGCTCCCGCCCGCCGGTGGAGGCCGCGAACTCCGCCCGACGGCCCAACCGGACCGCCTGGGCGAGCCGCCGGCTCGCGTGATCGATGAAGTAGAGGAACGGCGCGCGTTCTCCGTACTCGCTGCCCATGAAAAGGAGCGGCAGGAACGGAGAGAGCAGTGTCACGCCGGCGGCGAGCTTCTGCGCCTCGAACGAGCCGAGGACGCTCAACCGCTCGCCGAAGGGTCGGTTCCCGACCTGGTCGTGGTTCTGGGCGAAGACGACGAACCGCGCCGCCGGCACGTCCTCGGCCGGTCGTCCGTGGCGCCGGCCCCGAAAGCCCGAGTACCGCCCGGCGAGAGCGTATCCCTCGGTCAGCACCCGGCGCAGATCGCCGACCCCGTCGAAGTCGGCGAAGTAGCCGCTCCTCTCGCCGGTGAGCGCGACGTGGAGCGCGTGATGGAAGTCGTCGTTCCAGCTCGTGTCGAAGCCGAGCCCCCCCTCGCCTTCCGGCCAGACGACGCGGGGGTCGTTGAGCGCGCTCTCGGCGACGACCCATCGAGGGCGGCCCGATCGGCGGCCGATCCGGTGGACCGCATGGGTCAGCTCGGCGAGGAACGGCTGCGCGGTCGGGTCGACGATCGCGTGGACGGCGTCGACACGGAGCCCGTCCAGGTGGGCGGCCTCGGTGAGCCACGTCGCGCTCTCGACGAAGAACCGCCGGACCTCATCGCTGCCGGCCCCATCGAAGTTGAGCGCGGCCCCCCAGGGGGTCTGGTAGCGGTCGGTGAAGTACGGCCCGAAGTGGGCGAGATGGTTCCCCTCGGGTCCGAGGTGGTTGTAGACGACGTCCACGAAGAGGGCGAGATGACGCGCGTGGCACGCCTCGCTCAGTCGCTGCAGCCCCGCGATCCCGCCGTAGGAATGTTGCACCGCGAACGGGTACACCCCGTCGTATCCCCAGTTCCTCCGCCCCGGGAACTGCGCGATCGGCAATAGCTCGAGCGCGGTGATTCCGAGCTCCGCGAGGCGGTCGAGCTGCCGCTCGACGCCCTCGAACGATCCGATGCGACTGAAGGTGCCGACGTGGATCTCGTAGAAGACGAGCCGCGCGAGAGGCAGTCCGGACCAGTGCGCATCGGTCCAGCGGAACCGTTCGGGAGCGACCAGGGCGCTGAGCCCCTCGACCCCGTCGGGCTGGGAGCGGGAGGCGGGGTCGGGGAGGACCGGGCCGGAGTCGAGGCGGAACCCGTAGCGAAGGCCGGGGCGGAGCCCGGCCACCTCCCCTCCGAAGTACCCGGCCTCGATCGGTTCCATCGCGACGCTGACCGTCTCGGGGCGGTGGAGGACAAGGCGCACCGAACGGGCACGGGGGGCCCAGAGAAGGAAACGGCCCGTGCCGTCGGGAGCGAGCGTCGCGCCGAGGGGGTGATCACGTTGCGTCGGGGATCACCTCGAGAAACTTCCCCCGGGAACCGCGGATCCGCCCGAGAACCCCGGAGCGGTTCCCGATCGGCCCGTCGTCCCCCGGGGGTTCGCATCGGTTGCGCTCCATGCCGCCCGTCACCGTCCGCCCGCCGGTCGTCGCAACGACTCGACCGAACTTAGGAGTTCCTTCCATCGGCGGTTGCGGCGAAGCGCCCCGAGGTCGACCCGGAACCTCCGAGAGAACATCTCGGCCCCCGCGCGACCGGGCACGTTCTGGGGACGGCGCTCTCCCCAAAGGTCCTCCACATTGACGAGCATCAGGTACGCGCGGCTCCGGGCGAGGAGTTCGGTCGCGCGACGGAACGCATCCCACTCACGGACGCCCGGTCGGAAGAGGTCTCGGTCGGCCCGCATCGCGCCCCGGGAACGCACCCGTTCCTCCCAGTACGTCGCGAACGGAGGATGGTCGTGCGTATTGAGCGACACGACGCAGTCTCGGGGTGGCTCCGGGCGTCGTCCCGCTCCGTTCCACTCGAGCTGCGCCACGAAGAGTCGGAGCAGGCCGTTCCGTCGGAGGGCCGGCCGGAGTTCCGGCGGGACCGTCCCGAGGTCCTCTCCCACGACCCGGGCCCCGGCCCGGGCCGCCTCCGCCACGAGGACGGCGTACAGCTCCTCCGCCGGGAACCGTACGTAACCCCCGTTCGCCGGGGGCTCTCCTCGCGGGATCCAGAAGACCCGGTGGAGGCCGAGGGCGTGGTCGACCCGGAGCATATGGGCGGCCGCGAAGTGGTGGGCGAGCGCGTCGATCCACGGCGCGTAGCCGGCCCTTCGGAGGCGGCCGGGATGCCAGGGCGCGAACCCCCAGTCCTGGCCCCGGGGGACTCCGGGGTCGGGAGGTGAGCCGGTCGACATCGAGGGAACGAAGAGCGTGGCGTCCCGCTGGGCGTCGAACCCTCGGGTGTCGACCCCGAGGGGGAGGTCGAAGAAGAGATCGACTCCCACAGCCCGGAGGCGCGCGGCGACCTCGCGCAGTTGCGCGTCGATGAGCCACTGGACGAAGAGGTGGTACTGCTCGGCCCGCGACCGGTCACGCTCCAACGATGCGCGAAAGTGCGCGTACTCTCTCACCCCGGCCGTCCGGCGGACGTACCGCCGGAACGCCGCGCGCCGGGCGGGAGGGGCCCGGTCGAACGAGCGGAGCATCCGCTCGAGGACTTCTCGCTTGAGCCGCGCCACCGCGCGGAAGTCGACGTACGGACGGCGTTCGAGCAGGGTGACGCGACGCCGGAAGGCGCGCGAACGGACGTAGCGCTGCGCGGGAGCCGAGCGTGCGAACTCCTCCGTCCGTCGGGGATCGAGGTAGAGCTCGTTCCAGAACCGCCGGCTCACCGGCCGGTAGGGGCTCGGCTCGAACGGCCGATCGAGGAAGGTCGCGAGGAGAGGGAGCGTCGCGAGCACCGTGGCGCCCTGAGCGGCGGCCCACTCCCCGAGGTGTTCGAACGAGGTGAGATCCCCGCAACCCCAGGTCCCTTCGTCCCGGACGGCGTACATGGGCGCGAACACCCCCCAACGCCGAGCCCTCCTACTGCTCGGCAGCCGACGAGGGGCCAGCACGAGCCGGCTACGGAACTGCCGCCTACCGTGGTGGAATCGGACCTCGTGGCAGCCATAGGGCAGGTCGTCCGGCAGACCGATGCGCCGGCGTCGCGCGCGCACGAGCGGGATCCAGGGCTCCGTGCCCTCCCGCCGGAGGAGGACCCGGAGCGCCCGTCCTCCGAGGGGAGCGGGCAAGGGGAACGACCGGCCCCGTCGGATCGCTCCCCGGACCACGATCACGGGCGGGATCCTAGAGGTCGGATCCTCAACGGGAGGAGCCCGGCCGGTCGACGCGCGGCCGGTGCGTGCGTCCGGTGGGGGCTCGAGGGCCCGGAGGAGCGAGGCGAGCGTCTCCCGCGACGTCCTCCTCCATCGGCCCTCGAGGTCGCGATAGCCCGGAAGGATCCCCCACGCCCGGGCGCGATCGCCGAGCGAGTCCGGTCGCGCCGTCGCCATCCGGCCCGCCTACTCGCGCGGCCCGAGGAGCCGAAGGAGTCCCCGCAGGGGGATGTCGACCCAGCTCGGCCGGTTGTTGAGCTCGTAGCCGGCCTCGTAGACCGCCTTCTCCAGGACGAACGCGCCGAGGAGCAGGCGCCGTTCCTCCGGGTCCCGGGGGACGAACGGAGCGGATTCGGTGCCGGACCAGTAGCCGCTGAGGAACGACGCGGAAACCCACGCCACCCACTGGTCGGCGAGCGGAGCGAGCGACTCCCGCTCGAGCGGCCCCGCATCCGCGCTCACCGGGATCGCGCGCAGCGCGACCCGCGCCGCATAGTCGAACGATCGGAGCATCCCCGCGACATCGCGCAGCGGCGAGCGCTTGAGGCGGCGTTCGCTGAGGGGGCGCAACGGCTCCCCTTCGAGGTCGATGATCACGAACTCCTTCCCGGTCCAGAGGACCTGGCCGAGGTGGTAGTCGCCGTGGATCCGGATCCGCTGGCCCCCGTACCGCCGGCCCAGAAGGTTCCGGAACCGCCGGCCGACCTCGTCTTCGCGGCCCAGGAGCTCGTCGGCGAGCGGACGCACGAGCTCGGGGACCCGGTCCCGGGTCTCGCGCAGGAGCTCGAACGTCTGCTGGGAGAGCGACTGCATCCGCTGGTAGATCGACCGCACGTACATCGCGTCGAACGGGTCGGGCGCGAACCAGGGGTCGAGCGAGCGGCCGCCGAGCACCCGATGGAGGTCGGCGGTCCGCTCCCCGAGCCGGTGGGCGAGCGCGAGATACGGCCCGACAAGCTCCGCCGCTTTCGCCGGCGGTTCCGTCCCCGAGAAGTCGACACGGAGCTCCTCTTCGGCCGGAAGACCGCTCTCGATCACCACGCACGCGCGGGCCCGGTCGAAGTAGCCACGAAGGTGGTCGAGCGTCACTCCCCAGGCGTCCCCCTCGTTCGGGACCAGCCGGTGGAGCGAGGCGAGGGTGTAGACCTCCCCCCGATCGTCCCGGAGCTCGAGACGCCCGGCGAGGGGGGCGACGGGGGCTCCTTCGCGGTGGGCCAGGAACTCGCCGAGCTCGACCTCGGGGTTCGGTCCGGGCTCGACCAGTCGGAAGACCTTGAGGATGTAGCGGTCGCCGACCCGCGCCGAGGAGTTCGACTGTTCGTTCGGGAGCGAGACGACCGGAAGCGCGCTCGAGGGGGCCCCCTCTTCGCTCACGAACGCCGGAGTGCGCACGGCCGCGAGCTCGAGACCTCCGTCGATCGAACGCCGGCGGTTCCGCGCGATCCGTGCGACGACCTGGTGGACGAACTCCGGGTCCTGCGCCACGTCGTGGAGGAGGCGCTCGGTCGTGCCGGGGGTCGGTAGGAACGTCGCGAGGACATGGGCGGGCGGCGCCTCCGCGAGGGACGTCGGCGGTCGGGACTCGGTGAACTGGAGCGGGAGGAGGTAGGTCTGCGGTTCCGCCTCGACGAACCGGACGTCAACGAGACCGAGACGAATGCGGTCGGGACTGCCCCCGAGGGGGAGGAGGTGCCGGATCCGCACCGAGTCGATCGTCATCCCTTTCGCACGGAACCAGCGCTGGGCGGAGAGGTACCGCGGAAGGAACGCCTCGAGGTCTTCGCGCACCATCGGGGCCTGTACGTGGTCCCAGTCCCCCCGCTCCGTGAGTGCGAGCGGTTCGGCCTTCGCGAGCTCCTCGGCGGGGACCGGTGCCGTCGGGACCTCGAGCCGGAACCAGAGGAACCCGTACGGCTCGAGCGTGAGCCGGTACGGGGTCTCCGAGATCGGAGGGAACGTGGTCCGACCGAACAGCTCCACCGGGTGCGTCCCACGGTACGCCCTCAGGTCGAGATCGACCGCCTGGGCGAGGTGCGAGAGGTTCGCCACGACGAGCACCTGCTCGCCCTCGTACGCGCGCACGAAGGCGAGGATCCGCGGGTTCGAAGGATAGAGGAAGGTGATCGTGCCGCGTCCGAAGACCCGCGTCTCGCGACGGAGCGCGATCAGGCGCTTCATGTGCCAGAGCAGCGAGTTCGGATTCGCCTGCTGGACCTCGACGTTCACCCGCTCGTAGTGGTACTCGGGGTCGATGATGACCGGGAGGTACAGACGCTGGGGGTTCGCGCGCGAGAACCCCGCGTTGCGGTCCGGGCTCCACTGCATCGGGGTCCGTACCCCGTTCCGGTCGCCGAGGTAGACGTCGTCGCCCATCCCGATCTCGTCGCCGTAGTACAGGACCGGGGTGCCGGGGAGCGAGAACAACAGGCCGTTCATCAGCTCGATGAGCCGCCGGTCGTTCCCGAGGAGAGGGGCGAGCCTTCGGCGGATGCCGAGGTTCAGGCGCATCCGCGGGTCCTGCGCGTAGACCCGGTACATGTAGTCGCGCTCCTCGTCGGAGACCATCTCGAGCGTGAGCTCGTCGTGGTTGCGCAGGAAGAGCAGCCACTGGCAGTCCGCCGGGATCGAGGGGGTCTGGCGGAGGACGTCGACGATGGGGAACCGGCTCCCCATCCGTGTCGCCATGAACAGGCGGGGCATGAGCGGGAAGTGGAAGGCGGTGTGGCACTCATTGCCCCGTCCTTCGCCGAAGTACGACGCGGCGTCCTCGGGCCACTGGTTCGCCTCGGCGAGCAGCATCCGGCCGGGGAACCGCTGGTCGACGTGACGTCGCAGCCCCTTCAGGAACCGGTGCGTATCGGGGAGGTTCTCACAGTTCGTGCCCTCCCGCTTGAACAGGTACGGGGCGGCGTCGAGTCGCAGCCCGTCCACGCCCATCTCGAGCCAGGCGTCGATCGTCCGGAAGATCGCCCGCTGGACGGCCGGATTGTCGTAGTTCAGGTCCGGCTGGTGGCTGTAGAACCGGTGGAAGTAGTACGCCTTCGCGACCGGGTCCCAGGTCCAGTTCGAACGCTCGAAGTCCTTGAAGATGATCCGGGCGCCGTTGAAGCGATCGGGCGAGTCGCTCCAGAGGTAGAAGTCCCGGTCGACCGAACCCGGCGGCGACTGGCGGGCGCGCTGGAACCACCAGTGGAGGTCGGAGGTGTGGTTGAGCACGAGCTCGGTGATCACCCGGATCCCGCGCGCGTGGGCCTCGCGTAGGAAGTTGCGGAAGTCCCGCAACGAGCCGTACGAGGGATGGACCTCGGTGTAGTCGGAGATGTCGTAGCCGTCGTCGATGAGGGGCGACGGGTAGAACGGGAGCAGCCAGAGCGCCGTCACCCCGAGGTCGCGGAGATAGTCGAGCTTGCTCGTGAGACCGGGGAAGTCGCCCGTTCCGTCCGACGTGCTGTCGGAGAACGCACGGACATGGAGTTCGTAGATGATCGCGTCCTTGTACCACGTCGGCTCGATGCTCTCGGGCGCCGCGGCCGTCGGCGCGGGCGGGGCGATCGGGGCCGGTCCCGGGACCGCGGGAGCCCCGGCCGTCTCGTCGGTCATCCTACCCTCGCACCCCCAGGGGGACCACGCGGAAGACGTGGGCGGGTGCGCTGGACGGGTCCAGCCGGACGAAGTTCCTCGGCCCCCTCCATTGGTAGCGCGGACCGTTCCAGAGGTCCTCGAGATCGAACGGTCGATCCGGCGGGATCCCGAGCTCGGTGAGATCGAGGTAGGTCCAACCGCTCTGCGGGACGTCGGGGTCGAGGTTGACGACCACGAGCACGACGTTGCGCGAGTCGTCGGTCCGCCGGCTGAAGGCGAGCAGACGATCGTTGTCGGTCGGATGGAACGTGAGCCGACGTCCCTCCCGGAGCGCCGGGTTCTCCTGACGGATCCGGTTGATGCGACGGATCTCGGGACCGAGGTTTCCGGCCGCCTCGAGCTCCCAGTGTCGGACCTCGTACTTCTCCGAGTTCCGGTACTCCTCCTTACCGGGCTCCTGCGGTGTGTGCTCGAGCAGTTCGTAGGCCGGCCCGTAGATCCCGTAGTGGGAGGAGAGGGTCGCCGCGAGCAGGAGCCGCTGCACGAACACCGAGCGCCGTCCGGAATGGAACTGCTCGGTCAGGATGTCCGGTGTGTTCGGCCAGAGGTGGGGGCGGAAGATCTCGTGGACCGCTCCTTCGTTGAGCTCTCGGAAGTAGCTCGTGAGCTCCTCCCGGGTCGTCCGCCAGGCGAAGTAGGTGTAGGAATGCGTGAAGCCGACCTTGGCCAGGCGGTACATCACCTTCGGCCGCGTGAACGCCTCCGCGAGGAAGAGGACGTCGGGATGCTCCCGACGGACCTCCCCGATGAGCCAGCGCCAGAACTCGAACGGCTTCGTGTGCGGGTTGTCCACGCGGAACCAGCGAACCCCCTCGTGGACCCAGAAGTCGACCACCCCCTTGAGGGCCGTCCAGAGCGCCTTCCAGTCCCGGGTCCCGAAGTCGATCGGATAGATGTCGTCGTACCGCTTCGGAGGGTTCTCCGCGGTGCGGATGCTTCCGTCCGGGAGGTGGTGGAACCAGTCCGGGTGCTCGCGGACCCAGGGATGGTCCGGTGCGCACTGGAAGGCAAGATCGAGGGCGACGTCGAGGCCGACCCGACGAGCCTCGGCGAAGACCCCGCGCAGCTCCTCGAGCGTGCCGAGGGTTGGGTCGACGGCCGTGTGGCCGCCGTGCGGGGAACCGATCGCCCACGGGCTCCCCGGGACGTCGGAGGAGAACGACGGACGATTGTTGGGCCCGCGGCGGTTCGTCCGCCCGATCGGGTGCACCGGCGTCAGGTAGACCACGTCGAACCCGAGCCCCGCGATATACGGGAGCCGGGCGCGCAGGTCGCGGAACCTGCCGGCCCGTCCGGACTCGGGGCTCGTCGACCGGGGGAACAACTCGTACCACGCACTGTGACCGGCCCTCGCCGGGTCCACCTCCACCTCGAACGTCGTGGGGTACGAGGCGACCTCCGAGCGTTCGGGGTGCCGGGCCGCGGCCTCGGCGAGCTCGGGCGACCGCGCGACCCGGATCGCCTCCTCGAGCGACCCCTCCCCCGGGCGGCGGAGCCGTTCCGCCGCCTCGCCGAGGAGCGATGCGTCGGTGCCGTGGACCGTCCGAGAGAGCGACGCGAGGATCTCGGCGCCTTCGAGGAGATCGACCGGGGCGACGGCATGGGACTCGATGCGACGGTCGAGGAGGATCCGCCACGTGAGGAACGGATCGACCCATCCGACGACGGTGTACTGGTAGCGGCCCGGCGCCGGGACGAGGAACGCTTCGCGCCACCGGTCGTTCCCCATCGGCGCCATGGGGAGCTCGTGCCAGACGCGCTCTGAGGCGGGCCTCCATCGGACCACGGCGCGGACGGCGGCGGTGCCTTCCGCATAGACGTCGGCATAGACCTCGACGGTCTCCCCCACGACCCGTCGGATCGGGACCCGCCCCTCGTCCACCTGCGGCCAGACATTCTCCACCGCAACTCGGGGCGGACGCCGGACCGGCAACACTACTTCGCACCTCCGATTGCTGCCGCCCGCGGAAATGTGCGGACCCCTGCCGCTTCGTTCGTGCGTCGCACGAGGAGAATACTCAAAAAAGGGCTTCGCCTCCACCGGCACCGGCGAGCGGGGCCGGTCGGTCCCTTTGACGGGCGCGGAGCCGACCGACGAGCCTCCGATCGAGTGGCCATTAGATGGGCTCCACCGACCCCCCTATCGTAACGGTCGGGTCGGGGCCTCCCGGACCCTCTCGCTCCCGAGGCGGCTCGCTCTGCGACCCGGACCGAGCGCCTACGACGGGGACGCGAGCCTTCGTCCCTCCGAATCGAAGGTGAGGGTATGCTCGACGGAATACGGGACCGTCTCCCCGGGGGAGACGGCCCGTAAGGACCGCAGGAACACGCGCCGTCCCTCCGGGGAGCTGCAGAGAAGGAGCGAGACGTCGCCCGAGCGCTCCGAGACCTCCACCGTGGCCCGGTACGGCCCGTCGCCGACCTTCGCCCACTCTGGACGGAACCCGACCTCCGTCCCATCGGAGGCGTCCGGGCTCGGAAGGTAGTTCATCGGAACGTCGCCCACGAAGTCTCCGACCCAGCGGGTCTCGGGACGGTCGTGGAGGTCCCGGAAGGGGGAGATCTGCTCGAACCGTCCCAGGTGGAGCACCCCGGTCCGGTCCGAGAGGGTCTCCGCCTCCTTCTGGTCGTGGGTGACGTAGACGAACGTCTGTCCGAGCTCCCGTTGGATCTTCTTGAGCTCCGCCCGTGCGGAGAATCGCACGCGGGCGTCCAGGTTGGAGAGCGGCTCGTCCAGAAGGAACAGTTTCGGCTGGCGCACGATCGCCCGGGCGAGCGCGACGCGCTGCTGCTGACCGCCACTGATCCGGTCGACCCGGCTCGAGAGGATGTCGGTGATCCCGAGCGTCTGGGCGACCTCCCGCACCTTCGGCTCGATCTCCTCTCGGGGAAAGAGCTGCATCTTGAGCGGGAAGGCGATGTTCTTGTAGACGTTCAGGTTCGGATAGAGCGCGTAGTTCTGGAACACCATTGCGACGTTGCGCCGGTTCGGCGGGAGGTCCGTGACGTCCTGGCCCTCGATCAGGACGCGTCCGGCGTCCGGGGTCTCGAGCCCGGCCACGATGCGCAGGAACGTCGACTTTCCCTCGCCCGAAGGACCCAGGATCACGAAGAACTCTCCCGGGTCGACGGCCAGATCGACGTCCTGGGCGACCGGCTTCTTGCCGTAGACCTTCGAGATGCCCCGTAGCTCGAGCTTCGCCGTCATCCCTTGAGACCTCCTGCGAGATGTTCTCCTTTCAGGAATCGCTGCAGCACGATCGTGAGCGCGATGACCGGAATGCTGGCGAGCATCGCGAACGCGGAGGCTGCCCGGATGTCGCCGCGGGTGATATCGAAGAAGATGACGAGCGGAAGGGTCTGATGGATCGGGGAGAGGATGACCGCGAAGGTGAACTCGTCCCAGGAGATCATCCAGGCGAGAAGGAACGCGGCGACGATCGCGGGGATGGCGAGCGGAACGAGGACTCCGTAGATCGTGCGGAAGAGGCCGGCGCCGTCGATCCGGGCCTGCTGTTCCAGCTCGATCGGTATCGCCTGGAACGCACCGAGAAGTAGGAACGTCACGATCGGGAGCACCACGAGCTCCTGGGTGAGGGCGAGGCCAAGGACCGTATCCCACAGGTGGAGCGAGATGAAGTCGGCGCTGATCGGGATCGCGATCACGAGCGCCGGCATCATGTTCACGATGAACAGCGTCGTGGTGAGGCCGTACGCCGTCCTTCGCGGGAGCCGGCTCAGTCCCCAGGCCACCGGGATGCCGAACCCGATCGCGAGGGCCCCGACCAACGTCGCGACCTCGAGGCTACGCTCGAACGCCAGGATCAAGGCCGAGCTGCCGAGCGCGGTCGTGAGGTACTGGAGGGTGAAGGCCGGAGGGATCTGGTCCGGGTAGATCTTCTCGAACGTGAACTGGGTGGGAACGAAGGCGACCATGAAGAGGACGTAGACCGGGTAGAGAAAGAAGAGCGAGAGAAGAATGGAGGCGACGTAGACGCCCCAGGGCCGCCGCCGACGGCTCATCGACGCCCCCGGCTCGCTCCGCCCCCGCCGAGCACGAGGACGATCGCGACGAAGACCAGGACGAATCCGAGGAGGATCGTCGCGGCCGCTGTCGAAATGTTGAGCGACGCGCCCGTGTAGTACAGGTCGTAGGCGAGCGTGGTGAGCACCGGTGTCGCCGAGGTGCCCATGATCAGGAAGAGGGCGAAGACGTTGAACTCGCTGATCCCGCGAATGATGAGCGCGATCGCGATGAACGCCTTCAGATTGGGGAGCGTGACGAACAGGAACCTTCGCACCGCGCCCGCCCCATCGACCGCGGCGGCCTCGTAGAGGTTCCGAGGGATCGTGGTGAGACCCGCGAGCAGGATGAGGGTGATGAGCGGGGTGTTCTTCCAAGAGTCCGCAAGGATGATCGAGAAGAGGACCATGTCGTTATTCGCATACCAGTCCACGGTCGGGAGGGAGAGCCCGTGCAGGGCGGAGTTGGCGTATCCTCCCCCGCCGGCGGGGAGGATGAGGGTGAAGACGTACCCCGTGACGACCGTGGCGAAGCCGATCGGAAGGATGAGCGCGGTGGAGACCACGCTCTTTCCTCGGAACGTCTGCGCGAGCAGGAGCGCACCGCCGAGGCCGAGTCCGAATTGTAGCGCCAGCGCCCCGGCCGTGAAGTAGATCGTGTTCCAGATCGCCGGGTAGACCCCGAAGAGCGGGAGCAGGTTGTAGTTCTCCAGCGTGTTCGACGCGAAGGGGGTCTGGAAGCTCAGGTAGACCGCGTCGACGGTGGGGTAGAACGAGATCGCCGCCACATAGGCGAGCGCGGGCGCGACGAGAGCGAGCGGGACCCAGTACTCCTTGCGCCAGAGCCGGGACCGCACGCCTCCCCCGGAAACGGTTGGGGAATAGGTTGGGTGCGCGCTAGCTGACGATCAACGGACCGTACGCTCCCGACTCGTAGCTGCTCGCCACCGACGGACCGTAGTTGGCCGTCAGATATTGGTCCAGCGCCGAGTTCTCCGCCGTAAGGGTCGAGAGGATGCTCGAGTACGAGCCGTGGTTCACGATGATGGACGTCCAGGCCTTGTCCATCAGGGTCTGCCACTCCGAGATCCATGCCACCGGGGGCCGGAAGACTGGGTTCGCGATCGCGGACTCGAGAGCGTTGTAGATCGTAGAGATGCTGGACGGCAGGTTCTTGTAGGCCGCCGCGTTCACCGCGGGCCAGCTCAGGTACTCGATGAACATCTGCTGGACCGGCGTCGAGAGCAGGAAGCTCGAGAATTGGGTCGCCGCCCAGAGATTCCCGACCCCTTTCGGGATCGCGAGCACGTCCCCACCGATCAGGTGGTCGGAGTTCGCGGGTCCGGCCGGACCCGCGTAGACCCCCAGCGACTGGTTCGTCATCCCGAGGGCCTGCAGATCGGAGTAGATGTACGGCCACTGGTAGTCGAGGATCGAGTACTGACCCGAGGCGAGACCCGTGTAGGTGGCCCAGTACGCGGTCTTGTATCCGGGGTTGAAGTAGGCGCTCAGGTTGTACAGATACTGCATCGCCGCCACATCGCCCGTGTCATTGAAGACCATCGGGTTCCCGCCGAACTGGGTCATCCACTGGAAGAGCTCGGTCGGAGTGCTGGCGCCGCCGTGGCCCTGGAACATGACCTGCCCGACCCCGCCGGCCGCCTGCGTCAGCG
>JBJKRJ010000025.1:0-103342 GCA_046704665.1 Thermoplasmata archaeon | reverse complement strand
CCCCCCCGGCTGCGCCTCGGCCGACACCGCCTCGCTCGCCTGCACACCGACCTCGACCGGTAGCTACACTCCCGAGGTCCAGGTGACCGACTCCTCCAGCCGATCCGCCTTCGCGAACACCAGTCTCCAGGTCTCCCCCCCGGGCACCGGACCGCTCAGCGTCTCGGCCCCGATCATCTCCCCCGACCCCTCCTACGTCGGGACCCTCACCTCCTTCTCCGTCGCGGCGAGCGGCGGTTCTCCTCCCTACAAGTACTCCTGGCACGAATACGTCAAGGGCATCCCGAACCCGGGGAACGTCGCCTCCTTCACCGGGACCCCGACCTCCCGCGGCACCTGGAGCATCTCCTGCACCGTCACCGACTCGTCCGGGACCTCCGTCGCCTCTGCGGCCGTCACGCTGGTCGTGGACCCGGCGACTTCGGCGCCCAGCGCTCAGGGTGCGACCGGTTCAGTTCTCTGGCCCTCGGGTGGGCTGCTCCTTCTCCGGGCCGCAGATAACCACCTCATGGCAGCCGTTTCTCAGGGCCGGAGCTGATCGCAGTCGTTCTCTCGTTGCCTTACTCGCGTGTGACCCGGGGCCGGCTCAACGCGACCACTCGCCCGTCGCCCTCCCCAGTGCCCGTCGAATGGAATCCGGAAGCCTTGCATATATCGGATTGTCTCGATACGCGACCCACGCCCACCCGGAGGCCCGAACCAAGAGTGTTCGGAGGGATCGACCGAGACCCTGCGGTCCCGGGTCGAGCTCATCCCTCCCGTAGTCGAGTTTCTCGGTATCGGACCCCCGAGAGTCGAGGAGACGCTCATAGAGGATCTTGACCCGTCCGGGGACCTGTTCGTCGCCCCGCAAAGTCTCGAGGGTGACCCGGTTCCGATAGAGTGCGGGCGAGATTACGGATCGTACGTCCGCGGGAACCTCCAACCCCAGGAACGCACAGAGCTGGCCGACCTGAGAAAGGCCCTGCGAGTCGAAATAGCGCTCGAAGTGAACAATAAGCCTCGAACGGTCGGTCGTGTTCCGGAGCGCGTGCACGGTGAACTCGTACCACGTCGAAAGGTCCCGTGGAGTGACACTTCGGGACCGCCCCGTAGAGATGGCGGACTCCAACGGATTGCGGATGCAAACGACACACCGTACCGGTCGATGGATCAGCGGCAGCCAGAACGGCAGGGTGAGGGAAAACCGTGGATCCTTCAGGACCCATACCGGATGCGAGTCCAACCGGGAGATGATCCGCTCTGCCCACCCTCGGTACCGATCGAGTCGGGACGCACTTGGCCAGCCGGGATCGAGCGGCGGGATCCAAGAGGTCGTGATCCCCAGCAGGGCCATGATCCGCCGGTTGAGGTCGACGACCTCCCGGCTTTCCCCAAAGCCCCGCGGATTTCGTTCGTCCGGAGGGATCGAGCTCTCCACGTACGCCCCCGCGGCCGACAACAGGTTCACGGTCAGGGAGGTCCCGCTCCGATGCATGCCTAGGACGATGACTCCGAGGGGATCACGCTGCGAGGAACTCATCGACACGAAGACAGCTCGGCGCGGCTGCTCGAGCGGGTCGAATCCGAACGGTGAGAACTACCTTTCGATGCCCTTCTCCGACCCGGGAGGGGGGGGCGGAACCGGCCGGAGAGACCAGGTCCATACCGGGTCCTCGACCACGACTCGCGGCGTGAGACCTTCGGAACCCAAGTCCCGAAGGCGACCGCCGCTTCGACGGGCCATTCCCGTCCCGTGACGCGGACGCTCGCGTGCCTCGAAAGGAGTTCAAGGCCCCGCGGAGGGGACGGGTGAGGGCATGGGAAGGCGTTCCTGAGCCGAGCTGGGGGTGAGCACGGAATGTGAGGACTGCTCGATCCACCCGATGAGCTCCTCGACCGAGCGACGCACCGTAAATTCCTGGGCGCGCTGGATGCAGGCCTCGGGCCGCATGCCGTTGGTACCGCGCCTCCAAAGCTCGATCGCCCGCGACACCATCTGCTCGGGACCGTCCACGAGCCACCCGGTCTTCCCGTTCTGCACGGTCGAGGCGGGGCCCTGCCGGTTGTATGTCAGGACCGGGGTGCCGCACGCCATGGATTCGATCGGCACAAGACCCATCGGCTCGCACGTGAACGGAAAGAGCGTGAAGAGGGCGTTCGAGTACAGGGCCACGAGCACCTCACGGCTCACCCGCCCGTAGAAGTCGACCGAGTTCCGGACGTGATTGAATCGTGTGCCGACCGGGATCTTGCTACCGAACGCGACGATCCGCACGCCGGCGCTCTTGAGCCGGTCGAAATCGATCAGCTCGGTCTCTTTTCCCAGGTAGAGCAGGACGTAGTCGCGCGACGGCCTTACATCGCCCGGACGGAAGTCGGAGATGTCCGTCAGGGTGTAGACTACGCCCTCGACCTTCACGCCCCGTGCGCGATGGAGGTCGAGCAGAAACGGGGAGTTCGCCACGACTCTTCGCGTCCGGGACTGGATACGGTGTAGGACCGCGGAGTCCATGCGCGCGAGCAGACGGGTCCCCAGAATCCGCACGAGCCTCGCGACCAGGTTCGTGCCCGCCATCCCGCGAATCGTCTGGTCGAGCGGAGTACCGAGGATCCACCAGAGGTCGCTGCGGGTCGGTACGGTCATGGAGAGATTGACCGTGTAGTCGAATTCTTCCCCGGCAAGCATCCGGTCCGCTTCTTCCGAGTTCTTGCCGAGGGTGGCCTCCCGAATCCAGCTCTCGGCCCAGAGCATGGACTCGCTCCCCGTGTTGCTGAACTGGAGCACTCGGTTCAGGGGAAAGCTCGCCCGGTTCGGCGCATAGACGACCGAGCCGGCGCCCTCGAGCCGCTCCCGCATCCATGCGTCGCAGAAGGGGGTGTAGATCGCCACGCGGTAGCGAGAACGCAGGTTCGTGGACAAACCGAAGAGCAAATCGAACTGGACGGAGGGGGTACCTCCCATCGGGTCTGCCACAAAGAGGAGGCTCTTCATGAGCGACAGTGTCCCGGTTTACACGGGTCCTCGGTGGCGGAGACCAGTAATTAACCTTTGGTGCCCCCCGTACGAACCCGTCGGGCGGGCCCGGTCTTCGGCTCCGGACCGGAAGAAGGGGGTTTCCTCGTACCTCGGCAACGGGAGTCCACCGATTGGAGAGGGCCGTGAGCAGGCACCGCGCCGGACCCAGGACGCGTGGTGGAAGGAGGATCCGAGGCCGCTGGTACGGGCCCCCGCTGGGGTCGGATGGGACGCTGTGCGGTCGAACGGACCGACCCACGGGAAGGACTCGAAGCCTGGTACGCGACGCTCAAGTAGTGCAGCGGGGAGCCCCGGACCGCGATCCATGCCCCTCACCTCGCACATTCCCGGCACTCCTCCCGCCGCCCCGGAAGTCGCAAGGGTGAGACTCCGAGGCGATTCCACCCCGAGGACCTCGAAGGACCGGGGGACCGCGGGACAGCGGTCGGGGGCAACCCGGTGAGCGCGGACGGGTCGTCGCATGCGCGCAGCCCAGAGCGCGAAGAGCTCATCACCGTAGTGGTGACGGCCCACCGGCGGCAAGAGTACCTCCCGGGCGCCCTGCGGAGCGTGGTCGGCCAGAACCTGCCCCGCTCCCGGTTCGAGGTGATCCTCGTCCGGGACTTTGAGGACCCCGAGATCGAGCGCTACTGTCGTCAGGAGGGAATCCGAGAGATACCGCTGGATGCCCCTATCGGTCCGGTCTTTGCCGCGGCGCTTCGAGAGGCGAAAGGGCGGATCGTCACCTTCCTGGACGACGACGATCTCTGGGTTCCAGATCGGCTAGGGCACCTCGCGGACACCTTCGGGCGATACCCCTCCGTCGGTTACTACCACAACCAATCTCAGGTCATCGACTCGAGGGGCCGTCCGGTCGCCTACCGGAGGAACGTCGATATTTCACATCGCGCCTCGACGAACCGGACACGGCACTTCGACCACCTCGAACGGGAGCATCGGCTCCAAGAGCTTCTCGACGCGTCGGCCGAGTTCAACCACAGCTCGATCGCGATCCGACGCGATCTCGTGCTTCCTCACCTGGCCGATCTGGAACAGATCTCCGGAGGTGCGGACACCTTTCTCTTCTTTGTCGCCTGCCTGTCCGGCGTGGAGATCTACAGCGCCCCGGACCGGCTCACCCTGTACCGGCTTTCTCCCAGCAACATCTCTTGGCACTCGACGGCGGCGGGGAGAGCGGAACCCATCGTCCGTCAGCTCAAGACCGTTCGAGTTCTTCTCCAACTCGCCCGCGCGAGGAACGATGTGTTGGCCGCGACCGTGGCGAACCATCTTCGTCTCATCGAGGCGGAGGACGAGGCCCTGCTGGCCATCTTCGACTCCCGGACGTCTCGTAGAGGGATGGCCGAGCGGCTCGTGCGGGTGCTCCGTTTGCGAGGAGCCCGCAACTCCCTCTGGAGCCGGGTCCTCGCCCTCGGCTCGACCGCCGCGCTCGTCTCACCGGGGGCCGCAAGATGGTTGTACTTCCTATGGGATCGAAGCACCCGGCCCCGTTGATCGGGTCCCCATGATGCACCGTTCAACTTTCTGGACCGGCCGGCCCCGTCCGACGAGCGCCACTCTCTTCCCACGTGCCCAATGATGACCGACCCTGACGAGGATCCGGCCACCACGAGGACGGGTCCCCGTTCGCGTCCGACCCGAGACCTGCTGATGCTCCTTCCGTTCCTTGAGCGGCCGGCCCGGTGGCTCTTCATGGCATGGTTCGTCATCTTGCAATCCCGGCTGCGCCGCCGCTACGGTGACACGGTCGTGGTGAGCGTGCTCGGAGTACGGCTGTCCTTGGACCTTCGCGAGAGGCACGACGTCCGGATGTTCTGGTCGATCGTCCGTCAGGGGTCGTACGAACCCGAGACGAGCCAATTGCTCTCTCGGCTCCTTCGCCCGGGAGACACGTTTGTCGACGTAGGCGCGAACAACGGCTACTTCGCTCTCCTCGCGGGCCAGTTCGTGGGAGCCGCAGGTCGGGTGATCGCGATCGAACCGAACCCGAGGGCCGTCGAACGTCTCCGGCGGAACGTGGAGTTGAACGGTTTGGGGACCACCGTCCAGGTGCGTCCGATCGCGCTCGGCGGGGCGGAGGGAGAGCAACGCCTCTACATCTCACGGTTCGAGGACGGCTGGGCCAGTCTTCTTCCGTTTGCCGGCGCGCGACGGTCCGTGCCCGTGCGGGTCTCCACCCTGGACCATGAGCTCGCCTCCGCCGATGGCATTGTGATGAAGCTGGACGCCGAAGGCTCGGAGATGCAGATACTTCGGGGGATGTCGAGATATTTAGAGCACGCGCAGGATGTGGCGATGATCCTCGAGTGGAACCACCTGTTCGGTTCCCGCTCTTTGTGGGAGTACCTACGGGAGCGGTTTCGCGTGTACCGCATCGTCGGCGCGTCCGATAGGCGATCGGTTCACCTGCAGGAGGTCCGCGGCTGGAACGAGGTCCGTGGCGCCTATCTGATGAACCTTTTTGTCACGTCGGGGCCTCGCTGGGAATCCCGAATCTCTGAGGAGTGACAGCTTGGTGGGCGCAGGGAACGAGGCGGGAGTCTCGTGCGTCGCACGGTGGCCGCGCGCGCCGCGAACGAGAGCGCCCGAAGGTAGGTGCGCTCCCCAGAGGGGAGACGTGCGGTGGTCGCGGACGTGAGCGGCGATCCACGGGCGGCACCGACGACGGTCGGGGCCCCCTCCGGCGCTTGGCCGGGTCGCCTCGGGCGAGCGCTCCGGCGTGAGCCGTTCCCTCTGCTGGGAGTGGTGGCCACATTTTCCGTGTTCTACTTCGTTCTGAGCTTCCTGAGATTTTCCGAATTCTACGGGTCGAATTGGGACCTCGGCATCAACATGCAGGCGCTTTGGACCAACACCCACGGCTCCCTGCTCTACGTGTCCACGATCTCCCGGTTCGGCTCCGGCTCGTTTCTGCTCGTGCATACCACCTACATCGCGATCCCGGTTTCCGGGCTGTATGCTCTCGCTCCGAGCGCCGAGACGCTGCTTGCGCTCCAGGCCGTGGTCGTCGCTTCGGGAGCAGTACCGCTCTATCTGATCGGTAGGCGTCGCGGGGTTCCGCCATCGCTCTGCTATGTGGGCGTGCTCGTCTACCTCGGCTCCTTCCCGATCCTCTCGGCGTTGCTCTACGACTTCCACTGGGAAGCTTTCGTGTCGGTGGAATTCCTGTGGACGTTCTACCTTCTGCAGTCCAACCGGTTTCGATGGGCGTTCGTCGCGGCGGTCCTCGGGACCCTCACGCTCGAGGTGTTTCCGTTCCTGGTCGTCGGGATAGGCCTCTACTTCGCCTATCCCTACCTTCGAGAGATCCTGACCACCCGCACGCTCTCCCGGGGCGCCCGCAGGCCTTTCCTTCGGCTCGCGGTGTTCGTCGTAGTACTGCTGGTGCTGTTCCTCCTCCTGACCTACGTTCGACACAACGTGATTCCGGAGGTCACAGGAACTCAACTGATCACGACGTCCTCGAACCCCGCCTCCATCCACGGCCTGGGCATCTCCTTGTGGGCGGGTGCAACGCTCGTCGGCCTTTCCGATCGCCTCCTGTACTGGTTCCTCCTAGCGGGCGCGTTCGGGTTCCTCCCGCTGCTCTATCGGCAGCGGCTCCTGATTCTCAGCTTCCCTTGGTTTGCGTACACTGTCTTCATGGCCCCGAATCCCGCGTTCGCCCGCTTCGGATTCCAGTATGCCTTCATTGCGGCCCCTCCCTTGGCGATTGGCTTTGTCACGGGGCTCGGCGAACTTGGCTCCCAGCTTCGCGGAGCGCGGTCGTCCCGCGGGCTCGGGGCGGGCTGGCCGATCATGCTCCTCCCGCCCCTCGTTTCCGGCCTCTGGTTCTCCCAGGCCCTCATCGGCGAGTCGACCCTGGGCCTATGGGTCGCCGGCATCGCGGCGGTCTGTATTGCGGCGGTATACGTCGTGGTTCGCGGGGTCCGCCGGGGCGTCCGATCCTCCCCCCGGGCCCGTATTCAGAGGCTACGGCGCACCCTAGGATCGCCCTGGGTACTGCGGCTCGCCTCCGTCATGGCCGTCGTCCTTCTCGTTGCCTTCAATCTGGCGATGTCGCCCCTGAATACGGCGAATCTCCCCTCAGGACTGGGCAACGGATACGCGTTCAACTACGCCCCCGACGCCTCCTTTGCCTACATGTCGGAGGTCGTCGCCCCCATTGCTCCTTCCCAGACCGTTCTCGCATCCGACAATCTCTTTCCGTTCGTTGCGAACAACCCACAGGCGTACTCCCTTCTCTGGTACCCCGCCACCCAGAACGGCCTTCCGTTCAATGCGACGCACCTACCGAGGTACGTCCTGCTGAGCACCAGCGAGTGGTTCGCCGTTCCCTCCTTCCTGGTACCCGAGCTCTTCAACCAGGGCGTCTACGGGATCCGTGACCTGCTCTATTCCTCGGCTGGATACCCGGGGTCGATCTACCTCTTCGAGCTCGGTTACTCCGGTCCGTCGACCGTCCGTCAAGTGACTCCGTTCCCGCATCAGATGATCCTGTGCGGAAACGACTTCGCGCTGGGGCCTTCCGGAGTCGTCCGACCCTACGCGGATTCCCTTTGCGGGGAAGTGGTCGCCAGTTCTCCGTCTCCCGACCTCTCCGGCAACGGCCCGACCATCTGGTACGGACCCTACGCTACGCTGCTCGCAGGCAAGTACACCGTGACCGTGTCGCTCCGGGGGAACCTGAGCGGACCCGGCCCCGCGAACGCCACGATCCTGATGATGAATGCGAATGCCGCGGGGACCGGCTTCTGGTACACCATCGACATCACCCAGAACGAAATCTCCCCTACTCAGTGGACGGATTTCACCTTCCAGTTCCAGCTGACCGAGTCGCATCCCAGTGCGGAGTGGCGAGGGTATCTCTCTGGCTATGTGAATAATGGGACGTTCGTCCCGGGCAACGTCCAGCTGAACTTCATCGAGATCGACTATACTCCCCCCTAGAGTCCGACCTCGCCCTCCGAACTCCCCGCGCGCCGGACCCTCCCCGTCGTAGGGTGGGGGGGCGCGCTCGGAGGGAAGGGGTCAGAGGGTGAAGCCCCGGAACGCGTCCGCGAGAGCGTTCTGGAAGCGATCCGGGAGAAACGCCGACCCGCGTTCGAGGGACCGGGCGGCGAATTCGGGCAGTGCTCCATCGGTCGCGAGGGATCGGAGCGCCGTGATCCAGGGTTCTACCGAGTCCACGCCCAGGGCGATACCGGCGTTACCCAGCACCTCGGTCAGGGGCTCGATGCGGTTGGCGATCACGGGGATTCCGTAGGCCATCGCCTCGATCAGGGGTCGGCCGAAACCCTCGTGAAGGCTCGGGTGGATGAGCACGTCACACCCCTCGTAGAGCTCGGTCATGGACGGGGCATCTTGCACCACGCGGAGGTTGGGCAGGTTGAGGGCCGCGATGCGTCGCTGCGTTCGACGCCGGAGGCGCGAGACGAGCGTCAGATGGATCCGTGGCTGTGTCCGCTCCCCCTGGAGCGCCTTCGCCAGCCGGAGGACGAACTCGATGTTCTTGAACGGGCGGTCGGTGGCGACATACAGCGCCCGAACCTCCCCGGTCCGGGCGATCCGCTCCTCCGATCGCGGCGGATGATCGGGGTGAAATCCGAGCTCGTGAGTGTACGGGATCACCCGAATCCTGCGAGGGTCCACGCCCCGGCGCACCAGCTCGGATTGCATCATCGCCGTCGTCACGATCACGAGGCCCATCTGGCGGAGCCTCGGCAACACGGCCCGGAACATCCAGCGCGAATCGACACGGTCCGCGAACCGGGTCAGCGGCAGGAGGTCGTGGACCAGCACCGCAGTCCGTCGAAGGGGCCGAGCGACAAAGGAGAGGGTCGGGTCGGTGAGGAGCAACGCATCCTGCTGGAGGTTCCGGAAATAACGTGGAAAGGCCCAGAATCGGTTGATGCCCATTTCCAACGACTGGACCGGCAGGCCGACTCCGGCGACGGTCGTGCCGTTCTCGGGCACGAACGGGTCGGCCCCCCGATCGACACATTGGTACCAGCTCACGCGAAAGCCCATCCTCCGGAAGGCGAGGGCATACGGCCACGCGGCCAGCGTGATCCCGCTATGGCGGTCGGAGCTGTTCACGATGGCGAGAGTTGGTGTCACGGTGAGATCGGCCATCGTAGGGGGTGAGCGTCGGGTCAATCACTTCGCGGTCGTTTCACTCTGTCGGAACGGGACGGGCTTTCCCGGCCCGCTCTCGAGTTCGGTTTCGCTGCGATCACCCGGAGATTCGTCCCCCCACCCATAATCAGGAGAACTTCTAATAACCCTCGGGAAGCTGAACCGGATCGTGTCGAGCAGGACGGCATTGGTCACGGGAGTCACCGGCCAGGACGGTTCGTATCTCGCCGAGCTTCTGGTGGCCAAAGGCTACCGGGTCTTCGGTCTCGTTCGCCGGCTGAGCAGCCCCAACATGACGAACTTGGAGTCGGTGCTCGGCTCGATCGAGATCATCGACGGAGACCTGATGGACCAGACCTCGCTCAATCTTGCGCTTCAGAAGGCGCAACCGGACGAGATCTACAATCTCGCGGCGCAGTCCTTCGTGGGCACATCGTTCCGGCAGCCGGTCCTCACGGGGGAGATCACGGGGCTCGGGGCCGTCCGGCTACTGGAGGCGGTCCGAGCCTACGCCCCCCAGGCCCGGCTCTACCAGGCCTCATCGAGCGAGATGTATGGTCACGTCTCGATCGAACCCCAATCCGAAACGACACCGTTCCATCCCCGGAGCCCGTACGGAGTGGCCAAGGTCTACGGCTATTGGGCCTCGGTCAACTACCGTGAGGCCTACGGTCTGTTCGTGAGCAACGGGATCCTGTTCAATCACGAGTCACCGCGTCGCGGGATGGAGTTTGTGACCCGCAAGATCGCGGCCGCCGTGGTGCGGATCGGCCGGGGACTCGATAAGCAGCTGATGCTCGGGAACCTGGATGCGAAGCGGGACTGGGGGTATGCCCCCGAGTACGTGGACCTGATGTGGCGAACCCTACAGCACTCGGAGGCCGACGACTTTGTCGGAGCGACCGGCGAGTCGCACGCGGTCCGGGAGTTCGTCGAGGAGGCGTTCGCTCTCGTGGGAATCTCCGATTGGCAGAAGTACGTCGTGACGGACGACAAGTTCACTCGACCGTCGGAGGTGTACAACCTGCGGGGGGACGCCTCCAAAGCACGTCGCCTGCTCGGCTGGGAGCCTCGGGTCCGGTTCAAGGACCTGGTCCGCATCATGGTCGAGACCGAGCAGAAGCGTCTCGGACCGTAGGCGGCCGTCCTTCCCCCCGGGTCCGGGCCCCCTGGACTCACTCGAGGAGGCCCGGCACTCGTGGAACGAAACGATCGCGGGAGTATGTCGTGGCCCGGTCCATCGACCGAATCGCCGCGACCGCGTAGGCACGGGGCTCGGCCAGTGTGCGCAGGGCCTCCTTCCATGCCGCGAGATCCCCGGGGGCGACCAGGGTGCCCCCCGACGCGAGGATCTCCCGCATCGGCTCGAGGTCGTTGGCTACAACCGGCATTCCGTACGAGAGCGCCTCGAGCATGGGGAGCCCGAAACCCTCGTACAGGGAGGGAAAGGCGAGGAGGTCCGAGGTCTCATAGATCGGTGCCACGTCGGGGGCGAACGGGACGACGGTCAGATTGGCCGGACGAGTTCGGTCCAACCGTTCTCGCGACCTCCGGGCGAGTCGTGAGACCAGGACGAACTCAAACCGGGGCCCGCGTTCTTCGGAAAGAGCTTCGGCGAGGTCAAAGTAGAACCGGAGGTTCTTATGGGGTCGGTCGGTCGCCACGTACACCACGCGGAGCGTCTCCGCGCGAGCGAGTCGCTCCCGGGAACGGGCAACGTGGGCCTTGGCCGCCTCTTCGGAGATCTCGACGTGCGGGGGGAGGACGTAGATCTTGTCGTCCAAGCCCGGCAATGCTTCGAGCTGGCCGCGAACGAACTCGGTGTTCACCATGATCCGCCGAACGTGCTTGAGTCGTGGGATCGCGTACCGGAACATCCACCGGGTCGACCAGCGGTCCCCATGGCTCGTGAGCGGGCGCAGGTCATGAACGTGCACGATGACGCGCGACGAGGTCGTGTGGTTCGCGACCCGCAGGAACGTCGGATCGCACAAGAACAGTCGGTCCTCGGGGAGGGTTTTCACCTCGGAGGGAAATTTATAGAGCCGATTGAGGCCCAGCTCGAGCACTTGCGACGGCAGCTGCCATCCCTGCAGCGTGACCCCGCCCCCGTAGTGACCGTCCGGGTCGCTCGGGTCGACGCACTGAAACCAACGAGATGGGAACGCGAGCTGCTGCGCGGCCCGATACACCTGGAAGTTCCCGTGAAAGATTCCGTCCGCCGCCTTCGATCCGCTGATGAACGCGACCGAGGGCCTATGCTGCACCCGCGTTCTCCCTTAGGTCCACACCCGACCCGCCGCCGTATTTGTCGACCGCCCCTTGATATCTTTGACCCGGGGTGGGCCGACGAGCGGGGACGGCTCCGAAGGCGCTCCCGGCCTCGCTTGACCCCGCCGTCGGTCGACCCTCGTGCCGTGCCGGGTCGAGCCCTCCCCGTCCGGTCCGACTCCAGGGTCCCCGCTCGCCCTCCGGGTCCGGCTGCCCGACGGACGTGGGAAACTACTTGGAGAGGTGACACGGTCGTGGGCGGTCTTCCGGCGTCCCGAAGAGGACCTCGTTTGAATGGACTCTGATCCCCCCGGTCGTTCTCCAATCGCCGGGAGTGCCGCCGTCGAGACTGCGCCGGGTCGTGGACCGGGTCCTCACGGCTCGCGGGTCGACCGCCTCGTCCGACATTGGGAGTGGGCCAGCCTCCTCGCGATGGTCGCCGGCTACGCGGTACTCCTGAGCTACCTCAGCAACCTGCGCGCCGAGAACCTGTACACGGCGAGCTGGGACCTTGGGATCAACCAGCAGTTGCTCTGGACTACGGCCCATGGCCGGCTGCTCTACGAGACCGCCGACATTTCCTTCTTCAACGCACACTCCTACCTGCAAGTGCACAGCACCTACGTCGCGTTCGCCGTTGCTCCCCTCTATGCGGCCGCCCCGAACCAACTGACGCTCTTCGTCCTCCAGTCCACCGTCTTTTCGCTCTCGGCCGTCCCGCTCTACTACTTCGCGCGACAGGTGCTTCAACGTCCCTGGCAGCGCCTGGCGATGGTGGCGCTCTATCTCACGAGTTTTGCGGTTATCTCAGGGCTCTTCTACGACTTCCATTGGGAGTCGTTCCTACCGCTCGAGTTCCTCGTGTTCTTTCTCCTCGTTCGACGCTCCCGGATCCTCCTGAGCCTGATCCCACTCGGCCTCGGGACAATGACCCTCGAGGTGTTTCCCTTCCTTGCGGGCGGAGTGCTCCTCTTCTTCTTGGCGGAACGAGCGGAGGCCCTCCGGTGGGATTGGAGGCGTGCGTTGTACGACCCTCGCATCCGCGCGCTGGTAGGGCTCGCGGTGCTGAGCCTCGCGGCCTACGTCGCCGTGCGCGGGTTCCAGTATGTCGTGGTTCCCGGAGTTCTCGGTGTGCCCAGCAGTACCGGAGGCGGTCCGGGAGGGATCGGCAGCACGATCGGTTGGTCGGCGAACCTGGCCAGCCTGTCGAGCTCCAGCACCTACTGGCTGCTCCTCCTCGCGACCTTCGCTTTCCTGCCGCTCCTGGCCCCGAGATACCTCATTCTTTCGATACCGTGGTTCGTCTACTCAGTGTTCGTGGCCCCCGGGTTTTCCCGGAACTTTGGAGAAGCATATCCGCTCGTCACCGTCGCTCCCCTTGCGCTTGCCGCCATCGCCGGATTGAGCTCTCTCCACCGGTCCGAAACGACCTCACGCACTCCCACGATGCTTCTGGCCGTGCTGTGCGGCCTCATGGTCGGATACACCGCCATCGCCTCGATCTCGGAGGGCTCGGCCCATATTCTTGGGGACTCGCCCGGCCTCTCGTACTGGGTCCCCCTCCTGCTGCTCTTTGCCTCGGCCGCGTCACTATCCGTGTGGAGGTGGCGCCATCCTCCCGTGCGGGCGGCCCAAGACCGCACGGGTTCGACCGTTCGGGGCCGCCATCGCGCCCCGCGAGCGGTTCTCGCCCTCCTGGTCACGATGCTTGTCACGGTACTGGTGTTCGACGCCGTCATGTCGCCTCTGAACTCTGCCAACTTCGCGGCCACTCCGTCTCCCGGCTACCTTTTCAAGTGGGGAGAGAACCCCATGTCGAACGAGATCGGGTGGCTCACCGGCCACATACCTCCGGGCGCCACGGTGCTCTCATCGAACCGCCTCTTCCCGTACGTCGCCAACGACCCGAACGCCTGGGCGGTCCCGTGGTTCGTGATCGGCCCGAAGCATCCGGTTCCGTACTTTCCGTTCACTCCCCAGAACCTTCCCCGGTTCGTTCTTGCGGACAGCGTGGAGATGGGGGACATGCCGAGCTTCCTGGCGAGCGACATGTTCAATCGCTCCGTGTACGGACTGGTGGCCTATGATTACATGGAAGACTACCCCGGCACGGTCTACCTGTTCGAACTCGGATTCACTGGGGCCGCGCAGTACCGTATCGTCGAAGCGCCGGCCAACCCGGCGTACTTCACGTGGAGGAATCTGACGATCGGCAGTGCGGGGACCGTGACCGCGAGACCGGGAAGTGCCTTCGGACGCACCATTCAGTCCGAGGTCACGCGACCCCTCAACGGTACGCAGGCCGAAGTATGGGCCGGGCCCGGCCTCCCCATCCTGCCGGGAGCGTACACCATCACATTCAACGTCAGCGGGAGCCTCTTCACGAACGCGAGCCCGTCGATCCCCCTCGCCTCCGTGGACGTCGTCTGGACAGGGGGTACGATCCATCACGCACTGGTGAATGTCTCCGTGTTTGGCTCCGAGCTTTCGGCCAGTGCGTGGACCTCCCTTGCCTACCGAGTGAACCTGACGGAACCTCTCCCCCTCGTCGAGTTCCGGGGATTCATTGACCTGTACCAGGGGCACCCGCTGGGAGGCTTCATGTTGAACTATGTCGAGGTCGAGAGGACGGGGCCCTAGCGCCAAGCCGGCGGACCGAGCGGTCGCGTCCGGAGCGGACGTCCGGCCCGCGCGACCCGGCGTCGCCCCGTGCGTCGCGCGACTCTCCCCGGGTCTCTTCACGATGTTTCATGACCTCGGCTCGGACGGGAGCCGGATCGTTCGCATCGAGAACGAGGGGGCCCGGCGAGAGGGACCTGAGGGTTCCATCGAGGGGCTGCAAACCGAGATATCGGTGCGTGACACGCCGGCGAGTGAGTTCGCCCATCGCGAAGGAGTGCAGGGGAGACCGTGAGCAAGCCGACCGTGCCGCAGAGCCCGGAACGGAGGGACCTCGGACGCACCGGGCTCCGCATCACGCCCATCGGGCTCGGCACCTGGGCGATCGGCGGAGGCGGCTGGGAGTTCGCGTGGGGGCCCCAGGAGGACGAACGCTCGCTGGAGGCGATCCGACGGGCGAGGGAGGTCGGGATCAACTGGATCGACACCGCTCCCGTCTACGGGACAGGTCACTCCGAGGAGATCGTCGGCCGGGCGCTCACGGGCCACCCCAGGACCCCCTACATCTTCACCAAGGTATCGCTCCGCTGGACTCCCGAGCGGAAGGTCGTCCACAATCTCACGGCCGCCTCGATCCGGGCGGAGATCGTGGAGAGCCGCCGACGTCTGGGCACAGATACGATCCAGCTGGTCCAGGTCCACTGGCCGATTCCCGACCGGGACATCGAGGAGGGCTGGAGGACCCTCGCGGAGCTCAAGGACGAGGGACAGGTCGGACACATCGGTGTCTCGAACTTCGACGTCCCTCAGATGGAACGGGCCGCGGCGATCGCCCCCATCGAGACCCTACAACCCCCGTACTCCCTCGTGTACCCTGAGGTCGAGCAAGAGATCCTGCCCTACGCACGAAGTCACCGGATCGGCGTCATCGTCTATTCTCCGATGGGCTCTGGACTCCTCACCGGCACGATGACCCCGGAGCGGGTCGCGCATCTGCCCGAGGATGATTGGCGACATCGGGATCCGGAGTTCCGGGAACCGCGGCTTTCCCGTCACCGGGCGCTCGCCCGACTGCTGGGTGAGATCGGAGCGGAGCACGGGGGACGTTCCGCGGCCGAGGCCGCGATCGCTTGGACCCTCGCGAACCCAGCCGTCAGCGGGGCGATCGTGGGAGCCCGCTCCGCTTCTCAGGTCGACGGATTCGCCGGGGCGCTCTCCTTCCGTCTCTCGAGATCAGATCTCGAACGCATCCGTTCCTTCTGCTCCGAGAATCCCTGAGCCCCCGCTTCGTCCACGACGGCCGGGGACGAGCCCCGGAAGCCCTTCGCGCGGTCTCTTCGCTTCCTAGGGTCGGCCCCGTCGGGCGACCATGAAGACACGCCAGAACCAGCCGCCGACGATCAGCAGGATCCCGAAGCCGGTGACGACGAAGAACGTCTCGAGGTCTCCCTGGGCGTTCGTAAAGTTCGCGCTGCTCCCATAGGCGTTCGACGCGAAACCGTCCCCGAACAGGAACCCGATGAATGTGAGGAGGGCGCCGATCCCAATGACGAGGAGTCCGATGTCGAGGCCCCTCGGCCACTGGGGTGCGGAGGGGGCCGCCGGGGTGTAGGTAGTGGCGCCCGCCGGAGCGTACCTCGCGGGGCCGGGCGGCGGGTAGGTCGGCGACGGGGGCGGCGGAGGCGGGGGTGGGGAGCTCAGGTCACTGGGTCCGCCGGGATAGGACATGCCCTCTTCTACGCGTACCCCCGGTAGAAAAAGCTGTCGAACCGGCCGCAGCGAGTTCGACGGCGAGGGTGAGCCTCACGGAGAGGGCGTCCGGGGCGGGGATCGAGCCAACCCAACGCCGGTCCGTTTCGATCCTCCGCCGGGTGCTTCCCCGGGTTCCAAGCGGGAGCTTAAACGGACCGCCGGATGGAACTCCCCCGGACGCATGGCCGCCGACCCTCCCAACGGGACCACTCGCTCGATCCTCGCTCTGACGTCGCTCGCGCACTTCGTGAACGACGGCACGACCTTCTTTGTGCCGGTCCTCGCGGCACTCCTGAGCCCGCTGCGCGGTTTCTCGCCGCTCGAGGTCACGGTGCTCTTCGTCGTCTTCTACCTCACGTCCGCGATCATGGGCCTTGTCATCGGCTGGTGGGCCGACCGTCAGGGCCGGCCCGCCCATCTCCTCGGTCTCGGGATCGGCCTCCTCGGGGTCGGGTTGTTCGGCTTCTATGCTGTGCTGGCCGGCCTAGCCGGCCCGCTCGAGTTCCCGGTGGCGTTGCTCGCGGGGTTCGTCACCGGGCTCGCGACCTCCTTCTACCACCCGCTTGGCGCCTCCCTTCTCCAGCACGCGTTCCGCCCTGAGACGCGGGGAACCGCGATGGGTGTCAACGGGGCGGCGGGAAGCGCCGGACGGACGCTCTACCCGTTCGCCTTCTTCGCGCTGACATTGGTCGTGGTCACAACCGACTCGATCCTCGCCCTGGTCGCGGTCTGTCTCGCCTCAGCGCTCACGGTCGTCGTGGGACTCCGCTCCCTGGCGGCGGCCGAGAGATCGAACGTGCATCAGCGCCCTGCGACGCGCGCACGCGAGTCGGTGACCGCAGGGATCGCAGCCCTGACCGGGATCTCGTTCGTCCGGTCGATCGCGACCCAGGGCGTCGCGGTCTGGATCCCGACCTACCTCACTCAGGTGCGCGGCGTGCCGGCGAGCGGCTACCTCGGCCTCGCCGTGATGGTGATGTACGTCGGTGGGATCCTCGGTCAGCCGTTCTTCGGGCTGATGGCTGGACGGGCCGACCGGCGTCTTCTGATCGGAGCCGCTTCGGCCGGGGCCGCCCTCTGCACGCTGGGATACCTGTTCACGGGAGGCGTCCTCGCCCAGCTGCTCCTGTTCATGATCGGGTTCTTCACGTTCAGCGCGTTCCCTCTGCTGATGACTCTCTCGGCGGAGTACGTCCCGCGCGGTTCCTCCTCGCTCGCGAACGCTCTCGTCTTTGGGCTGGGGGCCGGGGGGGGCGGAACGGTGGGCCTGTTCCTTGTCGGAGCGATCGCCGCGGGGGGCTATGGACGACTTCCGCTGGGACTCGAGGCGATGGCCGGTCTCGGCCTCGTGGCCGCGGTCCTGGTCGTATTCCTTCCCCGGGGGACCGAGAAGAGGGGAACCGCGCGGCTCTTTAGCTGAGAGAGGGCTCTTACGCGCGTCGCCAGAAGTCGAGCGCATCCGAGATCGTGCGTTCCATCGGGTAGCTCGCTTCGTAGCCGAGGGTCCGAAGGCGCGAGATGTCGGCCCGGTTGTCCGGCTCGTCGGTCGGTCGGAAGAGCGCCGGATCCGCCGTGACCTCTACGGGGACGCGGGAGAGCTGGACCAGCTGTTCCGCGATCCAGCGGACCGAGAAGCTCCGCCCCGCACCGACGTTGACCGGTTCGGTCGGGTTCCCCTTCTCGAACACCAACCAGAGGGCGCGAATGACATCCCGGAGGTCGGAGATGTCGCGCAACGTGTCGAGGTTGCCCACGCGGATCGCTCCCGCCGTTCCGGTCCGTTCGAGCGCGGCGATCTGACGAGCGAAGTCGTTGAGCGCGTCCCCGGTCTTGCCGGGCCCGGTCGTCCCGAAGAGTCGGGCCCGTGTGATGCGGAGATTGAAGTTCACCGCATACTGAAACGAGAGCATGTCCTGGCACGCCTTCGAGACCCCGTAGGGGTTCGACGCGTTGAGCGGGGTGTCCTCCGTGACGGGCAGCCGGGTCGGCGCCCCGTAGGAGGCCCCGGAGGCCGCGAGCAGCGTCGAGGAGCGCGGGGCGAACTCCTTCAGCGCCTCGTAGAGGTAGATCGTTCCGAACACGTTCGTGCGAAACGTGTCGGCGGGATCGGCCCAGGCCCGCTTTGCGTAGGCCTGGGCCGCGAGATGGAACACGCCCTCCGGCCGGTACTCCCGGACGAGACGCGCGACCGCCTCGCGGTCCTGCATGTCGAGACGTTCCCACCGGACCTTCTCCTTGGGTAGGTCCCGATGGTCGAGCTCGGAGGCGTTGAGATAGGTCCCGAGCACCTCGTGCTCACGGGCCACCGCGGACGCGACCAGGGTGCGGCCGATGAACCCCGAGGCACCCGTGATCAGAACGCGCACTTCGGCCCCTCTCCGAACGGCCCGCCTAGGCGGGGAGCTTGCGGGCCGCGACGGCGTGGGCAGACGAGCCGCGCTTTAAGGCCTTGCCGAGAGACAGGCCCGTCGCCGCCCGAGGTTGGACCCCGGAGAGCGGGGAGCGACTACACGCGGCGGGTCCGAGCGCGGAGCTCGCGGGCGAACCGCCGCGCGTGGAAGACCTCGACGAGGAAGAGTCGGAGGAACGCCGAGCTCGCCGTCACCTTGCTCGTCCCTTCCTCCCGGCTCTCGAACCGGAACCCGACCTCTCCGACCGGCCGCGACTGCGCCATCGCGAGGACGAAGAGCAGGAGCTTGTAGCCCCGGAACCGCGGGTCGAGCGGCACCCAGACCTCGCGGCGGAACGCGAAGTAGCCCGAGACCGGGTCCCGGACGCGGCGCGCGGCGGCGAAGAAGAGCTTCGCAGCCCACTCCGCGCCGCGGGAGAGGACCCAACGGCCGAACGACCGGCGACCCGGAGAGCCCCCGGGGGCGTACCGGCTGGCCACGACGAGCGCGGGGCCGTCCTGGAGCCGCCCGATCAACGCGGGAAGGGTCTCGGGAGGATGCTGTCGATCGGCGTCCATGATGACGATCACCGTGCCTCGGCTCGCCGCGATCCCCTGACACTGGGCCCGGAGCGTGGTCTGTTTGCCCTCATGTAGGATCGGACGGATGCGGGGATCGCTCGCGGCGATCGCCGCGAGGTACTCCCGGGTCCCGTCGGTGCTGCCGTCATCGACCACAAGGATCTCGAAGGGAGGGAGACGCTGGGCCCGGATGCGCTCCACGACCTCCGGGAGGTTCGCCCGCTCGTTCAGGGTGGCCAGCACGATCGAGAGTTCCGGACCCCTACGACCCGCTTCGGCCGGGCCCGAACGGCTCTCGGTCGGGGCAGGGGCGTCAGCCACCGGACCGTACCGACCAGGTCTGCAGGCCGTTCGGCTCGAAGGAGAAGTCCGTGACCATGCCGCCCGAGTCGATCACCGACTTCGCCACGCTCTTCCGTCGGGCGAAGTCACAGAACAAGAGGATGTAGCCGCCGCCGCCTGCGCCGATGACCTTCCCCCCGAGCGCCCCCGCCTCCCGAGCACGGGAGTACAGGGCGTCGATCCGTGCGTTCGAGATCGCCTCGGTGAACCGCTTCTTGAACTTCCACCCCTCGTCGAGGAGGTGGCCCATCTCGTCGAGGTTTCCCCGGAGGAGCTCGTTCTTCATGTCGATCGCAAGCTGCTTGGTCGCATCGAGGGCCTCGACCGTATCGGCCTTGCGTTCCGTATAGTTCCGGGTCTGCTGTTCGATGATGTCGTGGGAAAAGTGTCCGGAGCCGGTGTAGCAGAGGAGCAGCCGGTAGGAAAGCTCGTTCAGGACGTCGGGCTGGATCTTCAGAGGGTTGACGATCGTCCGGTCCTTCTCGAACTCCATGAAGTTGAAACCCCCGAAGGAGGCGGCGTACTGGTCCTGGCGACCCCCTTTCAATCCGAGCTCCTCCCGCTCGATCCGGTAGGCGAGTTCCGCGACCTCGTAGGAGGTCCACGGCTGCTGGAGGTAGCGCTGGAACGCCCCCACCAGCGCGACGACCATCGTCGATGAGGTCCCGAGCCCGGTCCCGGCGGGAGCGTCCGAGTGGAGGTAGAGGTGCAGGGCCGCCTTCGACTCCACGTTCGAACCGGGAGGTCGGAGGACCCGGAGTGCGGCCTTCACGAGGTCCAGCTGCCCATTGTACAGGAGGTCGGACGGCTTCTGGTACAGGAGCTTCTGGTTGTAGTCGAGCGACTCGACGGAGGTCGTGCCGCCGTTGGCTGCGAGCACCTCGAGGGTCGCGAAGGCGAACTTGTCGATCGTGCAGTTCAGGACCCTCCCGCCCTTCTCTTCCGGATAGGGCGACACGTCGGTCCCCCCGCCCGCGAACGTGATCCGGAGCGGCGCCTTGCTGCGCAGGATCCGCATCGGCGCCGTCAACCCCGACGCGCGACTTAATATCTTCTCAGAGGGGAGGTACATCCTCCCTGAGTATCGGGGGGATTCTACCGTCGCCGGCACCGCGAGACCCACCCTGGACCGGACTAGATCGCGTGCGGGTGGAGCAGACTGGGCGCCAGGCGGGGGAGGCGATAGAGGTGCGCTCCCTCGACGATCGCCCAGAGCAGGATCGGGGCGACGATCAGGCGCTCCATACCGCCCGGTCCGAGGCCCAGGAACGCGATGCTGTAGGACGCACCGATGTAGAAGAGAACGATCGCGGCGAGCGTCACGACACCGCAGGCGAGCGTGAAAGCTCGCGAGAGGTGCCAGTGGGGTCCCCGGGCCATCGCACCCGAGCCGACCACCAAGCCAATGCCGGCCCCCAGGAAGGCGATCGCCGACACGATGCTGTGCATACCTCCGTTCAGCACCGGGGTCGTCTCGGGGAAGACCCCGACCCCGATCGCGCCGACACCCCCGATGATGATCAACGAGAGGCCCGCCGCACGGCTCCCACCCGTGTCGAACGCCGACCAGACCAGGAGGATGCCGAGAATCGCACAGACCCCGAGGAGGATCACCGACGCGTCGAACACGAGCGCCCAGGGCGAGTTCACCCCACCGAGATCGCTGATGTAGTTCTGACTGAGACTGTAGCCAGAGTACCGCATCTGAACGATGATCATTCCGGCGATGAACTGGAGCGCACCGAAGATCAGCAGCGCTCCCCCGGTCCGCACGGAGCGGTGCACCATCGGGTTCTCTGGGGGGACGGAAGCGGCGGAGGTTGCAACCGCCGGCTCCATATCTCCCACCCCACGCTCCGACACGGAGCGACCGGTCCATTTCTCATCGGACGGTTCTTAGGTCTTACGGCCGACACGAAGCCGCCTCCGGGTCACTCATCCAAGGGGGGCCAGGAGCACGACGGGGACGCCGTGCAGAGACCCCTCCGTCGGGAGTTCTCCTTCGCTCCGCGAGGTCTGCGGTCCCGTGGGAGCGCCCGGGCCGGATCGCGCGTTGCCGGTCCCGGGGCCCGCCCAGGCCAGTCGGGTACCGAGGAACGGAACCGTCCGTCTTCCGGAAGACTTTAGGGGGTCGCCCCTGTTCGGCCCTCCATGCGGATCCGGGCGGTCCTTCCTCCGTTCCTTCCGATCGAAGAGATCACCCGACGTGTCGCGGCGATCCTCCCGGGGATCGACGTGGTGACCGATCTCGGCGCCGCCGGTGCGGTCCCTCTGGACGAGGTCGAGGTCCTCATCCTCACCACCTTCCACGGGCTTTCGGCCGACGCGATCGGGCGGATGCCGTCGCTCAAGTTCGTGCAGGTCGCGAGCGCCGGATACAATCGCGTCGACCTCGCGGCGTGCCGGGCCCGGGGCGTCCGGGTCGCGAACGTCCCGGTGGCGAACGCGAAGACCGTCGCCGAGCACGTGATCCTGATGGCGCTCGCGCTCCTGAGGGACCTGCGGGGCCTCGACACCGACCTGCGGAAAGGAGAGTGGCCGATGCTCACCGGCGCACACGACCTCGCGGGGAAGGTCTTCGGGATCGCGGGCATGGGACGGATCGGACGCGAGCTCGCCGCTCGCCTCGTTCCCTTCGAGGTTTCGGCGATCTACACCGACCTCGTTCCGCTGGCCCCGGAGGAAGAGCGCCGTCTCGGCCTGACACGGGTCGAGTGGCGCGAGCTCCTCTCCGCCTCCGACATCCTTTCGCTCCACCTCCCGCTGACCGAACACACCCGGGGGATCGTCGGACCGGACGAGATCGCGCTGCTCAAGGACCAGGCGATCCTGATCAACACGGCCCGGGCCGAGCTCGTCGACCCGGAGGCGCTCGGAAAAGCCGTGTCCGACGGGAAGCTCCGGGTGGGGCTCGATGTCTACGGGTCCGAGCCCCCCGACTTCACCGATCCGGTCTTCCGCGCTCCGAACGCGGTGTTCACGCCTCACATCGCCGGCGTCACCTTCGAGGCGCAGCAGAGGTTCCTCCAGGAGACCGTGAAGAACGTGCTGCGCGTCGTCCAGGGGAAGGAGCCGCTCTACCGGGTCGACGATCTTCCCGGCACCTCCTAGGAAGGCGGGGGCGGAAGGTTCGATGAAGGCCGCGGAGACGCTCTCCCAGCTCTTCGGGACCCTCGGGATCCGGGAGGTGTTCGGGAACCCCGGAACGACCGAGCTTCCGTTCCTGGAGCACCTCGCCCAGCGCTACTATCTCACCCTGCACGACGCCCTCGCCGTCGGCGCGGCCGACGGACACGCCCAGGTCCGACGCTCGGTCGCGGTCGCGAACCTCCACGCGGCCCCGGGCCTCGGCAACTCGATCGCCTTTATCGACACGGCCCGCCGGAACCACTCTCCTGTGATCGTGACGGTGGGCCAGCAGGACCTGCGGCATCTCGACCAAGGTCCGCTCCTTGCCGGTGACTTCGAGTCGATGGTCGCCGGGATCGTGAAGTACTCCCACGAGGTCCACGCGCCCGGCGAGCTCGCCGAGTCCGTTCGACGCGCGGTCCGACACGCCCTCGAACCTCCGATGGGACCGGTCCTTCTGAGCCTGCCGATGAACGTCATGGAGGCCGACGCGGAGGTCGAACCCGGGCACCCGGCGTCGGAGCCCCCTTCCCCCCGGGAAGGTCTCGGCACCGTCGCGGAGCGGATCCGTTCGGCCTCCTCGCCGGTGCTGGTGGTCGGATACGAGGTCGACCTCTTCGACGCGTTCGCCGAGGTCGAGAAGCTCGCGGCCCGGCTCGGCGCCCCCGTCTACGCGGAACCGATCTGCTCGCGGGCGCCGGTGTCGGCCGACCTGCCGAACTTCGCGGGGGACCTGTTGCCCCAGAGCGCGATGATCGGCTCCGTCCTGGGCGATCACGACCTCGTCGTCCTGGTCGGCGCCGACCTCACGCTCTACCCGTACAGCTCGGCACCGCTCGTCCCCGGCGAGCGGATCGTCTACCTGGGCAGCGACCCCTCGGTCGCCGCGAAGTTCCGATGCGATCATATCCTCGGACCGCTCCGATCGGTACTCGAGGCGCTGCTCTCGGAAGTTCCGGACTCGGGCCGGAGCTTTCGTCGGCCGCCCGACTTCGCTCGGGCCAATCGCGTCGCCCGGGCCGCGCCGAGACTGGGAGGGGAGTTCATCATGGACGCCGTCCGCCGAGCGTTCACGGGCTACACGTTGGTCGACGAGTCGGTCTCGCTCATCCCGACCCTCAAGTCGTTCGGCTTCTACGCGGGGAAGGACAGCTACTTCTCCTCTCGCAGCCAGCAGCTCGGCTGGGGCCTGGCGGCCTCCATCGGGATCGTGCTCGAACGCCCGAAGACCGTGGTGGTCGTGGGGGACGGGGCGCTCCAGTACTCCGTCCAGGCGCTCTGGACGCTGGCCCGGTACCGCCTGCCCGTGAAGGTCGTGGTCGTGAACAACGGGGGCTACAACATCCTGAAGAGCTACTCGAAGGCGAACCATCCGAGGATCGTGAACGCGGAGTACCTGAGCGTCCCTGGGATCGAGGTGGAGGCCCTCGCGAACGCCTACGGCCTCGAGGCGAGGACGATCGACCGCCCCGAGCATCTCGATCGGGCGCTCGTCGAGCTCCGGGAGGAGGCCGGACCGGGGCTCCTCAACATCGAGATGGACCGGACGGTGCCGGACCTGTTCTCCTGAACGGAGGGTCGGGGGTCGGCGGCAGGCGGAGGTCGGAGCTTGGCCCCACAGTACGAGAACCCGGCACTCACCACGGATGCGGTATGGATCCATCGGGGTCGGGTGCTCCTCGTCCGACGGGCCCGACCGCCCTTCCAAGGGATGTGGGCCCTCCCCGGCGGGTTCGTCGAGCTCATGGAGACGGTCGAGGCAACGGTCGTTCGCGAGCTCCGGGAGGAGACCGGGCTCGTCGGCCGGCCCGGTCCCTTGATCGGTGTCTACTCCGGTCCGGACCGCGACCCGAGAAAGCCGACGACGACCGTCGCGTTCCTGATGCGAGGGAGGCCGGGCCGGCCCACCGGCGGGGACGACGCGGCCCTGGCGGAGTGGGTCCCGCTCTCCCGCGCCCATCCCCTCGCCTTCGATCACGAGCGGATCCTGCGAGATGCGATTCGGGTTTGGCGAGGCGCCCGCCGACGGATGGGTGGCCGGCGGCGCCCCGTCGCCCGGCGGCGTCGGGACCGCTAGAGGTCCTGCGCACCGGGCGTCGCCACTTCGCGTCCGATCCCTCGACGGCGCATCTTCCCGGTTGCTCGGTGCGCCATGCGGTTTCGCTCCGAGCAACACCGTCCCGGTCCAAAGGCTCAAGGCGTTGGCACGGGGTGCCGACACGGGGTTCTGAGATGGCGTACCGCACGACGATGACGGGGAGCTGGTTCCGGTCGAAGGAGATCCTGGGACTTCTGGGCCAGAGCCCGACCGGGGAGATCGATCCCTCCCACTCGGCGACGTACCTCGCGGCCGAGCGCGAGACGATCCGTGAGCAGTTGCATCCGCTCGGAAGCCCGATCGGGCTCTACGAGGTGTCGAACGGCCAACAGCGCGTCTCGGGGTACACGAGCTACCTGCCGAACCGCTTCCGCGGTTTCTCGTCCACCGAACGCACGACGCTCCCGATGTCGCCCGACCTCCTCCAGGACATCGCGGAATCGAATCCGGCGATGGCCGCGGCGCTGCAGCAGTCGGGGCAAGCGGCGTTCCAGCTTCCGAAGATCACGAGCCCGCTTGAGTACGTGGGGGCAGAGCACGCGGCCCGCGAGGCCCGGGAGGCGGTCGGCCTCGCGCGAGAGGAGAAGGCGAAGAGCGTCTTCTTGCCCGCCCCGTCGCCCGGGGTCATCACGATCTTCTACCCGAACAACACCGAGGTCTACCCGACGCACGGGGAGTACCTGCGCGCGCTCGCCCGAGAGCTCGCGAAGGAGTACCGCGCGATCCTCGACGTCCCGAGAACGGTCCTCCAGATCGACGCCCCCGACCTCGCGATGGGAAAGCAGATCGCGAGCGACTGGGGGGGCGACTTCTACTCCGTCCTGCCGGAGCACGTCGACGCGATCAACACGGCGATCGAAGGACTGCCGGCGGAACGGATCCGCGTCCACTACTGCTACGGCAACTACGCCGCGTCGCACGAGTCGGACGCCGACTTCGGGCGGATCCTTCCCGAGATCACCCGGCTCAAGGTGCGGGCCCTGGTCGGCGAGCTCGCGAACCCCCGACACGAGGGGGACCTTCGGATCCTGAAGCGGTTCGTGAAAGAGCACGGCTGGCCCTCCCATCTCGGGTTCGTCGGGGGGGTGGTCGACGTCAAGACCCCGATCGTCGAGTCCCCCGAGACCATCAAGTTCCGGCTGGACGAGCTCGCGAAGATCGTCGGCAAGCGGAACACGTGGGGCGGGACCGACTGCGGGTTCGAGACGTTCGCCGGGATGAACGGGTGCACGCACTCGGTGGCGCTCCGGAAGCTGCGCGCCCTCGCCGAAGGGGCGGCCCTCGCGCAGTAAGGCCGCCGTCGCGCCACCGGTCGAGGGTCGCTTCGCCGTCAGCCTCATATCGACCAGCTCGGTGGTCGCCCGGCCGATGGCGCAGTCTGCCCTTCGAGAGCAGCACCCGCGCCCGACGCTCCTTTCCGACTTCATCCTCGGGGGCCAGGACGGCCTCGTCAACGTCCTCGGGATCCTGCTCGGCCTGGTCGCCGCCGGCGCGCCGGTCCACCTGATCATCGTCGCCGGCCTCGCCGCGCTCGCGGCGGAGTCGCTCGCGATGGCGGCGGTCGCCTACACCTCGACCGAGTCCCGCCGCAAGCTCTTCCATGCCGAGGTCGCGCGCGAACAGCAGGAGATGCGGGAGGTCCCCGAGCTCGAGCGGGAGGAGGTCCGTGTCATCCTCCGGCGCTGGGGCTACGAGGGGGACGAGCTCGACGACATGCTCCGCCGCATCGAGAGCAAGCCGAAGGCTTGGCTCGACCTCATGATGGCCTTCGAGCTGAACCTCTCCCCGGTGCCCGAGGAGGCACCCCGCCGGAGCGCCGGTATCGTCGGAGCGGCGACGCTATTGGGCCACGCGATCCCTCTCGTGCCGTTCTTCGTGATCCCGGCCGACCCGATCGGTGCGGCGATCGCGGCGGTCATCGTGAGCGGGATCACGCTCTACCTGATCGGCTGGTACGAAGCGAAGCTCACGATCGGTTCGCTCTGGAAGAGCGGGGTCCGGATGCTGATCATCGGCCTTGGATCCGGCGTCGCGGGCTTCGTGATCGGCCTCGCTGTCCAGAAGTTCGTCGGTGGCTGAGCCCGCCCGGGAACCCTACGGGCCCTGCGTACGGACCGGCGGGAGCCGAGGTGGAACCTTCCGGGCGGGCGGAAGCCCGAGCGCGTCTCCCCTGGGACCGGCACGACGATGGCTCGAGCCGCCTCGGGTCCCCCGGCGACATGGGATCGTGCAGACCCCTGCCTTTCCGCGGGTCTCTTCCTGTCCGGGCGGCGCAGGCGCGACCCGGTCGTCCCGGTCGGTGGCCCGGCCCCACCCTTCCCTACGCGGCGCCGGCGGGGGGGAGGGACGCGAACCAACGCGCCTGGGGCACGCGGTCGCCCCACCCGCGCTTCCAGAGTGATCCATCGATCGACCAGAACCGCCCCGCCCCACCGACCCAGATCGCGGCATAGATGGCGAGGTAGAGGGGTTGCGGGCCGATCCCCGTCGCTCCCAGGAACGCGAACGTCGTGCCGAACTGGGTGGCGAAGTAGGCGACCGAGAGGGCCGCCCCCACCACGCAGGCGAGACGGGTCGTGACGCCGACGAGGAACGCCGCGGCCAGATAGGCGGTCGTGAGTGCGATCACCCACGCGAAGAAGACGGAGTGCGCCGCGACCAGGCTCGCCCAGTACCCCGTAGAGGGGAGCGCGAGGAACACCAGGCTGGCACCCCAGACGAGTCCGATCCCTACCCGGAGCAGCTCCACCCCTCGGGCCGCGTTGCCTCGCGGGGCGAGGACGGCCCCGAGCGCACGGTGGTTCGATGGGGTAGGCTCATGACCCGGGAACTCCGCCACGGAGGTCGAGGGGTAGGTGGGGCGAGTCCGACGCCCGTAGGAGAACCAGCCGAGGAACTCCGTCCCCCGGTACTCCAGCATGAGCAGCGCCAGGGCTGCGCCGAACACGACCATCGCGATCGCAGAGACTGCCAATGAGATTGTCAACGCTACCATCCTTATCGTTCCTCCTCGACCCTCTGACCTTCCCTTCGGTTCACCCTACGGTGATCGTTCCTTCCATCCATCCCGGCGTCCCCATCGGGAATCCGGTGTACCCGTCCGACCCACACGGTGCAAGGCACGTCCACGTGTAGGTGCCGGCCGGGAAGTCCGCCTCGAAGAAGACCGTCTGTCCGCCGGGGCTCAGGACATTGAGTCCGAGCGCGCCGATGGTGAACGTGTGAGCGACGTTCGAGGTGGGCATGACGTGGTAGGGGGTGCCGTTCAACCACTCCACCCCGCCCACGGTCCCGGAGACGTTGCAACCGCACTGGGCCCAGCTCACGGCGTCGTCCTGATCGGCTATGGTGATCGCGACCCGTCCCGCCGGGACCGAGAAGTTCGCCGGGACGTACTGGGGCGCCCCGTTGGTGGCATTGATCACTACGGTCAGGTTCACGTAGCTCACGATCGTCGCCGGCGTGCTGGGGGAGCTGCCGGAGGTGGAGCCGGCCCCGAGCTGGTAGCTGAAGACGACCGCCGCCGCGATGAGCCCGATGGCCAGGATGATGGCCGCCAGTCGCGGAAAAGGGCCCCGAGGGCCCTCGGAACGGTTCTCTTGGGAGCGGGCGGGGGCGGGCGAATCGGTGCGGGCAGAGACCATCGGTGGTATTTTCCTCTCCGTAAGGAGATTACAGAGTCCGCAGGACGGTTTTAAAGCGATTCGTAAAACCTGCTTTACTGAACCAGGGGCCGCCGTGCGCCCGTCCCCGAATTTTCAGGGCGAGAGATGCACGTTCCCGGCGGCGAGATTGGCCATCACGAAGATCAGCGAGATCTGGAACACCGCTTGCAGGCCGGCGAGCCGCGCGTTCAGCAGCCCGAGCCGTCCGATCTTCGGGACGTCCGGCCGCGGCTTCCTCAGTTCCAGGACGATCCGGACCTCGTTGGGAAGGAAGATCCCCAAGCCCTGGACCAGGAGCGCGATCACGAGGAGCCCCGCGACCTGGATCGCGAGGTACCCGAGCGAGAAGTAGCCCTCGTACACGGCCAGGTAGACGCCCGCGGTGATCGTCACGGTCGCGATGGTGGGCATCAGGAAGAGCATGGTCGGGACAAGGCGCTGGACGAAATCGGCGCGGGCCGGCCCCGACATCCGACCCAGGATCGGTCCGATGACGAGGCCCATGAAGAGGTCGATGCCGGTCCAGAGACCCCCGGAGATGACGTGCACGTAGTCGAGGGGGACGAACGTCCCGAGGGCCAGGGCGACGAGGAGCGCCCCCACCGGAACCAGCACCAACGGTAGCGCCCGCCATGTGACGATCGGGGGCGAGGCGGAGGCAGGACTCGTGTGAGTGCGGACCTGGGGGACGGGGCGGTCGAGAAGGAGCTCTTCCCTGTCCGCCCCCATCTCGGTCGAGCGACGCGTGGGCACGTCTAAGACCGTCTAGTTCGTACCCTCGGGCCGAGTCGGACCCGGGACCGAGAATCGGGAGGAACGTGATGACAGACTCCACCGGGTCCGCGGGGCGAGGAAGGCCCCAGGCATGCCGGTCGGCCGGGCAAGGCGCTCGGACCGGCGCTAGTTCGGACGCAAGGTGCGCCCCGGCGACTTGGGGGCCGGACTCCTTCGACCCAGCTTCCACCACGCCCACTGGCGGCGGACCTCGTGCTGCCGGCATCGAGCGCACCAGACGACGTCTTCGTCAGGACCGGCCAGTTCAGGGGTGGATACGTGGTCGGCGAGGGAGTGGCCACAATTACGTCCAAGACACCAGGGGGAGTCACGCGGACCGGGAGAACTCATGGTGGTGAGTTATGCGCGTATATACGTATTAATCCTCCCTCACGAGGCGGCACGCGTAGAAGAGCGGGACGGAGGCGCGTCGGAAGCGGGGCCCGCGGGCCAAGAGGCGAAGCGTCCCAAGCCGTTATGCGGAACGCGTCGCTCGTCCCGAGGTGAACGGCCCGCAGGGCAGCCGTTCGATCCCTTGGCGGTGGGGAGATCCCCGGGTCCGCTATCCGAACCGAGGGCGGGAGCGGCTGCTTCGCTACCTCGCCGGGCATCTGGGCGGGCGTCCGCCGCCTCCTCCTGCTCCCGGGACGCTCCCCCGCCTCCCGGTACCCCGGCTCTCCGACGAGGACCTATCGATCCTCGCGGCACGCCTCGGGCCCCACGCCCTCCTCCGGGACGATGCCTCGCGCTTCCTTGCCTCCCTCGGAGGGTCGTACCAGGACGTCGCTCGATCGCGCGCGGGGTCCGTCACCGACGCGGTCGATGCCGTGGTCGAGCCGACCTCGACCGGAGAGGTCGAGTCGATCGTGCGCTGGGCCGACGAGCGCAGAGTCGCGCTCGTTCCCCGCGGAGGGGGGACCTCGGTGGTCGGGGGGCTCGAGCCGTGTCGGAACGGGCTACGGGCCGCGGTCTCGGTCTCGCTCCGCCACCTCGACCACGCCGGCCCGTTCGACCCCGGCCGGCGGCTCGCCACCTTCGGGGCGGGGATCCGCGGACCCGACCTCGAGGCCGCCCTGCGCCCTCACGGCTGGACCCTCGGACACTTCCCCCAATCGTTCGAGCAGTCGTCGCTCGGGGGTTGGATCCTCACCCGTTCGTACGGACAGGCCTCGACCCTCTACTCTACCCCCGCCGACCGACTCGAAGGGTTCGTGCTCGTCACCCCCGCGGGACGGATCGAGTGGCATCGCGGGGAACGGTCGACCATTGACCCGGATCCGGGAGAGATTGTGCCGGGCAGCGAAGGGACCCTTGGCATCCTAGTTTCGGCCACGCTCCGGGTCGAGCGCATTCCTCAGCGCACGAGATTCATCTCCGCGGTCTTTCCGGATTGGGAGGTCGGCGTGGAGGCGACACGACGGCTCGCGACCGCCACGCCGCGACCGGCCGTACTACGTCTTTCCGACGGACCGGAGACGGACCTTACCCTCGCGGAGAGCGGATGGGAAGAGGGAGGCCGCCGAGAGCTCTGGCGTCGGATCGCAGCACGGGGTCTCGGGTTCCGCCGGCGGCCCGGTGGGGATACCTGCCTGCTCATCGGTTCCTACGAAGGTCCGGCCGGGGAGGTCGCATCGGGATCCGCCGAGGCGCGCTCGGTGCTGCGCGCGAGCGGGGCCGTTTCGCTCCCCGCGGCCGTCGGCCGTGCCTGGGAACGCGGACGGTTCCGCCCACCGTACCTGAGGGACGATCTCATCGAGACAGGGTGGTTCGCCGAGACGTTCGAGACGTTCGCGGGTTGGGAGCGGCTCGGCGGCGTGGTGCGGGCCGCTCGGTCTTCGGTCGCAAGCTGGGCCGAGGACCATGGTATCCCCGCGCTCGTGGGGACCCACCTCTCCCATCCCGTCCCTGACGGAACGGCGGCGTACTTCACGGTGATGGCAGTCCGTCCGCCCGGGCCCGTCGAATCGGCCGCCCGGGCCTTCAAGGAGACCACGGCCGATGCGGTCGTCGACGCCGGCGGAACCGTCACCCACCACCATGGGATCGGCACGTACCATCGGCCCTGGGTCGAACGCTCGTTCCCCCCGGAATGGGTCCAGGGCCTCGGGACGCTCAAGGCACGGTGGGACCCGAACGGGATCATGAACCCGGGGAAGACGCTCCCCTTGGGGTGAGACATGTCCCCAAGCGACCCGGCGCACCCCCTGCACGATCGTACCGGTCCGCCGGTCCCAACGCGCGCAGAGCGGCTGCACCACCTCGGGACCGTCTCGTTCGACCTGGTCGTGGTCGGCGGAGGGATCACGGGATCGGCGATCGCCGCCGAGGCGGCCCATCGGGGCCTTTCGGTCGCACTCCTCGAACGCGAGGACTTCGGATGCGGGGCCTCCGGCCACACTTCGAAGCTCCTGCACGGAGGGCTCCGCTACCTGGCCCAAGGCCACGTTCGTCTGGTCCGGGAAGCGTTGCGCGAGCGGGCCCGCGTGTTCCACGAGGCCGGTCCCGCCTGGGCGCAGCTCGAACCGTTCCTCCTGCCACTCCGAGGAAGCACGACCGAGGTCCTGCGCAACCGTTTCGGGACGTGGCTGTACGAGCGACTGGCGTGGGGCCACCACCTCGGCCCTCGACGGGTTCTGACCCGCTCCGAGACGCTCGCCCGGGTCCCGGCGCTCGACCCGGAAGGACTGCGGGGTGCGGTGCTCTACACCGAGGCGATCGTCGACGACGTCGCCCTGACCTGGCTCCGTGTCGCGTCGGCGCTCCAGGACGGAGCGGTCGTGCTGAACCATGCCGAGGTCACGGCGGCCGAGGCACGCCCGGAGGGAGGGTTCTCGGTCGAAGTGACCGATCGTATCGGGGGCAGGGAATACCGAGTGGTGGCTCGCTGTCTCGTCGAAGCGACGGGTGCATGGATGGGACGGCGCCGTGTCGCGCCCTCGAGCCCCCGCCTCGCCCCCTCCAAGGGGATCCACCTGGTCTTTCGAAGGGAGAAGCTCCCACTGGACGTCGCCGTGGTGCTCGAGGGACCCGACCGGCGGCCGACCTTTGTGCTCCCGTACGGCTCGCTCCTCGTGGTAGGCACCACCGACACGGTCTATCGAGGGGACCCGGGATCCGCGGTTCCTGAGATCTCGGACATCGACTATCTCCTCGGCACCCTTCGACGCGGCTTCCCCCGCGTCCCGTTCGATCGGCCGGATGTCGTCGACACGTATGCCGGTGTGCGCCCCTTGCTCGAGGCGAGCGCCTCGACTCCCTCCGAGCTCTCCCGGGAGGACGTCGAGGTCTACGACCCTCGGGGAGCGGTCGCGGTCGCCGGAGGGAAGCTGACCACCCATCAGAGGATGGCGGAGCGGGTCCTCTCCCTCTTTCCCCTACCACCGCGACCGCGGTCGGTCGCCGGCCCTGCGTTCGCGAGGAAAGGCACCGAGCCCCCGGCGGTCCCGGCGGCCCGCGCGGGGTGGGCCCCGGCCTCAGAACTCGTAGCCCGGCTGAGTCGCACCCCGGCCCTCGAGGACTGGGCCGAACTCGAGCGTCGGGTCCGGGAGGCGAAAGAACAGCTGCTCGCGGAGACGCTCGAGGACTTGGTCGATCGCCGCCTGCACGCCCTGACGCGACGCGAGCCCGGCTTCGATGCGGTGCTTGCGGCCGTAGCCCGGATGATGGCCTCCCCCACTCCCGAGGGCGCGCCGGCCCACGCCGAAGCGCTCGCGGAGAAGTACCGCACACACCTGAGAAGCGATCATCGGGCGCTCGAGGGGTCTCACGATGACTGACCGGCCGCCGGGCCGTACCGGTGTGATCGCGAACCCGGTCGCCGGCCGCAGCGAGGGTCGCGCGCGATGGGACCGTCTAGTGATCGAGGTCCGTCGCGAGTTCCCCGACGCCGTCTTCCGGACCACGACCCGCGCCGGAGACGAGCGGGCCGCGGTGGGGGAGCTGCTTCGCTCCGGGGTCGATCGCATCGTGGTCGTCGGTGGCGACGGCACCCTCCACCAGGTGGCCGATGCCCTCCTCACGGCCGGCGCCTCCGGGGTCCAACGGCCGTCCCTCGGGGTCCTGCCTCTCGGGAGCGGCAATGACTTCGCTCGCGGGCTCGGGATCCCTCTGGATCCGTTCGCCGCCCTCCGTGCGCTACGTTCCGCCCGGCCGGTTTCGGTCGACGCCGGACGGATCACCTTTGAGGACGAGCGCCCCGCCCGTTCGACCCACTGGATCAACCAGTCGTACCTTGGCTTCGGCGCCACCGTCGTACGGCGGGTCGCCCTTGGTCATCGGCCCGCCGACCAGCGGGCGTACACCCGGGCGGTGTTCCGGGAGATCGTTCGTGCGCGTCCCCACCGCTACACTCTCGAGCGCGACTCGGGTCCCGCGGATGAGGCCGACGCCATGAACCTCCTCGTGACGAACGGGAGGTACTCGGGGAGCGGGATGCTGAGCTCTCCGCGGGCCGATCCAACCGACGGTCTGCTCGAGGTCCTGCGGGTCGGTCCCGTCGGTCGGCTGCGTCTCCTTTCGGGCCTCCGACGGTTCCGTTCCGGGACCCACCTCTCGCTGCCCGAGCTCCGCTCTTGGACCGTGCGGAACCTCACGGTCCGAACGGACGACCCGTCGGCGCTCGTAGAGGCCGACGGGGACATCGTGGGTCGTCTCCCGGCGCGGTACGAGGTGCTCCCGGGAGCGCTCACGTTCCTGCGGCCGCCGGGGTGACGCATCCCTCGGTTCGCCGGAGAGCCCGGTCCCCTTGGTCGCTCCTCACGGAACGGAGCGCCCCGTCGTACCGGAGGACACGACTCCCTCCGCGCTCCGATCCCGCCGAGTGCGGTTCGCGGTACGGCTCGTACGGCTTGTTTCAGTTTGTAAATGAATCAGTGTATAAATGGGAACGGCGTGTCCCGTTCGATGGCGACACCGGAAGCCGTGAGCGACGCGACCGGATACTCTTCGCCGAAGCGGGGCATCCTCCTGTTGCTGAAGCGGCGGCCCGACACGTCCCTCGAAGAGATCGCGCAGGAGCTCCGGATCTCGAAGGTCGCGGCGCTCGGTCACTTGACCCGGCTCGAGGCCGGCGGACTCATCGAGCGCTCGTACCGTGCCGGAAAGGTCGGCCGGCCCCGGGTGCAGTTCCGGCTCTCTTCGGGTGCCTCCGCCCTCTTTCCTCAGGGATACTCGGAGATGTCGCTGTGCGCGCTCGAGTTCATCGAACGGAGGCTCGGGCGTCCTGCCGTCGCCGAGCTCCTGGCTCAGCGCGCCCGCGAGGTCGCCGACAAGAGCCGGCACCGGCTCGTCGAGGGGGCGCTCCCCCGGCGGGTCGAAGAGCTCGTCCGCATCCGTACCGAGTCCGGCTACATGGCCGAGCTCGCGGGCCGGCACGGGGGAACGGTCGAGATGGTCGAGCACAACTGTCCGATCCTCGCGATCGCCCAGCGGTTCCCGGAGGCCTGCGAGACCGAGCGCCGCATGTTCGAGTCGCTCCTCCATGCGCGGATCGACGTCGCCCATCGCGTCGTCGCCGGCGACCCGGTGTGCCGTTTCCTGGTCCGAGACCGAAGGTCGCCCCCATGAGCGGACGGGATGCCGCGGGCCGCCCGCTCGCCCTCGTCACGGGAGGGAGCCGGGGTCTCGGCCGAACGATCGCACGGTTCCTCGCCGGTGAGGGATTCGACCTCCTCCTGACCGCCCGGGGCGGGCCCGGCCTGCTCGGGGTCTCCGAGTCGGTACGGGTGTTCGGGTCCGCAGTGCGGACCGTGCCCGGGGACGTCACCGACCCGCGTCATCGCCAGGAGCTCCGCGCTCTCGTCGAGGGCGTCGGGGGCCTCGACCTGCTCGTAAACAACGCGAGCGAGCTCGGCCCGAGCCCCCTTAAGCGACTGCTCGACCTCCCGGTCCCGGAGCTCGAGAGGATCTACCGGACGAACGTCGCCGCCCCGGTGGCCCTGGTCCAGGAGCTCGCCCCCGCGCTCTCCCGTCGTCGGGGACTCGTGGTGAACATCTCGAGCGATGCCGCCGTGGGTGGCTACCCGGGCTGGGGGGGCTATGGCGCGAGCAAGGCGGCGCTCGACCTCGTCAGCCGGACCCTCGCGAACGAGCTCCAAGAGCTCGGGATCTCGGTCGTCACGGTCGACCCCGGCGACCTGAGGACCGCGATGCATCAGGCGGCCTACCCCGGGGAGGACATCTCCGATCGGCCGCTCCCCGAGGTGACCGTTCCGTTCTGGGCATGGCTCCTGAACCAGCCTCGGGAGGCCGTCTCGGGCCAGAGGTTCCGCGCTCAGGCCGACCGATGGGAGGTCCGGGCGTGAAGGGGCCAACCCTCGGCTTCCCGGTGCCTCGGGAGCTCGGAGCCACCAATACGCCCGAGGACCGGGGGGTTCCACGCGATGGGATTCGCCTCCTGGTGAGCGACGCCACGGGGGAGCACCACCATCGATTCTCCGAACTCCCCGAGCTCCTGCGCGCCGGGGACCTGCTCGTCGTCAACGAGAGCGCGACCGTGGCCGCGAGCCTCCCGGCGCGGTGCGACTTCGGCGACTTCCGCGCGAGCATCTCCACCGCGTACGGCCGGGAGCTGTGGTTGATCGAACCTCGCTGGGACTTCGCGCGGCCCGGGCCGCTCCCGCTTTCCCCGGGCGACGAGGTCGAGCTCGGAGGGGTCCCCGGCCGGTACGTCGCCGAGTTCCCCGGGATCCCCCGCCTCGGATTCTTCCGCGCCGATCGCGACCTAGGACCGGCGATGGCGCACCTCGGCCGTCCGATCCGGTACGGCTACCTCGCGTCGGAGTATCCTCTCCCCGCATATCAGACGGTCTTCGGCCGGGTGCCGGGGAGCGCCGAGATGCCGAGCGCGGGGCGGCCGTTCACGCGACGCGTGGTCGACCGGCTCGCGCCCGCCGGAGTGCGCGTGGCGCCCATCCTCCTGCACGCGGGGGTCTCGAGCCTCGAGGTCGGGGACGCCGGCCCGTGGAACCCGCCCGTATTTCCCGAACCGTTCGAGGTGCCGGCGACGACCGTTGCCGAGATCCGCGCGGCCCGGGAGCGGGGCGGGCGCGTCGTCGGGGTCGGGACGACCGTCGTGCGGGCGCTCGAGTCGGCGACCGACGACGGCGGTCTTCGGCCGAGCCGCGGGTTCACGCGACTCTACATCGCACCGGATCGACCCGTCCGGTCGCTGGACGGCCTCCTGACCGGCTTCCACGAGGAGGTCTCGACCCATCTCGCACTCCTCGCCGGTTTCGCGGGGATCGAGCGGGTGCGGAGGGCGTACCGAGCGGCGGTCGATGCAGGCTACCTATGGCACGAGTTCGGGGACAGCCATCTGATCTGGCTCCGCTGAGCCGGGCATCCCGGGACACCGACCCGTAGGTCCTCCTCCCGGCCGTCGCCCGGGCCTTCGATCGGCCGGAGGGGCCGGCCCAAGAAGGGTGGCAGCCGCCACCGTGCCGCGGACGCGGCTACCTTGCGCCCAAGCCTGCCCGCGCGCGGAGCGAGTGGTAGAACCCGCCGTAGGCGGTGGCGGTCGGGGTCCGGAGCCCCTGGAGCCGCAGCTGTTCGCGGACCTCCTTCGGGCTCTGGCGAAGGTCGAGCGTCTTCGTGGAGTCGAAGCGGTACTGGAAGGTGCCGGCGGGGCCCCGCGGGAACGGCTCCCAGTCCTTCGCGGTCGTCGGACGGAGTTCGTGGTGGCGCTTTCCCTCCTGGGGCTGGAACGCGGGCAACGTAAGATGCTCTTCCGTGAGCCAGATCAGGGTCGCGTCCCGGATCGCCTGGCTCGTGGCGTCGTCCAAGGCTCCCGGAGCGACCTGGCCCTGGACCCAGTCGACAAGCGCATCGAACGTCTTCTCGGCGTTCTCCTCGAGCATGACCAGGACCGCGAGCCGGATCGCGCTGCGGCGCAGCTGCTCGATGCCACTGTCGCTCAGGCGGTACTCGGCGGTCAGTCCGAGCAGGCTTTCGGAGTTGTTCGGAAGCTCCTTCAGCGGAAGGAGGAAGAGCGGTACCGGCGACTCGCTCGCGGTGACGTACCAGAGCGAGAACTCGCGGCCGTTGGTGATGAGGGCGAGCGGAACGCGCGCCTCCTTGGCCTGGTCGACGACCTCGCCGGCCTCCGAGACGTTCGCCGTGCGCTCGCGGACATCGAGGAAGAGCCGGGGCTCGCTCTCGGAGTTCAGGAGCGCGTAGTCGACCGGCCCGTCGCCGGACTTCGCAGGGAAGTCGAGGAAGACCTGCTTCTTGTCGTGGGGGTCCCACCCGAGGGCCACCAGGAACGGGTTCACGATCCAGTGCCGGATCTGTTGTTCGGTCACGTCCTCCACGTCGCGAAGTACCTCCCCCGCGACCTGGGAGAACTCGGTCAGACGCGTGGAGAGATCGACCGCTTCCATTGACTGTAGCGATGGAGGGATGGTGGTTTAAAAGTAACCCGACGGGGTCAGAGAGCTTCGGGGTCCCGAGGCACGGCGAGCCGGGCCCGACGGCGACGAGCTCCTCAGGCACGTCGGCGCCGAGCGACCTCGCTCTCCAGGAACGGCCCCACTCGTTCGAGCGGAGCGGAGAGGCCCTCGTACGGAGGAAGCCCCAGCATGTCCGAGAGGAGCCACTCGACCTCGTAGGCATAGAGCAGAGAGGATCCTACGGTCTCGAGGAAACGGGCGAGGCGGATCGCATTCCCGGGAGAGAGACGGACGTACCGGGGCCTTAGACCGAGCGCGTGGAAGATCCGGTCGGTGAGGTCCCGGTACTTCCAGCGCTCGGGACCGCCGACTGTGATGTTCCGTCGGCCCGGCCGATCGATCTCGCATCGGAGGGCCCGTGCCACGTCGCGCGCGGCGATCGGGCTCACGTGATACTCTCCGTCCCCGAACATCGGGAAGATGTGGTAGCGCGCGATCGAACGGGTCATCACGGTCAGAAGGACGTCCCGCGGCGCAAACAGCATCGTCGGCCGCAGGATCAGGTACGAGAGTTGGCTCGCTTCGAGGGCCCGATCGACCCTTCGCTTCTGGACGAGGTACGGGAGACCGGTCTCGAGCGACCGGGGAGCGTCCGGGACACTCAGGTGGACGAACCGGGGGACCTCCATCTCCTCCGCGGCCCGGATCAGGCGGAGGATACCTTCCGCGAGCGGCGCGAACCGGCGTTCGTTCCCGTAACGGTACCACGCCAGATTGACCACGAGATCGATGTGCTCGAGGAGAGGCTTCCAATCGGTAACGGTCGCCGCGTCGCCGTAGATCCACTCGGTCCCCGCCGCTCGTTCTTGTGGGGTCGCGTGCCGGTGCAGGGAGCGGACGCTCCAGTCCTCTCCGAACTCGGCCAACAGGTGCCGGCCCACGAGGCCCCCGGCGCCCCCGACCAGCAACACCCGGGGCCGAGGGAGGTCCGTGCTCATGCGGATCGCTGGCCCGGAGCGGTCGGGCACTTACCGTACGCGGACGGTGCTCCCGGATGCGACCGGTCGGCCGCGGAGCGTTCTTCCGGATCCCTCCCCGTAGTACCGGACGCCCGGGCTGCCTCCACGACCTCGCTGGCTTCTCTTGTCCTCGATGATGGGCAAGCCCCGGCTGGGCGCGTGCCACTCCTGGACCGGGGATGTCCGGTCGAAGGAGGGGCCGCTGCGCGGTCACCTAGGTGCGGAGCCGATAGGTGGCGCCCCCGCTCTCCCCGTACCCGGCGCCGCAGGCGCCGACACTTCGCGCGTAGGGACGCGGGAAGACTCGGTGAAGATCTCGTTCCAGGTCGCTCGGAAGAGGGGCCGGACCTCGGCCAGCGAGACCCGGTGGCCGACCTCTCGGGAAACGGAGGTCATGACCGCACCGTCGAAGCCGCACGGTCGGAATCGACGGAACTCGGCGAGATCGACATCGACGTTGAGCGCGAGGCCGTGGAAGGTGATCCAGTGGTCGACGGCGATCCCCACCGAGGCGATCTTGCGGCTCCCGTCGACCCAGACCCCGCGGCGACCATGGACATGCTCGGCCCGAAGACCGAACGCGCCGGCGGAGCGGATCGCGATCTCCTCGACGTCGTGGACGAACCGGCGGACGTCCCGACCCCGTCGGGCGAGGTCGACGATCGGATAGGCTACGAGCTGGCCCGGTCCGTGGTAGGTCGCGTGGCCCCCTCGCTCGACGTGCACGACCGGGAGCCCGCTACGCTCTGCGCTCCCGTCGTCCCCCTCGACCCCTACGGTGACCACGGAAGGGTGCTCGACGAGGATCAGCGTGTCGTCGATCGATCCCTCTCGCCGGGCGCGCACGAGGGCGCGCATCGCCTCGAGCGACTCCGCGTACTCCCGGGTACCCCAGTCAACGACCGCCGGCATCGGTCCGCCTCCGGGCGACGTGCATCGGTTCTCCGAGCCAGAGGGAGGCGGCCTCCCCCAGCGCCTCGGAGAACGTCGGGTGAGGATGGACCGTCCCGGCGAGGTCGCGCACGGTCGCTCCCATCTCGATCGCGAGGCCGGCTTCTGCAATGAAGTCGCCGACGTCCTCGCCCGCGGCGTGGACACCGAGAACGAGCCCGGTCGCATCGTCCCCCACGATCTTGACCCAGCCCTGCGTCGCGTGACTGGCGTGCGCCCGGCCGAGGGCCGCGTAGGAGAAGCGCGCCTCCCGTGCGCGGTATCCCTTCAGCTCGGCCTCGGGCTTTGTGAGGCCTACCGAGGCGAGCTCGGGCGCGGTGAAGACGACCGACGGCATCGCCTGGAAGTCGAAGCGTGTCGCGCGGCCGGCCAGGGCCTCGGCCGCGACGATCCCCTCGCGGTAGGCCTTGTGCGCCATCATCGGCGGTCGCGCGACGTCCCCGACCGCGAAGATGTGCGTCTGGTTCGTCCGCAGCTGGTCGTCGACCGTGACGAACCCGCTCTTCGCGTCGAACGCAACGCCGGCTTCCTCGAGGCCGAGCTCCCGGCTGTCGGGTCGCTTACCGACCGTGACGAAGAGCCGCTCTCCCGAGAGCTCCTCCCGACCGTTCGGACCCTCGACGACCATCGTCAGGCGCTCGGACTCCCGGCGGAGCTCGAGCGCCTTCGTGCCGACCCGAACCGTGATCCCGAGCGCATCGAACGTCCGCGTGAGCTCGCGGGAGAGGTCCACCTCGACCCCGGGGAGGAGCTGCGGCAGCATCTCCACGATGGTGACGCGGACCCCGAGCCGAGCGAGGAACTCCCCGAGCTCGCAGCCCGAGACGCCTCCCCCCAGGATCAACAGAGAGGCCGGTAGCGACTTCAACGAGAGGAGGTCGTCCGCATTGATCACCCGCTCCCCATCGATCTCGAAGCCCGGCAACGCAAGGTGGAGCGCCCCGGTGGCGATCACCGCCTGGGCGAAGTCGATCCGCTCGTGGCCGCCGTCGGGCGCGGTGAGGTCGGCCGAACGGGGGCCGGTGAACCGGGCCCGTCCCGAAAGGACCGTCACTCCGGCGGACTTGAGCAGCGTCGCGACGCCGCCTCGCTCCTTCGCCACCACCGAATCCTTCCAGCGCATCGTCGCCGACAGGTCGAACGACGCGTTCGGGGCGACGACACCGACCTCGGGTCCCTCGGTGCGGAGCGCGTGGTAGAGGAGCGAGGCGTGGATCAACGCCTTCGAAGGGATGCAGCCCCGGTTCAGACACTCGCCGCCCAGGTCGCGCTGCTCGACGAGCAGGACCTTCTTTCCGAGCTGCCCCGCACGGATCGCGGCCATGTAGCCGCCCGGTCCGCCGCCGATGACCAGAAGCTCCGTCGACCGCGAGTAGGTTCCGGCCATGTCCCTCCGGCTCAGTCCGGCCCTCCGCCGGGGACCGAAGGTCCCGGAGCGAAGACGTCTTCGGTCAGAGATTCGGCGGGCGGAGGGGGGGTTTCTTCGGCCTCCCGCACCGCGGCCCGTACGGTCGCGTCGGCCTCCGCTCGAAGCTTCGCTCGGAACTCCTCGGAGAGCAGGTCGTGGCCGACCATCCACGCCTCGAGCCGGAGGAACGGGTCGTGACGGTGGGCGCGCTCGGACCAACCGGCCGGCTGGTAGCGCGTTGGGTCATCGGAGCTTGAGTGCGGCGTGAGTCGGAACGTGAGGAACTCGAGCAGCACGGGACCCTCGCCGTTTCGCGCCGCCTCGAGCGCGGTGAAGAGCTCCCGGTACGCCGCCACGAAGTCCGTGCCGTCCACGCGCCGGCCATCGAACCCGTAGGCCTTCGCCTTGGACGCCAGGGTCTCCGCCGCGGTCTGGCGTTCGACCGGGAGCGAGATCGCGTACTGGTTGTTCGCGCAGCCAAAGACGACCGGAAGGCGCCCGACGCCCGCGAAGTTGAGCCCCGCGTGGAAGTCGTTCGAGCTCGTCGCGCCGTCCCCGAAGAACGCGAGGACCGCGGCACGCTCCCGGCGCAGCTTGAGCGCATGGGCGACCCCGACCGCCTGGGAGATCTGGGTGCCGATGACCGAGGACATCGATACGTAGTGGACCTCGCGGGCGGTCGGGTGGCACGGCATCTGGCGCCCTCGGGCCGGGTCCCGCGCGTCGGCGAAGATCGAGTGGGCGTACGTGGTGAGCGAGTGGCCCCGCACGAGCGCGACCAGTTGCTCCCGCAACCCAGGGAAGACCCAGTCCGCGGGGAGGCTCGCGAGACCCGCCGCGACGTTGACCGCCTCCTGACCGGTCGCGGCACCGTAGAACCCGATCCGGCCCTGCCGCTGAAGGGCCTGCATGCGCGCATCGAAGGTGCGGCCGAGCGTCATCCAGCGGTAGGCCGAGCGAACGGTCTCCTTCCAATCCGCGCCGAGCGCGTCCCGTGCCTCCTCCTCGGAGTACGGGAGGGGCTCGACCGCCGCGGGTCCGCTCATGCGAGCTCGGCGAACAGCTGGTGAGGGTCTTCGAGATACCCCTTCACCGTCGCGAGGAACTGTGCCCCCTCGAACCCATCGACCACGCGGTGGTCGAGGGAGATCGAGAGGTTCATGAGGTCCGCGGGACCGACCGAGCCATCCGAACGGTAGACCGGCCGTCGCTGGATCTTGTGGACGCCGAGGATCGCGACCTCGGGATAGTTGAGGATCGGCGTCGCGAGGAGCCCTCCGAGGGGCCCGAGGCTCGAGATGGTGAACGTGCTGCCCGTGAGCTCGGCGCGGGAGAGCTTGCCGGCCCGTCCCCGCTCGGCGAGGTCCTGGATCTCCCGGGCCAGGCGAGCGACGCTCTTCTGGTCGGCGTTCTTCACGACCGGGACGATGAGACCCTCGGCCGTAGCGGCCGCGATCCCGATGTGGTAGCCGGTGCGGACCACGAGCTCCTGGTTCGCATCGTCCATCGTCGCGTTCAGGCGCGGATGCGCCTTCAGTCCGGCGACGACCGCCTTGACGATGAACGGGAGGTAGCTGAGGCGCGTCCCCTGCTTCTCGACGTGCTTCGCCATCCGGTCGCGGAGCCGGACGAGCTCGGTGACGTCCACCTCCTCGACGTAGGTGTAGTGCGCCGCACGATGGGTCGCCTCCGACATGTGCTCGGAGATCACCCGCCGAATCCCCCGGATCGGGATCCGCTCCCTGACCTCGGAGGCGGGGACCGTGAGGGGTGGGGCGGCCGACCCCGCGAGGTCCGAGGGCGTCGGGGCGGGGTGGTGGGACGGGGAGGGGATCATGGCCGGGGCCTCCGACATGGCTCCCGCAGCCGCCGCGGAGGACGCCGTTCCCTGGCGCCTCCCGGCCAAGGTTGCCTCGAGGTCGGCCTCCGTGATCCGGCCGGCCGGGCCCGACCCCCGGACGGACGCGAGATCGACCCCTTTCTCGGCCGCGCGCCGACGGAGGTACGGCGAGGCGAGCACGCGGCCGGTGGCTGCGGGGGACTTGGCGGGTCCCGGCGGAACGGCGTGCGACCCCGAGCCGGGGGTCGGCGGGCTCGACGCGGCGGGAGCGGCCGCGGGGGAGCTCGCGATCGGGGGCGGGCTCTTCGAGGGCGGAGCGCCTTCCGTCTCGATCGTGACGAGCAGGCCGCCGACCTTGACCTTCTCGCCGGCCGCGGCGTGGATCTTCGCGATGCGACCGGTCTTCGGCGAGGGGATCTCCACGTTCGCCTTGTCGGTCAGGACGCTGACGAGCGTCTGGTCCTCCTGGATCGGGTCGCCCTCCCGCACGAACCACTGGACGACCTCACCCTCGGCGACTCCCTCCCCGATGTCCGGCAGCCGGAACTCGTACGCCATGTGCGACCCTCAGCCCGCCCGCATCGCATCACGCGCGGCGTGGGCGATCCGTTCGGGGCTGGGAAGGTACTCGTGCTCAAGAGCGTAGGGGAACGGGGTGTCGTATCCGGTGACCCGCGCGACCGGCGCCCGGAGCGAGTAGAACGCCTTCTCGGCGAGGATCGCGCCGAGCTCCGCCCCGAACCCGCAGAAACGGGCCGCCTCATGCACGATGAGCGCTCGCCCGGTCTTCTCCACGGACGCGACGACCGTCGCCTCGTCGAGCGGGACGAGCGTCCTAAGGTCGATCACCTCGGCCGAAACGCCGTCCTCGGCAAGCTGGTCGGCGGCATCGACGGAGGGAGGGATCATCGCCCCGTAGGCGAAGATCGAGAGGTCGGTGCCCTCGCGGACCGTACGCGCCTCGCCGAACGGGACCCGGTGGTCCCCCTCCGGGACCTCTCCGGTGACCGCCCGGTAGATCCGCTTCGGTTCGAGGAAGATCACCGGGTCCGGGTCGTGGATCGCCGTCAGCAAGAGCCCCTTCGCGTCCGCGGGAGTGGAGGGGATCACCACCTTGAGGCCCGCCGTGTGGGCGAAGTAGGCCTCGGTGCTCTGAGAATGGTAGAGCCCGCCTTTCACACCCCCGCCGTACGGAGCTCTGAGGACGACATGGCAGGGGTACTGCCCCCCGGAGCGATAGCGGAACTTCGCGAGCTCGCTGACGATCTGATCGAACGCGGGGTAGATGAAGTCGAGGAACTGGATCTCCGCGACCGGCTTCAGCCCGTAGAGCGCCATCCCGATGGCGGTGCCGACGATCCCCGTCTCTGAGAGCGGGGTGTCGATGACACGGTCCGCCCCGAACTCCTTGTAGAGGCCCTCCGTCGCACGGAAGACGCCCCCGTTGACTCCGACGTCCTCCCCGAGGACCAGAACGTCCGGGTCCTGGGCCATCGCCTCATGCAGGCCGCGGTTGACCGCCTGGACCAGCGTCAGCTCGGTCATCTCGCCCCCGATCCGTCGCGCTCCATCGACTCGTACGCGGCCCGCTCCTCGATGAGGCGCGGGGTCGGGGAGGCGAAGACGTCCTCGAAGAAGCTTCCGCGGTCGACCGGTGGAGCGCTCTCGGCCTCCTCGAAGGCGTGGGTCACGTGCGACCGGCTCTCCTCCCAGAGTGCCGCCTCCGCGGCATCGTCCCAGAGCTTCTCGTCCCGCAGGACGGTGTTCAGAAGGGAGATCGGATCCCTCGTCCGCGCCCCGGCGACCTGTTCGTCGGAACGGTAGCGTCGGGGATCGTCGGATGTGGAATGCGGGCCGAACCGGTAGACCTGCGCCTCGATCAGCGTCGGCCCTCCGCCCGCCAGGGCCCGGTCGCGTGCCTCGGAGACCGCTCGATAGACCGCCCGCACGTCGTTGCCATCGACCTCCAGGCCGGGGAACCCGTACGCGGCGGCCTTTTCGGCGAGGGTCGGGCTGCGCGTCTGTCGGTCCCGGGGAAGGGAGATCGCCCACTGGTTGTTCTGACAGAAGAAGATGGTCGGAGCCCGGAAGACCCCCGCGAAGTTCATGCCGGCGTGGAAGTCGTTCGAACTGGTGGCGCCATCGCCGAAGAAGGCGATGGTGACGGCCCGGTCGCCGCGTCGCTGGGCGGCCATGGCCGCCCCGACCGCCTGAGGGATCTGGGTGCCGATCGGGCTCGATGCGCTGACATAGCGAAGGTGGCGCCAGGCGAAGTGGTTCGGCATCTGACGGCCCTTGCTCGCGTCGGCCGAGTTGCCGATCAACTGGTCGAACATCTCACGGAGCGAGATCCCCCGGACGAGGGCGACCGCAAGCTCCCGGTAGGCGGGGAAGACCCAGTCGTCGGGCGAGAGGGCGAGCGCCGCCCCCACCTGCGCGGCCTCCTGGCCGGCGAGGGGAGCGTAGAACCCGATCCTCCCTTGCCGCTGCAACGAAAGGCTCCGCTCGTCCACGACCCGGGCAAGGACCATCCAGCGGTACGCCTCCCGGAGCCGCTCGCCCGATAGCCCGCCCGGCTCGGCCGGCGCGGTCCCGTGCGTAGCAGTCTCGGTCTCGTTCATTCGTCGAGTCGATTCGACCCACCGATATAAGAGCGCAGTGCACGCCGATCGGGGGGGGGCGCTCGGGGAGGATCCTCGAGAGACGGTCCGTTCGGCCGCCGATCTCACAGGCTAGGTCGGCCGCGGCCGCACCGGGTCTCCGACCCTGACCCTTCCGGGCCGTTCGACGCGGGCGAACCATCCGCGTCGGCCCAGCATCGTCTTGAGGAACTCCGGGCCCCGCGTCTCGCCCACGTACGGGAGCAGATAGAGATTCTCGCACGGGGTGCAGGCCTTCGCCACCGTCAGCTCCGCCTCGCCGACCACGAACGTTCGGCCCGGGCGGAACTCGTCGTAGGCGATCCCGTGGGTCGTGATGTTCTCCCCGAGGTCGCCCGGCGCGACGGGCCACCCTTCGCGACGGAGCTCCTCCAGGGTCTCGAGCGGCACGAGGAGGACCGCCATGTCCGGGTCGTCGTGCTTCGATTCGTGTCGGTACCGATTGAAGTCGCCCTCCACACCCGCACGGGTCAGGATCGCCTCCGGAACGGGCGACTTCGGCAGGCCATGCTCTTCCCCGGTCTCCGGTTTGCGGTGCAGTCGGTGGACCGTGCCGGGCAACGACTCCCGCCCGGAGGGCTCCGAGGAGGTCCCTTCTTCCCGTGACATCGAGCGTTGCTCCCAGGGGGAACGCCCCGCGAGGGACCGTTGCACCCCCCGGCGGAGTGAACGACTAGCTATTTGTACCATCCGTGGGGTGCTCGGCCGCCTTGCAGGACCTCCATGTCGATCTCAGACCACGCCATCGAGATTCACGGGATCACGCGGGCGTTTGATACTCGCAAGGGGTTCCTGTTCCGCGAAATCACCCACACGGAAGCACTTCGCGGGGTCGACCTTACGGTCGAGCGCGGGGCGATCTTCGGACTCTTGGGGCCGAACGGTGCCGGAAAGACGACGCTGACGAAGATCCTCTCCACGCTCCTTTTGCCGACGTCGGGGACCGCCCGCGTCCTGGGCCACGACGTTGTCCTGGACTCCGACTGGCTCCGACCGCGCATGGGCCTGGTGCTGGGGGGTGAACGGGGTCTCTACAACCGGATCAGCGGGAAGGAGAACCTGCGGTACTTCGCCGACCTCTACGGAGTGCCCCTCTACGAGCGGGAGCACCGGATCCGGGAGGTGATCGCGCGGGTCGGCCTCGAGTGGGCCGGCGAGCGGCGCGTGGAGGAGTACTCGCGCGGGATGAAGCAGAAGCTCCACATCGCACGGGGGATCCTCCACCGGCCCGAGATCCTCTTCCTGGACGAGCCGACGATCGGGCTCGACCCGAAGAGCGCGCGCGAGACCCGCAAGCTGGTCCGCTCGCTCGTCGCCGACGGGGTCACGATCTTCCTCACGACGCACTACATGTTCGAGGCGGAGGAGCTCTGTCCCGAGATCGCCATCCTCTCGAGGGGCCAGATCGTCGCCCGGGACACGATCGCGCAGCTCCGCCATCTGGTCGGCGGGGACCGTACGATCGAGGCGGAGGCGTACGGGTTCGACGACCGCGAGGTCGAGGGGCTCCGCGGCCTCCCCGGGGTCTCTCGCATCCTGACAGAGGAGTTCGGTCCCGTATCCCGCCTCACGCTCCGGATCCGCACAGACGAGACCCGCCCGGAGGCGGTCCGTGCGGCTCTCCCGAACCACCCGGAGCTGATGGTGCGGGAACGACGGACCTCCCTCGAGGACGTCTACCTGGACCTGGTCGAGGAGGAGGCGAGGTAGTTGGCGACCGTCGTGCACCAGTACTCGCGCGGGCGCGCCACGTACGCCTCGCTGCGGCTCGCCGTCCTCCAGTTCCTCGCGGACCCGCAATGGTTGATCCCGTCGATGATCGCCCCGGTGATCTTCGCGGTCGTCTCGTTCGAGCTCTTTCGGGGGGCCGGCCCCTACTTCCTCACCTACGCGATCCTGGGGGCGGGGATGATGAGCATGTGGGGCCAGACCCTGTACGGGAGCGGTTGGGCTACCGGACAGGACCGGGACTACGGGACCCTCGAGCCGACCATTCAGTCTCCGACCCCCTACCTCTACGTCATCCTCGGCCGTATCCTCTGGAACGTCGTCTCGGGCCTCCTCGGAGGGCTGATCGTCTACGTCGTGATCCTCGGCGTCGCGGGCGGGCCGCCGGCGGTGATCGACCCGCTCGGGTTCGCGCTCCTCTTCGTCTTCGTCATGCTCACCCTTGCGAGCGTCGGGGTGGTGTTCGCCGCGTTCTACGTGTACACCCGGTACGCAGGCTTCATCCAGAACATCGGCGAGTTCGCCTTCTACATCGGTACCGGTTGCATGTTCCCGGTGGTCCTCCTTCCGTTCTTCGTGGACCCGATCTCGCTCGTGTTTCCGCCGACATGGGGTCTCGACGCACTGCGCTACCTTTCGATCCCCGGCTACCACGGGTTCGCCTGGGGCTTCTGGGGAGACCTCGCCGGGGCGGTCGGAACGACCGCCGTCTACCTGCTCATCGCGGGCACCGTCTTCCGACGGGTCGAACGCCACGTCCTCGACGAGGGAAGCCTCGGCTGGTACTGAGGAGGACCGGATTTGTCGACCGCCCTCGCGTCCGTCGCCCCCTACCGGACCTCGTTCTGGCGGACGCTCTGGTCGAACGCCATCATGGCGCCTCGGACGACGCTCGGGTTCATGCGGGTCGACTTCGTCCTCGGGACGGTCTTCGTCATCCCGCTCACCCAGATGGTCTTCTTCGCCTTCGTCGTGCAGCTCGGTGGGGGCGGCCCCAGCGAGGTCGCCTACACCGCGATCGGCAACGCGGTCGCGACCGTCACCTACTCGAGCGTCTTCTCCGTCTGTCAGACGACCGACCACGAGAAGTTCCAGGGGACGATGGAGCACCTCCTCGTTTCCCCCGCGAACCGGGTCGCGCTCTACTTCGGGCGCGGACTGATCCCGATCCTGCTCTCGTTCGCCACGGTCGCGGTGGGTCTGGTCTACGCGGTCCTGCTCTTCGGCGTCACGATCCCGGTCAGCTCGATCGCCCCGCTCGCGGTCTCGGTCGTCCTTACCGGCTTCGCGATGGTCGGCTTCGGCCTTCTCCTCGGCGGCGTCGCGCTCTACCTACGCACCTCGATCATCCTCGGGAACATCTTCCTCTTCGTCGGACTGCTCCTGTCCGGCGTCAACTTCCCGCTCGCGAGCCTACCGACCCCGCTCCAGTGGATGGGGGAGGCGCTTCCGCTCACCTGGGGGGTGGCGGCGATCCGCGCCGTCCTGGATGGGGCCTCCCTTTCGACGATGGCGACGCTCTGGGGTATCGTGGGCGTCGCCGCCCTCGCGTCGTTCGGCCTCGCCATCGGTCTCTGGGAGTACTTCGAGCGACGCGCCCTCTCGACCGGCAGCATCGCACGCTTCTAAGTCCCGGGGCCTTGCGCCGGACGGTTTATAAAGCGGGAACCGGTGGCGGAGCCTCGTGCGCCGGGCCTCGTCGATCTCCCTGACGCCGCTCGAGCGGGCATGGCTCGAAGCTTGGGCCACGAACCGTCCGGCGGAGGACCGTCTCTCCGTACGGGCGCGCGTGGTCCTGGGGGCCTCCTCGGGGAGCACCAATACTGAGATCGCGAGGGCGCTCAGGATCCATCCCGAGACCGTGGGTCGATGGCGTCGCCGGTTCGCGGTGCACCGTCTCGAAGGGGTCCGGCGGGACGCGCCGCGCTCGGGCGGCCGGTCGGGCGTCTCGAAGGGTCTCGTCGAGCGGATCGTTCAGCTGACCGCGATGGAGTCGGCGCCGAACGGGAACCCGTGGACCACGCGAACGCTCGCCCGCGTGCTCGGGGTCAATCACATGGTCATCCATCGCATCTGGAAAGCGCGCGGACTCGCCGGAAGCGATCGGCCGGTCTGGTTCGCCCGGACGGCGCCGGGTCGTCGCGTGCGCATCGACCTGCTCGGCATGTACGTCGGGCCTCCGGCGTACGCGATCGTCTTCGGGGTCCGGGCGACCCCGTCCGAGCCCCGGGGGGGACGAACGACGCCCCCGCACTGGATCTCGGCGGTCCACGGGAGCACCGACGGACCGCATTTGCCGCCGGCGCTGGCAGGATTCCTTCTCGACATTGAATCCGGTCGCTCCCTGCCCGGACCCCGAACCCCCACCGCGAGCACGCCCCAGGGGCTTCTGGTCTTCCTTCGGGGCCTCGAGGAAGAGCAAGAGCCGCGCTCGATGGGACTGCATGTCGTCTTCGACCGGCCCCTCGACCAACTTCCCCAGAGGGTCGTGGGTTGGCTGCGCTCGCACACCCGTTTCCGTCCGACCGGGACTACGGAGGGCGCCGGATGGATGGTCGCCGTGGACGAGTGGGTGCGGACGTTCTCCGGGACGGTCGTTCACCCGGAGAACCTTCGGGACATGGGTTCGCTCCTCGAGTCGTCGGCGGCGGCCGGTTCGGACCTCCCGCGGGGGTTCTCGTGGACTCACGGCGGGAACGCGGGAGAACCCACGGTCCCTTCTTCGCCGCCACCGACCGCACGGGCCCTCACGACAGCCCCCGAGTCCGCATAGGCTTCGGCGAGGTGGTCCGCCTACCGGTGGGCGGAACTGATCCGTTCTGGACCTATCCAAGGGCGACCGCGTCGGCAGCCGTCGCTCTGGATCGCGGTGGTCGCGGTTCCGGACACGGGTCCGCTGGTCGTGATGGGACTCTTCGCCACGGGAAACGGTAGGGTGTTCCGTGCGCTCCGAAGGCTCCGGTGCCACTTCCAAACGACGGATCGGACCGTCCCGTTATTACGACAACAGTCGGTGGCCCTCGGGATGGGGCTCCTTCCGGGGATGGTTCCGGACAGCGTGGGCCCGAAGTCCCTGTACGCAACGCAGGCCCCCCGGAAGCCAAATCGAAGAGTGCTATGGGAATTGACCGGCGCGGGAACGGTCGCGGTCACCGTCGTAGTTCTGCTGGCAACCGTTCCCTTTCCTCAAACCAAGGGGTAGACCGAGGAGGCCCAGTTGGGCAGTGGGGGCCAGGAGAACGATTCCTTTCTCCTGTGTCCGTCGGGTTCGGCCACGGTTTCGTACGCGAGCAGCTACCCGTTAACTAACGTCACGCTGACCGCTCCGGATGGGGCGACTCTCTGGAGTCATCAGGGTAGCAGTGGCAGCGTGACGTTCGGAGTCCCGTCGTGCGGTACCTATGGTCTGGGCGTGTAGACCTCGGGAGGCTCAGGAAGCGTCAGTTACACGCTCCGAGTGGCGCTGACGTACTCGGCGCCTTACCTATAGGCCCGTCCCGGTTCGACAAGGGCATCCACACGCTTCGGCCACTTGCCGAGGGTGAGTGATTTCTCCGGTTCGAACGTCCGTTCGATGGAAGGGAAGGTTGCCCTTCGGACCATGTCGAAACAGTCCCTTATCGAGCAGACGAAAACGAGTCACTTCTCGACGTAGAGGGTCGTCAGGGTCGAGAACGAGACGCCCGCCAGACCGTCGGGCGTAAACCACTCGAGCGTCTGGTTTACCGGGCAGACCGTACACCCGGTCCCGCCCGAATAGGTCACTCCTTGTGGTTCCGTCACCGAGATGTTCCAGTAGACGCCCCCATAGGACGGGGACGGACTACTCGATGTTATGGAGAACGCAAACCCCCACGCCAGGTAGTGCCACGGACCTGGAGGGTCTAGGTATACCGGTTCGTAACAGTACGCGGTTCCGTTTATGGAGGTGGTAGGGCCGGAGTAGTACGGTGTAATGAGCCAAGGGAAGGCAACGAGCGCCACAAGGACGAGCACCCCGATCGCGAGCAATGTGTAGATGCGGGAGAGTGCCCGACGCGTCGGGCCTGTCATCGTAAGAAGACGGTCTCCAAGGTTCATATCTGCGAAGAGGCTCCTCGAGGATTGGAGGGTCTCGTGCCTCCCCCCTAGACGGTCACGAGGACGGAGCCGTGAGGGCCCCTCTTCTTCGGCCTGCCGTTCTTCCCGCTCCGGGCCACTGGTCCCCAGGTCGGGGGCTCTTCCCGACGGACCCATTCCTCCCCCGTTCCTACGTCGGACCGAGATCGTAGGAGACACCGTTCTCGGAGCTCAACGGACCCATCAGCGAGACCGAAACCCCCACCGCGCGTGGCCGTGAAGGGTCAGACCGGGAAGCCGATCCGCCCCGCGGGTCAGCCGGGGGAGAGACGCTCGAACCGACGCACGACCCCGTCCGAGTTGAACGCGAACGCGAACCTCGCCGTCTCGCCCCGACCTGAGGCGACGCACGTCCTCCCGCGTCGGTCCCCCGCGATCTCGATCCCTTCGACGGTGCGCCAGCCGGTCTCCTGCTTGATGCGGTCGATCAGCCCACGGAACTGAGTGACACAGAGCTCGCAGCAGAAGAACATCCGTTCGCCCTCGACCTCGGCCCAGACGTCACCCCAGGTCGAGTCGCAGATGGCGCAGCCCGTATAGTTGCGCTTCATGCGAAGTCGTTCGCCCGCTCGAGACGGGCGATCAGGTAGTCGTCGAAGAGGTCGATCGACCGCAGAAAGACGCTCTGGGTCTCCTCGATCGCACCCTGGGCGCCGGCGAAGCGCGTCACGAGTCGGAGGGCCTCGTCCGCATGGCCGACGTCGGCCTCGTAGCCTTCACGCAGGAAGTCCCGGGCGGCGGGAGGGATCTCCTCGCCCGAAAGGATCGTCGGGTCGAAATAGTGCACCGACGCGCCCTCCCGGACGAGGTCCCGGTGGGCGATCAGCTCGAGGCCATGCATCGCCGCCATGGCGGAGACCCACGGCTGGTCCCTTGCGATCTCGTTCCACGCCCGAATCGCGCGGGCGGTCGCCGGGAGCGGCTCGGTCGCGAGGATGCGGGCCCGATCGACACCCAGGCCCTCCCCCATCCGTAGGAGGAGCTCGTAATGGGACGGCTGGCCGTGACCGAACCCTAGGAACTCGGTGGAGAGGTTCTCGAGCTCGTAGCGGGCCACCTCGGGGGCGTCGGTCCGTGCAGTAATGTACGCACACGATCGGACCCACTGCCGCAGGAAGTGCTGGTGCTCGATCACGTAGCCGAGCAGCGTCGCCCGGCTCGGATGCTGGAGGGCCGCGACGAACGGGTGCGGCACCTTTCCGAAGAACTTGGCGATGAACCTCGTCTTGATCCAGTGGGAGAGACCGCCGTCGCCGATTCGGAAGTACTCCGCGAGAGGTCCCGCGAGCTCCTCGGCCGGTGCCTTCTTCCGGGTCAGGTTCTGGTTCAGCCAGCGGACGTGGTCGGAGTCGCTCGCCCCCGCCCGGACGACGAGGTGCCGCGCCAGCCCCTCGTACGAGTCGCCCTCGATGCGTTCGAGACACGCCGGACACTGCGTCATCGGCCCCCGGTCGGCCGCCGGGTCGTCACAGGGGGAACTCCGCCGGGAGCCGTCCGCGCAGGGTCAGGTACTCTGCGTCCGCGCCGTAGTGGAGTCGCATCGCCTCGAGCGTTGCCTTCACGTCGTCCACCGTGCGGTGCCGCGAGTTCGCGACCATCTCGACGGTGCCCTCGAAATCCTCGCCGCACGCCTCGTAGCAGTTACCCATGCCGGTGAGCAGCTCCCGCTCCCGAGGATCCACGGGCGGTCGGAGCCCTTCGTGTCGCATAAGGGTTGAGGAAGAGCCCGGAGACGATTCTCGAGAACATTCGCTGCGCGCTCGCTCCTGCGAGGTACTGAGGGAAGAGGGACCGGAGGGGACGAGGGTGCCACCGCGCTTAGCGGCTGGGACGGGAACGGCGAGCGACCGTCTACCTTCCGTGGTGCGACCCTAGGGGCCCCGAACGACGGGGTTCGCACGGTCGTTGCTCCACTCGAACCACCCTCCGTCATAGACGCCGACCTCGGGCCACCCCATGAGCCAGCCGTTCCAGAACGCCTCGCTCGCGCGCCAACCGGTGCCGCAGAAGAACCAGGCGGGCGCGTCCCGTTGCAGGCCATGCGCGGTCCATGCCCGGGCGATCCCCTCGTGTTCCGCCGCGGTCCCGTCCGGGTTACGGTAGGTCTCCATATGGTAGGCATCGGTCCCGCCCGCCACGAACACGGCGCCCGGGATGGCGCCTTTCTTCTGGATGTAGTTATAGCCGCTGACGAGCCCCTCGTGCTCGGGTCGGCTGCGACTGTCGACCAGCGCGCCCCGTTTCGAGGCGAGCAGCTCCTTCACTTCGGTCAGGTCGTGACAGATGCCCGGCCGGGCCGGGATGGGCACTCCGAAGTCGCTAGCCTCCGAGGGCGCCGACGGGTCGGTGCTGGTCGCGTGGCCCGCGTCCTCCCACGCCTTGAGCCCGCCGTTCAGAATCCGGACGTCCTCTACTCCCGAGTACATCAGGATGAATGCGACACGCATCGCCGCGAGCTGCCCCGCGCTCGACCCCGGAAACGGGGCATCGACCGCGGCGACCGAGTCCCGGCCGTAGAGGACCACGCTCGTCGTGCTCGTGATGCCGAGAGACCGAAGTGCGCGACCGAGTTCATCCGGCGTGCGTCGGTTCCAGGTAGTGGGCGTCTCAAGCAGGAGCGTGTCGAGCGAGACCGCGCCAGGGATGTGCCCCATTCGATAGTCGTGCTCGTTGCGATAGTGGCAATGACCGATGACGAGCCCGTTTGCGCCGGGCGGGAACTCCCCTCTCTCCCGACGGAGGGCCGCCGCCAGCCACCCGGGGGGGACCAGGTGATCGAAGCGAAGGGGCCGAGCGAGCGGTAGCGTGGAGTCCGGCAGCCACTCGTCGGCGAAGCCCGGATACGTGCTCAGATTCGCGAACCCCAGACGTCCGAGGTAGTGCGCGACGGCGGCCGCACCCTCCCCGTAGAGGATCGTGCGCGCGGTCGGTTCGAGACCCTTCCCTTCGACCATCTCGGGCCAGTCGATGAAGTCGGTCCACCGGGCCGGCAGGCTGCGCGCCGCAGGGATATGCCCGCCCCGAGGATCGCCGGAGAGCGCCCAGCCGTTGTAGGTATCGGACGAACGTGTATCGACGATCACGGACTTCCCGTCGCCCATAGCTCCGCGCACCTCGTTCGTCGTGACCTCTCGGATCCCGCTCATTCTGTCCGCCCCGCGTGCGCCGCGGCAAACCCGCGCATGCGCTGCACCATCGTGGCGAGCCCGTTCGATCGGCTCGCCGAGAGCTGGTGCTCGAGACCGATCGTCTTGATGAACTCGAGGTCCGCCCCGACGATCGCTTCCGGCGTGCTGTCCGAGAGGACCTCCATCAAGATCGCCGCGAGGCCCTTCACGACCAGGGAGGGGCTATCGACCGCGAACTGGACCCGGCCTTGGCGCATGCTCGCCTTGAGCCAGAGCTCGGCCGTGCACCCGGGGACCAGGGTCTCTTCCGTCTTGTCGCTCTCGGGAAAGGGAGGCAGGGCGTGCGCGAGCTGCACGAGATATCGATACGCGTCCATCCGGTCCTTCAGTGTCTCGAAGGCTCGAACGACGGCCTCTTCTCTCTGGCGAAGGGCCGCGGCCTCTTCGGCCACTGTGCGCGGCCCGTGGGTGGCTCGTAGTTCCTGCGTCATCCTCCCCTGCTCGACCCCGCGGGGCTCCCCTCGACCGGTCGCATGAGGTAGAGCGCGAACCAGCGATCTCCGTCGGTCCATTTCCGTTCGACACCCAATCCGGACGCCCGGGCGAGGGCCTCGATGCTCTCGGAGGTGAATTTGTAGGAATTCTCCACGTGGATCGTCTCGCCTTCCGCGAACGACACTTCAAGGTCAAGGTCGTGGAGGCGGGCACGTTGCGCGCGCAAGCTCACGAGGTGGATCTCGACCCGACGCGCGTCCGCGCGATAGACGGCGCGCATCGTGAAGGCGGTCGGGTCGAAATCCGCGCCGAGCTCGCGATTCATTCGCGCGAGGACGTTCCGGGCGAAGGCGGCCGTGACGCCGATGGAGTCGTTGTACGCACGCTCGATCGTGGGAGCGTCCTTCTCGAGGTCAACCCCGAGGAGAAGGTGATCGTCCGGGCCGAAGGTCGAACGGACCGCCTGAAGGAAGCGGGAGGCCGCGTCGGGATCGAGGTTTCCGAGGCTGGAACCGATGAACATCACCAGCTTTCGCGAAGGGTCGCGGGCGAGCGCCGCGATACCTTCGGCGTACGTGCCCACGAGGGGCTCTACCCGTAGCCGGGGTAACGTCACGGTGAGACCGTGCGTGGCCTGGGCCGCCGCGTCGGCGGAGATATCGATCGGTCGGTAGACCAGTTCCGGCTCGCGCGCCAGAAGCGGCTCGAGAATGAGCCGTGTCTTGCGTCCACTGCCGCTGCCGAACTCGACCACGCACGTCACGCGAATCGTCGCCTCGGCGATGTCTGAGGCGTACAGCCTAAGGATCTCCTCCTCGATCCTCGTAAGATAGTACTCCGGAAGGAGGGTGATCGCCTCGAACAGCGTGGAACCGACTGCGTCGTAGAGCCATCGTGGTGGGATCGCTTTCGGTGTCGACGTGAGGCCCTTGCGGACATCCTCGGCGAACGCTGCGTGCAGCGTGCGCACGGGAGGCTCGGAGAGCTCTCCGGTGCGTCGCCGTGCGGCCGCCCTCGTTAGATCGCTCACGACCAGCGTACGAACTGGGCTGGGAGACATAAACACTCCATATCAGCGCTCACGGGAGCGCGGGACCGTAGTCCACACGGGCCCTTCGGGAGGGTGAAGAACTCGTCGCGGTCGCGGACGGTGCCCAGCACGCCGCGATCCCACGCACGGTGCGATCCGAATATTCAGGGTGAGGATCAGGGTCAGATCCCGCGGGACCTACCGTTCCGGTCCCGGTGCGATGCAGGCGCGCGAAGGGACGGATTGATCTCAAGGTGAGTCCGTCCTTCGAGGTGGTTTCGCTGACGGTGGAACGAGCGGTGGACGGTTCGGCGTGGTGGAGGTGCTGCTCTAATACGCCCGCTGTGCTGGGCACCCCGAAACGAAAGACCCCCCCGATGGGCCCATAGCTTAGTTAGGCTGGAGCACCCGGCTGATAACCGGGAGGTCGCCGGTTCAAATCCGGCTGGGCCCATTCCCGATCGGCGCATGACCCATCGGCAGGCCGATTCTTTCTCTAGCTGTCCGTCCCATGACGGACTCCTGTGTGGAGTTCCGAAGACGAGTGCGACGCTTCGTAATCGCCGCGGATTCCTTTCCGTTACGGGCGGGGGCTCCTCGTGCAGAGCTGGCCAAAGGAGCCCGCTCCGAGACCGGCCCGCCTCTTCCTACTCCATCAGTTGGGGGATCTCACGAAGGTCGCGGATCATCTCGCACGGTTCCGGTGGAACCACCCCGCCGCGATTCAACCAGACTGCTCTCAGGCCCGCCCGCTTGGCACCCAGGTAGTCCGCCTCCCATGAATCGCCCACGTGAATCGCGTCTCGCGGTTCACACCCGGCTCTTCGAAGAGCCTCACGGAACAGCCGCACGTCGGGTTTGGAGATGCCGATCTCTTGGGAGTAGGTCACGGTCTCGAACAGCTCCGACCAGCCGAGATTCCTCAGAAGGATGGGGAGGTAGTCGACGTTGTTCGAGAGGAGATGGACGCGGTGGCCGGCCGTGCGAAGGTGCCGGAGGACCTCTTCGGACTCGGTGAAGGGTGGGGACCAGCGGGGGGATAACGCCTCCTCTCGAATGCACTGAACCATCTTCTCGATCGGGCCGGTCGCATCAGCCCTCTCGAGTGCACGTGCGTGAACGATGTCCGCAAAGGAAGGCGTCCTGCCGAGTAACCGGGGAGCCTCCGGCCAGAGGTCCTCCCAGACCTCCTCGTTGGCCCTCAAGAACCTCGACCAATCGACGCGCACCCCGGTCCGTCGACCGGCCTCCTGGAAGAGAGGGAGAAAGGCGGCACGGGAACCTACCAGCGTTCCCCCAAAGTCGAGGAGGAGGGCACGGGGTACCATTCCGGTTCTAGGACATGGCCCAGTTGTTAAACCCTTCCTGCGCTCAACGGGCGACTCCGAGCGAAGCGGGCGACGGGGACCCCCTGCGACCGGTTCGCAGGACTCAGGCTCTCCTTTGGCGCGACCGGTCGCCCAACAGCAGTCTAAAGTATCCCGCGTGCCGTCGTGGTTCGCCGGGGGGCCGGATCGTGACCTTCGTGGATACCCTCGCGTTCCAACTGTTTACTCTGGCGTTCATCTCTGGATTGCTGTTCTACTCAGGGATCATTGGCTACGTCACCTTCCGACGGTTCGGACCCGCCCGGACCCTCGAGCATCTGCGGGGCCAGGCCGTCCCGCTCGGCGGGATGGGCTTCATCGTCTTCGCCATCGGCCTGTGGGGCGAGATCGTCTGGCCCCTGCCCGGCTCCTTCAACATCCTGTTCTTCGATCCGTACTCCCTGCTCGGCATCGTCCTGATCGGGTACGCGATTTCCGTGAACCGCGGATGGCGTACCCAGTATGTCGGCTTCCTCGCCGCCATGACCGGACTTCTCAGTATCTATTACGGAGCCTCCGCCTACAATCTCGGACTGACGAAAGAGCCTCTCGCGATGTTCCTTCTCTACGTCGCGATGGGCGGAACGGCCGTCTTCACGTTCCCGGTCACGCTTTGGATCGACCGGATGGTACTGACGCCCGTACTCGACGCCTCCACGGCTCCCACGGGTTCGGGAGAGGGCCCGGTCACGGCAGGGGAACTGGCGGCCGTGGGCAACATCACCCCCGTCCAGCTCAAGGTCCTGGTGGGAACGTTCCTGTTCTTCCTTCTGTTCGCCGCGGGGTCAGCGATCGCCGCGCTCATGATCGGAGGCGGGGCCCTATCTTCCCACCTCGTATCGCCTCCCTAGCCTCCCGCGCCCGGACTCGGCCCGTGCGCTCTCGGCACCCGAGGGCCAACGCCATGCTGGGAGCGGGACCGGTATTCCTCACCTCTTGACCGTTCCTCTCCTTCGAAAAAGGGGGAGGGGGAGGTCCGATTCCCTCGCACGGAGCACGGGAGTCGGAAACCGATGCCCGGCGGCCAACCTGATACGCCATCGCAAACTCTCCTGGCCCGATGAGCGCGCACGTCGGAACGAAGTCGAAGGGCAGCGTCGTGTACCCCGTGCACAACGACCTTGCCGAGGGGGCCCGCGGCTCGCTGATCGAACTGCTCGAAGCGCGACTGGCCGACGCCATCGACCTCCAGACCCAGATGAAGCAGGCCCACTGGAACGTCAAGGGGCCGAACTTCATCTCGCTGCACGAGCTGTTCGACCAGATCTACGGGGGTGCCCAGGAGTACGTGGATCTGATCGCGGAACGGGCCGTACAACTCGGGGGCATGGTGCACGGCACGGCGCGCCAGGTAGCCTCCCGTTCGAGCCTGCCCGAATACCCGCCGGCGAAAGAGGGCTACGAACACGTCCAAGGAGTCACGACGGCCTTGGCCGCCTTTGGCAAATTGGTCCGGGAGGCCATCGACCAGTCGGACCGGCTCGGCGACCAGGATACCGCCGACATTTTCACCGAGATCTCACGGGGCGTCGACAAGTGGCTCTGGTTCGTCGAGGCGCACCTTCAGGCGAGTCGATAGCCGACCGTCGCGTGCTCTCCCTTGGGTTCGCGGGCGCGCAAGGGCGGCGAGTCCGTCGTGCCGCGGACCCAGTACGTCGCGGGCCCGGGACCGTCCGGTCGCTCCGATGCCGTGCGAGAGACTCCGCCGCGTCGAACCCATAAGTAGGGGACCTCGGTAGAGACCGGTATGGTCTTCGTCCACGACTCGGGTAGTGTCTTCGAGGCCCCGCTCGACACCGTCTGGGAGTTCGTGAGCTCGGGGGAGACGCACTCGACGGCCCACCGCCATCGCAATACCTCACGGAAGAGGCTACCCGGCGACTCGGGCGAGTACTCATGGGAGCAGGACTTCGACCGACAGAACGTGCGATTCACGATGCGCTGGACCGTGTACCCGCCGGTGGGGATCGTCTACGAGGTCCTCGAAGGACCGTTCACGGGCTCGAAGTTCTTCCTTTACTACGTCCCGCGGGGAGCGCAGACCGAGGTGGTCGTCGCCGGGGAGTTCGTCTCACCGACCCTCGAAACGGAGGAGCTCGCGCCCGCGGTCGACCGGTTCTTTGCGACGGAGTTCGAGCAGGACCGTGCCGGAATCGAGGCGTTCGTGCGGAGAACGTAGGCGAGGGACTCCTTGCGTAGACGGTACCAGGACGGGTGAGCGGGGACCCATGTCGGTCTCGAAGCCGTGGCATTCCATGGGCCGCACAGGCCCGGCCCCCATGACACGCGGGCGAACCCGGTCCCCGGCGGACGGTCGGTAAAAACTCGGAGCTCGGGAGTCGGGGAGCCAGGATCCGAGGGGCAAGGACCGGGGGACTAGCTGGCCCGAGCGCCGGAGATCTCCTCGCCCCGGGCCTCGGGCCGGCGCTCCGTCGCGGGAGCGGGTCCCCGGGACACGAATTCTGTCGCACCGATGGGCCGAGTTCGGGGGCGCACCATCGGCAGAGGCACCGGTGGCGCGCGGGCCGCCCGGCCGAGGTGGGCCCGTACCCAGTGACGGACATCGAAGAAGTACATGTTACCGTACGGGCAGGACTCGACGCAGTCGCCCACCCCACAGCATTTCGAGCTCCGGAACTCTCCCTTCCGGCGGAAGTGGCCCGGCATATCGACGAGGCCGACCGGGCACGACTTGGCGCAGTCGAGTGTGGTGCACCGTCGGCAGACCTCTCGGTCACGGACCTTGAGCCGGAAGAACCCGATGCGGGAGAACGCCTGGGTGATCGTGCCCGTGTAGCACCAGCCCATCGTTACGCAGTTGTAGTTGCCCGTGTACGGGATCGTGACGAACAGCACGTACCAGAGGACGCTGAAATAGAAGGCGTAGAGGAAGACGGTCGGGTCGGCGCCGAGGATCTCGAGGCTCCACAGACCGGCCTGGTCGAGGTAGGAGGCCAGCGACGCGAGGACCAGCGAGACCAGGACCAGCCCGGTGGTCACGGAGTAGAGGCCCGAGAACCGGCTCGAGAGATACTTGCGGGCGAGCGGAGAGGACCGGTTGAAGCTCTTCATCGCGTCGACGGTCGTCCCCTGGAACATCAGGGGCGCCATGCAGAAGACCGAGCAGACCGCCCGGCGTCCGAAGAGGACCGCGGCCCCTCCCATGATCGCGTAGGTCGCGAGGACCGCACCGAACACCCCGATCGCCAGGGGGCCCGAGCCGATTCCCATCTGCCAGCCCAGGACGGGTACGCTCGTCCCGCTGGCGAGACCCGGGAACACGAACGTATAGTACTCGCTCGGGTAGAACACGACGAACGCCCCGTAGGATGCCATGAGGAGGGCGAGGCGCACCCGGGTTTCGCGGAGGCGCGTCTCCCGGAACTTGAAGAAGACGAGCGCGCCCATCTCGAGGCCCATCATCAGGAGGAACCACGTCGAGTTGGTGGCGAGCGCGAAGAACCAGAACCCGTTGTAGAACGCGTGGTCGAGGACCGCGGCGAGGCTTCCCGAGAGCGGAAGAGCGGGAATCGCCGAGGTGAAGCTCGCCCCGAAGGTCTGGGCGCTCAGGAGCGCGCCCATGAACAGTTCGGCGACGAACACGAGGAGGAGGACCGCGAACGTCCAGTTCGGTCGCAGCTGCCAGTCGACCCGGCGCGGGTCCTCGACACGTTCGGGACGGAGCACGAGATCGAAGTAGAAGACCATCTCCAGCACGACGGCGACGGCGAAGGCGAGCGCGTCCCCCCAGACGAGCCAGAAGAACAGGCCGGCCATCATGAGCGCGTAGACGCCCAAGAGCCGCACGAGGTAGCCGGAGAACGGGAGCGAGATCTCGCGGTTCCGATAGAGGTACTCGTAGAGAAAGACGAACAACCCGATCATCACCGCGCTCCCGACGTAGATCGAGACCGCGACCCACGCGGCGAGTCCGAGCGCGGGAGGGGACGCGAGCATGATCACCGACTGGGTTGCGACCACGACGAGGACGGGCCGGGGAAGTCGCGTGCGGAAGTAGTAGGCGGTCAGCAGCATCTCGGCCGACATCGTGAACAGGAACCACGGAGAATCGACGACGCTCGAGAACGCACCCAGGGCCGAACCGAGGTTCGCCGCGGCACCGATCGTGACCCCCGCGGCCGCCGAGAACGTCCATCCCATCAGGAACTCGTTCGCGAGGACGATCGCGATCACCGAGGCGAAGTACCCGCGGAACACCGACCGAGGCGGCCGGCCGTTCGTGTCCCCCGGGGCCGACGAACGCGCCCGGAGCTCGGCGAAGAACCCGGCAAACACCACGAGCACGCTGACCGACATCAGCGCGCTCGCGGCCCAGAATCCCGCCACGAGGGAGGTGGAACTGGGATGGGCGAAGTAGACCGCCGCTCCGGCGACCATCGCGACCATCATCAGGAGCAAGAAGACGACCACCGAGGCACGGAGCGGGGTGCGGGCTTCGGCGCCCCACTTGACAAGGACCGCCGTCGTGGCGGCCATACCGGCCGCGAGGATCCCCAACACCAGCGCGGTCGCTAGCACGGTGCGCGGCCCCCGCGGGATCGGCCGGAACTCATGGTCCGTCGGTCGCGAAGACGGGCGGGGTGGGGAGATCCGTCGGGCCCGGCCGTCCCTCGGTAGCCCCCCGCACGTCGGCCGGCGGGGTGGCCGGGCGTTGGGTGCCGGTTCCGTCAGGGGATCCTGTTCCGGAGGCCGTCGAGGGGGAAGGGCGGACCCAAAGCATGAACGCACGCTCGGGTCGCAGGCCCGCGACGAGGGCGAAGCCGCCCGCGAGGAGATATTGAACACCCCAACGGAAGTAGAGGTCCGGCCCGGTCGCGAATACCGGGGCGACCGCCCCCCAGGCCGCCGGGGCTCCGAGGACGGCCAGAAGCTCGTTCCCCAGTCCCTCGATCCCCCACGCTGCGAGCGGTGGGGGTGCTCCGATCACGAGAGTGACCCCGGCGAGGACCAGGGCTCCCCGCAGCCCCGTCACGAAGTAGGAGCGCACCCTCGGGACAAGCGTCGCGAGCGTCCCCGCCGGGACCATGCCCGCAAAGATCGCGAGCAGTCCGGGTACCTGCTGCTGGACGATCCAGTGGAACCAGAGTCCCGCCGAGACGCTCCCCGGAGAGATCGCTGTCCACTCGGCCAGCGTCGTCAACGACCAGGTAATCCCGCCGACTATGAGCAGCGCCCGCACCGCCCCACCGAGGAGGGCGCGTCGGTCGATCGGGGGCACCCCGCCGGCCGAAAGGACGGGCTCCCCGCCGAGTCCGAGCAGGCCACCGTAGACCCGGAGCACGATCTCCTGGGCGAACAGGGCGAGCCAGACGATCACGATCTGGAACACTCCGAGATACCAGTTCTCGAAGAGAAGGCTACCCACGGTCGTCCCCGTGGCCCCCGCCACAAGACCGATGCCCGCTACCGAGGCCGCGGTGGTCGAACAGCACGCACCGATCGTGACCAGCCCGATCATCGCGGGCGTGAGCCCGGCGATCGAGCCGACCGAGGCGGCCCGCCCGGACGCCTGCCGGCGGGACCGGACGAGCGAGATCCCGAGAAGGACGGCCACGGCCATCCCGAGGGCGACGCCGATCGAGACGACGATCATGGAGACCGTCGCGAAGAACGGCAGCTCGATGTAGCCCCAGGGGGCCATCACGATGAACGCGGGGTAGTTCCACGATCCGATGCCGAGCGCGTTCCCCCAGAGGACCAGGTACTGGTATCCCCCGCCAACGGGAGCGAGGATCAGCATTCCGCCGATCGTCATCGCCCCCAGGGCATAGAGGACGGCGAAGGTGATCGACATCATCACCGCGTGCGAACGCCGGATGTACCCCCGGATCTCCCGGAGGGTCAGGACGTCCCAGGTCCGAACGAGCCGCGACGGCTCCGACACGGGAGCATAGCTGCTCTACCGGCTTATATGTCGCAAGTTGGAACACACCCCCGGAGGTCTGAGGGTCGGGCGCTCTCGAGCGTCCCCGGGCGGTCCCCGGACCGTGTTCGCCGGGTAGCGAGCCCGTGGAGCGGGCCGCCCGCCCGCTCCCGGAGGAACGCCGTGGTTCTGGGGAGGGTTCTGCGGACCGCGGGGCACGGGTCCGCGCGGATCGGCACGGGCCCACCGACGGACCGAGGCGACGTCACGCAGCTAATGTTGGTACGGACGCTGGACGGCAGAGGGGTCTCCTGAGATGTCCGGTGGGGAAAGTCGACCTCGCGCCACCGTGGCCCGCGAGGTCGCTCACGCGTTTCCCGAGCTCTTCGGCACCAAGGTCGTGGGCGATCGCCGTATCAACGTGGAGGAGACGATCGCGGAGCTCACCCGGGAGTTCGATCCCGCGATCACCGAGGCCCTGCGTCGGCGTCGCGAGCTGCTCTCTTCCGAGATCCCCACGCGGGAGCGGTACGCGTTTCCCCGATGGGGGGAGACCTTCGAAGATGCCGTGACCGGCGAGCTCCGCAGCTACCGGGAGATCGTTCAGGGCCTGATCGACAATCTGTTCGGCCGATCGACCGAGAGGGCCTGGAGGCTCAACGACAGGGTCCCGATCCCGGACGATGCGCATCCCCTGCGCCATCCCGGCCTCGAGCTCACCGGTCCGTGGCATCCGCTGGATATGGCGATCAAGCAGATCAACGCCGACGTGGCCGCCACCATGGGGCCCGATGACGAGGACGCTGCCCCCGCCGATTATGTTCCGTTCGGGACTTCGGGAGATGTCCCGGTCGGACTCTTCCTCTCCCGGGAGAACGAACGGCGCATCCTCGCCCGCGAGGTCCGGGAAACGACCGTCATCAAGAAGGGCCGGGCCCGAACCTACGGGATCCAGAGATCACCGTCGGACTGGCCGACCAGCTTTCACCGGGTCCCGGGGATCCACCTCGTCACGACACACGTCACCGTCGATGGCCGGCCGGCCCGCGCCGCCATCGTGGACTTCGTCCTCCACGCCCTCAACGATGTGGGCTCCCTATCGCGCGCCGGCCGTGGGCTCTATTTCTATCAGCCCAAGGTCCAGAGCGCGTTCGAGGCCCTCCTCGTCGCGCGCCTTGTCTGGAGGCTCGAGCAACTGCTCGGCGCGACGGTCCCCGGGTCCCTCATCAAGTTCAAAGCCCTCTACGAAGAGGCCAACGCCGGCCGGTACCTACCGGTCGTGCTCTGGACCTGGCGGTACTGGCTTATCGGTACCAACGTGGGGCGCTGGGACTACACGGGCAGTCTCATCGAGATGTGGAAGGACGAACGGGCGCTCCCCGATCCCCAGAGCGGACCACGGATGGGGATGACCTCACCCCACATGATGGCCTACCAGCGGTACAATGCCCTGCTGAACCTGATGGCGGGGATGAAGGACGGCGCGCAGACCCACGGCGCCCCGATCGGGGGAATGGCGGCGGTGATGCTCTATCCGAAGAACGACCCCTACCGTCGCGACCGCCACAACCCGGTGGCGCTCCGGGCGATCGCCACGGACAAACTGCGCGAGCGCCTGATCGGCCTGATCTTCGTCGCTCCCCACGCACCGGAGCCCGGCCAGAGGATCAGCCTCGCCGACGTGGAGGGCGGGACCGTCGAGGGTCGGCTCTACGACACCTACCGGCAGAGCTGGGTGGCGAGCCCGGAGGAAGAGTACGTGCGGGCCGGCAATGCACCGCTTCGGGCCCCGTGGGAGGAGCTCCAGGCGATGATCGACGCCCCCGTGGTGTGGGAGGAGAGCGAAGGGCAACGGGTGGCACCCCGCGTGACCAGCGGGCTCACCGACGCGGAACGGGAGCTCCTGTCGGGACTCGGGCTGCTGGACGGGGAGGGGCGGATCACTCCGTGGGTGATCTCGCCCGACCAGTTCACCTCCCCCGAGGAGTTCCTGGCGAACACCTTCGGGGATGGTCGGGGGCTCTGGGACCACCTGTACGACGTAGAAGAGGGAGAGATCACGGCGGAGAACGTCCAGCATGCATTCTACATGGCGGCCAACTACGGCTATCAGCTTCTCAACGGGAACCTGGCCGCCGCGATCGACGACTACGGGAGCGTTCCCGGCCGAGTCGTGCGGTTCATGAACGACCTCGCAACGTATCGGATCTTCGTAGGCTGGCTCTGGGCGGTGCTGCATCATCGAGCTCCGGTCTCCCGTGACGGGTGGTTCCAGGGACCCGGTGAGACGGAGGACGGGGTCTTCCCGGCCGAGAACGCGGTCCGGGTCCCGTCGGGCACGGCCCTGACGCCTCCGCTCTTCGAGGAACTCTGGCGACTGCACGGAGAGTGGACCAAGGCGTTCTTCGAGGATCGGGATCGGCTGGCCGCCGCGCGCATCGTCATCTCGGCCCGGGTCGACCCAGAGGGAGAGCACCCTTCCCACCCGTCCGCACGCGAGGAGTCGATCGAGAGGGGCCTTCGCACCTTCCTTTCCGCGCGCCGGGACCTCTCGTCCTCCGGGCAGGTTTCCGGTACGACCCACGCCGGCCCGGCGGTGCCCCCCGATCTCCCGGCGGACCCCACCTTCTCAGGTCAGCTGGAACAGGTGCAGCAGATCCTGTCGAGGGCCTACGGCGGAGGTCGGTCGTTCGAAAAGGAGCTGACGTACGAAGAGGCGGCCGAACAGATCGCTCGGGCGGCGGGAATCGAGCCGTCCATCGCCCGGGCCGAGATCGAGGCCGGGGCCCCACGGTTCCTGCGCTCGAAGGCCCCGATCATCATGGACGTGCTGCACCGCCAGCTGCTCTCCTCCCTCTATGTCCAGCACAGTCCCCGGGTCCTCTTCCTCATCGCGGACCGCTCGCCGGAGGAAGCCGCCCAGATCCTGGACGCGATCTACTACGTCGACCGCGCCGGCGCTCCCCTCTTCCGGGACGAGCGAGGACGGCCATCGCGAGCCCAGCTCGTCGAGGCGGTCGCGCGGGGCGAGCTCCATCGCTCGGCACTGGAGGCCCACGACTATGTCTACGACATCTTCCCGGGACCCGTGCCGGGCAAGCGCACCGCGAACTCCTCTCCTCCGTAGGGGGGACGACATTCGGCCCGATCCAGCTCCGACGGATGCCGGAGGAACGACGGGCCGGTCGAAGTGGGCGCCGGAGGTCGATCTGACTTCGAGCTCCATTGAATCGGTGTTCGACCCCGCAGACCGGCTCTTGAAGAGTTTATCACGGACCTCGTCTACCCTACTATGGGCGAACCGCCCGGGAGGGGCCTACCGTGAGAGAGGTCGTGGGTTACGACTGGAAGACGAGCGAACGATGGAACGGGATCGTGCGACCGTACAAACCCGAGGATGTGGAGCGCCTTCGGGGGTCGATCTCGATCGAGCACACGCTTGCTACGCTCGGCGCCCAGCGCCTCTGGCGGCTCTTGCACACCGAGCCATACATCCCCACCCTCGGCGCCATGACCGGGACCCAAGCGGTCCAGATGGTCGCGGGCGGCCTCTCGGCGATCTACGCGAGCGGGTGGCAGGTGGCGGCGGACGCCAACGACGCCCTCGCCACCTACCCCGACCAGAGCCTCTACCCGGCCGACTCGATGCCGCACCTCGTCCGTCGGATCAACAACGCGTTCCGCCGGGAGGACGAGAAGCAGCACGCGGCGGGAAGTTCCGCGGTCTACTGGTACGCCCCGATCGTGGCGGACGGCGAGGCTGGCTTTGGCGGGAACCTGAACGTCTTCGAACTCACGAAGGCCATGATCGACGCCGGAACCGCCGGGCTCCATCTCGAGGACCAGCTCGCCTCGGTGAAGAAGTGCGGGCACATGGGCGGCAAGGTCCTCGTCCCGACCCGCGAGTTCTCTCAGAAGCTCTGGGCGGCCCGCCTCGCCGCCGACGTGTTGGGGGTCCCGACCGTCCTCATCGCCCGTACCGATGCGCTGAGCGCGAAGCTCCTGACCAGCGATGTCGACCCGCGGGACGCCCCGTTCCTCACCGGTAAGCGAACGACGGAGGGGTTCTTCGAGATCACGGGTGGCCTCGACATGGCGATCGCCCGAGGGCTCGCCTTCGCTCCGTACGCGGACCTTCTCTGGTTCGAAACGGCCGGGCCGGACCTCGAAGAGGCCGAACGGTTCGCGCGGGAGATCCACGAGGAGTACCCCGGAAAGCTCCTCGCCTACAACTGCTCCCCGTCGTTCAACTGGCGGAAGAAGCTCTCCCCCGAGGCGATCGCGGAGTTCCAGTCGACGATCGCCGGGATGGGCTACAAGTTCCAGTTCGTGACGCTCGCGGGGTTCCACGCCGTCAATCTCTCGATGTACCAGCTCGCGCGGGCCTACTCCGAGAGCGGGATGCGGGCGTATTCCGAGCTCCAGGAAGAGGAGTTCCGGGCCGAGGAGGAAGGGTACTCCGCGGTCAAGCACCAGTCGTTCGTCGGAGCCGGTTACTACGACGATGTCTCCCAGGTGCTTTCGGGCGGCCTCACGTCCACCCTCGCGATGGACGGATCGACCGAGTCCGAACAGTTCCAGGAACGCGCGAAGAGCCGGAACGGCGTCCCCTCGCGCGGCGGACGGGGCCGGTCGGCGGCGTCGAAGGCGACCTGACGGTCCCGCGGAGATCGGCCGCCGATCTCCCGGCTCGGCGCGGCGGCGGTCGTCGGGGCGTTCGTGTGACCCGGAGGCCGGGTCTACTTCCCGGGATGGGTCGCCCGTTCCCCCGGTGCCGTGCGGCGAGCCGAACCGTGCGGGTGCCCCGGAGGGCTACGCCCGCCTCCAGAGATCCCGGGCCGCGACGCGCAGCATGATCTCGGAGGCGCCGTGGGCGATCCGTCCGCTCCGGACGTCCCGCCAGCGCTGTTCGTGCGGGAGGGCCTGCGAGTACCCCCGGCCGCCGTGAAACTGGATCGCGTGGTCGATCGTGCGGAGCGCGACCTCGGTCGCCATCCACTTCGCGAGGGCCGCGTCGGAGCCCGCGGGCTCGCCGCGCTCGAGCGCTCCCAGGACCCGCGCGGTGTAGAGCCACGTCGCGTCGAGCTCGGCCCCGTCGACGACGAGCGGGAAGGCGACCGCCTCCTGCGCCGAGAGCGGTCGGCCGAACGCCTCGCGCCGACCGACGTACTCGACCGTCTCGTCCCAGGAGGATCGGGCGACGCCGAGGTAGATCGCGGCCAGGAGCGCATGCTCCCGGTCGAGCTCGGTCCTCAGGTACTCGTAGCCGGCACCTTCCTCCCCGATCCGCAGTCCGGACGGGATCCGAACGCCGTGATAGCGCACGTTCCCGCGTCGCTGCCAGCGCTCCCCAAGGTCACCGGTGGGGCCGAGGCGCTCGATGCCCGGGAGGTCCTGCGGCACGAGGAAGGAGGTCACGCCTTTCCGAGGGTCGGCTCCGGGGACCCGGGCGTAGACGATCGCTGCTTCGGCCTCCTGCGCGAAGGCGATCTCGCTCTTCTCTCCGTCGAGCCGGTATCCCCCCGGCTCCGGTGTGGCGGTCGCTGCGAGCGCGAGCGCGTCCGACCCGGCGCCGGGTTCGGTCACCTGGTTTCCCACGAGGACCTCCCCCCGTAGCATCGGTCGGAACCAGCGGTCGACGAGCTCCGGCGCGCCCCGTTCGGCGATGACCGAACCGAACTCCGGCTGAAGCGAAAGCTTCGCGAACGTGGTGCCGGCGAGGTAGGCGAGGTGAAAGAGCACGGCACCGACACGTGGGAGGGGCAGTCCCCGGCCCCCGAGCGCCGGAGGGAAGTGGAGGCCGAGCAGGTGCGCTTCCCCGAGCCCTCGGTATTCGGTCCGGGGAAACGCCGGCGCGCGGTCGAGCTCGCGGTAGCGGCGCGGAAGGTCGAGCTGACGGGAGATTGCCCGCACTTCGTCCACGATCGGGTCGTCGGGCAGCCCGGACCCCGGCGCCATCTACAAGCCCTCGCGGGCGAAGAACGGCCGCGAGGAAGAGGGTGACCCCTTCGGAGGATGCTCCCCGATGACGTGTTCGCGACGCAGGCGGGCCAGCTCTTCGGAAGAGCGCCCGAGCCAGGACCCGAAGACCCGGTCGTTGTCCTGTCCGAGCCAGGGCGCCCCTCGCCAGACCCGCCCCGGCGTGGCGGAGAACTTCGGGGCGATCCCGGGTCCTTTGACGCGGCCGGCGATCGGGTCCTCCCACTCGAGGAACATCTCCCGCGCCCGGTAGTGTTCGTCCCGTGCGATGTCGGCGATGTCGTAGATCCGGGAGATCGCGACGTCGTGCTCGCGACCGATGCGCTCGAGCTCCTCGCGGGATCGGGCGCGGCAGAACTTTCCGATCGCGCGGTCGACCTTGGAGCGGTGGGCGAGGCGGTAGTCCCGATCGTCGTAGGCCGGGTCGGCGAATCCGATGAGCCTCTTCAGCGGCTCCCACGACTCTTCGGTCGGCGCGGCGACCACGACCCAGCCGTCGGACGCGCGGTGCACGTCATACGGGTGGAGGCGGGCATGCCCCGTACCGTAGCGAGCTCGGACGACCCCTCGCATGAAGTAGTCGAGGGCGAGGTTCTCGAGGAGGACGAAGAACACCTCGTACTGGGCGACATCGACCGCCTGGCCCTTTCCGGTCCGTTCGGAATGTATGTAGCCCATGAGTCCTGCGCTCGCGGCGGCGAGGCCGGTGACGGTGTCGATGATCGCCGTCCCCGCGCGCATCGGGGGTTCGGGATCGGGTCGGCCCTGGATCGACAGATAGCCGCTGTACGCCTGCGCGATGAGATCGTAGGAGGGGGACCGTACGCGGGACGCCTCGCCGGTCCGCCCGTACCCCGACACATGGACGATCGTGAGGCGCGGGTTCGCTTCCCAGACCTGCCCGTCGGAGAGCCCGAGACGATCGTAGGTCCCCGGGCGCGAGGACTCGATCCAGATGTCGGAGCGTCCGAGAAGGTCGAGGAACAGACGACGACCTTCGGGCTTCTTCACATCGAGACCGACCGAGAGCTTGTTCCGGGCGTACTGGACCCACGACTCCGAGACCTCGTCCGCCGAAGCTTCGCCCGCCAGCAGGGGCCGAAGGGTCCGCGTCGGGTCCGCGTACGGAGGACGGAACGGCGGGCCCTCGACGTGGACCACCTGCGCCCCGAACTCGGCGAGGTACGCGCTCGCCCACGGGCCGGCGACGAACCGCGCCGACTCGAGCACCCGAAGTCCGCCCAACGGCCCGTACGGCGGCACGAGCGGCTCGCCGCCCGGCGATGAGGACACGTCCCGTCCAGTCGGACGTAGTGCGATAAACGGGGGGGTTTACGCGCAAACCCCCGCCACCAAATACGCTCCCCCGGCTCGGCGGCCCGATGGTCGAACCACCCTGGGTACGCTTCGAGGGCGAAGCGTTCCGCGACGAGCTGACGAGGTACAAGATGGCGCACCACCCGTTCAAGACGCACCCGTTCTTCCATCGCCTGGAACGCGGGGAGGTTCCTCTTCCGGTGGTCCAGGAGTGGGTGAAGCAGTTCTATCCGTGGCTCTCGTCGGTGCCGATCGCGATGGCGGAGCGGTTCTCGAACTGCTCCTGGGACCCGGAGAACGACCGCTACCGACGCATGATCCTCGACCAGCTGGTCGAGGAGGCCGGCGACCCGAAGGGGAAAGCGCCCGGCCATCCGGAGCTCTGGCTCCGGTTCGCCGAAGGGATCGGCGTACCCCGGACCGAAGTCCAGTCGGCTCCCCTCCTTCCGAGCACGATGGTGGCCATCGACGATTTTCTGTACACGAACCGCGTGAACACCTTCTACGTCTCCGCGGCCGGCTCCTCTGAGCCGCCGAACGTCGAGCTCTGCGCCCGGCTCCTCCCGGCGTTTCGGCAGCACTATCACGTGGACGAGGCCCACCTCGAATACTACAATCTCCATGTCGTCGCCGACGTCGAGCATTCGGAGTGGATCGGGCAGATCGTCGCCGGCTTCGCCCGCACTCCCGAGGTCCGCAAGCAGATGTGGGACCAGATGCTCCGCGGCTTCTCGATCCATGCCCTGCTCGTCGATGGGGTCCTCCGGGACACGAACGGGGGGGACGGGGCTCCGAAGGGTAGATAGGGGGAGACCGATTGCCCTACCCGATGGCAGCGCGATCCGGCGGCCCAGTGGTACGGCCGGGACTCCGCGCGGCCATGGTCTGGCCCTGGTGAACGGGAGGCGCCGGGAGGGCGCCGGCCCATCGTGCCTTGAAGGCGTTGGGCCTACCTCTCTCGACGGGTCCTCCCGAACGAAATCTCACGGAGAGAGTAAATGTACGGAAAAACGGTCCGATTGAAACGCCTCTTCCCCGACCCCGGCCGACGGCTGTTCTCGGTGCCGCTCGACCATCCGGTGTCGATGGGACCGATCGACGGGCTCGAAGAGCTCGCTCCCCTCGCCGCCGACCTGCAGGCGGGAGGGGCCGATCTCTTGATCGTCACGAAGGGAGCCGTGCGCGAGCTCGTGCCGGTGCTCGCCCCGACGACCTTCCTCGGCGTCCACGTCTCGGCCTCTACGAGCCTCGGTTCGACCTCGAACCGCAAGGTCCTCGTCGGGACGGCCGAGGAGGCGGTCGGCCTGGGGGCCGATCTCCTCTCGATCCAGGTGAACTTTGGCATCCCCGAGGAACCCGAGATGCTCCGGGACCTCGGGATCGCGGCCGACGAATGCCGTCGGCTCGGCCTTCCGCTCCTGTGCATGGCCTACGTGAAGAAGCCGAACGGGGGGAGCCCGGAGGAGCTGCGGCATGCCGCCCGGGCGGCGGCCGATACCGGCGCCGACATCGTCAAGACGAGCTACCCCGGCTCGCACGGCGAGTTCCAGAAGCTCTGTCGCACCACGCCGGTTCCCGTCCTGATCGGCGGCGGCGTCCGTCTGGATGACGAGCAGGCGTTCCTCGAGATCGTGCGCGACAGCGTGGCTGCGGGCGGCGCCGGGATCTGCATCGGGCGGAACCTCTTCCAGCGCGCACCGGTCGCGCCACTGGCCCATCGGATCGCGGACGTCCTCCACGGGGTCGCCTGAGGGGGAGCACGATGACGCGCGAGCGGGTGACCATCGCTCTCACCCGGATCGACCTACCTCGCTTCGCCGCGACGCTCGATCGGGCGCGCCGTCGGGGCTTCCGCTCGTTCGTCGCTCCGCCCGACGCCGACGTCCCCTTCTCGTCCGACGAGGAGGTGCTGCACCGGGAGGGAAACCATCTCTTCCGACCGGGCGGGGAATCCACGCCGATCCCGGTCGTGGCGGTCGCGACCCCTTCGGAGCTGGAACGCGCCGTCCGTGGGATGGCCCCGGGAAGTGTCCTCGCGATCGAGTGGGAGGGCGACCGGGTGATCCCGCTCGAGAACGCGATCGCGGCCCGAGGGCGCACCTTCGAGCTCTGGGCGTACGCCCGCTCGGCGGGCGAGGTCCCGGCGGCGCTCGGCGCTCTGGAGCACGGCGCGGACCGGGTCCTCGTCGAGGTCACCGGCCCGGAGGACGTCGATGCGCTCGAGGCCGTGGTCGACGGGCCGCTCCCGACCGGCCTCGAGTGGAAGGAGGTCACGCTCTCGGCGATGCGCCCGGCGGGGCTGGGGGACCGGGTCCTAGTCGACACGACCTCGGTCCTCACTCCCTCCGAAGGCTTGCTCGTCGGGAGCGCCGCCGCGTTCCTCTTCCATGTCGCGAGCGAGGCCGAGGGCTCCCGGTTCAGCCGGGCCCGACCGTTCCGGGTCAATGCCGGGGCCGCTCACTCCTACGTGTTGATGGCGGACGGATCGACCCGGTACCTCTCTGAGCTCGTCGCCGGCGACGCGGTCCTCGCTATCGAACCTCGCGGGGCGGCCCGTTCCGTGCGCGTCGGGCGCATCAAGGTGGAGCGGCGACCGCTCGATCTTCTCGTCGCAGAGGACGACGGCCGGGAACGTACGCTCTTCCTCCAGGAGGCGGAAACGGTCCGTGCGACGACCGTGGCCGGCCGCATCGCCACCACCGACCTCCTCCCGGGCGCGGTGCTCCTGGGAGCGCGGCTTCCCGCCGCGCGACATCTCGGACGCGCCGTACAGGAGACGATCGAGGAGCGATGACCGGCCGCCTCCCGACGGTCGTGGTGACCCTGCCGGCGCGTACCGTCGCGGAGGCCCGGGAGGAAGCGCGCGAGGCGGTCGTGGCCGGGGCCGACCTCGCCGAAGTGCGGTTCGACCGGTGGGAGGCGGCCGAGGTCGACCGGGCAATGGACCTGTTCCCTTCCCCGCTGCCGCTCATCGCGACCGTCCGTTCCCGCAGCGAAGGAGGGCAGGGCCCGGACGCGCCGGAGGTGCGTTCCCGAGTTCTGAAGGCGCTCGGCCGTCTCCCGTTCCGATGGATCGATCTCGAGGTCGAGAGGGATCGCGAGAGCGACCTCGGGCTCCCTCCGGGAGAACCGCCGGGGCGGATTCTTTCCACCCATCGTCTCGGGCCAGCCGACCCGGCGGAGTGGTCCCGCTGGGTGCGTGAGGCGGTGCCTCCGGGACGGCTCCGAAAGGTTGTCGTGGCCGCCAGCGTCGGAGAGGCGCTTCGCACGCTCATTCCCTCGCTCCCTCCTCCGGGCGAGTCCTCGGTCGTCGCTCTGACGACGGGTCCCTCGGGTCCGCTGCTGCGGGTCCTGTCTGCCCGCCTTGGGCTCCCGTGGGTCTATGCGTCGCTCCCGGAGCGGGGGGATCGGCGGGAGGACCGCCCGCCGGTCGAACCGAGCCAGATCCCCGTCGACCGGCTCCGCCGGTACCTCGCCGCCGGGGACCGGGCGTCCCTCTTCGCGGTCGTCGGTCATCCCATTGCCCACTCGAAGAGTCCCTCCCTGCACTCCCGCTGGATGCGTCGCGCGGGACTCGGAGGACTCTACCTCAGTCTCGACCTCGCATCCGAGAAAGAGTTCGTGGACAGCCTGCCGGCGCTCGCCGAGTGGGGATTCCGAGGACTCAACGTGACGCATCCGTGGAAGGCCGCGGCTCTTGCCGTCGCGAGCGAGGTGGGGCCGGGGGCCCGTGCGGTCGGCGTCGCGAACTGTCTCACGCTCCGACCCTCCGAGGTCGCGGCGGAGAACACCGACCTGAGCGCGATCCTTCGCCGCCTCGGCGAGCTCTCCCGCGAGGGGCGGTGGGACGGACGCTCCGTCTCGGTCATCGGCACCGGAGGCGCCGCCCGCGCGACCCTCGCCGCCGCCCGGGCCCTCGGAACGTCCGCCCGCGTCTACGGGCGGTCCCCCGAACGGGCCGACGCGATCGCCCGCGACTTCGGTGCCGAGGCCCGTTCGGCGGCGCACGCCGAACCAGACGGACTGGTCGTACACGCCACGGACGTCGGCCGCGCCGGTACGGGTCCGCTGGTCGCCCCGCTCTCCCGGCTGCTCCGCGAGGGCACGCATCTGATCGACTGGGTCTACGCCCCCGACCTTCCGTACCTCCGGGAGGAGGCCGATCGCGCCCACGCCACCTACGAGGAGGGGACCCGGCTGCTCGTCTACCAGGCCGCGGCGACCTTCGGGATCTGGTGGGGAGAGGAGCCCGAGGAGGAGGAGCTCGTGCGGACCCTCGAGGAGGAAGGATGCACGGCGTAGGAAGGGCGACGGCGGCCCTCACGATCGTCAACGCCCTCCCTACCGGAGTCGGCTGCGCCCTGGGGCTCGGTCTCTCGGCCGAAGCCGAGGTGGAGGTACGCCGGACCGACGGGTCCGTGCCCCAGGAGCTCCGCATTGCGCCGGAGAGCCGAACCACGCTGGTCGAGACCGCCGCCCGGCTCGCTCTCGCTCGCTACCTGTCGGATGCATGGGCCGAGGCCGAGCTGACCGTACGTTCCGGGATCCCGGTCGCCCGGGGGCTCAAGAGCTCGAGCGCGGTCGCCAGCGCGGTCGTCTCGGCGGTCGCGCACGCCGCTGGGGCCGTCCCCTCGGCCGTCGAGGTCGCTCTCCTTTCCGCCGAGATCGGCCGTGCCTCGGGGGTCAGTGCGACCGGGGCGTTCGATGATGCCTTGGCGGGTCTGCGTCCGGGTTTCTGTCTCACCGACAACCGCGAGGGACGGCTCCTTCGTTCGGTGGAGGCCGACCCGGATTGGGAGGCGGCCGTCCTCGTTCCGGCCCGTTCCCACGGACCGTCGCCCAAGTGGACCCCGGAGTTCGCACGTGTGGCCCGCGAAGGGGCCCGGATCGTCGACCTCGCACGGAGCGGGGATCTCTGGGGCGCGATGGGAGCGAACTCGGAGCTGGTCGAACGCGTGATGGGCTACGAGTATGGGTCCCTGCGCGCCGAACTTCGGGCGGAGGGAGCGCTCGGAGCCGGAGTGAGCGGACTCGGTCCGGCGCTCGTCGCGGTGGCCCCCCGGGCCCGGACCGATCGAATGCTCGAGCTTCTCGGGCGACTACCGGGCCAACGACTTCGGCTCCCGATCGCATCTTCCTCCCAAGTGGGGAGCCCGGAGGAGGCTTGATGACCGTGGTATCACTTCGTCCGGGGACGGTCTCCGGCCGACTCGTCGCGCCTCCGTCCAAGAGCTACACGCACCGCGCGGTCGTCGCGGGACATCTCGCGGGCCGGCGCTACCGGATCGACCGTCCTCTCGATGCGGGCGACACCCGGGCGAGCCTGCGCGCGGTCTCCCGTCTCGGGACTCCGGTCGTGCGCGGACGATCGAGCTGGACGATCCGGCCCGCCCGGTCCCATGGCCCGCATCGCTCGGTCACCGTCGACTGTGGCGAATCCGGAACGACGCTCCGGTTCGTCGCCGCGCTCGCCGCCCTCCACGACGCGCCGGTGGTCCTCCGAGGTGCTCCGAGGCTTTCCGAGCGGCCGCTGGAGAGCCTGCTTCGCTCGCTCGAGGGACTCGGCGCGCGGGTCCGGCGCGCGGGTGAGGGACTCCCGGTCGAGATCACCGGTCCGATGCACGGAGGCCCCGTGCACCTCGACACTTCCGAAAGCTCGCAGTTCGCCTCCGCGCTCCTTCTCGCGCTGCCGACTCGCATCGAGGACTCCGCGCTCTTCCTCGAGGGACGTCCCGTCTCGCGGCCCTACATCGAGGCGACGATGGCGCTGCTGGCCCACCACGGGATCCGGCTCCGACGGCGCGGTCGTCGCATTTCGATCCCCGGAGGCCAGCGATACCGTCGCTCCCGGTTCGCGGTCCCCGGGGACGCTTCGAGCGCCGCCTACTTCTGGGCCGCCGCGGCGATCACGGGCGGCGACGTCGAGGTACGAGGGATCTCGCCGGCGGCGGTCTGGCCGCAGGCCGACTTCGGGATCCTCTCGATCCTCCGCCGGCAGGGGGCCGAGGTCCGGACCCACCGGGAGCGAGTCCGTGTCCGCGGCGGACCGCTCCGACCGTTCTCGGCCGATCTCACGGACACACCGGATCTCTACCCGCTCCTGGGGGTGCTCGCAGCCGTCACCCCGGGCCCTAGCGAGCTCCGGGGCGCCGCCCACGTCGCGGTCAAGGAGTCCGACCGGCGGGCCGGGACGATCCGGCTCGCCCGCGCGCTCGGGGCGCGGGTCCGGGTCGCACCCGACCGGCTCCGCATCGAAGGGACGCGGTCGGTGAAGCCGCTCACGCTGAGGGACCTCACCGACCACCGGATGCTGATGAGCGCCGCGGTCGGCGCACTGGTGGCCCGGGGACGGTCTACGCTCGGCGAGCGGAACGTCGTCGCGAAGTCCTACCCCAACTTCTGGGACGCGCTCGAGACGGTGACCGGGCAGGACGGGCCCGCATGATGGAGTTCGGAGAGCGGTTCCGCATCCGGCTGATCGGCTCGAGTCACGGCCCCGAGGTAGGGGTGGCGATCCAGGGAGTGCCGCCCGGGACCCGGATCGACGTCCGACGCATCCAATCCGAGCTCGATCGCCGCCGACCGTACGGACGGCGCCTCGCGACGAAGCGCCAGGAGGAGGACCGCCTCGTCGTCGACGCGGGCGTCGGCGAGGGGGATCGGACGGACGGCACGCTCTTCCGGGCCCACGTGGCGAACGAGGACGTGCGTCGCGAGCCGTACGACCGGATGCGGGACACTCCGCGACCCGGGCACGCCGACTATCCGGCCCGGGTACGGTACGGGGCCGACGCCGACCTCTCGGGAGGGGGGATCTTCTCCGGGCGGATGACCGTGGGCCTGGTGATCGCGGGCTCGATCGCGCGCTCGCTCCTCGCCGAAAAGGGGGTCGCCATCGTCGCCTTCACCCGGTCGATCGGTCCGGTCGACGCCGAGGTCGCCGAGTCGATCGACCTCGCGACCCTTGCGGACCGCGTCGCCGCCCAAGAGGTCGGAACGCCGGACCCCGAGGTCGCCCGGCAGATGGAGGAGGCGATCGCCGAGGCGCGACGTGCGGGGGACAGCCTCGGAGGGGTCGTCGAGGTCCGTGTCACGGGGGTTCCCGTCGGGCTCGGCGAGCCGTTCTTCGATTCCATCGAGAGCTCGATCGCCCACCTCGCCTTTTCCGTGCCGGCGATCAAGGCGATCGAGTTCGGCGCCGGGTTCGAGGGGGCGCGGATGAGAGGCAGCGAGCACAACGACGCGTTCGTATGGAGGGGCGGACGGGTCGCGACCGAGACGAACCATGCCGGCGGGGTCCTCGGAGGACTCGCGGACGGGATGCCGATCGTCTTCCGCGCGGCGGTCAAGCCGACGAGCTCGATCGCGCGCCCCCAGCGGACCGTCGATCTTGCCACGCAGGAACCGGCGGAGCTCGTCGTCACGGGCCGGCACGACCCGTGCATCGTGCCCCGAGCGGTGGTCGTGCTCGAATCGGTCGCGGCGATCGCCCTGACCGACCTCGCCCTGCGCGGAGGGTTCCTGGCATGAGCGACCCGCGCATCCCTACGGCGATCCTCGGGGCGGGTGGCTACATCGGCCAGCACTTCGCGCGCCTGCTCGCGGACCATCCGCACTTCGACGCGCCGAAGCTGGTCGGGGGAGAACGTTCCGAAGGGAAGCGGCTCGAGGAGCTCTGGCAGCTCGCGGAGGACCCACCGAAGGACCTCGCGGGAGCTCGGCTCCTACCGGCGACGCCTTCGGAGCTCGTACGTGCCGGGGTCCGGGTCGCCTTCTCGGCGCTCCCTTCGGGGACCGCGGGCCCGGTCGAGTCGGAGCTGGTCCGCCGCGGGGTCTCCGTCTTCTCGAACGCCGCCGACCACCGTCTCGATCCCGGTTTCCCGCTGCTCGTTCCGGAAGTGAACGCCGATCACCTCGAACTCCTGCGACGACGGCGCTCGGGTGCAGGCCTCCTGGTCACGAACGCGAACTGCTCGACGACCGGGCTGGTCCTGCCGGTCGCCCCCCTCCTCGGAGTTCTGCGTCCTCGGGGCGTCCATGTGGCAACCTACCAGGCGCTCTCGGGCGCCGGCTACCCCGGCGTCCCCTCGCTCGCGATCACCGACAACGTCGTCCCGTTCATCCGTGAGGAGGAGGAAAAGATCGCGCGCGAGTCGGCCCGTATCCTCGGGCGCTACCGTTCGGGCCGGGTGCGGGAGCTCGACGTGCCGTTCCTCGCCCACTGCGCGCGCGTGGGGACACGGGAGGGGCACCTCGAGGCGGTGACGATCGACGCCGGGCGGCGGGCGCCGCTCTCCGAGATCGTTCGCGCGTGGAAGGAGTTCGATCCGCTGCGCCCGCTCGATCTGCCGACCGCGCCCCGTCCTCCCATCGAGGTCCGGGACGAGCCGGACCGGCCCCAGCCGCTCCGGGACCGCTGGGCCGGCGCCCCGCCCCGGGCGCGCGGCATGGCCGTGGTCGTGGGACGGGTCCGGTGGTCGCCGCCGTACTTGCGGTTCTTCGTGCTCTCGCACAATGCGGTCCGCGGTGGGGCGGGAGGGTCCGTCCTCAATGCCGAGCTGCTCCGGGCGCGAGGGTTCCTTTCGCGCGAGGGAGGATAGCACCGGTGCCGTCGGGTCCGTCCCCCGTGATCGTGAAGTTCGGCGGGGCCACGCTCGAAGATCCGCTCCGGGTCGTGGAGGACCTCCGGGGGGTCCGGGCGGCGGGCGCGCCGGTCGTGGTGGTCGTCTCTGCCCGTCAGGGGGTCACCGATCTCCTGCTCCAGGGCCTCGCGCGCCCCAGGGCGAGCGCGTTCCACCGGAGGATCGTCGAGCGACTGCGGGAGCGGCACCCGGGACTCTCGGACGCCGGCCGACGGCAGCTCGAGCGGGTGCGACGCCTCTTCGGAGAGCTCGAGAGGGCCGACGACCCGGATCCCGCGCGGTCCGACCGGCTCCTGAGCCAGGGGGAGCGCCTCGCGGTCCACTGGCTCTCGGAGGAGCTACGCCGCGCCGGGTTCCCGTCGGTACCGATCGAGGCCGACCATCTCGGTCTCATCACGGACAATAGCTACGGCGCCTCGCTGATCCTGTTCGACCGGTCCCGGGCGGCGGTCCGGAACGGGCTCCGCCGCCGGCTCCAACGGGGCGAGCTCCCGGTCGTGACGGGGTACTTCGGTCGCAGCCTGGAGGGACGGGTCGCGACCCTGGGACGCGGAGGGTCGGACTACGCCGCGGCCGGGATCGGGGCGCTCCTCGACGCCGCCCGGGTCGAGCTTGTCAAGCACGACGTCGCGGTCCTCTCCGCCGACCCGAGGGAGGTCCCCGAGGCCCGACCGATCTCCGAGCTCTCTTACGAGGAGGCCGAGGAGCTTGCCCAGTTCGGGGCGAAGGTGCTCCATCCGCTCACGATCGAGCCGGCGCGCGCCCACGGGATCCTCCTCAAGGTCCGTTCCCTCGAGGACCCTTCGGTCGTCACGACCATCGGCCCGGGGAACGCACGGCGTCACAACCGGGCGTTGACGCGGATCCGGCGGCTCCGGCTCCTGCGCCTGAGGGTACCGGGCGGTCGCCAGCGACCCGGGATCGTCGCCGAGCTCTCCCGAAGGCTCGCGGCCGCGGACGTGAACCTGGTCCAGCTCTACACGTCCTCGGCGCTCCTCTGCCTCGTGCTGGAACCGGCGGACGTCGCGCGCACCCTGCGCGCCCTCGAGCCGATGACGCGCGAGGCCGCCGCGGCGGTCGAGGGGCCGTTCCCGGTCACGCTCGTGATCGCGATCGGCGACGGGATCCTCGCCGACCTCGACCGGGTCCCCCCGTCGGCGGTGGCGGGCGCGGAAGGATTCAGCGCGACCCCCCGCGCGCTCTCGCTCGCGGTCCCCGAGACCCGGGGGCCTGCGGTCCTCCGTGCGATGCACCGTGCCCTCGTTCGGGACGGAGGACGATGAGCGACCCTTGGTCGGAGTTCGTCGCCCGGGCCGAACGGTCGGAGACCGCGGGCTACTTTGAGCGGAGCGCCGTCGCCGGCCGCGGCGCGGGCCTCGCGGTCTCGTTCACCCGCGCCGACGCGGTCCTCCCGATCAATGGCTCTACCGGTTTCGAAGAGGTGGCGCGTGCCTCGCACCGGTTCCTCGCGGGACCCGGTCACCGTACGGTCCTCGGGTACCTCGGGTTCGATGCGGTCGGCCTGATCGAGCCGGCGCTCGCGACCTTCGCGACCGGGAGCCCGTTTCCGCTCGGGGAGTTCGCCTTCGTCCGCGACCCCACGGTCCGCCGGATCTCCCCCCGACCGCTCGCCGCACCCGTCCCGTCCGACCCCGCGGCGCCGGAGGCGGACACCCTGCCGAGACGCCGGTTCGAGTCCGGCGTCCGCCGGCTTCAGCGTGCGATCCGCGAGGGCGAGGCGTTCCAGGCGGTCCTCTCCCACCGACGCACCTGGTCCCGGCCGACCGATCTCCTCGTCCGTGCGGGCCGGCTCCGCGCCTCGGAGAGGTATGCGTACTTCTATTACCTCAGGTTCGGCGAGCGGGAGATCGTCGGGGCGACTCCGGAATCGGTCTGCGAGGTGCGCGACGGCCGAGCGTTCGTGAACCCGATCGCCGGGACGTTCTGGGCCGAACCCGGGCGCGCGCGTCGGCCGGCGCTCGAGGTCGACCCGAAGGAGCTCGCCGAGCACCGGATGCTGGTCGACCTCGCACGCAACGACCTCGGCCAGTTCGCCCGACCGGGGACGGTCCGGCTCCTCTGGAGCGAGCGGCGCGTCCATTACGCCCGGCTCGATCACCTGGTGAGCCGGGTCTCGGCGGTCCTGCCGAAGGGGTGCGATCCCTGGTCCGTCCTGCGCGCGACGTTCCCTGCCGGCACCGTGAGCGGGGCCCCGAAGATCCGTGCGACCCAGCTCCTCCGTCGGGAGGAGGACAGCTGGCGGGGGCCGTATGCGGGCGCGGTCGGGCTTCTCGATGGCGCCGGCCGCGGCGACTGGGCGCTCGCGATACGGACCGCGTTCGCGGCCGGCCGGCGCCTGTACACCGCCGCCGGTGCGGGGATCGTCCACCGCTCGGTCCCGGCCCAGGAGTTCCGGGAGACGCTCGCGAAGCTCTCGCACCTCGAGGCGACCTTGGTCGGGGAGACGGCATGAAGCTCCTGCTGATCGATCATGAGGACTCGTTCGTGCACAACGTGCGGCAGGCGCTCGCCGCGCGGGGTGTCGAGGTCCACTGCCTTCGGGCGACCGTACCGCGGAACGAGGCGGTCTCCGTCGATCCGGACGCGGTGGTCCTATCTCCGGGACCGGGCCATCCGAGCGACACCCGGCTCACCGGGCTGGCCCGGGCCCTCCTGCGACGGTGGGACCGAGAGCGGCCGTTCTTCGGTATCTGTCTCGGCCACCAGCTGATCGCCGAGCACTACGGGGCCCGGGTGGTACGGGCCCCTTCCCCGGTCCATGGGGAGGTCTCACGGCTGCGCCACGACGGTCGCGGGATCTTCCGGGGGGTGCCGTCGCCCATGGTCGCCGCCCGCTACCACTCGCTCGTGGTGGACCCGGCATCGGTCCCCGCGTCGCTCGAAGTATCGGCCCGGGGGACCGACGGCCTCGTGATGGCCCTTCGCCATCGGAGTCGACCGGTCACGTCGGTCCAGTTCCATCCGGAGTCGTACCTCACCCGGTACGGTCCCGAGATCCTCGAGAACTTCGTCGAGGAGGTCCGACGATGAACCTCGCGCCGACACTCCAGCGGCTGCTCGACCCCCGGCGCCTCGCGCAGCCCGAAGCGCGCGATACGTTCGACACGCTCCTCGCACCGGAGGCCTCCGACGCCGATCGTGCCGCGATCCTCGTCGCGCTCGCGTCGCGACGCGAGGACGCGACCGAGCTCGCCGCGTTCGCCCTCGAGATGCGGCGACGCGCCCGGCCGTTCCCTGTGCCGCGCGAGGACCGACCCGTCGACCTCTGCGGCTCCGGCGGTGCTCCGAGGCCCTCGTACAATGTCTCCACGGTCAGCGCCTTCGTGGTCGCGGCCGCCGGCGTACCGGTCGTCAAGCACGGCAACCGCAGCGCTCGGGCGCCCTCCGGGTCCAGCGACCTTCTCGAGGCGCTCGGACTCCCGGTCACTTCCCGTGCCGACTTTGCGCGGGCCTCCTACGCGAGGACCCGACTTGCGTTCCTGCATGCTCCGCTCTTCCACCCAGCGACGGCGGTCGTGGGACCGGCGCGCAGGCTCCTCGGCATCCCGACGATCTTCAACCGGCTGGGGCCGCTGTCGAACCCGGCCCGTGTCCCGTTCCAGGTGGTCGGGGTCCCGGACCTCTCGACCGCGGGCCGGGTCGCCGTCGCGATGCCCCGGCTGGGGGTGCTCGGGGGCCTCACGATGACCTCCCCCGAGGGATGCGACGAGTTCTCCCCGCGGGGACCGACCACGGCGGTCCGCTGGAACGAGAGCTCGTCCCGCCGGATCCTGGTCCGTCCCGAGAGGTACCTTCCGACCGAGGACCGGCGCGGCGACTGGGGGGCGCTCCCGTCCCGTGAGGCGGCCGAGGAGGCCGAGCGGCTTCTCGCAGGGGGAGGCGGCGCACGACGGGGCTCGGTCCTTCTGACGAGCGGCGCTGCGATCTGGATCGCGGGCCGTGCGGCGACGCTCGAGAAAGGGATCCGGCGGGCGCGGGAAGCGATCGACTCGGGAGCGGCGGAAGAGCTCCTCGGGGAGCTGCGCGAGCTCGCGCGCGGGTTCCCTCGCGGGGCGGGGGGCTGACCATGGGGTTCCTCGCCGAGGTCGTACGGCAGAACGAAGTCGCGGCCCGGGACCCGAGGTACCTCGAGGGCGTTCCGACCGAGAGGGGCGCTCGGCCGCCGAGCCTACGAGGCGCGATCGAGCACGGGGCGCGTCACGGACCGCTGCTCGTCGAGTTCAAGCGGGTCTCGCCCGGGCAGTCCGAGCCCCGGCTTCCCGTGCACGCGGCCCGGGAGTTCGTCCGGCGCGCCGACGCCCCCGGGGTCGTCGGGTTCTCCTGCCTCGCGACCGTACCTCACTTCGATGGGTGCCCGGGCGATGTCGCGGAACTCGTACGTGCCACCGACCGTCCCGTGCTGTTCAAGGACTTCATCACGGACCTTAGGTCGCTCGACGTTGCGGCCCGGTGCGGGGCGAGCGCGGTGCTGCTCATCGCCCGGCTCGCGACCGAAGGGCTCCTCCGGCGGCCCCTCGTCGCGCTGGCGCGTGCGGCCCACGACCGGGGCCTCGAGGTCCTCCTCGAGCTCCATCGGAAGACAGAACTACCCGACGCGGTAGAGGTCGATGCGGACATGTTCGGCGTCAACGTACGGGACCTCGATACGCTCCGCATCGACCGGCCCACGGCGCTCGCCACGATCGCGGCCGCCCGGGACGCGGGCCTTCGGCCCCTCCTCGGGCTGAGCGGCGTGGCCTCCCCGGAGGACGCGGCGTGGTTCTGGGACGCGGGAGCGGACGGTATCCTCATCGGTACGGCGGTCGCGCGGGCGGCCGACCCCGGGCGCTTCCTCGCCTCTCTCCGCCGGCCATCGGCCGGGAGGCGCTCGTGAGGACGTTCGTCAAGTTCTGCGGGATCACCGACCCCGCCGCGCTCGCCGAGGTCCCGGACGGCGGGGCCGCCGGTTTCGTCATCGATGTCCCCGCCTCGCCGCGGAACCTCACGACCGAACGCGCCGCGGAGCTCGTCGCGAACGTCCCTCCGGACGCCGAGGCATGGGCGGTCGTCGTGCGACCGTCCGCCGAGCTCATCCACCGCCTCTTTGGTGAGGTCGGGGTCGACCGCGTGCAGGTCTACGGTGAGGTCCCCACGGGCCTCGAGTTCCTCGAGGTGCACCACCTCGTTCCCTCGGTGCCGATCGCCCCGCCGGGGCCGGGGGGCACGGAACCGAAGATCCCGGCGCCGGAGGACTTCCCCCGGGTCCATCTCGACGCGGCCGGCCAGCCGCTCCCGGGCGGGAGCGGAACCCGCCCGGACTGGACGGTCTGCGCGGGGATCGTCGATGCACACCCGGGACGGAAGTTCATCCTCGCCGGCGGACTCTCTCCGGAGAACGTCGCCGAGGCGCTCGCGACCGTGCGGCCCTGGGGGGTCGACGTCTCCTCGGGGATCGAGAGCCGACCCGGCATCAAGGACATCGAGAAGATGCGCGCGTTCCTGCGCGCCGTCGGGGAGTTCGAGCACGGACATGGCTAGACGCTACGGCCCGTTCGGTGGCGCCTTCGTGCCCGAGACGCTGGTCCCGGCGCTCGAGGAGCTCGAGCGGGTCTGGAAGGAGGCGCGGCAGGACCCGGCGTTCCGGAAGGAGCACGCGCGGCTCTCCCGCACGCTCGGAGGACGGCCGACCCCGCTCTACCACGCCCGGCGATTGAGCGAGCGCGCCGGCGGGGCGGAGATCTGGCTCAAGCGCGAGGACCTCGTCCACGGGGGAGCGCACAAGTTCAACAATGCCCTCGGCCAGGGGCTGCTCGCGCTCCGCATGGACAAGCCCCGGCTGATCGCCGAGACCGGTGCGGGACAGCATGGCGTGGCGACCGCGATGGTCGGTGCGGCGCTCGGCCTCGAGACCGAGGTCTACATGGGGACCGTCGACATGGCGCGCCAACGGCCGAACGTCGAGCGGATGCGCCTCCTCGGTGCGAAGGTCGTCCCGGTCACGACGGGCCGCAAGACCCTGAAGGACGCCATCAACGCCGCGCTCCGCGACTGGATCACGAACGTGCGCACCACCCACTACCTCCTCGGCTCGGCCGTCGGACCGTTCCCGTTCCCCGCGATCGTCGCCGACTTCCAGAGCGTCATCGGCCGGGAGATCCGGCGCCAGTCGCCCCCCGCCTTTGGGCGTCTCCCCGACCTCGCCGTCGCGTGCGTCGGAGGCGGCTCGAACGCGATCGGAACGTTCCACCCCCTCCTCCGCACGAAGGTCGAGCTGCTCGGTGTGGAGGCCGGGGGACCGAAGGGATCCCGGGGGGCGGCCTCTCTTTCCCACGGTCGCCCCGGGATCCTGCACGGCACCTACTCCTACGTCCTCCAGGACAAGGACGGCCAGATCGCCGACACCGAGAGCGTTTCGGCCGGTCTCGACTATGCCGGGGTCGGTCCCGAGCACGCCTGGCTCAAGGCGTCGGGCAGGGTCCGGTACCGCTCGGTGCACGATCGCGAAGCGCTCCGGGCGTTCCACTGGCTCGCGGAGGACGAAGGGATCCTGCCGGCGCTCGAGGCCTCGCATGCGCTCTACGTCGCGGTGGAGGAGGCGCGCCGGCGGCCGGCGACCGACCACGTGGTCGTGACGCTCTCGGGCCGGGGCGACAAGGATCTCGGAGTGGTGCAGGATGCGGCTCGATAGCGCCCTTCGGACCGCGCGGGCGCGGGAGGAACCGATCGTCGTCCCGTACCTCCTTCTCGACCGGCGGCGTCGCAGGGCGCTCGTCCCGACCGCGGAAGCGCTACGGGACGCTGGCGCCCACGCGCTCGAGCTCGGCTTTCCGTTCTCCGATCCGATCGCCGACGGGCCGGTCCTCGAGGCGGCCGCCGACTCGTCGCTCGCCCACGGGACCGACTGGTCCGACCTGCTCGACGCCTGTCGCCGGACGAGCGGGGTGCTCCCGACCGCGGTGATGACCTACGCGAACCCGGTCTGGCGTCACGGCCTCGACCGGGCGCTGGACGGCCTCGCGCGCGCCGGGGCGACGGGCCTGATCGTTCCCGACCTTTCCCTCGAGGAAGCGCCGACGTGGCGGAACGCGGCCCGGAGGGCGGGGTTGTCGCTCGTGCTCCTCGCCGCCCCCGGCGCGACGGCCGAGCGCGTCGCCCGGATCGCCCGCCGGTCGCGGGGCTTTCTCTACCTCGTCTCCCAGTACGGTACCACCGGCCGGGGGCGGCCGCAGGCACCCGCCCTTCTCGCGCCGCTCGTGGCGGCCGCCCGGGAGGGGTCGCCGGGTCTCCCGGTGCTTCTCGGCTTCGGAGTCCGCGACCCGGCGAGCGCGGCGCGTGCGATGGCGACCGGGGTCGACGGCGTCGTCATCGGTACCGCGCTCGAAGAGGCGATCGAGCGGGACCCCCGGCCCGCCGCCCTCGGTCGGTGGCTCGCTCGCCTCACGCAGCGGATCCGGGCCGACCGGGTTCCCGCGACCTCCACCGTCTGAGACGGGCCGACCCGTCACGCGCCGCGTCGGGGCGATCGGACCGCCGCCGGTCGCGCTAGGGACGGATCCGCTCGAGGGACAGGTAACGGACCGCTCCCTTCGGGTCGACCCCCGCGAGGAGGAACTCTTTCCGGACCCCCTGGGCCACGCGCACTCCCCCCGCGATCTCGGGCCACGACGCGACATGGCCGGACGGCACCGCCTGCACGAGGTAGCGGGCGTGGGCGTTCGACGGATTGCGAGGGTACGCCCGGAAGTGGGCCCCGTACTTGAACCCCGTCTTGACGACGAGATGGCGCCCCCGCAGGTCACGGTAGGCGGCGAGGCGTTCGGAGAACCGCCGGTCGAGGCGCCGTGAGCGTCGCTCGAGGCGATCGAGCGGCACGGCGTGGCCGTGACGGGAGTCGCGCAGGGTGAGCTGGCCGGACGCCACGAGGTAGGCCGCCTCCAGGAGGCTCAGCTCGAGGCGATCGCCGACGCGGCTCCCGTAAGCGAGCTCGCGCCCGAGCTCCTGTACCGCCTCGGGAGCATGGACGGTCACCCGGTCCTCCGATAGCCAACCTTCGGTCGGGGACGACAGCGGCCGTGGAGGAAGGGCGCCGTTCGGCGAGGGACGACGGATCCGGTAGTAGGTGAGGTCGGACTCCTCGTCGACGAGGCCGAGCAGGAGGAGCTTCTTCGCGCTCTGGGCGCGTTCGGCGAGCAGGAACAGCCGGTCGAGATCGAAGGGGACCCGCTCGCTCTGTACGTCGACCCAGAACCGCGCCGGGGTCTTGTGGAGGATCCCCCCACGCGGTAGGACCGCGAACGCGACCGGTAGCGGCGTCGCCCGGATCACGTAACCCCGCTGGCGGAAGTCCCGGTAGACGAGGTAGCGGACGGGGAACTGGGGGTCCCACTTGAGGGCCCGCCGGAAGATCGTGGGCCAAAGGACCTTCCGTCCCGAGGCACCGACGACCTCGGCGCGGCCCATCTCGGAGAGGTAGACCGCGTCGTACGGGTCGAGCGTCAGCTCGCCCCCCGGCCCGGGCGTTCCGAAGAAGCCCTTTCCGTAGATCGCGCTCGCTTCGGTCGGGTCGTCGAACCGGACCATCGCGTCGTCGGCCAGGACGCCGCTCACCGTCGGGCTCCGCGCAGCTCGGAGAGGGTCACGAGCGGCTCGAGCGTCACGCCCGCGCTCGCGAGTAGATCCCGCGCTCCGCTCTCCCGGTCGACGACGACCAGGGCCCGCTCGACCTGGCCGCCCGCGGCCCGAACGATCTCGACCGACCGCAGGGTGCTTCCCCCCGTCGTGGAGACGTCCTCGATCAGCAGGACCCGCGCTCCCGCGGGGACGTCGCCCTCGTACGCCTGGCGCGTACCGTGCTCCTTCGTGGCCTTCCGCAGGACGACGTACGGTCGACCCGTACGCAGCGCCACGGCGACCAGGAGCGGGACCGCGCCGAGCTCCATGCCGGCGAACCGTTCGGCGGAGCCGACCCGTGCCGCGAGCGCGCGACCGAGGAGCTCGAGGCGCGCCGGGTCGGTCCACGCTCGCTTCACGTCGATGTAGACGTCGCTCTTCGCTCCGGAGGTCAGCGTGAACTCGCCGAAGCGGACCGCCTGCGCATCGAGCAGGAGGCGGATCACGGCGTCGCGGTCCGGGACGGGTTCCGTGGGGCTCGACGTCACCAGGGCACCTTCTTCAGTCCGGCCTTATGGCCGATCCAATTGAAGCCTACGTGCAGTCCGAGCGTGAAGACCAGAAGCCATAAGACCGCTTCCCAGGAAAGGAACACGCCCCCGAAGAGCGAGGGGTAGAAGAGAAAGCCGAGCCCGATCGGGACGAGCACGAACGGTAGCTGGTCCAGAAGGACGACCCGCGAACCGCTCTCCCGGCCCAGGCGCCGTTTCAGGAACGAGCCCAGCGCATCCCCGGTCATCGCTCCGAAGGTGAGCAGCGCCGCGAGCGGTACGGCCGCGAGGACGCTCGGGGCCAGCACGGGAACGAGCGCGAGGTTCGGGGGCGCCAGGAGGATCAGCCACGCTTCGAGCAGGCCGAACGGCATCGCGCCGAAACCGGCGACCAGGAACCCCGACCAGGTCTTGGACGGGCCGAAGACCCGCCGACCGTCGGCCGTCCACGTGCGCCCGAGGTCCATCGGCGGACCCCGACCGCGCGGAAGGGTCGCGAAGGCGTTCGCGATGTACGCCGGCAGAAGCAGCCAGAGGACCCCGAGCGCGCTCGCGAGGATCGGGTCCAGCACCGCGGGCCCCACTAGGTTTCGGTCAGGAACCGCTCGATCGTCGTCACCACGCCACGGAACAGCGCCGGGTCCAGGCTCTCCTCGGCGTCATGGATGCGTGCGTCCGGGTCCATGCTGCCGAACACGAGCGCGGGAAGCGCCTGTCCGGAGGGCGTCGTGAGCCCCCGCAGTGCGCTGGCATCGGTCCCACCGTACTCCCCGAAGACCCCGTGGGCCCCGAAGACGTCGCCGAGGAGGCGGGCGAGGCGGACCACCGCGGGGTGATCGACCGCGAGGGAGTAGCCCGGACGGCACCGCTCGGGAGGGGCCTCGATCCGGACCGAGTCGGAGTGCCCGGCGGTCGACTCCTGGAGGCGCGCGAAGGCCTGCGCGAGGCCATCTTCGAGCTCCATCTCGGGAATGAGGCGAAGATCGACCGTGAACGTTGCGTTCCCGAGCGATCGGGCATCGAGGAGCCCCTCGTCGGCGGCGCGCGCGAGAAGGCGCAGCGCCTCGGGCACGGGATTGTGCCCTCGGTGAGGGTAGCCACCGTGCGTCGCCTCGCCGACCAGCTGGACCGCGACGGTCCCCGGAGGGACCTCGAGAGCGGAGGCACCGGCCCGCTCGAGGTGGAAGGGCTCCTGGACCAGCGCGCGAAGTTGGGCGCGGACACGGTCGAGCTCGACGGCAGGCCCGCCGAGCAGAAGGGTCACCGAGCGGGCGACCTGGTTCGCCGCGTCGGTCTCGGCGTGCGCCTCGAGGAGTCCGACCTTGTCCGGAGCGATCTGGGCGTCCTTGAGATCGAACTGGGTCACCGACGCGCGACCGGTCAGCTTCGGCTCGGGCGCATGACGGTCGGGCCAGTCCGGCGACTCGTAGACGGAACGCCAGGTGCGCGCGAGGTCATGCAGCGCGACCATCGCGTCGCCGACGGCGAGGGTCTCGGAGAGCGGCACGGGACGCTCGAACGACGCCTGAAGAAAGGCGACACCGCTCGAACCGGCGGTCGTCTCCGGGCTCCCGTCGGGGATCAGGGCGACATCGGCGCGGAGGAGCCGCTCGGGGTCGTTCGGTGGGAGCCGCTCGTCGTGGGCCCGGATCGCTTCGATCCCGCCTTCCCCGCCGGTCTCTTCGTCACAGCAGACGAGCAGCCGCACGTTGGTGCGGAGCGCGCTCGAGTCGACCAGGTGTCCGAGCGCGGTAAGGGAGGCGACGACGCCGCTCCCCAGATCATCGTTCGATCCTCGGGCGTAGAGGCGTCCGTTCGTCCTCCGGGTGAGCACGAACGGGGGGCTCTTCCAACGGGAGAGCTGTTCGGCCGGGACAGGGACGACGTCGTAGTGGGCGAGGAGCAGCGTCGTCGTCGGGGCTCCGACGTCCAGCTCCACGATCACGTTGGGTCGGTTCGCTCCGTGCCAATCGCCCGGAACGTCGCCCGCGACGACCGGGTCGTAGACCCGCGTGGAGAGACCGAGCGACCGCGCGGCCCGGGCGATCGCCTCGGACGCCCGAAGATAGTTCGGCTTCTCCCAACGACGGTGCACGGGGTCCTCGAGGTTGGTGGGGGTGGTGGCGATGAGCTGCGCGAGGAGACGGCGCGGCTCCTCTCCTCCCATCGGGTCGTTGGCTTCGGCGACGTTTCGGGGAGACCGGGTCGATGCCACGGAAGACCTCACTGGAGCGCGAACGTGACAAGGAGGGAACTGACCAGGAGCAGGAGGAGGGTCGCCGGAAACATGTTCGTGAACATCGCGAGGGTGTCGCCGAGCGAGGTCAAAAGCCGAGCGGTATGACCCGGTCCAAGGACCTTGACCTCGGGCACGTCCGCGACCCCAAAACGCGCCTCCGCCGGCGCCAGATCGGCCCGGGCCGACTCGAGGAGCTCGCGCGCGTCCCGCACGAGCCGCTCGAGGGGATAGCGCTCGCCGATCGGATTGACGCCTCCGTCGACCTCGTGCACGACGTGGTTGTCGGTCGTCATGACCTCGGCCACATCCACGATCTCCTCGAGCGCCCGCACGATCGGTTCGCGCCGACCGACCATGAGGTTGTTGCCGTCGATGAGAAGATACCCCGAGGTCGTTCCGGCGGCGCGGATCACGAGCGCCCGCATCCCCTCCGGGCCGATGCCGTCCTTTCCGATCGAGTAGCCGGACCGGGCGGCCACTCCGACCTCGATCGGCCCCTCACGAGCGGCGGTCAGCGCGGTGGTCACGGCCGCCTTGGCATCGGCGATCAGCTTCTCGCCCGAGGGGGTTCCGTAGACGATGTCGCCGACACCCTCGACGTAGGAATTGTGCGCATCGATGAGGGCGATCCCGAGCCGTCGCTCCGTTTCCATCTCTCGAACGATGCGGTCGGCGAGCGCGTACGGGATGTCGTCGGTAGGCTCGGGGGCCCGCGAGACGAGCACGAGGGCCACGTCCCCGATCACCTGGGCGCGCGCCAGGCTTCCGGGATAGGGGGCCACGAGCGGACCGGAGGTCGAGCGGGACGGGGGCGGAAGGGAGGCGAGCAGCTCCCGTCCGGCTCGCGCGACCTTGCCGAGCTCCTCCTCGGAGGGGAGGTCGAGGTCGTGGTCCGAGGGAGTGTGCGGAACGAGCACCGTGCCGGCCGCGCGCCCGAGCTGTTCGGAGAACTTCCGAGGGAGGTCGCTCGAACCGAGCGCGGCGAACGGACCCGGGTGGACCGTCGGGAGGGCCACGGTCGCGCGGATCCTTCCCTCCCGCCAGAAGGTGAGCAGACGGACCTTGAGGTCCGCGGGCATTGCCGCCTTGAGGAAGAACTCCTCGAGGGCCCGGGTCGCGGCCGAGTCTCGGTGGGCGACGTGGTCGAGCATCGGGCGGATGAGGGCGACCCCCGAGGTATGGAACTCGCGTCGAAGGGGACGATCGGCGGCGCGGACCATCCAGACCGCGCAGGCGAACCCGAGGAGGAGGAACGCCGCCGATGCGACCAGGACCTTCAGGGTGGGCGGCTCGAGCACGAAGAGCGCTCCCAGATAGAACAGGACGGGGGCCAGCGAGACGACGAGCATGCGCGTATGGCTCGGTCGGGAGACCCCGTAGACCGTGAGGTGCCGGAACCAGAAGACCGGACCCGCGAGAAAGGCGGCGAGGTAGAGCAGGTTCGGCACCTGGCCCGGATCGATCTGCCAGGCGACCCGCCAGATGATGGCGAGCGGCAGCTCGAGGAGCAGGGTCGTCATTCCGAGGAAGGCGGACCGGCGGAACTCGAACCGGCCCCCGAAGAGCCGGGCGAGCGGTGGGGTGACGAACACCGCGAAGAACGTCGAGAGGGCGATGACGAGTACGAACCCTACGAGAAAGAGCTCGACGCCCGGCAGGAACAACAGCGCCGCGAGGGCGGCGGAGAGCACGGCGACCGCACCGAGCGCGACCCGGGGCGAAGGGGCACGGAAGAGGACGTGGCCCCGCCGGACGTCCTGGTGGCCCGCGGTCTCCGAGGGCCTGGGACTAGCGGACACGGGCGCGCCGCACCTCCTCGAGGATACTTCGGAACGCCCGACCGAGCCCTTCCTCCTCGGTGACCGTCCCGGTCACGAGAGCGCTGGCCCCGGCGCCGATCAGCGCACGGGCGTCGCGCGCCCGCCGGATCCCGCCGCCGACCAAGATCGGGACCGTGACGGCCGCTCGGACGGCGGCGACCATCGGCGGGGGAACGGGAAGGGGGGCTCCCGACCCGGCTTCGAGGTAGACGAACCGCATGCCCAGGAACTGGGCGGCCAGCGCGTAGCCGACCGCGCCGGCGAGGTCCTCCCGCGCGACGGCGTCGACCTGGCCGACCTCGCCGACCCGCATCCCCGGCGCGACGACAAGGTATCCCATCGGGATCGGCTCCAGGTCCATCGCACGGACCACCGGGGCCGCTCGGGCCTGGGTACGGATCACGAGGTCCAGGTTCCGGGAATTGAGGAGGCTCATGAAGAAGATCGCGTCCGCCTTCGAGGTGAGCGAATCCGGGCTCTCCGGGAAGATGATCACGGGGACGTCCACGACCTCCTTGATGGCGGTCGCGGCCCGACCGACGACCTCCCGGGAGATCCCCGTCGACCCCCCGAGCAGGATGACGTGGCTGCCGAGTCCGACCGCCCCCTCGGCGAGCCGGGCCGCCTTCTCGCCCGGAGACTTGTCCGGGTCGATCAGCGTGATATGTATCGGACCCCCGGCGAGCGACCGGGCCAGGTAGCGTGCGACCCTGACGCGTATCCGTGCGTTCTTCACCGGAACGCCACCGCAAGGAAGGCGAACAGCGCGACGGTCATCGCGACCTTGCTCAGGGTCTGTTCGTAGTGGAGGCGCTCGGGCAGGTAGAGGACCGATACCGCGAACACGGCGTCGGCCGTCCCGACCAGGACGATGTAGATAATTCCCACCGCCGACGCCGCCGATACGAACCAGGCGAGCGGTACCAGGCTCAGGGCGACCCCGGCGAGGACGAACAGCCGGGCGAGGAGGCCGGCGGTGGAGAGCCCGTACGTCATCGGAAGCGTCGTGCGTCCGATATCCCCCCGCACGTCCTCCATGTCCTTGATCACCTCGCGGCTCAGCGTCGCGAGGAACGCCATCCCCGCGAACGGCACCAGGACCGCGGCGTTCCCCACGGCCGCCCCGCCGTAGAGGAACACCATCGCCGTGAGAAAGGCGATCGCCAGGTTTCCAACCATCCCCTCGGCCTTGAACCAGAACTCGTACCCCAGGAGCGCCAGCACCGCCACGGCCAGGATCAGCCCGACGAGGGGCGCGAGCGCGATCACCGGCAACGCGACGAACAATCCCGCGACGAAGAATGCGACCACGAGGCCCCGCGCGGACTCGACCCGGACCTCACCGGTCACGAGCGGCCGCTCGGGGTGGTTGATCCGGTCGATGTCCCGGTCCAGGACGTCGTTGAGCACGTTGCCGCCCGCGGTGACACAGACGGTCGAGATCGCGGCGAGGATCGAGATCGTCCAGAAGCCGGCCGGTGCAACGACCCCGGTCCCCCGGGCGACAAGCGCCCCGACCACGGTCCCGACGAACGAGACGGCCAGGTTCGGAACCCGCAGCAGACGGAGCACCGGGTGCACGTTCGGCGATGGCCGGCTCGGGAGAATAACGGTTGTGCCGAGAAGGAAACGGTCGGCCCCGCGCGAACCGGGGCCCTGGGTCGGGCCCCGGCGCCCGGACCCCTTCCGCGCACGCTCCGATCCCGGGTCGACTTCTCAAATACTGTTCACGCGCTCGGGGCGTGATGGTCGCCGTAGGTGAGACCGCTCCGGACTTTGAGGCGCCGAACCAGGATGGCACGCCGTTCATGCTCTCCTCGCTCCGAGGATCGGCGGTCGTGCTGTACTTCTATCCCAAGGCGGACACCCCCGGCTGCACCCTCGAGGCGAAGGGGTTCCGGGACCGGTATGAGGACTTCCGGGCGAAGCGCGTTCACGTCATCGGAGTGAGCGTGGACGACTGTCCGGACCAGAAGGCGTTCGCGACGAAGTATGGCCTCCCGTTCCCGCTGATCGCCGACACGACGAAGGCCGTCGCCCAGAGGTACGGAGTGCTCGGCCCGCGGGGTTCCGCCCGACGCGTCTCGTTCCATATCGACGCGGAGGGTCGGGTCGTCGAGATCGTCGACGGTTCGGCGGCGGACCGTCACGTCGCCCGGGCCGTGGCCCGGTTCCTGACCCCCTGAGCCCAGAACGGTCAGCTCCGCGCGAGGAATCTCTTGACCCTTGCCGGGGTGAACTCCTCCTCGCCCGAGAGCTGAGCCCCGTCCGGGCGGACGAGGATCGGGAAGAAGCGCGGCTCTCCGCCGGGATCCTCGACCACCGCACGGGGGACCGATTCCCGGGAGACATCGACCACCCGTACCGTCCTACGCGCCCGACGGGCGAGGTCGAGCACCATCGCGAGGCACTGGGACTGCTCCCGCGGGAGCCCGACTCTCGGGGGCGTCCCGGAGCGCCCTGACTCGGCGTCCGTTCGGTAGGGAGCCGCACCGGCAAGGGCCGTTCCGAACAGCCGGGTCGGTGACCACGGGGGGAGGAGGGGGAACTCCGACCGGGCATCGAGAGGCTGGCTCCGGACGTACATCACGCACTCGGAAGGAGCCGCCTCCCCCATGTCCCCGGGCAGGCGCTCCCGGCACATAAGACGCGGACGCACCGCGACAGAGGTCCGGACGTAGGCTTACGCTCGAGTTCCCTGCGTGTTATATGGAGGACCGGCTCCCGTCCCCTCATGCCCCGATCTCGCGTCGACCGGCCGACGCTGGAGACCTTCTCTCTCGGGAACGGGCTCGAGGTCGTCCTCGCGCCGATCCCGGCGAGCCCCACCGCGAGCGTGTGGGTCTGGTACCGGGTCGGTTCGAAGAACGAGCGTCCCGGGACCACCGGCGCCTCCCACTGGGTCGAGCACATGCTCTTCAAGGGCTCCCCCCGGTACGCCAAGGGCGAGATCGACCGGGCGATCGTTGGCGTCGGCGGCGAGCTCAACGCCTTCACCGACACGGACTTCACGGCGTACTTCTCGACCGTCCCGCGGGAAAAGCTCGGGATCCCGCTCGACATCGAGTCGGACCGGATGACCCGCGCCTCGATCACCGACGAGGAGGTCGAACGGGAGCGGACCGTGATCCACTCGGAGCGGGAAGGGAACGAGAACTGGCCCGAGTTCCGGGTCGAGGAGGAGCTCTTCCAGCTCGCGTTCCGGATCCACCCCTACCGTTGGGACGCGCTCGGCCACCGCGGGGACATCGAGCGGATGACCCCGGAAGAGCTGCGGACCTACTACCGGCGCTTCTACGGACCCCGCAACGCGGTGCTCGTCGTCACGGGGGGCTTCGAGCGCGCAGCGATCGCCGAGGAGGTGCGGTCCCGGTTCGGCTCGCTCCCCGCCACGGGAGACGATGTCCGCGTCGCCGAGACCGAGCCCCCGAGCCGGGGGGAGCGGCGCGCCGAGCTCTCCGGACCGGGGACCACTCCGTTGCTCCAGATCGGCTGGCGGTGTCCGGCGCTGTTCGACCCCGCGACCCCGACCACGATGGTGCTCGACACGCTCCTCGGAGGCGAGACGAGGCTCTTCACCGCCGGCGCGGGTTGGTGGCGGACGGCGGAGCATCCCAGTTCCCGACTCTACCGCGCGCTCGTCGATCCCGGGCTCGCGGTCCGCGCGACCAGCGAGTTCCGTCCGAAGTTCTACCCGTCGCTGTTCATGGTCCAGGCCCTCGCCGCGCCGGGGGTGTCGCTCGACCGTCTCGAACGCGAGGTCGACCAGGCGCTCGGGCGTCTCGCCCGTACCGGTCCGACCCGGACGGAGCTCGAGGACATCCGGACCAAGGTGCGACGCGGCGCCGCGCTCGCCTACGAAGGGGCGTCCCGCTGCGGCTTCCGCCTCGGATACTTCGCGACCATCCGGTCTCCCGAGTACGAGGACGAACTGCTCGAGAGCGTCCTTCGCGTGAAAGGCGGAGAGGTCCGGGACCAGGCGCGGCGGCTCTTCACTCCCGAGAACCGCACGGTCGTCCGCTACACGCCCACCGGGGGGGATGGCACTGACTGAACCGGCCGACCCCCTGCGGATCGAGTTCGGTCCCGAGGTCGATGGACTGCGCGTCGTTCGCCAGGCCCCCCCGGTCGGGGCCGCGAGCTTCTCGGCGACGTACATCGGCCCGGCCGGCTGGGCCTTCGATCCGCCGGGCCGCGAGGGGACCGCCCGCCTCGTCAACCAGCTAGTCACGAGCGCCGCCGGCACTCAGGACCGGGTCGAGCTCGCCCGTCGGCTCGACCGTCTTGGTGCGACCCTTTCCCGCCGTTCCGCGCCCGAGTGGGGCGAGGTGACGATCTGGGGCCCCGCCGAGGAGTGGAAGCGGCTCCTCGAGATCCTCGCAGAGGTCGTACTTCGTCCTCGTTTCGACCCGAGCGACGTCGCCCGGGCCCGTCGGCAGGCGCGCGAACGCCAGCTCAGAGAATCGACCCAGCCGGCGAACCGCGCGGAGGTCGAACTTCTGCGCGCAGTGTTTCCCTCGGGCCACCCGTACCGTGGGACCGGCCTCGGGAATCCCCGCTCGCTCGCTCGCATCACCCGCTCCGACCTCGTCCGGTTCCACCGGGCGCATTACACGAGCGGTGAGGCGATGCTCGTCGTCACAGGACCCGCCGGATGGACTCCTCTCGGCGCGGAGGCGCGCCGACGGTTCTCGAGGTTCGCCGAGAGCCGGGGCCCGACCCTCACGGTCCCCCCCCTTCCCCGGCCGAACTCCCGGGAACGATCGATCAACCTCCCGGGCCGTTCGCAGGTCGAGGTCCGCATGGGGGGCGCGTCGATCCCCCGGACGGACCCGGAGTACCCGGCCGCGTACCTCGCGAACGAGGTGCTGGGGGGCCGTCCGATGCTGAGCCGACTGTTCCAGAAGGTCCGCGAAGAGGGGGGGCTCGCCTACCACGCCTCGAGCGAGCTCGACGCGATGCGCTACGGCGGTCGATGGACCGCTCAGGCGGGGACCGGAGCGGACCGATGGAAGAAGGTGGTCCGCATGCTCCGGGAGGAGGTCGAGCGGATGTCGAAGGTCCGCGTGTCGGAGGAGGCGCTTCGAGAGATCCGGGAGAGTGCGATCGGACAGATCCCGCTCGCTCTCGAGTCGACCGCCGACGCGCACGGGCTTGCGATCGAGGTCGCCTACCACCAGCTCCCGGGCGACTACTGGTTTCAGTGGCCCGACCTCCTCCGTGCGGTGAGCCCCGACGACGTGCAGCGCGCCGCCGAGCTCGCGCTCAATGTCCGCGCTTCGGTGACCGTGCTGGCCGGGCCGATCCGCTGACACCGAGTTGGGCTGAGCGTTCCGCGCGTTCTGAGGCCACCCACGGGTCTTCTCTCCTCCGCCGGAGCAGACCTCGCTCGCCCGAGCGGTTCCCCGCAGCGAGCCTGACGAGAGCGCCCAGGGGCGGAACGGTGCGGGGTGAACCCCCATCGCTCCCGGATCGAGGCTAGGACGGGGGAGGCGCACGGATCCGCTCCGGGTGCGCGTACACGTTCATCCTTCGGTCGCGGACGAAGGCGACGAGCGTAACGCCGAGACGGTCGGCCGCGGAGACCGCGAGGCTCGACGGGGCCGAGACGGCCGAGAGAACCGGGATGCCGGCGGCGGCACACTTCTGGACGATCTCGTAGCTCACACGCCCGGAGACTTGTAGGACCGCGCGGGATTCCGGCAGGTAATGGTCGAGGAAGCGACGGCCGACGACCTTGTCGACCGCGTTGTGGCGTCCGATATCCTCGGCGACCGCGAGCAGCGTCCCATCGGGTCCGAACAGTCCCGCGGCGTGGAGCCCGCCGGTCCGGTCGAAGAGGGGCTGGGCGGCCCGGAGGCGGTCGGGAAGGCCGAGGATCGTCGCCGGGTCCAGCGTGACGTCGCTCCGTACGGGACCCCCTCGTCGGGCGTAGAGTGCTTGGACGAGCGAACGGCCGCAGACCCCGCAGCTCGACCCCGTCAGGAACAGCCGGCGTAGGGACGGGTCGATGGTCCGCTCCTCGCGCGTGCGGACGTCGACGATGTGTTCTGCTCGGTCCCGATGGTGGACGATCTCCTCGATCTCCCCCGGGTCGGTCAGTATCCCCTCGGAGAAGAGAAAGCCGGCGGCGAGGGCGGGATCGTCCGTCGGTGTTCGCATCGTCACGCTCACGGGCGTGACGCGATCGCCGTGGACGAGCCGAATCTCGAGGGGCTCTTCCGTCACGACCGAATCCTCGACAGAGTAGGTGAGGATCTCGCGCCCGGGGGCGACGGACCAGGTCTGACCTTCGATTCGGGCGACGCTCTCGGCGGGCGGACTCGCCATACTATTCCGGCGGGACCCGACCCACACCGCGCAAGAAGCCGAGCAGCAGACGGATCCCCCGGTTGACCTCGGGGTCGTTGAGGGCGCTCACGACGTCGAGGAAGCTGACGGGGGGGCTCCCTTCGGCCCGGAACGCCTCTTCGAGACCGGGCGTGATCCGCTCGGAGACCCGCGCGACCAGGCCGGGGTCGAGCGAGCCGATCGTCGCGTGCAACGTCCGCAATCCCTGCACCGTGCGACGCACTTCCTCCGGGTTGACGCGCTCGGTAAGCACCTTCACGACCCGGTCCTCCGAGCGCAGGAGGTCGTTCACAAAGCGAAGGTAGCCTCCTTCCTCGAGGCCACGGAGGAGCTCGAGGAACGCTCGGACGGCCTCGGTCGACCCGCCGAGCTCGACCCCGAGGGGTCCGGGCGCTTCGTCCGGGGCTGGCTCGGGCGACGGTTCAGCTGTACTTCGGATCGCCCGTGCCATGCTAGCCTCCCGGGAGACGGTAGTCGGGCCGGGACCACTTCTCCCGCACCTGCACCCCGACCTGAGGAGAACGCGGCTTACCGCGAGGGTTCGACTCGGGCAGCGGGGAGCCGCTCGACCTCGGGCCGGTGATCCGCTCGAGACGCACTTTCGTTCCTTTGTAGTCGGGCGTCGCCGTCGGACGATCCCGAAGGTCCTGGGTCAATCGGTTGACCGCCCCCTCCCCACGGTCGTGCAGGGTGAGAAAGAGCGTCGAGCCGTGCACGCGCTCCGTTACGTGGGCCCGCGCCTTCACCGCTCCGACCGGGGAGACGAGACGGACCCAGTCGCCGTCCGCGATCTCGCGCTCGGAGGCGAGCGTGGGAGATATCTCTACGAACGTACCCGGGACCTTCGAACGGATGCCGGCGTCCTCGTAGGTGAGATTTCCCCAGTGGAAGTGCTCGAGGAGTCGCCCGTTGTCGAGCTCGAGATCGAACTCCGGCGCGACCGCGGTCGGTGCGCTCCACTCCACCGGATAGAAGTGCGCCTTTCCGTCCGGGAACGCGAAGCGGTCGAGATGGAGGGTCGGCGTGTCTCGGCCGTCCGCGGCGATCGGCCAAAGGAGGCTCGAGAACCCCTCGAGACGCCCGAAGCTTGCGCCGGCGAACGCCGGGGTCACGCGCGCGACCTCGTCGAGCACCTCTTTCGGGCCGGGATAGTTCCAGTCGGCACCGAGCCGGCGGGCGAGGGCGATCACGATGTCGCCGTCGGTCCGAGACTCTCCGAGCGGAGGGAACGCCCGATACAGGCGTTGGAGCCGGCGCTCGGTGCTGACGAACGTTCCCTCCTTCTCGAGGCTCGCCGCGACGGGAAGCACGAAGTCGGCGTGTTCGGCGGTCCGCGTGAGGAACAGCTCCTGGACGATCAGTAGGTCGAGCGATTCGAACGCCTTCGCCACCTTCGACTCGTTCGCGTCCGCGAGGAGCTTGTCCTCCCCGAGGATGTAGAGCGCCCGTAGTCGTCCGTCGAGCGCCGCGTCGACCATCTCCGTACTCGTCAGCCCCTTCGTCGTGGGGAGCGGCGCGCTCCATTCCGCCTCGACGCGAGCGCGTGCCTCGGGGTCGTCGATCTTCTGGTATCCCGGAAGGAAGGTCGGCAGGCAACCGAAGTCGCTCACCCCCTGGACGTTGCAGTGGCCCCGCAGCGGATAGCCACCCGTGGCCGGCCGACCGAAGTTCCCCGTCACGAGAAGGAGGTTGCAGATCGCGGTCGATGTGTCGCTCCCGTTCTGGTGCTGAGTGACCCCCATCGCCCAGAGCGCGCACGCCGACCGCGCCGCGTGAAACATCTCCGCCATCCGGACGATCTCCGACCGGGAGAGCCCCGTGATCTCCTCGGCGTGCTCGAGAGTGTACGGCGCGAGCGCCGCTCGGAGCTTCTCGAAGTCTACCGTCCGTTCGGCGATGAACTTCCGGTCCTCCCACCCCTGGTCGATCAGGTAGCGCGCGACCGCGTTGAGGAGGACGAGGTCGGTCCCGGGGCGCGGGGAGAGGAAGAGGTCCGCCCGTTCGGCGAGCTCGTGCCGCCGGGGATCGACGACCAGGAGCTTGGTTCCTCGGAGCTTCTGCGCCCGCTTGACCCGGGCCGCCAGCACCGGATGGGCTTCCGCCGCGTTCGAGCCGATCGTCATCACAAGGTCGGCCTGCTCGATGTCGGCCATCGTTCCGGGGTCCGCGCCGACCCCCACGGTCCGGAAAAGGCCGGTCGTCGCCGGCGCCTGGCAGTACCTCGCGCAGTTGTCGATATTGTTCGTGCCGATCACCTGACGCGCGAACTTCTGCGTCAGGTAGCCCTCCTCGTCGGTCCCCGTGCACGTGGCGATCACGCCGATCGAGTCGGGACCGTAGCGGTCGCGGACCTCTCGGAGCCGCCGAGAGATGCGGTCGAGCACCTCGTCCCACTCGACCTCCACGAACCGGTCCCCCTCCCGGGCGAGGGGCCGGGTGAGGCGCTTCGGACTGTTCACGAAATCATAGCCGAACTTGCCCTTGACACAGCTCGCGACGCCGTTCGCAGGCGACTCCGGCGTGGGTAGCACCTTCAGGATCTCGCGGCCACGAGTCCAGACCTCGAACGAACAGCCGACCCCGCAGAACGTGCAGACGGTCTTGGTGCGCCGGATCGAGGCGGCGCGGGTTGCCGCCTCGAGCTCGCTCGCGAGCCAGAGGGGGCCGAGGTCGGACGACGCGGCCTTGGTCCACGCGACAAGTCTCTCTCGGGTATCGGCGGTGACACGCGAGAAGTGAGCGGCATGGCCCCGCATCGACTTCTCCAGCATCGCATCGACCGGACAGACCGTGGCGCACGTCCCGCACGAAACGCAGGACGACCGATCGATCGGCGCGCCGTGATCCCAGACGACCCTCGGCGGGGAGAGCTTCCAGTCGATGTGGATCACCTCATTGACGACCAGGTCCTGACAGGCCTCGACGCAACGGCCGCAGAGGATGCACTGGCTCGGATTGTAGACGTAGAAGGGGTTCGTCTCGTCCAGCGGGTAGGGTTTCGGTTGGAACGACTGCGACTTCACTCCGAGGGCGACGGCAGTGTTGTGGAGCTCGCAATCGCCGTTGTTCCGGTCGCAGATCGTGCAGGCGAACTCGTGATTCTGAGCAACCCGATCAACCGCGGTACGCTGGGCCGCGGCGACCCGGGGGTCCTGCGTCTCGATGCGCATCCCCGCCGTGAGCGAGGTCCCACACGCCCGAACGAGCTTGCCGTCCGCGAGCACCAGGCAGGCGTCGCAGGTCTCGAGGGGCCCGAGCTGCGGATGGTAGCAGAGCGAAGGGACCGGGTGCCCCGTGGTCCGCAGGAGCTCGAGGAGGGAGGTCGTGGAGGCGGACTCGTGGGGCTTCCCATCGAGGAACACCTGGACCATTCGAGTACCACCCTCGCCGGTGTTGCCGGCCCTACCATGCCATGCTATTTAGAACGGCGTTTTCCGTGTTTGCTCGGTACTTTCGGCGAGCGCATATCCCGGCGCAGATCGACCGACTCGCCCCGGGCGCGCGGGGGCCGCGGAGGGGACCTTCGGTAGCTGTCCTCGGTCCGCGCGAGGTCCTCCGGCGTGTCGATGTCCCTGAGCACCTGCTCGGAGACCGCGCCCGGTGGCAGGAAGAGCGCGCGCCCTCTACGGGCGAGTTTCCGGACGAGATCGACGAGCCCTCCGCCTCGGGCGAGGATCGGGCCCACCTCATCGATCGAGACCCCGGAGTAGATCGCATGCAGGACGGCGAGATGTCCCGAGCTCGATTGGGGGACGAGGGTACGTCCGTCATAGCTCGCCCGCATCGTCTCGATAGCCGCCGGGTCGAGGAACGGCATGTCCGCTCCGAATAGGAAGAACGGTGCGTCAGTGACCTCGAGGACCACGGCGAGCCCGCCGAGGGGCCCCGCGTCTCGGTGGTCGAGAAGTACCGGAACGTCGGGAAGGTCGAGCGGGACGACGCTCACCACGGCCGTCTCGAGTCCGCAGGAACGCAGCACCCGGACCTCTCGGTAGACCAGGGGTTCTCCGTCGATCGGGAGCAGGAACTTCCCGGGAAGTCGGGTCGCGCGTCCGGCGAGCAGGAAAGCGCGATCGACCGACACGTGGCCCCGGCCCTTCCTCATCGGACGCGCCGGACCTCCTTCGCCTGACGGAGCTCGAGGATGTTCTGCACCAACCACCAGAGCGTGTCGGCCCTCCTCGCGTGGCCATCGACCATGACCTTCGGCCGCGAGGGAGTCGCAGGCGCGGCCTCCAGGATCCGCGCCACGAGCGCGGCGTGGGTTCGCGGGGTCCGTACCCGCAGCCGGAGGTCTCCCCATCGACGTCGCGAGTATCCCTCCACCAACACCACATCGACGGGCAGTGCCCGCACGATACGACCCGGATCACCCCGGAAGAGGGTGAACGACGGGTCGGATGCGAACAGGACCACATCCGCCCCGGCCCGGGAGAACCGGGCCGTGTCCTTACCCGCAAGATCCGGGGGGTGATGCGAGTGCTTCACGACCGCGGTGCGAAGCCGGCGACGGGTCAGTTGGCGTACCGCGTGCTCGATGACGCTCGTCTTCCCGGTACCGCTGTCTCCAGTGATCTGAACAATGAGCGGGAGGCCGGACACGATCGGACCGGAGCGGCGCCGGAACCATGAAGCCTCCGAACGAGCTCCGGGCGACTGACGGGGTCGGGACCGCAAACCGCGGAAAGGACCCTGAGGTCGGTCCGTTGCCGAGAGCGGCCACGCACGGAGGGCCGAGCGACCCGGAAGCTCCGGGATACGAACGGTTCGAGCCCCGCGACTCTGAGTGAGCGCATGGGACCGGACCCTCTCGGTTTGGCCCCACGGAGGCGTCGAGCGCGGTCTTGGTCTCGGCCCTCGTCCGGAGGCAGCCTTTCTGGCAGGCGCAGCCCCCCGGACTCGAACCCCTCGCGTGGTGTCGATCCGGAGCGGATTCCTGCGCACCAATACGCACAAATACGTCTACTCTTTCGGGAAACCATGCGCCAGCGGCCGAAAGCGGACGTCCCCGTGGAAGGAATGCTGCGTAAGAACATCAC
>JBJKRJ010000024.1:0-5995 GCA_046704665.1 Thermoplasmata archaeon | reverse complement strand
CCTGCATCATCCCCCTCCCGAATCTATCACCGTGCTCGGCGACTCACGATGGACGGGGACCCCTGACGGGGACGAAGTCGAGGGGAGGTACTGCTCGTCGGAAACCAGTTCCATCCACTGGGCGGCCCTCCCGTCCAGGGCCTCCTGGACCGCGATCTGGACCAGGGTGGTCTCGGGGGTGGCTCCGTGCCAGTGCTTCTCGCCCGGCGGGGCCCATATTACGTCTCCCGGGCACATCTCCTCGACGGGACCTTCCCAGGCCTGTACGCGGCCCTGTCCGGAGAGCACGATGAGTGTCTGTCCGAGCGGATGCGAGTGCCAAGCGGTCCTTGCCCCCGGGGCGAATTGGACCGTGGCACCCTGCGCTCGAGCCGGCGGCCGAGTCTGGAGGAGAGGTTCGATCCGGACGTCGCCTGTGAACTGCTCGGAGGCTCCCTTCGTCGAGAGACGGGTGCCGCTCCTGAAAATCTCCATTCCGGTGGTGAATGCCTGAAATGGTTTTCAAGATTTCTTAGTCGGGCGAGCATCGTGCCTCCCGGCGTCCGAAGCCCTAACCCGCGAGCCGCTGGGTTGAAACCCAAGGCTATCGAGCCCACCGACCGCGGTCAAACCACCCGTTTTCGACTGCTCGATAAGGGACCTTTTCTCGCAGGTCTGGATTGCTGGCGCTTCGGACCCCGTTCTTGACGAAGAACGATCCCGAGGCGGCACGCGTCCAAGCCGGTTCCACTCTTCGCGGTCGCGAATGATACCCACCACCTGCCGACCTCTCCGGGGACTGCCGTTCCCGGCGCCCCTGGGACGGAGGCGAGGCGTCCGTCAACGGAGTTTCGGGGTCATCTCCGTGAGTCGGGAGTCGATGCACTGGGTGATCCATCGAGGGTAGCTGTAGGTCCGGCGCGGGAATAGGACCTCCACCTCGGCGACCCCCGGGACGTCGAGGATCTCCCGCTGGAGGTCCTCCGATGCGGAGGCGACGGGCAGCTGTAGGACGAGCACGATGTGCTTGATCTTGTGGGCGGCTTCGAGAGCGAAGTCGCTCCGGTCCGCGATGTCGACGTAGTCCGGGAATCTCTCCCGGAGCTTCCGGAAGATGCTCGGTGAGTCGGCCGTAGGTTGGAGATAGACGTTGAAGCGGGTGACAGCAAGGCCCGAGTAGCGCGTGTAGTCGAGGAGCGGGATGTACCAGATCAGCTGATTCTGCATGAGGGAGGTGTAGTGCCGGGTGACGGTCTTGAGGCCGATGCGCAGACGGCGGGCGAGCTCCGCGGGGAGCGGCGCGGGGGGGTTCCGTAGCTCGCGCATCATGCGCCAATCGAGCCCCGTCGGCCTGGCCGTGCTCGCCGGACAGTGGAACCCTACGAGGGGAATGACCTCGTTGACCCCTTGGAGGTGACGTAGGAGGGCCGAGCATCGGTCGAAACCCTCGGCGTGGGGACAGGCGGTGAGGACGACAACCCACGGACCGAGCACGTCCTGGGCACTGACCACCCCGTCGATCAAGCCGAGGTCACGGAGGATCGCGTCCTTCTGGATCGGATTGTCGATCCGGAGGCTGCCGGCGCCGAACCGAAGGCCGAAGAGGTCCGGGTTCGGAACGACGTCGAAGCCGATCAGGAATCCGGACTCTCGCCACGCCTTGAGCCGCGCCCAGACGGTCGTTCGGTCCACGCCCAGGGACCGCGCCAGTTCGCCGGCCGACAGGCGGGGATCGACCCCCCCGACCCACAGGTGCCGCCCTCGGAACATCTCCCGAAGAAGGGCGCCGTCAAGTCGGTCCACGAAACCCGACCATACGGTCCGCTGCCAAAGACCCTCCGTCCAGGGACCCGCGGGTCCGCGAGGAAGCGCCGAGGGACCCCCACGTTCCCGCGGTTGCGCCGGACCGCCCGTCACGGTGGACCCCCTACTTCGGACGGTCGCGCACCCACCTCACCCCTACGGCCGGCCGACGTGCGCAAGACCGAGGGTGAAAGCGGAGAAAGGGTTCGACGCAGACGGGAATCTCGACGCTCCGCTCGCTTCCCACTCCGTCAGCACGTCGCGACCGAGGAGGCCGCGTTGCCGTGGAGCCCGACGATCGTGGTAAGGGAGGCATCGCAGAGCCATACCCCAATCGCGTCCTGGTTCGCCGAGTCGTCGAGGACCGCAGTGTTCCATAGCTTCGGCGCGTTCGGCTCGCCCGGGTGGTCTTCCGCCACCACTTCGATCGCCGTGGGGAGCGTCGGGTCGTTCGGCGGCGACTGGAACCCGTTCTGCACCAGCAGGTTCCCGACCAGCATGGTGCCCCAGACCCGGTCGCCCGGGGCGTTGCTGTGGACGACGATCCCGGGAATGACGCTATCGATGATCTGGTTCTGCTTGACCAGATTGTCCCAGACCGAAGTACCGGGGGCGTCCGCGGCGACGACGATGCCCCCTACGAAGGGGCCGGTGCCGGGCGCGCTGCCGACGACACTGTTGCCGACGACCGAGTTCTTGTAGACGCCGGCCGTCGCATCGTACGAGGCGACGACGATGCCGCAGCCGAAGGCGTTGTCGACGACGGAGTTGTACGCCACCTGGTTCGCGGTGCTGACGTGCGAGGTCCCGGGAGCGGGGGCGCCCGGGTCGATGGCCCCGTCATCGGAGATCCCGATCCCTCCGTCCACGACGTTGTCGATCACGAGGTTCGATCGGACGGTTGCATGGCTCGTGCCCGAGAGCTCGATCGCTTTGTCCTCGGCGATGCAGGGCGGGGCGACCGTCCCGCTGCACTTGTGCGGCGCGAGCCCGTTGTGCGCCACCACGTCATCGGCGATCATCGTACCGGCGACGTCCTGAACGAAGATCCCGTGGTCGTTCGCGTTCGCGATCGTCGCCCAGACGATGCTCACGGCGATGGCGCCCGGTCCCACGTAGACACCGATATCGCACCCGCTCGCGTTGATGGTCCCGCTGATCCGCTCGTGCGGAATCGCCACGACCGCGGCGGTAAGTCCCGTCGCGCCGGCGGGGGTGCACGTGGGGACTGTCATCGTCGTCCCTCCCACGCTCACCGCGTTGGCTCCGCCCGCGGTCAAGGGGAACATTAGGGCCGCGACGGCCACGAGCGTGGCCGCCACGAGGGCGTCCACCCATCTGGGCGGTCTCCCGTGCCCTGTCCCTCGGTTCCCGGTACCGTGAGATCCTCGTTCTCTCTCCCATGCCCTCCGTTCTCCTTCCATTCGCCTCCTCCGGGGGGTTACGGCACGAGCGGCCCGAGCTTCCGCGAGTCGTCTCGCATCGGGTCTTCAGCCGTTCGCCCCCACCCGTCGCGCTGATGGCGTGGATGCGGTTAATCCGCTGTTGAATCGATTCGGCAGTTGGGCGCATCGGAGTCATTCCGGTGACCGAGCCGTTGACGCACCGACCGCACTTAGGACACCGATGGCTAGGGGCTCCCGCGAAGGTAGATCTTTGCCTCCGTGGGATCGAGCGAAGAAATCGCAGTCGAGCTCCTTCGCCTCTTCGCACGAGCGGAGATAGAGACATGCGAACCGAACCACCCGCTTCGATTGGACGGGGTCCTCGGTGTGGTGCACTTCTACCGTCCCGCTCCACGCGCCACCGCCCACCGACTCAGACCCGGCCGGCTCGGGCTCGGTCGGACACCCGCAGAGGGATCCGGCCCTAACGGGGGTCGGGGTCGTCATCTCCGCGGATTCCTCTCTTGACTGGGGGAGACGGCCATCGCCTCCACCCGTGACTTAGACTCGGTGTGCGGGGGCCGTGTCGTTAGAGACCTCCTCAGTCGTACGTCCGCCCGTTTTGCGCCTCCTCGACACGACCGTCACCGTACCGACTACTACTGCGGCGATCATCACACCGGCCGCGGCCCAGATCCACGTCGGTGTCCCGTTCGACGATGTTGTGGGTGGAGGGGCGACCGATGCATTGGAAGCGAACGTCACCGCCCTCGTCACGGCCCCTCCGTTCACGGTCACCGAGCCGTTCGACGGATTCGCCGTGTAGCCAGAGGCGCTCGCCGTGAAGTTGTAGGTTCCGTTCGTTATGCCGGCGAAGAGGATGGAGCTCGAGGCCGACACGGTCTGGGACGCACCATTCAGTCTCACGCTCCAGCTTGTGCCGCTCGGTAACCCCGTTTCGGTGAAGCTCACGGTGTAGGTCACATGGAGAGCCGCCGGCGTCTCGATCACGCTCACCGTGTTCGAGCCTTGGTTCGTCACGTAGAGGTAACCATTGGCGCCGTTGTAGACGGCGGAGGACGGATCGTGTCCGACGGGAATCGTGTCCACGACCGAAGTGCGACCCAGCACGCTCACGCTTGCCGAACCAGAGTTGAGCACGTAGACGTAGCCGTCCGCACTGTCGTAGATCGCAAACGAGGGATCCGAACCGACCGTGACCGTGCCTACGACCGAAGTGCGGGCGAGTATGCTCACCGTGCCGGAACCGGAGTTGGTCACGTAGATGTCGTGACTGCGCCCGTTGTACGCCAGGCCGAGCGGTGCCTCTCCCACGGGGATGTCGCCGACACCGGAGTTGCTGGATCCGGAAATGACGGTCACGTTATTCGAGGCGGCGTTGGAGACGTAGATCTCTTTGGTCGAAGCGTCGTACGCCAGGTTCAGAGGGTCCGATCCTACCGGCACGGAGGTCACGTAGCTCGTGCCGGAGACTACGCTCACGGAGCAGGAGCCGGAGTACGGGAGGCATCCGTTCGAGGAGTAGACGTTTCCGTTGGCATCATCGTACGCCATCCCTCCGAAATTACTGCTGAAGTATCCTCCCGTGGAGACGTCACCCACCACCGTGGTGCCCGAAAGGACGGTAATATTGGCCGACTTCAGATTCAGGACGTAGATGTATCCATTACTGCCATCGTACACCAGAGCCGCGGGCGTGCTCGGCGCGAGGTTGCTACCCGTCGATACGCTCCCGATGACATGCGTTCCGGAGATTACGCTCACGTTCTCCGAGCCGTAATTCGCCACATAGACGTCGCCATCCTGGGCATCATAGGCTTCGGCCCTAGGGTCGTGGCCGACGGGGAGGGTGGCCACCACCGTGGTACCCGAGATGACGCTCACACTGTCGGAGCCCGAATTGGCCACGTAGACGTACCCGTTCTGGGGGTCATCCACGATGGCGTTGGGACTCGACCCCACCGGTATCTCCCCGGCCCCGACCGTGAGCACGACGGCCTGTGTCACGTCGGCTCCGCTCACCGTGATCGATCCGTTCGATGGACTCGCCACGTATCCAGGGGCGCTCACGGTGTAGTCGTAGGTGCCGTTCGTGATCCCCGTGAAGACGATCGAGCTCCCGGCGGTGCCCGAGGTCGCCGTTCCGTGGAACGTCACCGACCAGCTGGTGCCTGCCTGGAGTCCCGTCTCGGTGAAGGTCACCGTGTAGGTCCCCGCGGCCATGGGAGTGAATGTGATGGTCTGCGACACACTCGCCCCGTCCACCACCACCGACCCGCTCGACGGGCTCGCGGCATAGCCGGCGGCGCTCGCCGTGAAGCCGTAGGTGCCGTTCGGTTCCGAGAATACGATCGTTCCCGTGGTCGATGAGAGCGTGCTCCCTCCCAGCTGGACCGACCAGCTCGTGCCGCTGGGGAGCCCGGATTGATCGAACTCGACCGAGTACGTGGGAACGGCGCTGAAGTCGGCCGTTTCGGTGAGATTGGCGTTGAGGGTGATCGTGGGAGACGGTGAGCTGCCCGAGTAGCTGCCGGTGCCCGTACCCGACCACCCCACGAACTGGTATCCCGACGCGGCGGACTCCGTGAGGGTCACTTGGGTTCCGGCACTGTAGGAGTGGACTCCCGCCGAGGGAGAGACGGTACCGCTGCCGCTCGGCGACACCGACATGCTCAGCGTATACGACGTTCCCACCGTTCCAGTGTTGAACAGGTCCTCCATCGGAGGATAGGTGGTCCAGTTGTTGCGTCCTCCCGACTGGCCGAGACCGAGCAGCCACGCCGTGGTCGTCAGGAGGTTGAAGTGAT
>JBJKRJ010000023.1:0-10179 GCA_046704665.1 Thermoplasmata archaeon | reverse complement strand
AGCGCCCTGAACCGTCACGCTCGTCAGGCCCACTGCGGACCCATTGAGCCGGTATCCGGCGATCCCGGCGATCGACACCGAGTAGGTCCCGTTGGGTACGGTGAAGACGATCGACGTGGAGGTGCTCGACTCCGGGGTCCCCCCGAGCGCGACGGTCCACGAGGTCCCTGCGGCGAGGCCCGTCTCGGTGAACGTCACGGCATACGCCTGCAGCATCGTCCACGCGATCGAGACCGACACATTCGTTGCGTTGACCAGGACGGACCCGTTCGAGGGACTCGCGAGGTATCCGCTCACCGGAGCGACGCTGTAGGAATACTGCCCGTTGGGTTCCTGGAACTGTATCGATGGGGTCGTCGAGGACATCGGCGTTCCACCGAGCGTCACCGTCCAGTTCGTTCCGCTCGGTAGGCCGGACTCGGTGAAGTTCACGGCATACTCCAGTGCGGAAAATACGATGGGCGTCGTGATGTTCGCCCCGACGACCGTCACGTTGCCGGCCGAGGGCGCGGCAGAGTACTGGTTGATCGGGCCGACGGAGTAGGCGTACGTCCCGTTCGTGGCCGCGAACCCGATCGCTCCCGTCGTGGAGTAGCTCACCGTTCCGTTGAACGTCACGGACCAGTTCGTTCCCGAGGGAAGCCCGCTCTCCGTAAAGGAAACGGCGTAGTAGGTGGTGATGAGGGAGAACTCCGCGATCTCGGCGATCGGGTTACCCATCGTAATGGTCGGGGCCGGGCTGGACCCGGTGTAGTTTCCCGTGCCGGAACCGTTCCACCCGAGGAAGACGTACCCGGATGTGGGAGTCTCGCCGAGGGTCACCGTCGACTGGTTCGAGAACCAGTTCGCCGAGGGGGAGACCGACCCGCCCGCGGGCGGATTCGAGGAGGTGTTGAGGAAGAACTGGGTCGTGAACGTCACGGAGATCGAGGCGTTCTTCTTCACGGTCACGAACGTAGAGGTCTGGCTGGTAACATACCGGACGCCGCTCGTGGAACCGTTGACCGGGCTGGTCACGTTCGCGTAGTACGACCCGGCAGGCACGATGAAGTCGTGAGGATTGTTCGCGCCGTTGAACACATAGTTGTCGGCAGTGACCTCCCATGGGGTGTCGGTGGGGAGCCCGATCCCCGTCACCGAGAGCTGATAGCCGGCAACGAAGGTGATATTGATGGTCACGGACGATCCCACCACGTGCAGCGTGCCGGCCGACACGATCGGCGCCCATCCGGCCACACCCGGACCGGGTGCTTCGACCCAGAGGATCGACCACGCGTAGGTTCCGTTGCCCTGGGGAACGGTCATTGAGGTCGTGTTATTGGTATGATGGGTGCCGGCGAGTACCGCCGTCCAGTTCGTACCCGCCGGGAGCCCCGTTTCCGTGAAGGTCACGTTGTACTTGGGGCTCGTTGCGTTGGCGGTCGGAGAGAAAGAACCTAGGGCACCGGTCGAAAGGCTTGCCCGTGGTGCCGACGTTCCCACGACCCACAGCGCGGACGTCACGGACAGGACGACGACGACTACGACCAGCGCGAATCGGAACGTCGAGCGCCCCGATCCTGTCCAACCTGCTCCTTTTATGGTCTCGCTCCTAACATCCATGACCTTCCCCGACTTCGCCACTCCCGGACTTGTGGCGCTCCCCCGAATGGTTTCTGTATATATACGTACAGGTCTCGACAGGAAGTTAGTGGCCCCGGGAGACACCGTATTTAAGCGCACCGGGGGGGGCCGCGGACCGGACCGCGCCGATCCCGAGCCTCGGCAATGCGTTCCAGATCACGGAGATCGGAGGGGCAGCGTCCCCGTGGACTTCAGGGGGCTCCCGGGTCCGATATCGATCCAGCCACGAACGGCTCCCTCTCCGACTCCCTCTACCCGGGCGAGCGTTCGCCCGCCTTCACGCCGTAGGAAGATCGTGCCATCGGTCGGGACCCCCGCGGCGTCGAGCGTGCGGTCCCACCGATCCTCGACGTCCAGTTCGATGAGCGTGGCCGTCCGACGGCCCTTCAGAATGGCGTTCAGGTTTCGCAGGAATACTTGGCCCTTGGCGGGACCTTCCACGTTCAGCACTTCGGAGGCCCCGAGAACGGCAACCCGTGGTCTTCCGGTTCCGGTCAAGCTCGCATTCCGCACGGAGCTCAGAAGCCGTGCCAAGACGTTGGCATAGTTCGAGGGCCCCCCTTCGGCCGGAAGTGCCTGCTCGCCCGCATGCCCGGAGAGCGTGGCCGCTCGCTGAGATCCGTCGACCCAGAGAACGTTCCCGTTCTGCATGTGGTCGGCGAACGCCGGCTCGCACGCCGAGATACCGCGAAGGGTCTCCCCGGCAGTGTCCCTGAGGGTCAGCAGAAGCGCGGAATCCCCCCGTCGGAGCCCCTGCATCAAGAACGTGGAGACAAACCGCAGCGTTTCGGTGCGATCACCAACGCGCAGGGCGATCTCGCACGTAGGAGGGAATCCACCGGAGAGCGCCGTATCCAGCGCCGGGAACCCCGTCGGGACCCGCCGAGCGGCGGGAACGGAAGACGCGAGCAGAGCCTGAGCCGGGGGGAAGGACGTTACGGGGCTGCCCCGGAGAACTGGGGCGGGCGAACTGCTCTTAGGTACAGGCCCGAGGGGGGTTCGCTCCGGCTGGAAGGGACCCCAGGTCGGTCGTTCGGTCGGGGGAGGCTGAGAGGGAGGGGCCGGAGGAGGACCACGGACACTGCCGATGGACGAAGGCCGGGGCGTGGCGACCGGGGCCGATAGCGAACTGGGGGGCGTGGGGACCGAGCGTTCGATCAATGGTGACGGCGATCGAGGTGCGGACTCGAGACGAACGAACTCGAGCTCCCGTTGGGTGAGCTGGCGCGCCCGGTCGACGAGTCTCCGCTCGTATTCGGCCAGGTCCCGCTCACGTCGCGCGAGGGTGGCTTGCCAGAGGAGAAGACTCGGTTCCGTTTGTGGCGGAGACGTCTCAGGGACAGTCCGGGAAACCGGCGTCGACGGCGAGGGGCCGGGGTTTCCCCTCGGATCAAGAGAGAGAGTGCTGCTGGGAGGTGCGGCCGGGGAGACGATGCCGGGTGCCGGTCCGGTAGGTTCGAGAAATGCGTAGCCGGCCTCCCAGAGGAACCCACTCGCCATCAGACTGGCACCGACCAGCTCGTTGGCGCCGTTCCCCCCGATCGACGCACTGTAGACCAGGATGGCCAGCCCCCCCGGCAGCACCGCCAGTGCGACTCCCGGCCACGAGACCTCTCTCAAGCGCCGCGGGAGCGGCAGTCCGACCAGGATTGCGAGCGACGTCCCGAATACTACCGCGGGGTAAAGGTACGGCCGAGGATCGAACGAGAGAGCTCCCAGGGCACCGAAACCGTTCGCGAGGTACACGACCGCGGTGGCGCTCGTGAAGCCCAGTGCCACGAGCACGAGCCACTCCGACCACCGGTCGACCCGGGGGTCATCGTGCCCCCGAGGCGCGCGCCAAGTATAGACCGAAAGGAGCCAGGGCCCGAGGAATATGATCGTCAGGAACGGGGGGAACCGCGTTGCGCTGACGCTCCCCGACCCGCTCGGGCCCTCGATCAGCACCCAGAGTCCGTCGAAGACGAACAGTGTGAACAGCGCGAGGACCGCCAGCCGGTGGGACGGGAAGGCGAAGAAGTCCCAAACACGAGACTCGTGGGACCGTGGCGAGCGCGTGACTGCCCGGTGAGGGTCGATCGGCCGGGTGGTCGTCCCGATACGTCGGTGCCGCTGCATTTCCGGAGCGTTTCGGACTCCCCCTCCAGGACCTGGCAGCGTACACCGCCGACCGACCTCATAATCATGGTCCTCGGTAGGAAATCGAGACGAAGGGGCTGGAGGGAGAGGCTTAAGGGAGATGCGCCGCTGGCCCGGCTTCGTCGCGAGAGCTGGGCGGTGTCGGACCGGGGTCTCACGAGGGGACGACAGGGGAATATGTCTTCCCGCAAACAGCTGCTCTGTACCCTGGGACCAAGCTCCCTCCGGCCGTCCGTGATCCGGGAGCTCGAAGCGGCGGGGGTCACGAAGTTTCGCATCAACATGTCGCACACCGCGGTCTCGGACCTGGACGCCGCGATCCGGCTGATCCGGGAGGCCACGGACGTACCGATTTGCATTGACACCGAGGGCGCCCAGATCCGCACGGGAGTGGTCGACCGGGGACTACGGCTGGAAGAGGGAGCCCACGTTCGCCTGGTCTCGGAGGAGATCCGGGGCGACGAGTCACGGATCCCGATCACTCCTCTCGGAGTGGTCGAGCGTCTGGAGCCTTCGTCGCGGGTGAGCATCGACTTCGACTCGGTCGTGCTCCGGGTGGACGAGGTCCGTGGCGGCGTCGCCGAGGCCGAGGTCCTGTCGGGCGGAGAGGTGGGGTCCCACAAGGCAGTCACCGCACTTCCCTCGCCGTCCCTCCCGCCGTTCTCCCAGAAGGACGTCATGGCGGTGCATTCCGCTCTCGAACGGGGAATCCGGCAGTTCGCCCTCTCCTTCTGCGAGTCCGCGGACTCTGTCCGTGAGCTGCGGAAGCTGACGGGACCCGGTAGTACGATCCTCGCGAAGATTGAGAGTCGGGAGGGGGTCCGACGGCTCGCGGAGATCGCCCCCGAGGTCGACAGCCTCATCATCGATCGGGGCGACCTGTCGCGACAGGTCCGGCTCGAGGCGATTCCCTTCCTGCAGAAGGCGATCATCCGAAAGGCGAACTCGCTCGGAGTGCCCGTGTACGTGGCGACGAACCTTCTGGAGTCGATGGTCACCAGCCGGACCCCGACCCGTGCGGAAGTCAATGACGTGATGAACACACTCCTGGACGGCGCCGACGGACTGGTGCTGGCCGCCGAGACGGCAATCGGCCACTATCCGGCCGAGGCGGCGAGGATGATCCAGGCCCTCCTGCGGGAGTACGAAAGCTCGATCGACGGCTACCACATCGAAGACCTTCTCGGCGAGCATCCGCTCGCGAACGATCCCCGAACCCCTATGCGACCCCGGGAACGGCCGGGCTAGCACTCCTTCGGCGTGCCTTCCACCCGAGCGCTCTCCTTCCTCCCGAGGGACTCCGTTCCTCCGGGAGACGTGGTCTGCGAACGGGGCCCATCGTTCGGGAGTTCACCACCACGGGGGACCAAACGCTCCGGGGATGGACGCTCGACCTTCTCCTCGCTCGGAGCGGCCCGGTCTTCCGTTCAAGGTACACTCGGCAGGGCCCGGACCGCGGCCGTTGGTCCTTTCGGAAGGTTCAAGTACCTCGGCTCGAAGGGGAAAGCGAACGAGCTGGCGGATGGCTCTTGGTGCGCGACGGGCAGCGATACTCCTGATCACCGTAGTCTCGGTGGTACTCGTGCTGATCGGCTCATGGCCCCTGGCGCTCGCCCACCCAGGAGAAACGACCCGGGTGACGGGGGTCGGCGGCCTGCCGGATGCCAAGGTTCCTGCCAGCACGCCGCTGGGTCCCGACGACTGGCCGATGTATCTTCACGACCCGTTCCACAGCGCCACCAATCCGAACGATACCGCGATCTCTATCGCGAACGTCTCGACCCTCGCGCTCGACTGGTCCCATCAGCTCACCAACGTCCCTCCCATCGCCTCGGCGATCGTGACCTCTCCTACCGTGGTCGGCAACACCGTCTACATCGGCGCCTGGGACGGCAACTTCAGCGCCCTGAATGCCACGAGCGGCGAGGTGATCTGGCACGACTACCTCGGGCAGACCAACTCGACGAACACCGTCTGCAAACACGCCCCGCGGGGCATCACCTCGGCCGCGGCGGTCGTCCACGGCGTCGTCTACGTCAGCGGCGGCGGGAACTACACCTATGCGCTGAACGCCACGACGGGCGCCCAGATCTGGAGCTACAAGGTCGGCAACATCGACAACGGCAACTACAACTGGGGTAGCCCGATGATCTACGGGGGCTACGAGTACCTCGGGGTCTCGAGCGACTGTGACAGCCCCCTCGTGCGCGGAGCCCTTCTCCAGCTCAATCTGACCACCGGTCACCTCGTGAACGAGTTCTTTACGGTTCCGAGCGGCGATGTCGGGGGTACGATCTGGACCACACCTGTCTTCGACCCGGCCCAGAACGAGATCATCATCTCCACCGGCAACTGCAACGGCAACAACTACGCCGAATCGCCCTATTGCGGTGGACTGATCGCCCTCAACCTGAACGACATCAGCCAGGGTTCGTGCACGACCACCTGCGATGCGGCCCTCGTCCCGGGCCATTGGCAGGACACGGGGTGCGGACCCACGACGCCGGATTGCGACCTCCCCGTCAGTCCGACCCTGTTCACGACCACGAGTGGCGTGCAGATGGTCTCGACCGCGGACAAGAACGGGACGGTCTGGGCCTTCCGTGCCGGGAGCATCGATGCCGGCCCCGTCTGGAGACACACGGGCTTGGCGGCCGGGGGTAACATCGAGACCGGCAGGGGCCTTGCGGCCACTGCGGTATTCACGGGGAAGTACCTCGTCGATGCCGGGCAGAAGATCAGCTTCGGTGGCACCACCTACAACGGTTCGATCTTCGCGCTCTATCCGGACAACGGGTCTCTCGCGTGGCGGACGGGCTTGCCGTATCATCAGACCACCTGGGGCGCGCTGAGCTACCAGGGCGGTCTCGTCCTCGAGGGTACGGGTTCGCTCATCAACTACAACGGTACCGTCTTCCTGCTGAACGCGACGGACGGTACGATCGTCTGGCACTATCCGACCCCCGGCCTCTTCTACGGTCCGGTGTCGGTGGCCGACGGGCACATCTTCGCGGGCGACTATTCCGGAGCGGTGTACAGCTTTGGCGCGAAGACCGCGCTCGCGATCCCTTCGTTCCTCGCTTCTCCCGCGACGATCCCGCTCGGGCAAAGCACCACCCTCGAGACCAGTGCCGTCGGCGGGGCTCCTCCGTATGCGTACCTCTACACGGGCCTGCCGCCGGGCTGCGCGAGCGCGAACACCCCGTCGCTCGTATGCACTCCGAGCGTCGCCGGGGTGTTCGACGTATCGGTACGCGTGACCGACAGCGTCGGCGCGAGCGTTTCGGCCCAGGCAAGTCTCACGGTGGAGTCCGTGTACTCGGTCACGTTCTCCGAAATCGGGCTTCCGTCGGGCACGAACTGGTCGGTCACCCTCCAGGGTACGACCGTCGCGTCCCAGAGTACGTCGATCGGTTTCACGGAGGTGAACGGCAGCTACGGGTTCTCCGTGGGCACCGTATTCGGATACTCGGCCCAACCGCCGAGCGGCACGGTGAACGTCCAAGGTGCTCCGATCAGCGAATCGATCAACTTCACCCGGTCGCTCGTGGCGATCTTCAACGTCACCTTCGTCGAAAGCGGCCTCCCGACCGGCACCAACTGGTCGGTCACGCTGAACGGTTCTACTGTCCCAACTTCGTCCGCAGAGGTCGTCTTCCTGGAGACCAACGGTACGTACGGTTTCAGCGTGGGAAGCGTCGCCGGCTACTTCCCCGCTCCGGCGGCCGGCGTGGTGACCGTGCGGGGATCCGATGTGGGAGTGAACGTGACCTTCACTTCGACGACCGTCTACGTGCTCTCCGTCGTGGAGAGTGGCCTCCCGACCGGCACGAACTGGTCGGTCTCGGTCAACGGTTCGACGGTCTTCGCGACGGGAACGATTCTCTCCACTCCGCTACCGAACGGGACGTACACGGTCCAGGTGAACCCGGTGGCGGGCTACGTGGTCAACCGTAGCTCGTTCCCGGCCGCCATCGCGGGCGCGAGCGTCAGCTATTTCGTCTCCTTCTCGGCCGCGCTCTTTTCCGTCGACTTCCTCGAGTCGGGTCTTTCCAACGGTACCTACTGGTTCGTCAGCCTGAACGGATCGATTCGCAGCTCGTCCGGCAGCGGGGTCGACTTCGAGGTGCCGAACGGTACGTACTCGTTCTCCATCGGAGCGGTCCACGGCTATTCGAGCTCCCCCTCCTCGGGGACGGTCCAGGTCGCCGGGAAGAACGTCACGGAGCAGGTCCACTTCACGACCTCTTCCTCTACGACCCCGTTCAGCCTGACCCCCCTGGAAGCCGGAGGAATAGTCTTGGCGGTGGTACTGGTCGCGATCGCTGCGATACTGGCCTCCGTCATGAGCCGGCGGCGTCGGCAGCGCCGACGGACCAGAGTTCCCGCCGGGCCTCCGCCCCCTCCCGCGTCGCCGCCATAGCCAAGTAGGGCACCTGCGGGCGGTCCGTCGGTCACACCCACGCCCTCCGGGCTTTTCCATCGTGGGCTCGAGTCGAAAGGGACGAAGACCCACGCCCGATCGCGCCACGGCATTCTCGTGGGTCGGGAGAGCCGCCACTCGCGGCTGGAGGCTACCGGTCCGGGTGGATCTGCTCCTGGAGACGCCGCAGTGCCTCATCGGCAAGGCGTTTCGCGGAGGAGGCATCTCGGGTCTCTGCAAAGACCCGAATGATCGGTTCCGTCCCGGACGCGCGGAGGAGGAGCCATCCCCCGTCGGTATAGAGCTTCCAGCCGTCGAGATCATCCACGCGGTGCGACTCCGGGCGGAGTGATTGCACCACCGTCCTCAGGACGTGCTCGACCTGATCCGGGGGACACGGCATTCTCGTCTTGACCGAGGCGTACGCCGGAAGGTCATCGAGCATCCGAGCGATCGGCTCGGGGCTCCTCGAAAGGAGCGCGAGCATCGAGGCGGCCGCCATCGCACCGTCCCGAGCGAGCTGCCACTCCGGAAAGATCACCCCTCCGTTCTCCTCACCGCCGATGCATGCTCCCGTCCGCTCCACCTCGCGGGAAAGGGAACGGGAGCCCACCGGTGTGTAGACGACCCGCCCGCCCAACGGCCGGACGACGTCCTCGACGACCTGGGAGGTCGAGACGGGAGTCACGACCGCGCCCGAACCGGCCGCCCGGACCCGTTCGCGGGCGAGAAGCGCGAGGCTCCGATCGCCCGGAACGAACCGGCCCGAACCGTCCACGAAGATCGTCCGGTCGCCGTCCCCGTCGTGGGCGATCCCGAGGTCGGCCCCGACCGCGCGCACTACCTGACCGAGGTCCCGGACCGTCGTCTCGTTCGGCTCGGACGGATGGCCCGGAAACTCCCCGTCGAGATGGGCATTGAGGGAGACCACGCGACACCCCAGCCGCCTCAGGAGCTCGGGGCTGGTCCGGGCGGTGACACCGTTCCCACAGTCGAGGACGACGGTGAACCGTCGTTCGGCAATCCGTGGCCGATCGACCGACGCCAGGATCCCCTCGATGTACTCCTCCGCCGCGGGAGGTCCCGGACGAACGGATCCAACGTGGTCGTAGCGAGCATAGCCGTTCGTCGGCGTCGCGAGGCGTGTCTCGATCCGTTCCTCTACCTCGCGCGGTATGGAGCGGCCGCTCGCGCCCACGCACTTGAACCCGTTGTACTCGGGAGGATTGTGCGACGCGGTGACCATGACTCCGAAGACGGCCCCCGTACCGGGCATGGCCCGCTGGAACGCCGGGGTCGGCAACAGACCGATGTCGATCACGTCCCGGCCCAGCATCTGGAGGGTCCCGGCAAGCATCCCCTCAAGCGCCGGGCTCGAGGTCCGAGCGTCCCGGGCCAGTGCGATCGACCCCTCCGGGGGAGCGACCTCGTGGACGGCGTGGGCGATCCCGACCGCGTAGGGGGCGGTCAGCGTCTCCCCGACGATTTCTCGGATCCCGTTCGTGCGAGAGGGCATGTCGCATTCGGGGCGCTTTCCGTCCCGACCTATGATTGGAAGTCGCGCCTCGGGGAGATAAGTCTGACGATGGCGTCCCGGGGAGCCTATTTCGGGGTGGCGGCGAGGCGGGTGCGGGCCAACGCCCGTCCGAACCCCTCGGGGGAACCGACCGAGCGCCACTCGCCGAACCGTCGGTCGAGCGCGAAGGCGGCGACCCGTCCCCCCTGCTCGATCAGGCGCTGGATGCCGTCCGTGAGCTCGAGCTCCCGGGGGTGGTGGCGGGCCCGGTGCTCCTCGAGCGCGGTGAAGATCGACGGGGCGAAGGCGTAGACCGCCGTCGCCGCCCAGCGGCTCTTCGGGCGGTTCGGCTTCTCCACCATCCGCGCGACATCGAGCCGCCGCATGCCGTGGAAGAGGGGACCGAACGTCCCTTCGATCACTCCGTAGCGCCGCGGGTCGGCGACCGACCGCACGAGCAGCACCACGTCCGACCCGG
>JBJKRJ010000022.1:0-27490 GCA_046704665.1 Thermoplasmata archaeon | reverse complement strand
CCCCCCCCCCCCCGTCCGCGGTGGCCCGCTCCCAGTACGTGTAGACCATCCGGCCGCCGGCGCCCAGGAGAAAGACCACGAAGATCCACAGGAGGAGCCGCGTGTCGACGAAGTTCCCCCAGACACCGCCCAGGAACGATCCGGCGACGATGCCCGGCACGAAGGCGCTGCCGAGCCGGAAGTCGACCAGGTGCTGACGGAGGAAGACAAAAGTGGCGAACGCCGCCGTGACGAGGTTGAGGACCAGCGAGGTCGAGACCGAGACTAGTGTCGCGTATCCGAGCAGGACCAGGGTCGGCGTGTAGAGGGACCCGCCGCCCTGCCCGAACATCGAGAAGATCGCCGAGATGAGGAAGACGGCGACCACCACGACGACCAGGTCGAGGTCCATCGCGATCGACCCCTCATTGGAGGCCCCGGAGCACGTCGAGCCTCGGTTCCACGAACCCCGAGCAGGGGAGACAGACCGGCTCGTCGTTCACGTAGCGCACGTAGCGCTCGAAAACGTACTCCTGGCATCGGTGGCACTTGATCCGGGCGAACGAACCGGCCGGCCGGGAGAACCTGAACTCGGGCAACGACTCGATCCGGAAGAGGTCCGCTTCGGGGGCGCGGAGGACGACCTCGATGGCCCGCTCCGCGACCTCCCGCGGGATCTCCGAGGGCTCCACGCCCCGCCGGCGGAACGAGAAGAACTCCTGCGTTGCGAGCTCGTCCTGGAACTCGGAGCGTAGGTAGACTCTTCGCGCTCCGTGGCCCGGTGCGTAGAGGACCAGGGCGATCTTACCGTAGCCCAGCCGCTCCATCATGAGCTTCCCGTAGGTGCACCCCGTCGCGATCATCACGCCGTCGGCCATGCAGGCCTGGGGATGACCGACCCCGATCTCTACGAGGGCGTAGACCCCGTGATCCGTGGCGCGTCCTACGCCCAGCGCACGCAGGGCGGTCCGCCCCATCCGGTACCCGATCGGCATGAAGGGGCAGCGGTGTCCATGGAACTCGTAGGCCCACTCGGGAGGCTGCTCGTGCTCGAACGACATCTCCTTCTCCTCCGCGGACGGAGTCCGCGGGCCAATGCTATTTTCAAAAACACTAAAACAGTACGAGTGGACCGGGGTTGACCCGGATCGGGCTCGTCCTCCCTGCTGGCGCGTCAGATGTCCACGATGACCCGGGCGCGGCCCCGCTCCACGTCGAAGAGGAGCTCGTGGAAGGTCACGGCCTTCACGTCGACCCGGGCGACGTGGCGGCGCGCATCGAACGGCTCGCCCGAAACGCTCGCGACGACCGCGGTCGGGGGGTGGCCCACGGGGTGGGCCCGGATCTGCCGCCCGATGAACCCCTCGGTCTCCTTGAGCAGCACGAGCTCGGTGAGGAACGCCACTACGAGCGAGGCAGGGTCCTCTCCGCTCGCGCTCACCGCCCGTTCGACCCGGGGGCGCACCTTGCGTAGATCGGTCATCAGTGCGTAGAGCCCGAGACCAAGCCCCTCGAGGAGGTCTCGGGCCGTGGCGCCCCGGGCCCAGATGCCCACATCCGCGGTCGTCGGGAAGCTTCCCCACCGACGGGTCGGTCGGCCGGAACTCGCCGTCGCGTTCGTGAGACTCGAGAGGTGAGCGAGGGTTTAAGGGGCGGGGGAATAGGAAGGATTCTCCGATGCGCGTCTCTTTGGTCGTGCCCACGCTCAACGAAGCCGCGTCGATCGCGCACGTCCTGCGTCGCTTCGGGACGGCGGCGCAGGAGGCGAACGCGACGGTCTTCCGCGACGACCCGATCGACTGGGAGGTGCTGGTCATCGACGGGGCCTCCGCGGACGGGACCGCGGCGATCGCGGAGGCGGAGGGTGCCCGGGTCATCATCGAGCGGCGCCCCGGCTACGGCCGGGCCTACCGGACCGGTTTCCCGCTCGCTCGGGGGGAGGTCATCGCGACCGCCGACGGCGACGGGACGTACCCGGTCGAGACCGTCCCGACGCTCGTGAAGAAGCTCCTCGACGAGCGGATCGACTTCCTGACGGGGAACCGTATGGCGTACCTCGACCGGAAGACGATGACGACCGAGCACCGGATCGGGAACTGGATGCTGAACCTCTTCGTCTCGCTCGCCTACCACCGGTACCTGAGCGAGGTCCCCGGCCGCACCCTCGAGGACAGTCAGAGCGGGTTCTGGGTCTTCCGCCGTGAGATCCTTTCTCGCATTCATCTCACGCAGGACGGAATGGCGTTCAGTGAGGAGCTCAAGATCGAGGTGATCCTGCGGAACCTCAAGTTCGTCGAGGTACCGATCCGCTACGGGGAGCGATGGGGTCCGCCCAAGCTCTCGAGCTGGCGGGACGGAGTGGGGAACCTCCTGTTCCTCGCGCGGAAGCGTCTCGCGGTCGCCCGCGAGGCCCGGGGGGAGGACCCGACGGCCCTCACGGAGAGCTCGAGGGTCGGCCTCGCTCGCTAACGACGAACCCCTACTGGGTCTTCCCGGATCGCTCGCGCGACTTCACGCGCAGGCCCTTGTAGCCGCACCGCCGGCATTGCACCGCCTTCGGCGGGTTACGGGCCGAGCAGTTCATGCAGATCTTCTTGTTGAGCAACCGCTCAACGGCCTCGGGGAACGGCATGGGGACGGCGGGACCTGGCCCCGCATATAAAAGGTGCTCGCGCGGCTCCGGCGAAGGCGATTTCCGATTCTGGCGGGTACCCCGGAGATGCTCTCCGAAGCGGAACGCCATCTCGCGCTCTCGATCCCCCGTCGGGCGATCCGCCAGGCCCTGGGACCGGAGCGGGTGCACGACCCGGCGAGCCCCTTCCGGTCGGAGGCCCTTCCCGCAGTGTTCGACGAGCGACGCGGGGTCTTCGTCACGTTGAAGCGGTACCCGTCGCTCGAGCTGCGCGGATGCATCGGCTACCCCCTCCCGGTCCTTCGCCTCCGTGAGGCGCTCGCCCGGGCCGCGGTCTCGGCGGCGGTCGAGGACCCCCGGTTCCGACCCGTTCGGGCCGAGGAGCTCGCCCGCCTCGCGATCGAGGTCTCGGTCCTCACAGTGCCGACCCTGATCCGGGCGGACCGTCCCGAGGACCGGGTGCGCGCGGTCCGGGTCGGTCGGGACGGCCTGATCGTCGACGGGTTCGGCTCGAGCGGCCTCCTCCTTCCGCAGGTCGCCCCCGAGCAGCACTGGACGAGCGAGGAGTTCCTCTCGGGGACCTGCGAGAAGGCGGGCCTTCCTTCGACCGCGTGGCGGGACCCCCGGGTCACGGTCCAGCGGTTCGAGGCCGAGGTGTTCGGTGAGTCCGCCCCCGGGCGACCTCCCGGGGTCGAGGACCCTTCCGCTTAGTCAGGGCGGCCGCCGGACCACCCGGGCCGAGAACGGAGCCCCGTCGAGCTCCCAGGTACGCACGTCCGGTCCCGGCGGGAGCGGGCCATCGACCAGCTCGAAAGGCTGCGCCAGAAGATCGCTCGCCATCTCCTCCTTCCGGCGTTCGAGGGAACGGCGCAGCCGGCCCGAGGCCGCCACGGTGATCTCGACCGACTCGGTGTAGCGCAGGCCCAGCTCCTTGCGCGTCTGTTGGAGCCGTCGGGCGACCTCGCGCGCGAGCCCCTCCTCGAGCAGCTCCTCGGTCGGCCGACGGGAGAGGGCGGCGACCGGGCCCCCGGATTCCTCGCGGACGACCCACTCCCCGTCCGGATAACGGGTCCGCGCCGCGACCGGGGCGCGCTCGACCGACCGGACGTTGAGCTCCTCCGCGAGGAGCGTAACCCCTTCCTCGCCGAGGTGGGCGAGGTCGGAGGAAGGCTCACCGAACACCACGAACGTCGCGAGGGGTATCCGGGACTTCACTTCGGCCCGCTGGCGGAGCTCCCGACCGACTTCGACCAGTTCGCGGAGCTCGCGCATCCCCTGCTCGAGCGAAGGGTCCTGCTCCGCGAACTCGGCCGGCCACGCCGTCCGATGGACCGACTCCTCGGAGGCACGGAACCCCTTCTCACCGACCTCCTGATGGATCCACTCGGCGGTGAACGGGAGCAGCGGCGCCGCGGTGCGCGCGAGCCCGAGCAGGGCGTAGGAGAGCGTCGCGTGGGCCGCGCGCCGGTCGGGGTCGGCGCCGTCCGACCAGAACCGCGGACGCGAGCGACGCAGGTACCACGTCGAGAGATCGTCCACGAGATCGCGGACCGCGTCGCGCGCCGCGCCGATCTCGACCTCGTCCATCGCGTGGGTCACGGCCGCCCGGGTCCCTTCCAGACGCGAGAGGAGCCAGCGATCGAGCAGGCGTGTCGGGAGGGGCCGGTCGACGACCGGACCGAGCCGGTCGGCGCGCGCGTTCCCGAGGTGGAAGGCGACGACGTTCGTGAGCGTGCCGAGCGTGCGGGCCGCGGCCTTCTGGACCGTCGCCTCCCCAAAGCGCATCGGTTCGGTGAAATCGAGGGAGAGGAACGTCCAGCGCACGGGGTCCGCCCCGAAGCGCGCGAGCAGCGAGAGCGGCTCGATCGCGTTGCCCCGGGACTTCGACATCTTCCGTCCGCTCTCGTCGAGGACGAGCCCGTTCGTCAGGCAGGCCCGGTAGGCCGGACGGTCGAAGAGCAGGGTCGCGATGACGAGCAGCGAGTAAAACCACCCCCGCGTCTGGTCGAGCCCTTCCGCGATGTAGTCGAGCGGCGCGGCGGGATCGAACGGACCGGGATCGAACGGATAGTGGAACTGGGCGAACGGCGCGGAACCGCTGTCGTACCAGGCATCGATCGTGTATGGTTCCCGTCGCGCCTCCTTCCCGCACGTGGCGCATCGGAGCCGAAGGGTGTCGACCGTCACCCGGTGCGGATCGAACGGGATCGGAAGCGGGCGACCGAGGCGCTCCGCGAGCTCGGCGTAGCTGCCGACGCAGCTATAGTGGCCCTCGGAGCAGACCCAGATGGGAAGCGGGGTCCCCCAGTAGCGGTTCCGTGAGAGAGCCCAGTCCTTCGCTTCCGTGAGGAAGTTGCCGAACCGCCCCTCGCGGAGGTGGGCGGGGACCCAGTGGACGGTCCCGTTGTATCGGACGAGCCGGTCCGTGGCCCGGGAGGTCCGGACGAACCAGGAATCGATCGCGCGGTAGATGAGCGGAGTGTCGCAGCGCCAGCAGAACGGGTAGGTGTGGCGCACCGTAGCCGACCGGAAGAGGAGGCCCCGCGTGCGGAGGTCCTCGAGGAGGATCGGGTCCGCCGCCTTGAACGACTTCCCCCGGACCTGCGGAACCAGGTCGGTGAAGACCCCCCGGCTGTCGAGCGGGTCGAAGACCCCGACCTTCTCCCGGGCGCCGATCCGCTGGTCGTCCGGGCCGAAGCTCGGGGCGATGTGGACGAGCCCGGTCCCTTCGTCGGTCGTGACGGAGTCATCGAGCACCACCCGGTGGCGTCCCGGGGCCGGCCCGGGCGTGTCGAACGGCGGCGCGTAGGTCGCCCCGGCGAGCGACGAGCCGGCCCGGCGTTCGACGACCGTCGCCTCGCCCGGGAAGTACCGGGGGATCGCGACGGTCGCGAGGACGACCTCCCCGCCGTCCGCCTCCCGGACGACGGAGTACTCGAGGTCCGCGCGGACCGCCACGAGAAGGTTCGCGGGGAGGGTCCAGGGGGTGGTCGTCCAGATCAACAGGTCCCGTCGGGGAGCCGTACGACCGGTGAGCGGCAGGCGAAGGGTCACCGAGGGGTCCGTCGCCTCCCGGTACCCCTGGGCGACCTCGTGCGAGGAGAGGGGGGTCTCGCACCGGGGGCAGTACGGCAGCGAGTAGTGGCCCTTCTCGAGAAGGCCCCGGTCGAAGAGCGTCTTGAGCGACCACCAGACGCTCTCGATGTACGGTGGGTCCATCGTCCGATACGGATGATCGTAGTCGAGCCAGTAGCCGAGCTGCCGGCTCATCTCCTGCCACTGGGCGACGGCGTCGAACACGGAGCTCCGGCACGCGTCGCAGAACCGCTCGACGCCAAAGGTCTCGATCTCCTTCTTGGACTTGAGCCCCTGTCGTTTTTCGACCTCGAGCTCGACCGGGAGCCCGTGGCAGTCCCAGCCGGCCATGCTGCTCACGATCCGCTCGCCGCGCATCCGGTGGTAGCGGAGTTCGACGTCCTTCAGGAGGCGGGAGATGAGGTGCCCGATATGGGGAGGGCCGTTCGCGGTCGCGGGACCGTCGGTGAAACGGAAGGTCCGGCCCGCCGCCGCCCCTCCGACGACGCTCGACGGGACCCCCGTGCGCTCCCAGTAGGAGAGCACCTCGCGCTGGAGGGCGACCGACGAAGGCGCCCCCTCGCTCGTCCCTTCCTCCGCCATGGGCCGCCGCGAGGTGGACTCCAGAGATAAAAAGGCCCGGCTCGGCGGAGCGACTACCGACGCAGTCCGTAGGGCAACGGGCTCTTGACCTCGGGACCCACCGAGCTCGAGGGATGGCGCCGGGTGATCGTCCCTTCCACCTCGGTGACGTGGCTCTCGCGGCCGAGGAGGATCTCCTTCGCCCGCACGAACCGTACGTCCACCCCTTCGAGCTCGACCCGATCGGCCTCGATCCGATCGACGTGGGTCCGAGCCTCCCGCACGAAGACCTTGTCGAGGAGGTTGGGGAGCCGTCCACGGAGGCGGACGGTCCGGGCATGCACATCCCCGAGCGTGGAGGAATGCGGTAGATCCGCCGTGAGCTGGAGCGCCCGGATCTCCCCGGGGACGGCCACCGCCCCCTCGAGCGAGAGCACGCCGGCCGTGACGGAGGGTGCCTCGAGGATCCCGTGGCTGGTCAGCGTCCGTTCGACCGACACCGCCCCTCCGACACGCCCGCACCCGTCGAGCTCGAGGTCGACCGCCCGGAGCCCGGCCGCGAAGTGCGCGTTGCCTCGGACGGTCATCGGACCGCGCACATCGACCGCCCCCTCGACGTCGAGCGTCCCCCGCGCCCGGAACTCGCGAGCGAGCAGGGTCCCGCCGATCGAGACGGTCCCGTGGACGTCCGCGGCACCGACCGCGACGTCCTTCGAGATCTTGACCGTCCCTCGGGCCTCCCACCGGTTCGCGTGGACCGCGTCGTGCCGGCAGGTGCCCCGGTCCTCGAGAAGCTCCTCCCGCGGTGGGGGCGGGGGGGACGACGCCGCGGGCGCGGCGGGGGACTTGGGGACAGGGGTCGCGACGGGAGGAGAGGAGGAGGCGGACATCGGAACCTCCGGCTCACTCGCGCTTCGGCACCGGTGCGATGCCCAGGAAGCGATGCCGGACCATGATGCACTGGTTCTCGATCACCGTCGCCCCGGCCGCACGGGCCTTCGCAGCGGCCTCCGGGTGCGCCACCCCGAGCTGCATCCAGACGACCTTTGCCCCCCGGGCGATCGCCTCATCGACGACGGGCGGGACCTGCTCGCTCCGCCGAAAGACATCGACGATATCGACGTGCAGGTCCGGCGGGATCGCCGCGAGCGACGGGTAGGACTTCTCCCCGAGGACCTCGGAGAGCATCGGATTCACCGGAACGATCCGGTATCCCTGGGCCTGGAGGTAGAGGGCGACCTCATGGGAATCCCTCTCGGGCTTATCGGAGAGCCCGACGACCGCGATCGTCCGAGCGTCGGTGAGGATCGTGCGAAGTTCGCTCTCGCTGGGGTTCATCGGCCCGAGGGACACCCGGTTGTTACATGATGCTGGCGGTCCGAGGCCGGGGTACGACGGCCGAACCCCTAAGGCCGTGGAAGACATCGCGCGACCATGTACCTCGACTACGCCGGCCTACGCGTCACGAACCTCTCGAGAGCGTCCCGATTCCTCCGGGACGGACTGGGGTTGAACGAGCTCCGTCGTGGGAAGATGGAGCACGGGGGCATCTGGGTCCTCTTCGAGGATGGGGTCTCGCACCAGCGGCTCGAGCTGAACTGGTATCCGAAGGGTTCCCCCTACGCGACCCCGTTCCTCCCCGGCGAGGGACTCGACCACCTGGGGTTCCGCGTCCACAACCTCGCGGCCGCGGGAGGACGGCTCACGTCCGCCGGGGCCCGGAAGGTCGAGGAGATCCGCGAAGAGGGAAAGGTCGTCGTGGCGTTCTACGAGGGACCGGACGGGATCTGGATCGAACTCATCGATTCGCCCGGCCTGTAGATCTCCGACTTCGTCCGATCTCGGCGCGCCCCCGCAGGGCCATCCTCCCGGCGGCTCCTCCCGCCGGAGGGCTCGTTATCGGCTGATCGGCGGGCCGTAGCTCGTCCGACGCTCGAGGTACACGGCGAGACCGACGATGGCGCCGACGAAGACCAGGAGGTAATGGAGAGCGAGCCCCAGCAAGCCGTAGGCGGTGGAGACGACCGTGAGGAACGCCATCGCGTCCTGCGCCCCGTGGAGCAGCGCGACGATGACGAGGTTCCCTCCCGAAAAGCGGTACGTCGCCGCGAACGCGAACCCGACGAAGAAGAGGCTCGGGAGGACGAGCGGTGTCGCTTGGAGGTAGGTGAGCGTGTAGTAGACGTGGACCGACGCGAAAAGGAGGCTCGTCCATGTCGCGGCGACCACCCACGACCCCGGCCGGTCGCGCCAGTAGCCGAAGATCCAGCCCCGGAAGATCGTCTCCTCGAAGGCACCAACCACGAACGAGAAACCGACGAAGAACCACGGGTTCCCCCGCGCTTGCTCGAGTGCCGGGTTCGGCCGGTTCAGGAGGCCGAGCGCCGAGGGGTCGAGAGCGTTGTACACGGCGACGAGGACGAAGAGGACGAGTAGGGCGAGAAGGGAGAGGAGACCGTACCACCGGAGCCCTTCGATGGAGGCGAGCCCCATCCGGCGGGCCCAGTCGCGCAGCGGACCGCCCCCGACCAAGAGCGCGAACGCGAGGATCGGGATCCCGTAGACGATGAACACGTCCCCAGGAAGGTTGCCGTAGAGCACGAGGGCCGGCGGAAACGCCTGGGGAACGAAGTACTGGCTCGCGATCGCGAGAACGGTGATCGCCACTCCCGCGAAGTAGCGTCCGAGGGAGGCCGGGCGCTGCACCGGTGGGCGACCGGCGCTCTCGCGCGGAAGAGCCACGGGCGACGGAGCCCGAGGCCGTACTTATTCCTCCAGTCGGACCTGACCGAACGCCGGAGATCGATCGCTGTGGACTTCGCGGTGCTCGTCAAGGTCGTTCCCCGATCGGAGCCGCTCCGCTACGACCCGGGTTCGCTCCGCGTGGTCCGCGAGGGAGGGGACCTCGTCCTCAATCCGTTCGATCAGCGGGCGATCCGCGTCGCCCTCGAGCTCCGTCGGCACGGGGAGACGGTGAGCCTCCTCTCGATGGGCCCGCCCGAGACGGAGGGCCCCCTGCGGGAGGCGCGGGCCATGGGGGTCGACCGGGCGATCTGGCTCTCCGATCCTGCGTTCGCGGGATCGGACACGCTCGCGACCGCCCGGGCGCTCTCGGCGGCGCTCACGCGCGTGGGGCACGACGTGATCCTGACCGGCGCCCGCACGACCGACAGCGAGACCGGCCAGGTCGGCGCGGAGGTCGCGGCGCTCCTCGACCTCCCGATGCTGAGCGAGGCCCGCAGCATCGGCAGAGCGGCCGAGGGCCCCGGGTTCGACGTGACGGTCGATACGCCTTCGGGATGGGCCTCGTACCGCATCGAGGCACCGTTCCTTCTCTCCGTGGGAGAGAAGGTCGCGAAGCCCCTGAAGGTCGGTCCCGCGGCGGTCGCCGCGCTTTCGGAACCGGCCCTCGAACGGGTCTCGGCCGGAAGCCTGGGCCTGCACCCTTCCGAGGTCGGTGGTCCGGGTTCCCCTACGATCGTGGCCAAGGTCGAGGAGGTCGCCACCTCCCGGAGCCCCATCGTGTGCGCGGAAGGTTCCGTCCTTGACCGGGTCCGGTCCGCGGTCGCGGCCCTCACCCCGCGGCTCGCCCACCACCCCCGCGGAGGAGCCGGGATCCCCTCCCCGCCCGCCGCGCGCGAGGCGTCGCAGGAGGTCCTCGTCCTGACCACCGATGCCGCCGGAGAACTCGATCCGTCGTCCCTCGCCCTCATCTCCGAGGTCCGGCGGTCCCTGACGGGACACTGGCCCTCGGCGGTCTGGATCTCTCGCTCGCCGCCGAGCGAATCCGGCACGTTCCGCTTGGAGGCCGCCGGCGCGCTCGGGGGATACTACGTGCCGACGGCGGGGTCCCGACCCGACGCCGCGGAGATCGGGCTCGCGTTCGAAGAGGTCCTTTCGGACCGGCCCCGGGCCGCCGCCGCGCTCGTCCTTTCGGACCCGTTCGGTCGAGAGGTCTTCGGTCGGGTCGCCGCCCGTCGGGGCCTGGGACTGGTGGGCGACGCGATCGGGATGCGGCTCGAGCCGGGGCATGGGATCGCCTGGACGAAGCCGTCGTTCGGAGGGCGGGAGGTCGCGACCATCCACTCGCGGTCGACCCCCGGCCTCGCCACCGTGCGACCGGGGGCCTTCTCGGTCGCCGGACGGCCGGCCCCGGGAGGAGGGTTCGGCTGGAAGACGCTGCGCGCCGTGCGGACCCGCGCGCGGTTCGAACGGGTCTCGGAGGGGCGGGAGACCGCCGACCTCGCCGAACGGACGCGCCACGAGGTGATCGTCGCGGTCGGAATGGGCGTCGGCGGTCCGGAAGGAGTCGCGCAGGTCCGACGGCAGATCGGCGGGTGGAACGCCGGCCTCGTCGCCACCCGAAGGGTCGTGGACCAGGGGTGGCTCCCGCACCAGCTCCAGGTCGGGCTGACGGGACACGCCGTCGCTCCCCGTCTCGGAGTACTGCTGGGGGTCTCCGGGTCCCTGAACCACATGTACGGTTGGCACCGGGCCGACGCCCTCTTGGCGGTGAACCTCGACCCCGAAGCGCCGGTGTTCCGGGCGGTGGACGTCGGGATCGTCGGTCGTGTCGAGGAGGTACTACCGCCGCTCGTGGAGGCGCTCGCGCCGGTGCTCGCGACCTAAGGGGACGGACGGGGGGCGCCGGCCCTTTCGGCCGCGGAAAGGCATGCCATGAGGTCGTCGAGCGTCGTGCGGGCGCTCGCCGCCGACCTCGCGGTGACCCGGACGACCAGCTCCTCGCCTTCGGTCGTCACCTCGACGTACGACGGATTGTCGGCCACGACGGCGCGCCGGAGCGCCTCGGCAAGGGCCCGGCTCCCGCAGCGGTGACGGACGGTGACCGTCACTTCGACCGGGCCCGGCGCTTCTTCGGGGGTGGGAATCTCCGTTCTCCTGCCGAGGTCGCTCCCGGGCCCCGCTCGAGCGCATGCGGCACGATCGGGGCGGTCTCGGTCCGTCGCGCGACCTCGGCGCCCGCGCGCGTCCGAAGGTAGTCGACGATCGAGGGCCAGACCTTGTCCTCGGAAGCTTGCTTGTTCTCGAAGTTGTGCTCGCCGATGAACCGGACGAACGCGGCCCGGCTCGCGTCGTCCCAGGTGCCCGTGAGCCGTCCGGAATAGTAGCCGAGCACGCCCAGGTCGTGCTGGAGCGATCGGGCGACCTCCCCCTCGATCGGGAGCCGCGTCGTCGGATCCTCCCGGCTCAGCATCGTCATGTCGTACAGGCGGAAGACCCGACGGAGCTCCTCGATCGGCGAAGGGTGGTCGTCGACCCGGACGTCGACCCAGCGATCGTTGCCCCCGTACCCACCGCCCGCGCGCACCGCGAGGAGCGCGGCCGACTGCATCCCCCGCCGATCCCCTCCCTCGCGCTGGCCGGCCGCGAGGGCCGCGAGCAGGCGATCGAGGATGTCGCCCCCTGTCGACTCGTAGGAGCGTGCCATCGCACGAACGACCTGCGACCCGAAGAGGATGTTCCCCTGACAGGCGAACCCCTGGCCGACCTCGTGGCCGGCCCACTCCGAGCAGCCCTTGCCGGTGAACGCGGCCGCGACGCCCTTCGCATCGACGATCCCGAGCTGGCGCTCGTCCCGCCCGGCGTCGTCCCCGGTCAGACGCCGCACCACATCGCCCGCGGCTGCCCCTTCGCGCAGGAGGGCGAGCGCCTGCGGGCCGTACTTCGGGTTCGCGAACGCCTGGGTGGCGACCGCGCCCGCCCCGGCCTCCGCGTACGGGACGACCGCCCCCACGGCGATGAACCGGGACTGGACGGCCACACCCCACGTACGGGTCTCGGGCTCGAACGCGACGATCGAGAACGTTCCGAATCGGGGCGGAGGGTACATCGGAACGGCGGGACGTGCTCGGGCGGTTTAAGCTGTGTTCTCCGCCGGGGGAACGGTCCGTGTACGACGATCGAGCTCGGCGAGGAGCGCCTCGACCTCGCGCGTGGCGCGGACCGGGTCGTTCGACTTCAGAGCGAGCTCGGCTCGGACGAGCGCGGCGAGCTCCTGCTCCACCCCCTCGCCGCGCGATCGCAGTAGTCCCAGAAGGCGGGCGGCGAGCAAGAGGCGATTGCGCGTACGGTCCTCTTCCGCGGAGGGGGTCGCATCCGGCGGGCCCTTCGGGACGTACTCGAGCAGCCCTCGGGGCCACTCGGTCACCTCGCCCTCGCCCCGGCGCACCGGGCGCCGGGGCTCCGAGGAGGATTCCTCGGTCAACGGCTCACGCCCCTTCGGGCGTCGGAACGCCCGTCGCGGGCGCCGGCGGACGCGGGCCGCGGGCACCCGGGAGGGGGGTCCGGCCCCGGATCTCCTTCCAGATCCCGTCGATACGGGAGTAGAACCCCTCCGAGGCACCCTCGGTCGAGAGGACCGTCCCGGCTTCCCGGAGCGTTCCGGTCAGGTCCGCGCAGTCGACCCCGTGCGTCTGCGCCCAGGCGATCGAGGCGTCGGCGAGCGCGAGCTGGTCGTCGGCGACCTTCCGGGCGCGGCGGGTCTCCTTATCGGCCGGAGAAAGGGCGTGCTCGGGGTCCCAGTGAGGAGGCACCGGTGCGGGGATCGAGACCCGGAGCCGCCGGAACGGTTCGGGAAGGGTCGGCCAGCGCGGTTCCGTGAGCCGAACGGAGAGAAGGTCGAGCGCGTTCGTCGCGTTCTCGAAGTCTCCCACCGTATAGGCGGCCTCGGCCTTCTCGAACGGCACGAGGAGATCCGGGCCCGGTGCCCCCTTCCACACGTCCAGGAGGAGCGCGACGCGCGAGGGGGCGAGGCGCCGAAGCGCCCGCTCCGCCGGTGACTCGGCGGGGGCGGCGACGGGGGTGGCCTCGGGGGTCGTCTCCGGGGGTCGGTTCGGGGCGCCGGGCATCGGTCGGAACGGCGTTCAGAGGAACGCCTCGAACTCCTTCGTGACCTCGGGGTACTTGTCACGAACGGCCTTGAGGATATTGTGGACGCTCAGCTTCTCGAGCCGTACGCCCGAGAGCACGTCCACGACCTTGTCGAACGTCGCGTCGGACAGGGTGACGAGCTTCTCTTTCGCGAGCCAGTTCCGGTAGAGCTTCTCTTCGAGCCGGGCGCGCCATCCCTTCTCGTACTTCTGGAGGAACGCCTTCGAGACGTCCCCGCTGTGGGCCGCCTCGGCGGCGACCGTGCCGCATATCTTCCCCGCGATACAACCGTTCGCGATCCCTCCGCCCGTGAGCGGATCGATCATGCGCGCGGCATCCCCGACGAGCATGAAACCGTCGGTGACGGTCTGCTTGAGCGGCGGGGCGATCGAGACGCCCCCACCGACCATATCGATCTTCTTGCCTTTCGCATAGCCCGGGTGGCGGTCGATCCACCGGTCGAGGTACGTCCGCGCGTCGGCCGGCGACTTCACCTGGCTTACCTGGACCCCGATCCCGACGTTCGCGAGTCCCTCGCCCTTCGGGAAGATCCAAACGTAGCCCCCCGGGGCGACCGTGCCGAGGAAGAAGTCGCAGTAGCGCACATCGCACTCCACGTTCGTCATCCGGTACTGGAGGCAGGTATCCATGTCGCGCATCGCGAGGTTCGTCGGGACCCCGGCCCAGCGACCGACCTGGCTCTCGAACCCGTCCGCGGCGACGGTGATCGGGGCCCGGACCTCGTAGGTCGTACCGAACTCCTTGACCTTCGCGCCGACGATCCGGCCGTTCTCCTTCAGGACCGCGGTGGCGGCGGTCTTCAGCTTGACCTCGACGCCGGCGTTCGCCGCGTCGATCGCGAGCTGCTTGTCGAACTCGTCCCGCTCGACGACGTAGCCGACCTCATTGCCGGCATGCTTCTCGTTGATCTCGAAGACCTTCTCGCTCGGCGAGTAGATCCGCGCACCCTCGACCTCGAGGTTGATCCAGCGGCCCGGGCGGATCCCCACCTCGGGAAGCCAGTCCTTGCTCATGCCCTCGCCGCACCGGACCGGGCTCCCGATCTCCTGGCGCTTTTCGATCATGAGGACCCGCGCGCCGCTCTTCGCGGCCCACTTCGCGGTCATGCTGCCCGCAGGTCCGGCTCCGATGACGAGCACGTCGGTTTTCAGGTCCGGCATCTCCTTTCCTCTCCCCTCAGGTCCCTTATCCGATCTCGATGGCTCCGACCGGGCAGGCCTTGACGCAGATCTCGCACCGCGTGCAGACCTTCTCGTCGAACGTGATCCGGGTCTCGTCGAGATAGATGCAGTTCAGAGGACAGATCCCGACGCAGGCCCCGCAGTAGATGCAGAGCTGGCCGGACGATTCGATGTGCAGGCTCTTCTTTCCCGGCACGCGTCGCCCCAGGTTCGCCGGGCAGGGAGCCTATTTGAAGGCTTCTCTGGAGGCCGATGCGGCGTCAGGAGGCCGGAGGGGCCACCGGCACCCGGCCGGGATGCTCGGCGAGCCACTTCTCGGCATCGAGGGCTGCCTTGCACCCGGAGCCGGCGGCCGTGACGGCCTGGCGGTACCGGTGGTCCTGGACATCGCCGGCGGCGAAGACCCCCTCGACGCTCGTCCGAGTGTGGTTGTGCACCTTGAGGTACCCCTGGGCGTCCTGCTCGAGCGCCCCGCGGAAGACCTCGGTCGCGGGTACATGCCCGATCGCGACGAAGAGGCCGCCGACCCGAAGCTCCTCCGTCTTCCCGGTCTTGGCATTGCGGATGCGCACGCCCTCCACATGGTCCGTGCCGAGCACCTCGGTGACCTCCGAGTCGAGGAGGAAGGAGATCTTCGGGTTCGCGCGGGCCCTCTCCTGCATGATCAGGCTCGCGCGGAGCGCGTTCCGCCGGTGCACGATCGTCACCCGCGTCGCGAAGTTCGTGAGGAAGAGCGCCTCTTCCATCGCGGTGTCGCCCCCGCCGACCACGACGAGCTCCTTTCCCTTGAAGAAGAACCCGTCGCAGGTGGCGCAGGCCGAGACCCCGTGGCCCTGGAGCTTCTGCTCCGAGGGCAACCCGAGCCACCGGGCGTTCGCGCCGGTCGCGATGATGACGGAGTCCGCTTCGAAGCTGCCCTGCGTACCGGTCGTGACGCGGAACGGGCGGCGGGAGAAGTCGACCCGCGTCACGTTGTCGTCCACGAACTCCGCACCGAACCGGGCGGCCTGGCGCCGCATCCGCTCGATGAGCTCGGGGCCCTGGATCCCCTCCGGGAACCCGGGAAAGTTCTCGACCTCGGTCGTGATGATGAGCTGTCCGCCGGCGGGGACCCCGGAGATGACGATCGGCTTCAGCTCGGCCCGGGCCGCGTAGAGTGCCGCGGTGAGTCCGGCCGCTCCGCTTCCGATGATGACGACCCGGACGGAACGTACTGCCTCGGACATGCTTCCGGAGTGACCCGGGGAGGTTAAAGCACCGGCCGTCGAGATTACCTCACCTTCAGGGCGCCGGGGGAAGGCGAACGGAGTCGGATCCGCGCGCGGTGCCGTACCCCGAGCGGTAGAAGAGCAGGGGGAGCGCCTCCCGGCCGAACTCCTGATGGAGCACCTCTCCCAGGAAGAGAAGGTGGTCGTAGGCCGGGGTCTTCGACACGAGCCGGCACTCGACGGCGCCGAGCCCGCCGTCCAGGAGCGCGAGTCCCGACGGTCCCCGGTGGAGCGGAAGGTCCCGGAACTTCTCCTCCGAAGGGACCTCGCGCGCGAACCGCACGCTGATCTCGTACTGGTCCGCCGCGAGAAAGCTCACCGCGAAGCGACCGCTCCGCTCGACGAGGGGGGTCGTGTCCGCGTCCCGGGACAGGCTGATGAGAAGGGAGGGGGGAGCGAGCGAGACCGAGAGCATCGCGTTGACCGTGAGCCCGCCCTCGACGTCACCATCACGGGCGGTGACGACCGAGACCCCGGTGGCCCAGCGCGCCATGAGCCGACGGAACGTGGCGGTGTCGACGGTGCGGGATCCCTCCATCGATCCCTCACTCGTCCCGCCACTTGAAGAAGTGGACGGCCAGCGCGAAGATGACGACCCCGGCGGCCAGCACGACCCCGAGGTCGACGAGCGCGAGGCTCGTGTTCGAGAACAGCATGACCTGGTTCATCCCGTCGATGACGTAGTACAGCGGCAGCACGTGGGCGAACGTCTGAAGCGCCGGGGGGAAGCTCGAGACCGGGAAGAACGTTCCCGAGAGGAACATCATCGGGAACGTGATGATGTTGCCGATCAGCGCAGCGCTCTCGGGCGTCTTGGTGACGGAACCGGCGAACATACCGAGCGAAACGAAGAGGAACGGCCCCGCAAAGAGGAACGGAAGCAACGCGAGCGAGACCCCGACGTGGGCTCCGAACCCGTAGACGCCCGTCGTGATCATGATGCCGGCGCTGACGAACGTTAGGAGCACATACCAGAGGATCCGGCTCGTCAGCCACTCGGACCGCGAGAGCGGGGTCAGCGAGAGCTGTCGGAAGATCCCTTCCTTGCGGTACGAGGAGGTGATGTCGACCATCGAGAACATCGGGCTCGTCAGGATCGTGAAACCGATCAGGCCGGGGATCAGGAAGTCGATGTAGGTGTAGATCTGGCTCCCGACGGTCTTCGCCGGGGGGACACCGATCAGTGCGGTCCCGTTCGCGGCGCGGAGATTGAAGGCGTTCGCGACCCCCGAGACCGCGAAGTACGCCTCGCCCGCCGACGCCTGGTCCTGGGGGTTCGTGAAGAGGGTCACGTTCACCGGCTGGTGCGCGGTCAGGTTCGATTGGAACCCGGCGGGCAGAATGAGGCCGACCGAATGGTCGTTCTGACCGAGCCAGGAAGCGAAGTTGCCGGGCGAGACGGTGCCGTTGGAGACGAGGGAGACCTTGACGATGGTGGTGTCGTTGAGCGCCTGGAGGAACTCGACGCTGAGCGGGGAGTTGTGGTCCTCGTTCAGCACCTGGATCGTCACCGCGGTCGAGCTGGCCGCGGAAAAGATGAGTCCGAAGAGCCCGATGAGGATGATCGGGAAGATGAGGGAGAAGAACAGCCCGAGGGGGTTCCGGGTGTAGCTGCGGGCGACGACCTTGAGGTCGGCGCCGATGTGGCGGACGTTCATCGGGGCCCCTCGGACTTGAGCGCCCCCTCGTCCATCTGCCCCACGAGGCGGACGAAGACGTTCTCGAGCGTGTCCTGTCGGGTCTCGAACGACTGCCACGGCACCCCGCTCGCATCGATCGCGTTGAGGATCTTCAACGCGTCCCGGCGGTCGCCGATCTCGACCTCGACGCGTCCGTTCTCGTAGAAGACCGGCGGCGTGATCTGCGAACGCAGGATGGTGGCGAGCTCGGGCGGGCCCTCGACGCTGATGCGGGCCGGGAGCCCGTGGGAGCGGATGATCTCGCCCGGCGTGCCGGCCGCGATGATCTTCCCGTGGTGGATGATCGCCACCTGATCGGCCAGGAGCTCCGCCTCTTCGAGGTAGTGGGTCGTGAGGAACACCGTCCGACCCTCCCGCTTCAGGCTGCGGATCACGGCCCAGATGGCGCGCCGAGCGTGCGGATCGAGACCGGTCGTCGGTTCGTCGAGGAAGCAGATCTCGGGATTGTTCGTCAGCGCGAGCGCAAGACCGAGCTTCTGCTTCTGACCGCCCGAAAGCGTGTCGAACCGCGCATCGATCTTGTCGAGCAGCTCGACCTGGGCGAGGAGCCGCCCGGGGTCGACGTCGGTGTGGAAGAGCGTCCGATAGTACTGGATCGCCTCCTTGGGCGTGATCTTCTCGAAGAACCGGAAGTCCTGCGGGATCACTCCGATCCGCCGGTGGAGCCGGCCCGCCTCGGTCCATGGGTCGAAGCCGAGCACTCGGACCGTGCCGTCCGTTCGTCGGCGGAGACCTTCGAGGATCTCCGTGGTCGTGGTCTTGCCGGCGCCGTTCGGTCCCAGAAAGGAGAATACCGTGCCGGGAGCCACCGCGAAGCTGACGCCGTCGACGGCCGAGAGATTCCCGTATCTCTTGACGAGGCCCTCGACCTCGATCGCCGCCATCGGTCCGTTCTAGGACCCGAGGTTATGAAATCTCGCTCGCGCCCGGAGACCCCCCCGGCCGCTCCCGCACGGCCTGGACCCGGACGCCGGGTCCCCGAGCGCCTACCGGGCCGACCCTTCGCGACCGTCCCCGGTCAACACTTGGCGGACCGAATCGATCTCGCCAAGGTTCGTGGGCCGGTACCCCGCCGTCCCCTCGGGGAGATTGTCCCGGTCGCTCGAAAGCACGGCCGACCCCCACTCTTCGGCCGTAGGGGTGTCGATCCGGAAGGAGTGGTCGAACGCGAAACGGTCCCTCCGGACGGGTCCTGCGTAGGTCGCGACAAGCTTCACTCCGAGGGCCCTCAGCGTTTCCACGTACCCGCGGGTCGACTGGGCCCGCTCGAGGTAGAAGTGGGCGACCCGGTCCGCGCTGGTGATCATCAAGGTCACCGGTCGGCCGTTCGGCAGCGCACGGGAGACCAGCACCTGCACGGCCTTCGGGAGCCGCAGGAACTCGAGGAGACCGGTGATCGTCGTGTCGGTCTCCTCGGCGCGGACGACACTCGCGATCGCCTTGGCGAGGGGAGACGCCCCGGGTGCCATCGCCGGGGAGGTGTCCGCGGAGTACCTCCGGCTCTCCGGCACCATCGGGGAAAGGAGTCGGGAGTACGGCTCCTCCTCCGGTTCGACACCGCGCACGTCCAGCCAGAGGAACGACGGATCGGCCCGTCGCGCGACCGCTGTGGCCGCAGCGGCCGTCAGCACCCGTTCCCTTCCCCAGAACAGTACCGAGTCGGGGCTCTCGGTCACGGACGGCGCAAACTCCATCGCCACGCTCCTCAGGGCCCCCGGGATTCCTACAAGCTCCGTCCCGCTACTTATGCGCATTCGTGCGTACCGACTGACGAGCCTCGCGGAGAGGCATCCCCCGTGGTCGGGCCACGAGGATCGACCGAGGGCCGCTACGGGGCGGGCTCGTCGCTGACCTGCACACCCCCGCGCGGAGTAATATCGAACGGTCGGGTCGTCCACCGACCCTCCTCATGGCACCGTGGGACGCGGAGCAGTACCTGCTCTTTGAACGGGAGCGGACGCAGCCGTGCCGTGACCTGGTCCATCGGATCGAGCTCGTGGACCCCCACCGTATCGTCGATCTAGGGTGCGGTCCCGGTACCAGCACCGCCATCCTCCGGGCGCGCTGGCCGAACGCCCGGGTCGTGGGAGTCGACAGTTCTTCCGAGATGCTCCAAAAGGCCCGCACGGCGGACCCGTCGGGGGACTGGACCGAAGCCGATCTCCACCGCTGGGAACCGGACGCCCCGTGCGACCTCGTGTTCTCGAACGCCGCCTTCCACTGGATCCCCGACCATGCCCGCTTGCTCGCTCGTTGGTGGCGGCAGGTGGCCCCGGGAGGTGCCCTCGCGTTCCAGGTACCGGCCCCGGGCGACCAACGGAAGCGCTGGATCGGAGCGCTCCGAGAGGTGCTCGGTCGCCCGAGCTGGCGGGCGGCCGCGACCGGTGATCCGACCCAGGAGAATGTCCTCTCGCTCGCCGAGTACTACGAGGTCCTTCACCGCGGGAGCCGACGGGTCGACCTGTGGGACACGGAGTACTGCCATGTCCTTCCCGGTTCCCGGTCGATCGTGGAATGGACCCGAGGCACCGCGCTGCGACCCGTGCTCGACCGACTGAAAAACGAGGAGGATCGCACCCGGTTCCTCTCCGAGTACGCCGGCGAGATCGATCGCGTCTATCCGAGGCAACGGGACGGGGGCGTTCTCTTCCCCTTCCTGCGACGCTTCGCGGTCGCGTACCGGGCCTGACCGCACGCGCGACGGGTCGGGAACACGGCACGCCCGGGCCCCTCGCCGCATGGAACACCGGAGTGCTCGAGACTCGCCACCCGAGCGCTCGTGTGGACCGGTGCAGCGTCCCCGGTCCCAGACGGGCGTCCCTTGCGCGGGGCGCAAGAATGCGGCGGGACGAAATCATTTAGCGTGCATCACCTCCCCGGACCTCACCCTCTCCCGCGGAAGTGACGCACTCCCGATCGCTGACGGACGCGCTGGCCGCCTACCCTCTCTTCTTCGAACCGGTGCCTCCCCCGGCGCGAGCCCCGGCCCTCCGGGTCGGGGAACGGGTCGAGGCGCTCCTCCGGCTGCTGGAGGAGGTGCCCCGCCTCGACGCGCTCGACGTGCCTGAGCTCGTCGATGAGAACCACGAAGGGAAGCCGCGGTACCGATCGGGGGACATCCAGCCGTTCGCGCGCATGGTGAAGGAACGGACCGGGCGCGAGGTCATCGTCAACAAGGTCGTTGCCTATCTCCGCTCGTCCGCGGCGCTCGAAGAGTGGGCGCGAGCGATCGCGGCCCAGGGGATCCACCATGCGATCCTCGTCGGGGGGGCCAGCCGCTACATTCCCTACCCCGGTCCATCGGTCGCCGAAGCGAACCGGGTCTGCCGCCCCATCCTGGCCGCGGCCGGCGGTCACGTCGGCAACATCGCGATTCCCCAGCGCACGGGGGAGCCGCATCGGATGCTCGCGAAGACCCGGGTCGGCGCGTCGTTCTTCACGACCCAGATCGTCTTCGATGCCGCCCAGACGGTCGACATGGTCCGCCAGTACGACCTTCTCTGTCGGCAGGCCGCGATCCCCCCGGCCACGGTGCTCCTCAGCTTCGCTCCGCTCGCGGACGAGCAGGACATCGAGTTCATCCGGTGGCTCGGTGCGGATATTCCGGAGGCGGTCGAGGAGGAGCTGCTCGAAGGGGAGGAGTCCGAGACGCTGCGACGGAGCGAGCGCCGGGCGCTCGGTGTCTGGAAGGAGCTGCTGCGTTCCTCCCGTGCGGAGGGGATCGAGGTCCCGTTCGGGGTCAACGTCGAGCAGGTCTCCTCTCGCCATCTCGATGCCGCCGGCCATCTCCTGAAGGAGTTCGCGTCGCGGATGACCGACCTATCGTCCGCAACGGCTCCCTAGGGCCCCCTTACCGGGAGCCCCTCGAGGGTTCTCCCGAAGGGCGAGGAATTTTCGACCGCCTAGCGGGCCGGTGGGCATGAAGCGGGCGCGGGCGCCCCCCCGTCCACCACGGTCGACCGTCCAGATCGAGGTCCGCACCGCTCAGGGTGGTCAGGAACCGGAACCGCGACCGATGAGGTCCGCCGGCCGCCCGGTGGTCGCCGAGCCAGAGACCGACCGTTCCCCACGCGAGCTCGCCGAGCTCGGGAGCCCGGACGATCCCTCGGTTCAGACCGAACGTTACCGCACCGAGCACGTCCCGGCCGCGGCCGCCCCGCGCGTACGACCTCCCGAACGCTTCCCCGCCCCGCTCGACGGAGAAGCTGCGAAGCCGACCCCGAAGGAACTCAAAGTGGATGCCCTGGCACACGGGAGGATCGGCGAACCGGTCGTAGACGGGCCGGTTCGACTCCCACGCTCCGTCGCCCGTGTCGCGGGCCACGGGAACGGTGACGAGCCCTGTGGGGACGCGGGTCCAAACGCGCTTCGGAACCCCGTGGCCGCGACCGATCGTTCCGTCCTCGACGACCGTGGTGTGCGGGAGAAGGCCGACCGTGAGGTCGGTGCCGTTGTAATGTCGCATCCGAAGGCGTCGGGCGCGCGCGAGGCGCCGGACGATCGGGGCGGCGGCCCGGGCGAGCCGGTCGGGGGGAACGAGGCTCGCCCGGAGGAGCTCCCTCTGCCAGGACCCGAGATCGTAGTGGTACCTCTCCGCGGCGGCCGGGGTCGCGGTGGAGATCGCGAGCCGGGTGGCACGGAGACCGGTCCGTCGCGCGGCGCGCCACCACCTCGGACCATGGTGGGCGAGGGCGACCTCGAGGTCGGGGCCCGCGAGACCGCGGAGTCGAGGGAACGCCTCCGGCCCTGGAAAGTAGACGTAGACTTCGGACCGGGCCGCGGTGCTCTCCGCGGCGGTCGGGATCCGACGGGGAACGCGGCGGGAGGGAGGAAGGGCGATCGACCGAAAGAACGCCTCCTCGTCCTCCAGGACCAGCGTCGGCTCCGCGCCCCGCCGACGGGCCTCGACGACGAACGGCCGGGCCCAGGATAGGGCATGGTTCCACGCCTCCACCGTGACGACGTCCCCCGGACGCACCGCGAGGTACCAGTCGAGGACGACCCGCGCGAGCGCCTCCTCGGGTCGCGCGGGCGACCTCCGGGGCAGGGTGGGAGTCCTCCGCGTCACGGTCTGTGGTCCGGACTCTCCGAAGGGTGCGGGTGGTGATGGCCGGTCGTTCCTCCGGCGACCGCCGGAGTGAGGGCGAGGGAACCTCCCTCGAGGACCCCCCGGACCCCCCGGAGGTCTTCCGTGGCCGCGTCGATCTCGCGACGTCGGCCGAGGAGCACCACGACCTCCGCGCAGACGTCCGAGGCGAGATGGATATGGGTCGTCGACCGCACGTGCTCGCCCCACTTGTGCTCGGCCTGCGTCAGTCGGGTGAGGACGTTGGGCGTCGAGTGGCGGTAGAGCAGTGCGACCACTCCGAGGGCGTCGGCGTCCGGGTCCGCGAGCGTGAGGTCGGAGAGCTCCTTGCGGATGAGCGCCCGGATCGCATCCGAGCGGTTCGGGCTGTTGCGCTGGCGGACCCAGCGGTCGAGCAGCCGGAGGAGGTCGGGCTCGAGGGAGATCGCGGTGCGCACGACCTTGCGGCTCATGGACCCGAAGCGGGCGGTGCGGACCCCGCGTCACCAGTGGCGAGCGGCGGATTCGGAGGCGGGAACGTGAGGTGTTCGTACCCCTTCCACCGATAGATCACGAGGGCGACGGCCCAGGCGCCGACGAAGAGGACGACGATCCCGAACCCGATGGTCTCGAAGCTGATCGCGGCGACCGAGCCCCAGAACGGTCCGGACAGCCGGAGCTCGAGGGCGAACACCTGGATCAGTTCGAGCCCGCCGACCGCGAACGCCACCAGGACCGAGATGACGGTCAGGGTCAGGTTGTAGAAGATCTTGCGTATCGGCTTGTTGAACGCCCAGCCGTAGGCGAACCGCATCGCGAAGCCGTCGCTCGTATCGGAAAGGACCATCCCGCACGTGAACAGCAGGGGGAGAACGAGAACCGTCCAGATCGGCACCAACCCCGAGACTCCCGCCCCCACGCTGATCGCGATGAGCGCGACCTCGGTCGCGGTGTCGAATCCCAGCCCGAACAGCACCCCGACCGGATAGATCTGCCACGGCTCCTCGATCGCGCGGAAGAACCGGTAGAAGAACCGATAGAGCAGTCCCCGCTGGTTCATCTGGGACTCATACCGGCCCTCGTCCATCCGGCCCTCCCGCGCCGATCGGAACATCCGGTAGACCTCCGCCACGATCAGGAGGTTCACGAACCCGATGAGGAAGAGAAAGACCCCCGAGACCACCGTCCCGAGCAGGTCGCCGACGCTCTGGAACGCCGCAATGTGGCTCTTGATGAAGTCGGTCAGAAAGACGAGGGCCACGATGAGCCCGGCGACGATGGTGGAGTGCCCGAGGGAGAACCAGGTGCCGACGGTGAGGGGCCGCTTCCCGTCCTGGAGAAGCTTGCGTGTCGTGTTGTCGATGGCGGCGATATGGTCCGCATCGAAGCCGTGACGGAGCCCCAAGATGTACGCGACGAGACCGAGCCCGGCGAGCGCGGTCCACCGAAGGCCGATGAGGTACGCTCCGTAGAAGCCGACGAGCGTCACCGACGCGAGCACGAGGTACAGCACGACCATCCGGGACTTCTCGCCGACACTGAGGCGGAGATCCCCCGGGCCGCCCGTAACGGATCCGGCCACGAAGCGTGCAGCGCCCGTCCCCTGATAAAGGTATGTCGTCTTCGAAAATCGTAATAACCCGATCCGGGGCTATCGCAGCGCCTGGGACAGTGCGTCCGTCGCCGGCGCGAGATCCTCATCCCCCAGCAGGAAGATCGTGTCCGTGTAGCACGAGAGCGCCTCCACGATGTTGATCCCCCGCGTCGCGAGGATACCGGTGAGGTGACGCAGGAGTCCCGGTGTCTCCTCGATGCTCTCGGGGCTCGTGACCGCGACTTCGATCAGGTTCTTCCGGACCGAGATCAGCTGACCCTCGCGCAGGGACCGGGTCACGCGGGGCACCGAGTCCTCGTCGAGGATGATCACGGTACCCCGGGAGACCTGGATCAACCGGCACAGGGAGTTCTCGTCCAAGAGCTCCTCGACCACGTCTCCGAGGCGCTGGAGGACCTCCACGCTCTCGCTGACCGTGACGGCCGCGACCTTCGTACGGGTCTCGATCCGGCTCTTTCGCAGGACCCTGCGTATCCCCGCCTCGCGGTGGGCCTCCCCGCTCCGGGGATACCGGCGGCACGCCGCCAACACCGCGTCGGTGGCGGGAACGCCGAGCTCGCTGGCGACCTTGCGGGCGATCGCCGAGTAGTTGCCGATCCTAAGCTGGAGGGCGTCCGCGAAGACCGGGTGGGCGTCCAGGTACTCTCGTACCCGCCGTGCGATGGATGGCTCGGGCATGCATGTTCAGTTTCGGACAACTTTGCCCAGAACTGTCCGAAGACGGCCGTGTCGTATATATCGCTGCCCCCGCGTCGTCCGCGTCACGTGGGGTCCGACGTGACGAAGCCGAAAGTCGTACTGGCCTACTCGGGAGGTCTCGATACCTCGGTCGCCATTCCGTGGCTCCGGGAGAAGAAGGGAGCGGAGGTCGTCGCCGTCACGATCGACCTCGGACAACCGGTCGACCTCGAACGGGTCCGGCAGAAGGCGCTCGCCTCCGGGGCCGTCCGGGCCCACGTGGCGGACGCCCGGCGGGAGTTCGCGGCGGAGTTCATCGCCCCGGCCATCCGCGCGAACGCGCTCTACGAGGGCGTCTATCCGCTGGGGACGGCGCTCGCGCGCCCCCTGATCGCCCAGCACCTCGTCCGGATCGCGCAGGAGGAAGGGGCCCAGTACGTCGCCCACGGCTGTACCGGCAAGGGCAACGATCAGGTCCGGTTCGACCTCTCGACGACGAGCCTTGCTCCCGATCTCGAGGTGATCGCCCCCGCCCGCGAGTGGGAGATGACCCGAGAGGACGAGATCGCCTACGCCCACGACCACGGCGTGCCGGTCGACGCGACGCCCGCGTCGCCGTACAGCGTCGACGAGAACCTCTGGGGACGTTCGGTCGAGTGCGGCATTCTCGAGGACCCCGCGATCGAGCCGCCGGAGGAGGCCTACGGGTGGACGGACTCTCCGTCGATCTCCCCCGCGGCCCCGGAGTACGTCACGGTCACCTTCGAGGAGGGGCTTCCCGTGGCCCTCAACGGGCACACCGTTCCTTTGCACGAGCTGATCCCCGAGCTGAACCGGACCGCCGGGGCCCACGGCGTGGGCCGCATCGACCATCTCGAGTCACGGGTCGTCGGCATCAAGTCGCGCGAGGTCTACGAGTACCCGGCGGCGACCGTGCTGATCGCCGCCCATCAGGCGCTCGAAGCGCTCGTCCTGCCGCGGGACGTCCTCGACTTCAAACGCTCGGCCGAGCTCCGCTATAGCCAGCTCGTCTACGACGGACTTTGGTTCTCCCCGCTCAAGAGCGCGCTCGACGCCTTCCTCCGGGCGACCCAAGAGAGGGTCTCGGGGGAGGTCGCGGTGAAGCTCTTCAAGGGCTCGGCGCGAGTGACCGGCCGCCGCTCGGCGAACGCGCTCTATCAGTCCGCGCTCGCCACGTACTCGTCGGGCGACCAGTACCGCCGCGGGATGGCGGAGGGGTTCATCTACGTCTGGGGGCTGCCCGCCCGCACGTGGGCCGCCATCGGGGCACGCTCCGTCCCTCCGGAGGTCCCACCGGCCACGGTCCGTTCGGGGTAGGGCTCGGGCCCGTAACGATCATGCCCGATTCCCTCGCTCCCCCGTCGTACGTTCGCTCTCCCGCCGCGCGGTTCCTCAGTTCGCTGTCGGTCGATCGCGCCCTCGTCCGCTACGACCTCGTTGGGAGCATCGCGCACGTCCAGATGCTCGTCCACACCGGGCTCCTGACCGCCGACGAAGGGACGACGCTCGTCGGGGGCCTCCGGACGATCGGTCGGGAGGTCGCGGCGGGTGCGTTCCGCTGGCGGGAGGACCTCGAGGACGTCCATACGAACCTCGAGGCCCGGCTGACCGAGCTGGTCGGGCCCGTGGGCGGTAAGCTCCACACGGCCCGGAGCCGGAACGATCAGGTCGCGCTGGACGAGCGGCTCTACCTTCGGGCCGCGGTCCACGAGATCGGACACGGTCTCCTGGCGCTCTCCCAGGCGCTCCTGACGGCCGCCCGTGCGGAGGCGGCGACGCCCATGCCCGGATACACCCATCTCCAGCGGGCCCAGCCGATCACGGTCGGCCACTGGCTCCTCGCGCACTTCTGGCGGTTCGACCGGGACCTGGACCGGTTGGCCGCGACGGTCGAGCGGGCGAACGTCTCCCCCCTCGGCGCCGGTGCGCTCGCGGGGTCCACGCTCGCGATCGCCCCGGCGTTCGTCTCCGAGCGCCTCGGGTTCGATCGCGCGTTCGAGAACTCGGTCGATGCCGTGAGCGACCGGGACTACTTCGCCGAGCTCCTCTTCGACCTCGCGCTCCTCGGCGTGCACGCCGGGTCGTTCGGCGAGGAGCTGGTCGTCTTCGCGTCCCAGGAGTTCGGTTTCCTCGAGCGTACCCCCGCCCTCGGATCGGGGAGCAGTCTCATGCCGCAGAAGCGGAACCCGGATGTCGCCGAGCTCGTCCGGGGCAAGACGGGTCGGGCGGTCGGGAACCTCGTGGCGCTCCTCACGATGCTCAAGGGACTTCCGCTCGCGTACGACCGGGACCTTCAGGAGGACAAGGCGCCGGTACTCGACTCGGTCGCGACGGCGCAGGAGGTCCTGGGGGTGCTCACCGCTCTCGTGACCCACCTCGCGTTCGATCGGTCCCGCCTCGAGTCGGTCGCACGGGACCCCGAGCTCTACGCCACCGACCTCGCCGAGCGCCTCGTCCAGAACGGTGTTCCGTTCCGGAGCGCCCACGAGTCCGTGGCGGCGCTCTACGCGTCCCCGGGGGGCCCCGACGCCTCCGAGCTCAAGAACGTCTTCGCCGCCTCGGAGGAGACCCCCGAGGCGTGGTTCGACCCCATCGAAGGGGTCGCGCGCCGGTCGTCGCCCGGCGGGCCCGCTCCGGGTCCGATCGACGCGCAACTGGCCCGCGCCGAGGCGCGGCTGGGCGCGCGGGCCCGGGCCCTCTCCTCGCTCGCCCGGAAGGACGAGCTCCTCGCGGATCTTCTTAGCGAGGGAACGACATGAAGAACTGCCACCAGTCAGATGCG
>JBJKRJ010000021.1:0-13398 GCA_046704665.1 Thermoplasmata archaeon | reverse complement strand
CCCCGGGCCTCTGGGCACGGCTGAAGGCCGCCCTCGCGCGCCTCGCCGCCTGGTTCCGGGGGTTGTTCCATCGCCGGCGCCCTCCTGCCCCGGCCCGCTCCGAGGGTCGCCGGGTCCCGCTCGCCGTACCGAGCGCGGTGGGCCGATCGATCGGCCCGTCCGAGATCGGGGATGCGCTCGCCCGCCTCTCCGCGCCCGAACGCAACGAGCTCTCCGATAGCGTCAGCCGCTCCCTCCGCTCCCGGGAATCGGAGATCCGGCGGGAGGCCGAGGAGAAGCGGCGGAGCGCGGAAGCCCAGCGACGTCGCCTCGAGGCAGAGCGGGACGAAGCGCGACGTCGGGCCGAAGCCGAGACCGAGCGCCGCGTCCGGGAAGCCGAGGAGCACCGGGTCGAGCGCGAGCTCAAGGAACGGGGGTTCGTCGCCGAACGGGCGGGCGAGCTCGTGGTCACCTACGGGTTGGTCGAGCGGTTCGCCCGGCTGCTTCTCGAGGAGGAGACCCGCCGGCTCCCCGGCGACGTGCGGCTCTCGATGAAGGGAGGCGGCTCCACCGGTGTCTACGAGAAGGCGCGTCTTCGCCGCCCCGAAGAGGTCGCCCACCTCGACCTTCCGGCGTCGTTGCTCGCGGCCCGACTGGCCGGGCTCAAGCACATCGACGAGTCGGTGAGCTACGTCTACCGCGAGGTGACGGCGGAGCGCGTCCACGTCGTCCTCGCCTTCGACCGCTCGGGGAGCATGACCGAGGGAGGAAAGCTCGAGGCGGCGAAGAAGGCGCTCCTCGCCCTCTACGTCGCGGTCCGGCGCCGGTACCCGGACGCGACCCTCGATGTGCTCGCCTTCGACAACGAGGTCGCGCCGCTCGATCTGGTCGAGCTCTGGGAGTGCCGGGCGGGGGCGTTCACGAACACCGCCGAGGCCCTGCACGCGGCCCACCTGCTGCTGGCCGCCTCGCGGGCCTCCCGGCGCGAGCTCTATCTGATCACGGACGGCCTCCCCGAGGCGTACACGGACGGGGAGGGCCGGGTCCACTCGGGCCAGCTCGATGTCGCGATGGAGCACGCCCTCGCGCGGGCGCGCGAGCTCGCGACGGTCACCCCGCTGTCGACCACCATGATCCTGCTCAAGTCGGAGCATCCGGAGTACGAGACCGCGGCCCGCGCGCTGACCCGGACGCTCGCCGGGGAGCTCGTCGTGACGGAGCCGAGCCATCTCGGGGTCGAGCTCCTGGTCCGGTGGGCGCACGGGACCGAGACCGTCCGCCATGTCGCCCGCCCGGCCCCGGCCGCCCCCGCGGTCGTCCCCCCGTCGGCCCGAGGACGGGGCCGGCGGCGCCGGACGGACCGGCGCATGGGTGGGTAGCGACTCGCTTCCTGTGCCCATCAACCTTTATCTCCCGACCCCGGACTTTCCACCTGAGGCTGACGATGTCCGACCGCCGAGAGCAAGCCCAGTTCCGCGCGCACCTCGCCGAGATGCGACGGGCCGCCGCCGGGCTGGGAGGCGATTTCGCCCACGAGTTCTCCGACCTCGACCGGAAGATCGAGCGGTTCGGGCAACTGACCGCGCAGGAAGCGAAGAACCTGGGCTACGAGATCCAGGACGATTTCTCTTTCCTGGGCCACGCGATCGATGACGGGATGCGCAAGCTTCCCGGACGGATCGCGAGCGCCGGGGTCGCGATCGGTTCCGGGACCGCCCGGGCCGCGGGCGCGGCGCGGGATGCGATGGCCGCGGCGGGGCATCGTGCGCGCGTGGGCACGAAGAACGCGCTCGCGAGCGCGGCCGGGGTCAAGCGTACGCCGATGCGCCAGTGGAGCCCGCCGACCACGGACGAGCGCGACGAGTCCCGGTCGACTTCCTAGACCTTCGGCCGACGGCCCCTGCCTCGTCCCGGGCCCCGGACCTCACGGCGCACGCGCGCCGCCGCGACCTCGAGGTACTCCCGATCGACGTCGAATCCGACGAAGTCGATGCCGAGGCGGGCGGCGGCGACCGCGCTCGAGCCGATCCCGACGAACGGGTCGACCCACCGTCGGGTCCTCCCTCGCCCGTGGAGCCGCACGCACCACTCCGGAAGTTCCGGAGGGAAGGTGGCGGGGTGCGGTCGGTCCCGGGCCCGCTCCCGGATCGTGGGGTACGGCAGGAACCAGGTGTTGCCCCGACAGCGCACCCCGTCCCGGGCCCCCTGCCAGCGGGAGACGTTCGACTTGTCCTGATAGGGGATGCCGATCGCGAGGCGCTCCAGCCGGACGGTACCGTGGTGGGAGAAGTGGAAGATGTACTCGTGCGCTCCGTGGAGGTATCGTTCCGAGACGACCGGTTTGTAGTGTCCGATCGCGAGGTCCCGGTCGAGCCCCGCCGCCCGGCCGGTCGAGCCGCGATCGATGGCGATCGACTTCACCCAGTGAATCACGTTCTGGAGGACGAACGACCGCCCGACCTCGCGCGCCACGTCCCACGGGAGCCACGGGTCCTTTGGGGTCCCGCCGACGTTGAGGAAGAACGAACCCTCCTCCGTCAGGACGCCGGCGACCGTTTTCCCGACGTCGCCGATCCAGGTGAGGTACTCCCCGCGCGGGCGTCGGTCCCCGTACGTACGGTACGGAACCCCGAGATTGTAGGGGGGGCTCGTGACGACCACGTCGGCTCCCTGGGGGCCGACCCGTCGCGGAAGCCCCAGGAGCGCGTCCTCGTTCCAGAGAACCACCGAACGGCCGTGCCCGAACGGGATCCGGATCGGGGGCCGTGCCACGGGGGGGTCCATCCGCGCCGGGCGAGGCGCCCGGGCGCTTAGGCCTGCCGGGTGACGGCCGCGGGACCCGCCGTAGGACCTACCCGGAGGTTCCCCACGCGCTGGAGCTCGGCCCGTGCCTCGGCCAGGGCGCTCGCGGGCTCCTTGTAGTAGTAGGCGACCAGCTGGCCCACGTCCCGGTGGGTGAACGGTCGCTGACGGGTCGCCTGGGCGTCCCGCGCGACCATGTACTCGAGGAGCTCGACCCGGTTGTGGACCTCCCGCTCGATATCCTTCATCGAGAGGTTCTTCATCAGCGCGACCCGCTCGAAGATGTACGAATGGCCCGAGTAGAGGAACGTGTCGTCCGACGGGTTCCAGGAGTAGACCGAGTTCGTGATCAGTTCGTTCGTCTCGGGATCGAGGCCGACGATCTCGGTGAGCGACTGGACCCGGCGGGTCATCTTCGTTCCGACCTTCACCTGGCGCTGCAGGAGGACGAGGTTGAGCGCCGAGACGAGCGATCGGGGGAGGGAGATCGGCGGGTTCTCCATCCGGTGGACCATCGCGCTCACGCTCTCCGCGTGGAACGTCGTGTAGCAGGTCTTCCCGGTCGCCATCGCCTGGAAGACGATGAACGCCTCGGCCCCTCGGACCTCTCCGACCATCAGGTACTGGGGCCGCTGGCGGAGCGCCGCCGCGAGGAGATCGAACATGTCGATCTCGCCGGGGGCCTTGCCGCTGACGACGTTCTTCGCCCCGAAGCCGGCCCGGGTCAGCGACGGGACCCAGTTCTCGTGGGGGAGGTTGAGCTCCCGAGTATCCTCGATCGAGACGATCTTCATCTGCGGCGGGATGAACAGGAGCGTCGCGTTGAGCGTGGTCGTCTTCCCGCTCGCCGTCCCTCCGCAGACCATCATCGACTGCCCGTTCTCGATGGCGATCCAGAGATACGCCATCATCTCCGGGCTCATCGTCGTGAACTTGAGGAGGTCGACCGGCGTGAACGGGTTGTCGCGGAAGCGCCGGATCGTGAACGAGCTCCCGCGCTTCGTGACGTGCGTGCCCAGGGTCGCCTGGAGACGCGAACCGTCCGGGACGGTCGCATCCAGCATCGGGCTCGCGACGGAGATGTGCTTTCCCGAGCGCTGGGCGATCCAGACGACGTAGTCGTCGAGGTCCTTCGCGTTCGTGAACTTGAGGTTCGACCGGATCGAGCCGTACTTCCGGTGATAGATGTACAGCGGGACCCCGACCCCGTCGCAGGAGATATCCTCGACCTCGGTGTCGGTCATCGGGACCTCCACGAGGCCGTACCCGACGAAGTCCCGGTCGAGGTAGTAGATGATCCGGGACTTGGTGGTCGGTCCCGGGGCGAGCTCCCACTGCTTCAGGAGGCCGTCGACCATCCGGCGGAGCTCCCGGCGTTTCGTTTCGGGGTCGTGCTCGGGGAGGGGCTGGAAGTCGTCGACGAGCCGGACGCGAAGGCGCTCGGTGAGCTCGTTCTCGATCTTCGAGAGCGGGGGCTCGATGACCTCGTAGAGGTATTCGTTGCGCGTGTTGTGATAGGTGATGCGCACGAAGGAGAGATCCGGACGGATCGGCGCGAGGTCGAGCTCCTTGAGCGCCGGGTCGCTCAGCGCCGGTACCGGGGTGACGTCGCCCTCGCTACCCTGCCCCGAGACACCGAGGCGCGCGAGCTTTATCGGCCTCGGGTCGACCGAGCCCTTCCGCAGGCTCGCGGCCATCCGCAGCCACGGAGAGAAGAACTCCCGCCGGCGGCCCTTCGGGGTCGGGAACGCCATCTCCTCGGACTCTTCGGTGGGTGCCGCTGCTCCTCCTGCCATGCTCTTCCGCGCCTCCCCTCAGGTATTCGGTACGACGTACCGCATGATGACCCAGCCGGTGATGAGCATGACCGTGGCGTGCTGGAGGCCCTCGGCGATCCGGCCATTGAACAGGACCCCGGCCATGATCCCGTCCCCGACCGCGTGGACGATGACCGCGACGAGGAACGCGAGGAACAGGACCGCGATGGCGCTGGTCGCGATCGTGACCGCACTCGTGCCCCCGACCGTGAGCGTGGAGTGCGAGATCCCCTGGCCGGCGGTCTCCATCTGCGGCAGGAAGACCGCCGCCATGATGTAGATCGTGACGAGGAAGACGAAGAACGCGATGTAGATGACCGTCACGTAGGTGAGCATCGAGATCTGGCGCCCCTGCGCGGCGAGCTGGGCCTCGCGCGTGTCGTGCGCGACCATCGTCAGGACGTCCGCGACGTTCCCCCCGGCCTCGTTGGCCCGCGTGACGATCGAAACGACCCGCTGGACGAGGGGGGTCGGGACCCGCTCCTCGAAGAGCCGGAGGGCGGTCGCGACCGGGACCCCCCACTCGAGCTGGCTCGCCATCTTCTTGATCTCGTCGGTGAGGAGGCCGTAGCGGCCCGTGCTCGCCACGATGATCGCGTCCGGGAGGGTCATCCCGAACCGACCGGCCTCCGCGACGTCGCGCAGGAAGTCCGGGAGCCGCTCCTCGATCTTGGCGATGTGGCGGAGCTTCGCCGTCATCGAGAAGCCGTAGGGGGCCATCAGAACGATCATCCCCACCACGAAGAAGTCGAGGGCGGGATTCCATCCCGTCGCCTCGCCCGGCCGGAAGACGAGGTTCAGCCGGCCGGCGGCCTCGAGCCCTGCGAGCACCCAGAGCACCACGGCGACGAGGGCGCCCGCGATCAGGAGGAGCGTTTCGCGGTCGATCCCCTCCTCCTTGGCCGTGATCGTCGTTCCGAGGGAGCGGACCTTGCGGACCGAAGCCGGGGCGTTCGCCGTCGCCACGTTACACCATCTCCTGCGCGAGCGAGTACATGAAGAAGATGAACCCGAACTGCGAGAGGGGGATCATCCCGAGGACGATCGCCCAGAGGACGGTGAGCATGAACGAGCTGCCGCCCCCGATGACCGCGAAGATCGCGATGATGATCACCAGGAAGAGCGGGAAGGCGACCACGACCGTGACGAACGTCTCCGCGAGGAGCCCCATCGTCTCGACGCGCTGGAGCTGCTCGAGCTTGTTCTCCCGCTCGTACTGCTCGGCCTTCAGGAGGAAGTACGGCTTGAGCTGGCCACCGCTCGTCGCCGTGGTCACGACCCCCTGCAGGAAGTCCTGGAATCGCTTCGAAGGGCTCCGCGCGGCCCCGTGGCGGATCGCGGTGAGGATGTCGACCCCGAGCAGCTCGGTGTCCCGCGTGATCCACGCCGCCTCTTCGGCGACCTGGCCGTAGATCTTCTGGCGTCCGAGCTCCTTGAAGATCTGGTCGACGTTCACATCGGCCGAGCTCATCGCGGAAACGAAGCTCATGGCCGGGCTGATCTTGCGGTCGATCTTCCGGCTCCGATCCTTCGCCTTCGAGCCGGGGGTGCTCTGGAGGACGAAGAACGTCCCGACGGTGGCGAGGATCGGGAGCAGGATCCCGATGGCAAGGCCTAGGAAGAGCGATCCGAGGAGCGCGAACAGGACGCCGACGACGGCTCCGGCGACCACGGTCGCGATCGCGACCACGAGCGTCGTCGCATAGACCGTCGCCATGTACTCGTCCGCGCGCACCCGCATGTGCGCCTTGACGAGGTTCTCCTCGAGCACGGGGTCGGGGGGACGGGAAAGGACCCGCCCGCGGAACCTCCGCCAGGCCCACCGCTGGAACGGGCTCAGGCCGCTGTGCGTCGGGTGCTCCCCGCGCTTCAGCCGGATCGTGCGGACCTGTTTCCCGACGACGGCGCCGGGGGCCTCGGAAGCGCTCACGGACGGTAACGCGGCCATCGTCGAGTTACTCCTTCGCCGGCGGCGGGGCGTCGCCGGCCGCCTCGATCTCGCGCATTACGTCGGCCGGGTCCTTGTAGTACTGGGCGATCGTGCGCCAGAGCTGTCGGTAGTCGGTGATCTCGTGCCGCACGAGGTGCTGGATCACCCGGGTCCGACGCTGGAACTCGGCGTCCATCTCCTCGGGCCCGAAGTTCTTCAGGTCCATGATCTTGTCAAAGAGGAACGAGTGGCCCTTGAACACGAACTTGTCCGTCGCGGGGTCCCACTCGTAGACCGTGTTGGTGATCAGCTCGTTCGTCTCGGGCTCGAAGCCGACGATCTCGAGCACCTGGCGCAACCGACGGACGACGCCCTTCTCGGTCCGTGCCTGGACCTGGATGACGACGTTGTTGAGCGCCGAGAGGAGGATACGGGGGGTATTGATCGGGGGGTTCTCGAGCCGGTTCACCATCGACTTGACGCTGTCCGCGTGCATCGTCGAGTAGGTCGTGTGTCCGGTCGCCATCGCCTGGAACATCGTGTACGTCTCGCGACCGCGGACCTCTCCCACGATGATGTAGTTCGGACGTTGCCGCAGCGCCGCCCGCACGAGGTCGAACATGTCGACCTCTCCGGCCGCCTTCCCATCCGGGCCGCGGTCGCCGGTGCCGCTCCGCGTCGCCCCGGGGATCCAGTTCTCGTGCGGGAGATTGACCTCCCGGGTGTCCTCGATCGAGACGACCTTCGCGGTCGGGGGTATGAAGAGCGCGATCGCGTTGAGCGTGCTGGTCTTCCCGGCGGCAGGGCCGCCGCAGACGATCACCGACTCCCCCTGCTCGGCGGCGAGCCAGAAGTAGGCGACCATCTCCTCGTTCGCGGTCCCCATCATCACGAGGTCGACCGGGGTGAACGGCCGCTCCTTGAACCGACGGATCGTGAAGCTCGAGCCGCGGGTCGTGACCTCCCGGGCGTACGTCGCCTGCACCCGGTGGCCCTCGGGGGTGGTCCCGTCGAGGATCGGGGAGGAGACACTGACCGCCTTCGCGCAGCGCTGGCCGAGCATGACGATGAACGAGTTCAGGGACTCCTCGTCCTCGAAGACGACGTTCGTCTTCACCGACTCGTACTTCCCATGGAAGATGAACAGGGGCACCTCGACCCCGTCGCAGGAGACGTCCTCGACCTCGGTATCGAAGATCAGCGCATCGATCGGCCCGTAGCCCACGAAGTCGCGAAGAACGTAGTAGATGATCCGCTCGAGGGAGAGCGGGCCAAGGATGATCCCCCGGGTCCGGAAGTACTCTTCGGCCTCCCCGCGCAGGTACGCTCGCTTGTCCGCGGTGGTGAGGTTCCCGAGATCGCTCCCCAGGATGCGGGTGAGCGTCGCCTTCAGCTGCTCGACCTGCTGTTTCTCATGGGAGGTCAGCTGCGGCTCGATGACCTCGTAGAGGTACTCCTTGGTCCGGTCGTTGTAGGTGACCCGCGAGTACGAGTACGGCGGATTGACCGCCCGGACCTCGAGCTCCTTCATCGTCGGCTCGGGGAGGGGCGGCAGGGCGGTGATGAACGTCCCGGGAACGTCGGTGGTCGACTCGGCGGGCTCCCCGGTGGCCGACGGCAGGCCCCCGGCCGAAGCGGCCTGTCCGGACGTCGGTCCCCGGGGGATCTTCACTCGGAACGTGCCCGTTGCCATGATACGCTACCCACCTCCGACCCCTAGGGAAACCTGGATCCTCGATGAGTACAGCACGGCGTAGTTCACGTTCGTGACGCTGAAGGAGACCACCACCGCCTGTCCATTTCCCAGCGAACAATCACTCGCCGGCGGGGAGCTCGGACTGATCAAGTAGCTCGCTCCACTACCGCTCATCATCTGTTGCAGATAGTGAACCCACGCGCACGGGTACGGCGTTCCGACCTCAAAGATGAAGTCGAACGAAGCACCCGCGGATCCGTTCGAAGTGATCCTCTGCGTGGTGCCGAGCTGGCTGTAGACCTGTTGGGTGCTCGGACCGTTCAGCCCCTGCGAGCTCCCGGAAAGCTGGAGGAAACTTGCATAGACCGTGGTGTTGGTGAGCCCGTTCGCGGCCGGGATGGTCGTCACGTTGAGCGGCGGGGGCAACACGAGGACCTGCTGGCCGGGACCCTGGCTCTGGACGACCGCGTCGTCCTGGAAGTAGAACGTCTGCGCGCTATAGTACCGGTTCGGGAGCTGCATGCTCAGCGTACCGCTTGGTGCCGACTGAACGAATGGGCCCGTCCCTCCCGGACCCACGCTCAGCTCGACGCTCTGAAAGACACATTTGGTCGTCTGCCCCCCCACGGTGTTGATCGCCGGGATGCTGGGACAGTTCGATGGAAGGAACGCAAGCGACCCTTGGGTAGGCTGCGCGAAGAGGGGTATCGACTGGGAACTCATCGTGAACGGGGTCCCGTAGGAGAGGGGGGCCCCGAGGACGTACTGGGAATCGACCGCTCCCTTGAACTGCGTGAACGAGGCGGAGGCCTGGTTCGTGAACTGGTACTCGTTCTCGTTCATCCAGAGGGGCACGTACTGGGTCAGAAAGACCCCGAACAGTGCGAAGAAGACGAGCAGTGCGAGCAGTGTGCCGACGACCGCGACGACCGCACGTCGGCTCCCATGGAACCGACGCGAGCGGAGGTAGCGCCGCCTCGCGTGCGAGCGGTTCGTTCCTCCCATTCGATAGACCGGCACGGGGCCTTCGACCCCGCGCACGCAGATTTAGGTCCGATTCGGGTATAAATATGTGCGTGGTGGAGAGAGGCACGGTGACGCTTCGAGCGTCGACTTCTTAGGTCCGGTCCTTCCTTCGCCGGACCGCCGATGCCCCTCCGCGAGATCCTGCTCACCCTGCCGAATCGACCGGGAACTCTCGCCAAGATGGCCCGTCTCCTCGCCCGGGAACGGATCAACGTCGCCGCGATCAGCGTGGATTCGACGGCCGGGAAGGGGAGGGTCCGCCTGATCGTCAGCGACCCGACACGCGCAACCACGCTCCTGACGGGGGCGGGGTACGAGGTCGAGGTCCGCGAGATGCTCGCGGTCCATCTCGAGGACCGGGCGGGTAGCTTCCTCCGCGTCCTGGATGCGCTCGACCGGGCCCGGATCAACATCCAGAGTGTCGCGATCCTCGTCGCTCGGGAGGGAAACCAGCCGCTGGTCGCCCTCGCCGCGAAGGACCTCGGCCGGGCGCGGAGAGTGCTCGAGAAGGCCGGGTTCGCGAGCCTCGGGGCCGAACGGATCGTATCGAACGAGGAGCTCCTCGCCGCCGCGCCGTCCATCCCCTCGGAGTCGGTGGGGTTCGACTTCTAGCGAGACCGGCGGCCAATCCGCACAAAGCGTAAGAGCGGTCCGACCTCCCGGTTCGAACGCGCGGTTGTGGTCTAGTGGTTAGGACGGTAGCTTCCCAAGCTACCTACTCGGGTTCGAATCCCGACAACCGCATTCAGCTACTAGTTCGAATACATATTCACCGCCATCCGACCGGTCACTGGGCCACGGGATTGTGTGAGCAGGGACGGATTCGATACGCCCGGCGGTTCGAATATTGTGGAAAGTGCTACTGACGAGGCTTGAACTAAGGTTGGATCGAAATGTCTACTCGTCGTCTTTGGGAGACTGCCCCCGCGAGCTGCGGTAGGCATTGTTGTTGGGGTTCCCCTGGTTTGAAGTGTTGTCGAGGGACGCATGATACTCAGGGTTGTTGGGGTTCATCGCGTCCGATCTCTGGTCATTCGAGCTGCGGCCGCCACCGCCTTTCGGCATGTTCTATCCCTCGCTCCGAAGAGCGTACAATACTCGTCGGTCGCCCTCATAAACTGCTCGATGTTCGGATTCTGCCCCGTATTCGGCGGGGCGAAGTTCCAGTCGGCATTACGCTTCAGTTAGCCGGGGGCGCCGGACCTCCCGAAACGAAACCTCCCTCCCGGGTCGACACGGTCTACTAAGGGCCGACTACCCCTCCGGTGGGATTGATGACGGAGGAAGACCGCCTCGGGGCGGCCGTCGCTCTGGTTTTCGGTTGGGGCTTGGTAATTGGGATCGGGTTCGGCATCCTGCGCTTCGCCGGTCCGTGGAGAGACGTGTTCTTGGTGGACGGAGTGTTCTTCATCCTCGGTGGCGCCGCAGGGCTCGGCGGATCGCGCAGGGCGGCTCTGGCTTTCGACATCCTCGGAGCCGCAATCTTCGCGGTTTCCTTCGGCTACCTAGTCATTGGTCTATCCATTCTCGGATAGCCTGCCCAGTCGGCCGCTCCTCGCGGGCGACGTTTGCTATCGGTTACGGATTCGGCCCGTTCCACCGCATCGCTTGCAGGGGTTCCCGCGGGGACCTCCACTCCCGAAGCAAGCCGGGCAACCCTTGGTTCGCTTCCGGTTTCGACGCCGGTTCCGTCTCCGCTTGGATCGCATTGCGGGCGCGGGCTTCCCCATCTTCGCACCGAGCGATTTGGGCACGTCCATCCACTTCGGGACCCTGCGTGGCAGGTAACCTTCGACCAGGGTCCGTTCGTTCGACATGGATTGGGAAGCGGAAACGCGAGGCAAGTAAAGCGGGTTCTGGTTCGTTTGCCGGGGAGACTGCCCTCCGGCTTTTTATTCAGGGAGCCGGTGTTACGCATGTGCTCCCAACACTTCGAACGACCACCATCACCGTGGATATGGCGTGTAAGGGCGGCCAAGAAGTAATTCCGAAGGGCTCCCGAGTGGTCTTCGTCGAAGGTGTGGACGAAGTGCTCCTGTCGGAAGTGAGCGGCTTTCCATTTTGCGGATACGAGCACGTTCGCACCTACGCCCAGCAGCGGGGGCTGGATTTTGAGAAGATGCTCCGGGCTCAGGGCGCGACGGCCGATCAAAGCGAACAGATTCGTAGAGTTCGCCAAGCTTGGAAGGACCTTGAGAGGGCTTCAGAGCAGGCAGAGCTCGGCCGATCAGGGGACACGCGCTAACCGCCTCCACTCGACCTCTACCCCGCCCCACGCGAGCTATCTCATCGGGGGGCCGAGTCATCCCTCGGTCCTTCCCCGTTGCTCAGAGGGATAAGCGGCACATCGCGGTGCTCGACCACCTTGGTCCCTCGCCGCCACAGTTCAGTCGATGAGTTTACGTCTGGAGCCGGCCCCGGAGATTGTCGATCGTTCGCTCCGAATCCTCGCCGACCGCCTTCGCGACTATCCGTTCTCTCGTTCCTCCAACGAATCGGATATGTAGACAGCCAACCCCTTCGGCCCCGGGGCAACCCGGGGTCCTCTCTTTTTAACGGAGCTCTCACCCCGGTCCGAGTTGCACCCGGACCCAGCGCAGCACCACGACCGAAGCCAGTGCTGTGGGAAGCGAGGTTCGATAACCCGGTTTTCTCTTACTGACATCACGCCGCCAATACTAAGGGTCCTACTCGATACCAATCTCTTGATTCAGCGGGAGGATCCCCAAAGGCTCGGTCCAGACCTTGCCGCCCTCCTCCAAATGCTCGGTTCGAATGGGGTTATCACGATGATTCACCCCAGTTCGATCGTCGATATCGATAGAGACCCCGACCCTGCTCGAAGATCCGAGACTCTCTCAAAAGTCAGAGTCTATCCAACCCTCGAGCACCCTCCGGAGATTGAGCCCGATACAATCGAGCGAACGGGTCCGGTCAATTCGTCAAATGACGCAGTTGACGTGGCACTGCTCCAAGCGGTCAGAGCCAACGCGGTCTCGTTCCTTCTTTCTGAGGATTATGGTCTGCTCCGACGGGCAGCAAAAATCGGCCTGTCCGATCGCGTCCTGAATGTTCAATCAGCGCTTCAGACGTTTTCCCAGCTGTTCGAGCGGGTGTACCCTGTCGTCACGCCGCATATCAGAAGGACGACCATGCATTCATTAGACCTGAGAGACGCATTCTTCGACTCGTTCCGGAACGACTACGGGGCAGCTGCGTTCGATGAGTGGTTCGTCAAGGGTCAGCGGGCTGGTAGATTATGCTATGACTCCAGACTTTCCGATGGTCGGCTCGGCGCGATTCTGATTCTGAAGGACCACGACTCCGACTCGATTTGTGGAGGGCCGAGTCGAGATCGACTGAAGATTTGCAGTTTGAAGGTCGGGCCCGAGCAATCCGGTTTCAGATTGGGCGAGATGTTTCTTGCGATTGCGTTGGCGTACGCCCAACGCAACAGGTACCTCGAAGCGTTTGTGACAGTCTTTCCGCATCACGGCGACCTGATGGCCCTTTTCGAGACATTCGGTTTTCGTCGGGCCTGTGCGCTTGGAAATGGCGAGCTTGTAATGATCAAAGCCCTGGCGCTTCCGACCGGAAGCGCTACTCTAGAACCCGTGGACTTCCTCCGAACATACTACCCCTCTTTCCAGGACGATTCGCACGTCCGGAAATTCCTCGTCCCAATCCGGCCGGCCTATCACCGGCTGCTCTTCCCCGATTCAGAGGAGCGGACAATCCAGTTGAGACTCGATGGTGGGGTCGCCCTTCCACCTCCAGCCGGGAACGCCGTCCGAAAGGCCTACCTGTCGAATTCGCGAATCACCCTGGTAAGGCCGGGAGACTTGCTCCTATTCTACCAATCGGGCGACGACCCTTCGATTTGTCGCCGCGGCGTGGTGGAACAAGTACGATTGTGTCGGACGCCGGAAGATATCGTTCAGTTCGTTGGGAACCGGACAGTGCTGCCGCTCCGTGAACTCCAACGCCTATGTCATAAGCCGGTCCTCTCGTTATTATTCTGGGAGGTGGACCGGCTCGCTGTACCGATTCGCCTCACAGACCTTCAGGAGCAGGGATCCACGTGGCCACAAAGCATCGCGGAACTCAAAGACGACAGATACCGGGTGCTGGTCGGACCGGCCGAAGAG
>JBJKRJ010000020.1:0-10692 GCA_046704665.1 Thermoplasmata archaeon | reverse complement strand
ATCAGGCGCTCGGACCGGGCTCGTCCGGGGAGAGGCCCGCGCCGCACTTCCAGCATGTCGCCTCGTTCTCGTAGACGACCGCGTTGCAGTTCGGACAGGTGCGTTCTCGGACCACAGGGGGCGGGGGACCTCCGCTGGCCGGTGGGCCCTTCCGGAGGCTCGACGGAAGCGCCGTACCCTCCTCCTGAGGCCCTCCCGCAGGTGGCACGGGGCCGGCCGCCCTCGCGGCCGCATCTTTGCGGCGACGCTCCCGGAACTTGAAGACCAGGTAAAGGAGGAGGACGAGGTAGAAGGGGGCCCCGAGGTAGAGGAAGTCGTCGAAGTAGACGGTCGGAAGGAGCTCCCCGTAGGTCGCTGCGAAATCCCCGACCACGGGCCCTTCGAGGGCGTTGTAGACCGAGTCCCCGACCAGCGTCTGGTAGAACAGCTTCGAGGTGGAGCTGTTCTTCGTGTAGACGCCCATCTGCCAGTCCCAGATCCCGTTCGAGCCGATCGTGTGGTGGAACGTGACGGTGATCGGGCTCGTGAGATTGCCCGAGAACGTGTAGTTCAGCTGGAAGAACGAATAGCCCGGCGAGCACCAGGTAGGTCCCTGCGTCGCGTTGGTCGCCCCGGGACAGGTGCTGATGTAGAGCTCGAGCCGTAACGGGGTCGTATTCCCTTTTGGAATCCCGGAAGGGACCACCGTCACGTTCCAGGTGAAGTTCGTCGAGGTCGTGCCCGTGTACGGCGTCACGCCCGCGTCCTGGAGCAGCGGCGTCCCATTCGTACCCGGGATGCTGTCGAGCGAGGCCGCGAGCGTGATCGGGGTCCGGATCTCCTGCGTCAGGATGACGGTCGAGGCCGGCGCGACGATGAGGATGACCACGAGACCCGTGATCGCCAGGTAGCGCGGCCGTTTGAGCCCGGCCCAAATCGGTATCGCCAGCCCGAAGACAAGGATCGCCGGGATCGCGAGCAGCGCGGAGATGTAGACGTACGAGCCGAAGACGACGAGCGTCGTGATCGCGACCAGAAGGACCCGACCGAGAGGTCGCTGGACGAAACGCCTAAAGCCGCTCGGCTGCTGCTGCTGCACGGAACGGGAGGGCAGGCCGTCCTCTCCTTATTAAGAAATGGCAACGACGGTCTCCTCGGTGGAGGGAACCCCTCGGAGGTACGCCCTGATCGTGCTGGATGGCCTCGGGGACCGCCCGCATCCGGACACCGAAGGGAAGAGCCCGATCGAGGCGGCGGCGACACCGAACCTCGATTCCCTCGTCGCCCGGGGCCAGCTGGGGCAGGTCGTCGTCGTGGGACCGGGCATCGCGCCCGAGTCCGATGCCGGTGTGTTCGCGCTGCTCGGCTACGACCCGGTGAACGACTCCCCGGGCCGGGGCGTCCTCGAGGCGCTCGGGGTCGAGGTCCCGGTCGCACCGGGGGACGTGTCGCTCCGCCTCAACTTCGCCACGGCCGATGGGGAGGGAACCATCCTCGACTCACGGGTCGGCCGTTCGCTCTCCACGAACGAGGCGCAGGCCCTCGCGCGCAGCGTGACCTCGGCGGACCTACTGGCCGATCTCGGTATCCGCGCGGAGGTGTGGGCGACCGTGGGACATCGGGGGGTATTGTGGTTGCATCCGGTGTCGGGGGGTCCTCTCTCCCCGAACATCTCGAACGCCGACCCGTTCTACGAGAAGGTCGGAGGGATGGGGCAAGCCAGGAGGCCCGAGCATCCGCGACTCCTTACCGTGGAGGCGCTCGACCCCTCGGCCGAGGCACGGCGGACCGCCGAGGCCGTGAACCTCTTTCTGAGCCGCGCGGGGGGGGTCCTCGCGGGTCATAGCGTGAACGCACGTCGTGCGATGTCGGGCAAGAAGATGGCGAATGCCCTCCTCGTCCGAAATGCGGGCCGGCTGCCTGACCCGCCGCCACCGCCGTTCGCAGGCCGTCACCACATTCGGGGCGCGGCGCTCACCGAGATGCCGGTCGAACGAGGCATCGCAAGGGCGCTCGGCCTCGCCGACGAGCACATCGGTCCCATGGGGGCCGACCGGGACCTCGGCTATCGGGAGCGGGCGCGTCGCACCCGGGAGCTCCTCGAGCGCCACCCGTTCGTCTATGTGCATCTCAAAGGACCGGACGAGCCGGGGCACGATGGGGATGCACGGCGAAAGAAGGAAGTTGTAGAAGCGATCGATCGCTCGTTCTTCGGTCCGTTCCTCGACGGACTGGACCTCGAGCGCACCCGCATCGTGGTAACGGCGGACCACGCGACCCCCTCCGTATTGAAAGGCCACTCCGACGACCCGGTGCCGCTCCTACTCGTGGGCGCGGGAGTGCCCTCGGCCCCGGGGGCTAGAGCCTCGAAGTTCGGAGAGACCGCCGCCGCGCAGGGCACGCTCGGCACGCGGCGCGGCGCCGAAGTGATGTCGCTGCTCTTGTCGACAGAATCGGCGACCCCGGCCTCGGCATGAGCACTCCGGGCCTTCGGGTGCCGCGGCGCCGTGGCGAAGAGATCCGGCGGGCGTTGCTCGCGCGCGGGCTTCTTGACGAGCGGATGCGGATCGGACGGGAGGACGACTCCCTGGTCTTTCCCTTGAGGGCATCGGACGCGGCGGTCGGAGAGTGGGGGGAGCTCGTGGAGCGGGAATTCCCCCGGGTGCCGCCCTCCGGTCCCTCCGACTACCGGACGCTCCTGCACCTCCCTTCCGAGCTGCAATCGAAGCTTCCGCGGTCGTTCGATGTGGTCGGCGACGTCGTGCTCGTCCGACTGCCGGCCGAGCTCGAGGTGCGGAAGCTCGAGGTGGGCGCCGCGCTTCTCTCGTTCGTTCCGAGTGCCCGGATCGTCGGGCTCGACCGCGGGGTCCGAGGCGTGGAGCGCCGCCGGGCGGTCGAGCGTATCGCCGGGACCGGCGGATGGCGGACACGGCACCGTGAGAACGGTCTCACGCTCGACATCGACCTCGAACGGGCGTACTTCTCTCCCCGGCTCGCCCGGGAGCACGCCCGGGTGGCGACGGAGGTCGGCGCGAACGATCAGGTGTACGACCTGTGCTGCGGGGTCGGCCCGTTCGCGCTCACCATCGCACGCGATGGACGCGCGAGATCGGTGACCGCGGTCGACGCGAACCCTGCCGCGATCGAGCTCCTGCGGTCGACGCTCCGCCGGTCGTCGTTCCGGGTCCCGGTCGAGGGCATCGAGGCGCGGCTCGAGGAGTTCCTGCCCGGCGCGGAGCCCCGGGAACGGGTGATCTTCAATCTTCCTCTCGAAGGAATTAAGTACCTACCCTCGGTGGGACGGGCCGTCGCGTCCGGGGGTCGGCTCTACTATTACGAGGTGACCCCGCGCACGGCGGCCACCGAAAGGCAGGAAGCGATCGTGAGCGCGCTCGGTCCGGAGGGCTCGTGGCGGGTCCGCGAACGCCGTATCGTTCACCCGTACTCGCCCGCGTCGGATCTGAGCGCGTTCGTTCTCGAACGCTCGGGAGAGTGAATCTCGTCCGATGGCGCTGGTGGTCGATCTCGCCGAGGTCTCGGAGTCCGACCTGGCGACGGCCGGAGGGAAGGCCGGGAAGCTCGGAGAGCTCGTCCGGCAGGGACTGCCGATCCCTCCGGGCTTCGTGCTGACCACCGAATCGTACCAGGCGTTCGTCGACGGCACCCCTCTCAAGAAGGAGATCCCCAAGGCGCTCGCCTCGATCGATCCCGCCCGACCGGAGACGATCGATGCGGCCTCTCAGCGGATCCGTGCCGGGTTCGAGACCGCCCCCTTTCCCCCGGATCTCAAGAAGGCGATCGCCGAGGCGTACGAGACGTTCGTTCGCCGCCACGCCGTGAAGTTCTCGGCGGTGCGCTCGAGCGCGACCGCGGAGGACCTCGAGGGAGCATCGTTCGCGGGCCTCCAGGAGACCTATCTCAATGTCACCGGGACCGAGCCCATGCTCACCGCGGTACGGAAGTGCTGGGGCTCGCTCTTCACCCCCCGCGTCCTCGTGTACCGACAGAGGAAGGGGTTCGACCACTCGACCGTCCGTCTCGCGGTGCTGGTCCAGAAGATGGTCGACGCCTCCGTGAGCGGGATCCTCTTCACCCGCGATCCGAACACCGGCGAGAACCACATGATCGTCGAGGCCGGCCTTGGTCTCGGCGAGGCGATCGTCGGGGGCGAGGTGACCCCCGACCACTACGTGGTCGACGGGGCAACCCAGAAGATCGTCCACAAGCAGATATCCGAGCAGAAGGTACGCATCGTCCGCGCGGACGGTGGAGGGAACCGCCATGAGGATGTCCCGGCCCACGAGCGGAACGTCCAGAAGCTGCCGGACCATCGGCTGCATCAGCTCGCCTCGCTCGCCCGCCTCATCGAGTCCCACTACCGGCGTCCGATGGACGTCGAGTGGTGCGGAGACGCGGAATCCCTCTACATCGTGCAGGCAAGACCCGTGACCACCATTCCGAAGTCCACGGCGCCCGGTGCCTCCGACGAACAGACCCCCGGCGAAGCGAAGGAGGAGGGAGGACCTCTTCTGCGCGGGTTCGGAGCGAGCCCCGGCGTCGCGGTCGGGGTCTCCCGGATCCTGCACGGCGCCGCCGAGATGGACAAACTGAAGGTCGGCGAGGTCCTCGTCACGACGATGACGACGCCGGACATGGTGCCGGCGATGTCACAGGCGGCGGCGATCGTCACGGACGAGGGCGGGATGACCTGCCACGCCGCGATCGTCTCCCGGGAGCTCGGGGTCCCCTGCGTGGTCGGGACGCGCGAGGCGACGAGCCGGATCACCGACGGGATGGAGGTGACGGTCGACGGGAAGGCCGGCCTGGTCTTCCAGGGCGCCGTCTCCCGAGGCAAGACGTCGGTCGCAGCGGCCGCCGCCCCCGCGGACGCCCACGGCGGCCACGTTCACGCGCACGACTCCGCTCCCGTGACCGCGACCAAGATCTACGTCAACGTCGGGGTCCCCGAGAAGGCCGAGGAGTACGCCCGGCTGCCCGTCTCGGGGGTCGGCCTCCTCCGCATCGAGTTCATCTTCACCGCGCACGTCCGGGACCACCCGCTCTCTCTCCTGAAGAAGGGCCGGAAGGAGGAGCTGGTGAAGCGCCTCGCGGACGGCGTCGGCAAGGTCTGCCAGGCGTTCGCCCCGCGTCCGGTCATCATCCGGACCTCCGACTTCAAGACGAACGAGTACCGCGGCATGCCCGGCGGCGAGGAGTTCGAGCCGTCCGAGGAGAACCCGATGATCGGCTGGCGCGGCTGCTCCCGGTACATCTCTCCCGTCTACAAGCCGGCGTTCCTGGCCGAGCTCGAAGCGATCCATCGCGTCCGGGTCGACATGGGGCTCAAGAACGCGATGGTGATGCTCCCGTTCGTCCGGAACACCTGGGAGCTCGAGGAGATCACGGAGATGATGCGGGCGCAGGGCCTGCGTCGCTCGCGCGACTTCCAGCTCTACCTCATGGCCGAGGTGCCGTCGACGGTCCTCCTGGCCCGGGAGTTCTCCAAGCACTGCGACGGCTTTTCGATCGGGTCGAACGACCTGACGCAGCTCGTGCTCGGCGCGGACCGAGACTCCGAGACGCTCGGCCGGATGGGCTACTTCGATGAACGCGACCCCGCCGTCCTGAAGGCGATCTCCCTCCTCATCGAGGGGGCACATGCGGAGGGTCGATCGGTCGGGATCTGCGGTCAGGGGCCGAGCGTCTACCCCGAGTTCGCGGAGTTCCTGGTGCGCCAGGGGATCGACTCGATCTCGCTGAACGCCGACACCGTCGTCTCGACGATCCGCACGATCGCCTCGCTCGAGCAGCGGATGAAGCTCCACGGACTGCGCGACCGCGCCTAGGGCGTCGGTCCTTCTCGTTCGCTCCCCCTTCCCTGGGGTGACACCGGGGTCCCGGGGGGTCGCCAGCGCGGCGGACCGGGAGGTCCCACGGGCGGAAGGGCAAGCTCCGCGCTCGGAGGCAGCTCGTAGACCCGAAAGCCTCGCGCGGGCCGGAACCCGAGCGTCCGGAGACGGCGTTCGAGGCGTTCCGAATCCGAGAACATCGAGTAGCGGACGCCCGGTCCTACCGGATCGTTCTCGAGAACGTAGCGAACGAGGTCGGAAGCAGCCCCCTTCCCCCGGGACTCCCGGAGCGTGGTGACGGCGAAGATACCGGCGGACGACCGGTACCGGTAGACGAGCGCCGAAGAGACCGGGCGTCCGTCCTGGTGGGCCAGGAGCGGCACGAGGCGCTCATGAGGGTTCGGGTGGCTCCAGGCGATCTCGAGAGCGGTACGGAACTCCGGACGTTCACGTTCTGTGGTCCAGAACGAGGCGACCCGGTCGAGTTCTCCCGGCGTCGCGGGCCGTACCTCCGCGTTCCCCCCGGCCGGCCCGGTCCGTTCGTCCGTGGCGAGGAGGAGCACGAGGGGATCGGGGAGGGCACGGAAGCCGAAACGACGGAGTCCCGAATCGACATGGGAAGGGACCGGCACGGGGACCCGGAAGGTCGGCCGTAGCGCGCGCTGGAAGTACTGGTCGAGCGCCCGCTCGAAGAACGCGGTCTGCCGCTCCGCCCCTACCCCGAGCTCCTGAACGAAGTTGAACCGCGCCACGGGAAGCTTCTCGTGGAGGACGAGGGTGGCTCCCGGGATCTCGAGGGCGTAGCCGCCGAGCGTGAGCACGAACTGCCGTTCGGCATCGAGCGCGGCCTCGGTCGCGAGCTCGGAGGGGTCGGGCTGCACACTCGTCACATGGCCTCGAGGTACAGGGAACCTTCGCTCGACGGGGCTCCGTCCCCACGGGGAAGGCCGCGACGCCTCCGAACCGTTATCTGTCGCTCCCCTCGTCCGCGACCCCGAGGATACGTCCTTCTCGGAAGGTGGGAAAGTGGCCGTTCGGTCGTTGCGTCCGCCCGGGCCCGTGACGGTGCTCGGTGGCGGGAACATGGGGAGCGGGATCGCCCAGGCGTGCGCGCAGGCGGGGTTCTCGGTGCGGGTCCGGGACATCGATGACGCCGCGGTCGAGCGGGGCCGCGCGATCCTCGGAAAGATGCTCGAGGGTGCGATCGCGCGCAGGAAGATGACCCCGGCCCGGCGCGACGAGATCCTCGGCCGGATCACGTTCAGCACCGACCTCGCGGGCGCGCTCGATGGGACCTCGCTCGTCATCGAGGCGGTCTTCGAGGACGAAGGGGTCAAGCGGGCGCTCTTCCATGAGGTGGCGCCGGGCGTCTCCGCCGACGCGATCGTCGCGACGAACACCTCGTCGCTCTCGGTCGAGGCCCTCGGTACGGGGTTCCCGCACCCCCACCGGTTCGCCGGCCTCCACTTCTTCTACCCGGCCCAGGTCAACAAGCTCGTCGAGATCATCGGGGGTCCCTCGACCGACCCCGAGACGCTCGCCGAGCTCGAACGCTTCTGCTACCTTCTGAAGAAGGTCCCGATCACGACCAAGGACTCCGCTGGTTTCTGTGTGAACCGCTTCTTCGTTCCGTACCTAAACGAGGCGGTTCGGCTCGCCGAGGAGGAGACCGCGAGCCTCGCGACGATCGAGGAGGTCGGCCGGGAGCTCTTCGGCGCCACCCTCGGACCGTTCGAGCTCATGAACGTCACGGGAATCCCGATCGCGTTCCACGCGGAATCGTCACTCTTCCGTGCGTTCGGGCCGGCCTACGCACCGGCGAAGCTCCTCGAGTCGCAGTTCCGCTCGGGGAAGCCGTGGGCCTGGAAGGAGACGACCGTCGAGCCGGAGAAGAAGGACGCGGTCCGTCGCCGCTTCCTCGGCCTCACGATAGGCATCGCGACCCGGCTCGTAGAAGAGGGCGTCGCGGCCGCCGAAGCCACCGACCGGGGCGCCACGGTGGGGCTCCGTCGGGCCTCCGGTCCGTTCGCCCAGCTCTCCTCGCTCGGGATCGCCGAGGGCCTCGAGGTCGTCGAGGAGTACTCCAAGCGCTGGCCCGGCAACTTCCCCGTCTCGGAGGAGCTGCGGCGCCGCGCGAAGCGGGGGGAGCGGCACTGGCCGCTCTCGTACGTGCGGGTCGAGCGGAAAGGGCCCGTCGCCTGGGTGATGCTCGACCGGCCCGAGGTGCTGAACTCGCTCAACTCCGAGGTCCTCCGCGAGCTCGAGAGCACGTTCCGTTCGCTCGAGAACGACCGGCACCTCCGGGTCGTCGTCCTTGCCGGCACGTCGCCCGTGTTCGCCGCCGGGGCGGACATTGCCGAGATGGAGAAGAAGTCGCCCGCCGAAGGGGTCGCCTTCGGCTTCCTCGGCCTCAAGGCCGCGGAGCGCATCGAGCGGTTCCCGACCCCGGTGATCGCGCTCGTCGAGGGCTACGCCCTCGGAGGAGGGCTCGAGCTCGCGCTCTCCGCCGACCTCCTGGTCGCCGCCGAAGGCGCCCAGCTCGGTCTCCCCGAGGTCACGATCGGGATCCACCCGGGAATGGGCGGTGCGACGCGGCTCACCCGCATCATCGGTCGCGCGAAGGCGAAGCTCCTCACCTACTCGGGGGTCCCCATGAGCGCCGAGGAAGGCTACCGGCTCGGGTTCGTCACGAAGCTCGTCCCCGCCGCGAGCGCCCGCGAGGAGGCGCAGAAGCTCGCCGAGACCATCGCGAGCCGGGCGCCACTCGCGGTCCAGTGGGCGAAGCAGGTGATCGACCGGGGCCTCGACGCGTCGCTCGCGACCGCGCTGCACATCGAGACCGAGTCGGCGGGCCACACCTTCTCGACCGAGGACCGGCTCGAGGGGATGCGCGCGTTCCTCGAACGGCGTCCCCCGAAGTTCCAGGGGAAGTGAGTTCGGTGTCTCAGGCCTTGGGCGCGATCTCGGCCCGGTAGGCGGCCGGGGTGAGCAGCTCGCCCGCTTCGAGCGTCCCGGCGAGCGTGAGCTTGTAGAGCCAGCCTTTCCCGTACGGGTCCTGGTTGACGAGCTCGGGATGCGCCTTGAGCTCGGCGTTCGCGGCGCTGACGGTGCCGTTCGCCGGAGCGTAGACGTCCGCCACGGTCTTCACCGACTCGAGGACGAGCACGCTCGCGCCTTTCGTGACCGCCTTTCCTTCCGCCGGAAGGTCGACGAACACGATGTCGGTCAGCTCCCCCTGGGCGTGGTCGGTGATCCCGACGGTCGCGCTGTCGCCCTCGACGCGGACCCACTCGTGACTCTTCGTGTACAGCAGCTCCTCCGGCACCTTCATCTCGGTCATCCGCTCGTTCCTCCTTCCCACTCCGCCGCGTACTTTACCTGTTCCGGGGTCAGCGTATCGATGCGCACGCCCATCGGAGCGAGCGCGGCCTCCGCGACCGACCGGTCGAGCGCGGCCGGCACGGGGTGCACCCTCGGCTCCATCGAACGCCCATGACGGGCGAGATGCTCGGCGCTGAGCGCCTGGAGGGCGAAGGAAAGGTCCATGATCTCCGCCGGGTGGCCCTGACCGGCCGCGAGGTTGATAAGGCGTCCCTCCCCGAGAAGGTAGGCCCGTCGCCCGTCCGCGAAGACGTACTCCTCGACGTGCGGTCGGGCGGCCCGGTGGCTCACCGCGAGCCCCTCGAGCTCGCGCCGGGAGACCTCGACGTCGAAGTGGCCCGAGTTCGCCAGCAGGCACCCGTCCTTGAGCACCCGGAAGTGCTCGGAGCGGACGACCCCCGTGTTGCCCGTCACGGTCACGATGAGATCCGCCTCAGGGGCGGCCTCGAGCATCGGCCGGACCCGGAAGCCGTCCATTCTCGCCTCGAGGGCACGGACCGGATCGACCTCCGTCACGATGACATCGCCGCCGAGGCCGTGCAGGCGGGAGGCGACCCCGCGGCCGCACCACCCGTAGCCGGCTACCACGCAGACCTTGCCGGCGATCAGAAGGTTCGTCGCGCTTAGCACGCCGTCGACCGTCGACTGGCCGGTCCCGTAGCGGTTGTCGAAGAGATGCTTCATCTCGGCATCGTTGACGTCGATCGCCGGAAAGAGGAGCTTCCCTGCCCGCTCCATCGCCCGGAGGCGGGTGACACCGGTTGTCGTCTCCTCGGTCGATCCGCGGATCTTGCCGCGGTCCTTGCGTGCGGTATGGACCAGCGCGACGAGGTCGGCGCCGTCGTCCACGATGACGTCCGGATCGGCGTCGAGCATCGCCTGGACCCCGGCATGGTACTGGGCGAGCGATTCCCCCTTCTCCGCCCGCGTCTCGACCCCCTCCTCGCGGACCGCGGCGACGGCATCGTCGTCGGTCGACAACGGATTGCTCGCGGCAAGGCGGACGTCCGCCCCACCGACCTGGAGCGCCAGCGCGAGGGCGCAGGTCTTGGCCTCGACGTGGAGCACCGCTGAGACCGTGAGCCCTGCGAGCGGACGCTCGGTGGAGAACCGGGCCCGGATTGCTTCGAGCACGGGCATGTGCCGGCGAGCCCACTCGATCTTGAGGCGGCCCCGCCCGACGTCCCCGACCATTCCGAACCGCAGTTCGCAAGCTCGGTACAGGATAAAGACTAGCGGAAGGGGTTCGCTTCCGGCGGACGCCGGGAGGTCCGGACCGACCCTGGCCTACTGGGTGACCGCTCCGCAGAACGGACAGACGAGGTAGTCGGGTGGGATCTCCTTGCCGCAGTTCGGGCAGGCCTTCAGGTTCGCACCGGGCACTGTAGCGGCGGGAGGCGCGGGCGGGGGTGCCGCGGTCGCCGTCGGGGGTGCCATCGCCGCCGGGGGCGCTCGCGCCGCGCCGCCGCCTCCTCGCGGAGGC
>JBJKRJ010000019.1:0-54615 GCA_046704665.1 Thermoplasmata archaeon | reverse complement strand
AACGTCCTGATCCACCCGTTACCGAAACCCCAATCGGGCGGGACGCAGAACGGGCTTCGCCCAATAGACCCCGCCGATTCGAGAAACCCCCCCCCCCCGGCACCGAGCCCCCCGTCCGCAGCCAACGCGACCACCCCAAGGTTGTGGGAAGGGTCGCCCACCACGGTCCGACGAGGATGCACTGGCGCCCCGTGAGACGCATCGGCCCTGCGAGACTGCCTCTCGTGCCCGATTTCCTTCCGCGCAGTTCTGCGCCTGGTGAGCACCGGCGGCCCGCTCAGGGGCGCGAGACTCTTGGTCTTTCACGACGAGCTTTCCCGCTCGGACCTTCCGGCAAGACCCGTACCCGGTCAGCACCAGAGGCTTCACTCAGTGGCTACCGACAGCCCCCGGATATTGGTTGCAGGGTTTGGAGACGCTATGCCCCCGACGTTTAACACTCATTGCGGAACGTTGTTATACTTGTTGATGTTTGTTTAACAGCGTGCGGACCGCTCGAGCCAAAGCTCCCGCGACCCACTTTCTCGGTGTTCGCCTCACGGCCGAGGAGGAGTCGCACCTCGAACAGTTCCGAACCGACCACGAACTCCGGACGCGTTCCGACGCGGTCCGGGCTCTCGTACGCGCGGCGGTGGCGCCGACCCCCTCCGCGATCGAGGTCCCGGTGACCTTGCGGAACGAGCTCGAGGACCTGGTCGAGGAGGGGTACGCCGGGGACCTCGACAGCGCCATCGCGCTCGTCCTGACCCTCGGGATCCGGGAGCTGTCTCGCACGCACTCCGAGGACGTCCGGGCACTCCGTGAGAGCGCTCGGTCGGCCCGGGAGCGCCGCGCGGGTCGACGGCGAGCGGACCGGGAGGGACGGGGGCTCCTCGGGCGCTAGCTCTCGAACCGGGGGAAAGGTTGCATCATGGAAACGATGGGGATCGCCTGGAGCGAACGGAGCGGATTCATCTGTCGACTGTGCCGGCAGGACGCCAAGCATAATGAGGTGCTGCACATCTCGTACTGTCCCGTCCACGGTCTCAGCTCTCCGCTCGACCAGCTCCCGTGGCGGCCGGAGGCGAGAGTATCCCGCGTCTCTACACCCGCACGGGCGACCGGGGAACTACCGGCCTGGCCGGTGGCTCGCGCGTAGAGAAGGACTCGCAACGCATCCGCTCCTACGGAACGTTCGACGAGCTGGGGGCCTACCTTGGCCTCGTCGTGGTGGAGCTTCCCGATAGTCTGAGGGAGGTCCGGGACGTAGTACAGCGGCTCGAGCACGAGCTCTTCATCGCTCAGGCCGAACTGGCGAACCCTTCCGAGCGCTCGCGACCGAAGCACCTCATTGGAGAGCGTCATGTCCGCCGACTGGAGAGCGACATCGACCGGTTCGACGGCGCCCTCCGTTCTCTCCACTCGTTCGTACTGTCGGGCGGGTCGCGCCCTGCGGCCCTCCTCCACATCGCACGCGGGATCGCGCGGCGTGCCGAACGCGAGGTCTGGACGCTACACCGCGACGAAGCTGTCCGCCCTGAGCTTCTGCAGTGGGCGAACCGTCTGAGCGATCTTCTCTTCGCCCTCGCCCTCGCCGTCAATCATCGGCTCGGAGCGGCCGAGGTGCCCCCGGACTATACCGTGTAGCCCGGGCGCCCGCGGAGGGAGGCGATGGAGGTAGGAGTCGTAGGGAAGCCGAACGTCGGAAAGTCGACGTTCTTCAACGCACTGACCCTGCTCGACGTCCCCATGGCCCCCTACCCTTTCACGACGCTCGCGCCGAACCGGGGCGTTACCGCCGTACGGGTCCCCTGCCCCCATACGGAGAAAGGAGTCCCGTGCACGCCCGGGAACGCGAAGTGCGTCGACGGCACGCGATGGGTGCCGGTCAACCTCGTCGACGTGCCGGGCCTCGTGCCCGGTGCGCACCTCGGCAAGGGACTGGGGCACAAGTTCCTGGACGATCTGCGGGGAGCGGACGGCTTCATCCAGATCGTCGATCTCTCCGGGGCGACGGACGCCGAGGGCCGGATCGACAGCCCGGGGAGCCACGACCCGGCCGAAGAGGTCGGTTGGCTGGAAGAGGAGCTGGTCGCCTGGATCGCGGAAGTGCTCGGAAGGGACTTCACCCGCCAGGCGAAGACCGTCGAGCTCGAGGGCCGGAAGCTCGAGGAGTTCCTCGGACAACGGCTCACCGGTCTCTCGATCTCTCCGTCGGCGATCGCGGCCGCGCTTCGGACCGTGAGCCTCGACCGGTCCCATCCGGCCCACTGGTCCGGAGAGAACCTGACGGGCCTCGGTCGAGAGCTCCTGCGGGTCGCGAAACCCCGTCTGGTGGCAGGGAACAAATGCGACCGGAGCACCCCGGGCCAGCAGACGACGCTCGCCTCCGCCATCGACCCCTTACCGGTCGTGCCGACGAGCGCCGACGCCGAGCTCACCCTCCGCCGGGCGGCCCGCTCGGGCCTGGTCGACTACCGTCCCGGGGATCCCTCGTTCTCCGTCCGGGAGCCCGCCCGCCTCTCCCCGGCGCAGTCGCGGGCCCTCGAAGGGATCCGGTCCATCCTCGCGGCCTGGGGGACGACCGGCGTCCAGGCCGCGCTCGAACGGATGGTCTTTGACCGTCTCGGGATGATCGTGGTGTACCCGGTCGAGGACGAGACCCACTGGACCGATGGGCAGGGACGGGTCCTCCCCGATGCGCTCCTCGTCCCCGCGGAGACTCCGGCGCGGGCCGTCGCCTACCGGGTACATTCTGATCTCGGGGAGAACTTCATCCGGGCCATCGACGGACGGACCCACCGGGCCCTCGCGGCGGACCATCCGCTCGGCCCCCAGTCGGTCGTGCGGATCGTCGCGCGGAAGTAGGCCGGCGGCCCCGCCGCATCTTGCCCTACTCCCGTTCCTCCGACCGCCGCGGGGGTTCGATGAGTGAGGCTCCTTCCGCGGCCGGGCGCACGACGAACGGAAGGCCGCCGGCCCGTGCGAGCCTCCGGACGAGCTCGGACTCCTTCCCGGGCACCGGGAGGACGACGACGGAACCCCCGGCACCCGCCCCGGTGAGCTTCGATGCCTCGGCCGCCGGAGCCGCCGCCGCGATCAGTGCCTCAAGGCGAGGGTGGGACACCCCCACCTCTCGCAGGAGCTCCTGGTTCCGGACGACGAGATCCGCGACGGTCTTCCGATCGGCCCGAGCGACGGCCCGGATGCCGTCCCGGGCGACCCGGGCGAACTCCTCGAGCAGGGCGGGACCGTCCGGTCGATCGAGGCGGTGGCCGACCGCGCGCACGGCGTCCGCGGTCGACCGCGGAAGGCCGCTGTGGGCTACGACCCAGACCCAGCCGGGGTCGGGGACACGTCGCACCTCCCACGCGTGGTCGGGCGAGCGGACGGTCCACAGCGGGTCCCCCGGACCCCCGTTGATGGCGACGAAGCCTCCGGCGACGACCGTCGAGGTATCGCCGGCGCTCCCCACCCCCTGCGCGCCCCGTTCGATCTCGAAGCTCCGTTGGGCGAGCGCCGGGCGGTCCATGCCCCCCCGGGACGACGCGAACACGGCCGCGATCGCGGCGGCGAACGCCGCCGAAGATCCTAGGCCCGCCGCCTGGGGGATCCGCGAGATGGCACGGACGTCGATCGTCGGCCCGTCGGGCCAGCTATGCTCGAGCGCGGAGCGGAAGTAGGCGTTCCGCGAGGCCGCGGCGGCGTCCGAGTTGAGACGCGTCGCGCCGGCCGCCCGCACAAAGACCTGGGTGTGGAGGTCGATCGCGAACACGAGTTCGGGCGCTCCGTGGACCACCGCGTGTTCGCCGAAGATGATGCACTTCCCAGGGGCCCGCGCCGTGAGCGGGAGGGGCCGTGCCGGTATGGGGGGGAGGGATGGGTCGGTGGTCATGTCCGTCCCTTCCGCTCCGCGACCTTCTTGCCCCGGGCACGGGGAACGATGCGGAGCCGAGCGTTCCGCAGGGGCCGGTCTCGGGGGAGGCCGAGCAGCTGGGTCAGGGCGACGGCGAGCGCGGCGACCTCGCTGTGGGGTTGGGTCCCCACCGAGACGTTGAACCGGGCCACGCGATAGAGCTCGGGCGGGACCTTCGCCCCCCCGACCGCCACGAGCAGTCGCCGGCATCGACGGAGGCGCGGGGCGACCTCGAGGAGCGGGAGACCGTACATCGTGAGGTGGACGACGTCGCCATCGAACGAGCGAACGAGCTTTCGCCAGTCGCGCGTCGGCACGACCTCGAAGTCGCCGCCCCATCGGCGGGAGACCGAGCGAAGCCGATCCTCGAGCGCCGGGTCGGGCGGATGAAGGAACATCCTCCGGCCTCCGAGGGCACGCGCGGTCAGCGCGAGGTGGGTCGTAAGGCGGGGATCGCGTCCCGGTCGGTGCCCGACCCGGAGGACCGAGACCTCGGGGGCCGGCTTAGGAGCCCGCGTCCGGTTGGAACCGCTCGATCCGGTGGCCACGGTACTCCAGCTTGTCCGAGCGCTTGACGATGCCTTTGAGCCGAGTCGGAGACATGCCGAGCTCCTCCGCGACGTCCGAGAAGAACCGGCCGTCGGCCCCGACCGCGTTGTAGATCTTCTCCTCGAGCTTGCCGTACTCCTTGGTCGGCATCGTCGCGATGGAGAGAACCTCCGAGATCTCGGCGAGGGGGCTCGTCGTGCTGATGTTGATGGTCGAATAGTAGAAGTGGTAGCTCTTGTCGGGCTGGCGCCTCCCCTCACGCGCCACCCACCGCGTGTCGATCAGGCGAAGCTTCTCGAAGAAGGCGAGGGTCTTCTCGCCCTCCTTCCCGAACTCGGAGCGGATGTCGTCGAGCGTGAGCCAACTTTCCCCGAGCCGTTGCACGATCTTGAGCTTGAGCGGAGAATCGATGGCCCGAAGGATCGGGACGAGGTCGGAGACATCGTTGACGACCTTGATCCGGTGGATGTTGGCTACCATGCTCCCTCCAATCACCGAAGATCGTCCCGAGGCACGGAGGCGGTCAGCAAGCGGCGGTACTTCCCATATCGGTCCCCGGGGTCAAAACGGGCCGGGTGCGGTGTCCGGGTCGCGCCGCCGCACTCGGGACACTTGCCCTGATAGGTGTACCGGCCGCACCCGCGGCAGACCCGGAGGAGCGACTCGGTCATGCGCGGACGAAGTTCCCCTCCCCACCTTCCGACTTCAGGACCTTGATCGCCGCCTCGGTCGCCCTCTTCAGGGTCTCTTCTGCCTGTTTGTACTGGGAGGCGGTGACACGGATCCGGTAGCGAGGGGCGCCCACGTACTGGACCTCGACCGACTCCGGGTCGACGTTCTCGGCGGCGAGGAGCGCGGCGCGCACGTGCTCGACTCCGTCCGCGCCCGGGTCGGTCGCCTCGAGCGTCCCCAGGATCGTCACGTGCGGCGGAACGATGTTGTCCCGGGCGACCTTGAGGAAGGCCGCCGCCCAGGCCGACCTCTCGTTCTCCTTCTGGAACCGCTTGGGATCGGCGGAGGCGACCTCGAACGCGGCGAAGAGCGACCCATACCGCTCGACGAGATGCGGCCCGAACTGATCGATGGCTTCGTCGGTCGGAGTCTTGAGCGCGAGCGCGACCTGCTCTACGAGGCGGAGCGCGCGCTGCTCGTTCTTCCACGCCTGGACCTTCTCTCGTCGCTGGTGGTCGTTGATCCGTTTGAGCGAGAGGTCGACCTGACCCTTCGAGGTATCGACGCGGAGGACGCGCGCGACGATCTTCTGGCCCTCGCGGATGTGGTCGCGGATGTACTTGACCCAGCCGGTCGCGACCTCCGAGAGGTGGATGAACGCCTCCCGCTTCGCGTACTCGTCCAGCGTGACAAAGGCGCCGAAGTTGCGGATCGAGGTGACGGTGCCGATGACAAGCTCCCCTTCTTCCGGGAACTCGGCGCGAAGGGGCATTCTGCGATCGGCGCTCCCCTAGGCCGTAGCCGGTCGTACGAACTCAGCGCGGAGCTTCGCCTGACCACCGGTCGGCGTCGCGAGGGTCGCGCCACAGACGGAACAATTGACGGTGCTCGCGGGCCGGCTGAACATCGTTTGCTCGGTCGAGCAGTCCGGGCACTTCACGACCCAGAAAGGCGATGGGGGGCGCATGGAGCTCCTAGTGATGTTCCACGAGCTCCAACTGGCTCGCTCTCCAGCTCGCGGGCTGGACCGTGTACTTGCACTTCTTACAGCGGTACTTGAGATAGACCCGCCGGACCACCTTCGCACGACCCTCGGGCTTGGGGCGCGGAAAGCCCCCGTAGCCGCGCGTCGCCCGACGGAACCGACGCTGCCCCCACTTGAGCTCCGACGCCGCGCGCTTCTTCCCCTTCTCCACGTCGTGCGGAGTGTGCGTGCGACACTTCGGACAATAGGTCGAGACGACCTTTGGATAGTGCATGGCGCGCCGCCGAGGCTCCCTCACTATAAGAGTGTGCGGGACGAACGTTCGAGGGCCGTCGGCTCGCCGAGACTTGGTCGCTCGAACGATCGTCTCCCGTCCGATCCGAGATCGTCACCCGCTCGCGGCCGCTCGTCCCCGGACCCATCGGCCCCGGGGTGCCTCGCCCCGAGACGGGCGGATTCGACCAGAATGATCGCACGGGCGACCGACGGGCCGGATCGTCAGATCTTCGGGGCTTCCGGCACCTCCGGAACCGCCTCGCCGACACGCGCCGGCCCAGTCCTTAAATAGGGAAGCCTTCTCGCCGCGTCCGCCCTTCCGCAAGATCGGCACACGCTATGCCCGACCGCTCCTCGATCGAGGTCGTCACCGAAGCACTCGAAAAGGCCGGCGAGCGCAAGTTCTCGGAAACGGTGGAGGTCTCGATCAACTTGAAGGACCTCGACCTCACGGTGCCGAAGAACCGGGTCGAGGACGAAATCCCGCTCCCGAACGGCCGAGGAAAGACGGTCCGAGTCGCGGTCTTCGGTTCTCCCGAGCTCTGTCAGAAGATCCGCGGTGTCGCCGATGTGGTCATCGCCTCGAACGAGCTCGAGGACTTCGCGAAGGACAAGAAGTCGACCAAGAGGGCGGTCAAGGGAGTCGACTTCTTCCTTGCCGAGGCGCCCCTGATGCCGACGATCGGGCGACGGCTCGGTGTCGTGCTCGGCCCCCGGGGCAAGATGCCACGGCCGGTGGCCCCGGGAAGCGATCCGACCAACCTCGTGAACGCCCTCAAGCGATCGATCCGCGTTCGATCGAAGGGAAACCGGACCTTCCATGCCCCCGTCGGCACCCGCGCGATGCCGCCGCAGCAGATCGCCCAGAACATCGACGCGGTCCTCGCCCGGATCGTGGGCAAGCTCGAGCGGGGTCGGACGAACATCGAGTCGGTCTACGTGAAGACCACGATGGGACCGGCGGTGCGGCTCTGGTAGGAGGTTCGATGCCCGGTCGTGGTTCGGTCAGTCCCGAGAAGCTCGCGGAGGTCGACGCGCTCGCCGAGCGGCTTCTCGCCCGCCGGGTCACCGCGTTGGTGGGTGTCCGAGGGGTCCCCGCCGCGGCGTTCCAGTCGATGCGTCGCGACCTGCGGGGCCGTGGACACCCCGTGACCGTCGCGACCAACAGCGCGATCCGCCACGCGCTCGAGAAGGCCGCGGAAATCCGACCGGCCCTCCAACCGCTCCTCGACCAGGTCACCGACCAGACCGCGGTTCTCTCCGCGGAGGGAAATCCGTTCGCCTTGTACCAGGAGTTCCTGCGTACCCGCTCTCCGACCCCCGCGCGCGGAGGCGAGGTGGCACCGGGCGACATCTTCGTCCCGGAGGGGACCACGAACTTCCGCCCCGGGCCGATCGTAGGAGAGCTTCAGCACGCCGGCTTCCCGGCAGCGATCGAGCGCGGAAAGGTCGTCCTGAAGAAGGATACGACGATCGTGAAGGCCGGGCAGACGATCCCGCGCGAGGTGGCGGTCATGCTGACCCGTCTCGAGATCTATCCGCTCGAGGTCGGGCTCACGCTGCGGGCGGTCGTCGACGGCGAGACGTTCTACCCTCCCGAACTCCTCTCGGTCGATCTCGATGCGAAGCGCGCCGAACTCGCCCGCGCCGCCCGGACGGCCCTCGGCCTCGCGGTGCATCTCGGGTTCTTCACATCGGAGACCCTCCCGCTCCTTCTCACCAAGGCCCACCGCGGCGCTCTCGGTGTCGCGCTCGCCGCCGGTTACGCGACGAAGGAGACGATCGAGCCGCTCTTCGCGAAGGCGATGCGCGAGGCCGCGGCGGTTCAGAGGTTGACAGGTCACTGAGGGTTCCCCCCGAGGTCCACGGAGTGAGAAAGATGGAGTACGTCTACGGAGCGTTGCTGCTCAATGCCGCCGGAAAGCCGATCGAAGAGAAGTCCCTCTCGGGGGTCCTCACCGCCGCCGGGGTCAGCCCCGACACCGGCCGCGTGAAGGCGCTGCTCGCGTCCCTGGAAGGGGTCAACCTCACCGAGGTGCTCGCGAAGGCAGAGACGTTCGCCGCCCCCGCGCCCGCGGCGGCCGCGCCGGCCGAGAAGAAGGAAGGCAAGGGCGAGAAGAAGGAAGAAGAGAAGAAGGAAGAGAAGGGCGTCTCCGAAGAGGAGGCGGCCGAGGGCCTCTCAGCCCTCTTCGGCTAAGGTCGCCGGACCAGCTCCCCCCTCTTCCGTCCCGCCGTGCCCTCGGGCTCCGCCGGGGTTCGTTCCCCGCGGAGGAGCACGCTCCGAACCGCTCGGTCCACCGGTACCGGGGCCGGCCGAGGAGCTTTGGGTGCCGCTCCGCCCGGGGTCCGTAGGGGCGGCGGCGCTCGGCCCCGCGGGTCGGCGCGAGCTCGGTCTCGAGCGATCCGACGACCCACGACGCGCTCGGTCGGACTCCTTCTGAAGACCGGAGTCTTCCGTTCGACTTCGAGTCCCGCTGGGTTCTGCGAGGACCAAAAGGAGAAGCCCCCGGGGCTCGAGGGACCCCGGGGAGGGGAAGAGGTTCGCGCGGGGGCGCCCGGTCCCGTCAGTTGCCCTTCGGGCCCTCGGAACCCGGGGACTCGGACTCCTTCCACCCGGGGGAGCTCTCGGTCCCGGCGGTGCCCGCGGGGGGCTTCCACGCCTCCGGAGGCGGCGTCGGGGCGCCGGGCCGGCCGCCACGCTTCAGGATCAGCGCCACGATCGCGATCACGAGGGCGATCAGGCCGATCGCGAGGGCCACCGCGAAGTCGTTGGTGAGGTCGGAGCTCGAAGCGACCGACGTCGTCGACTTCGCAGAGTAGCCGTTCGATAGGCTGACCGACGCCCCGGCCACGGTCACGGTACCCGAGGCGTTCGCGCCAACGTTGTAGCCCGACACCGCGTTGAACGAGTAGTTGTAGGTCCCGTCCGCCAGATAGAAGACGAGCGCGGGACCGGTGGTCGACTGCGTGACGCCGTTCACGGTCGCAGACCAGGTCGTTCCCGACCCGAGGCCGCCTGCGGTCAGGGTCACCGCGTAGGTGAGCGCGGAGTAGGTGACCGCGATCGCGTAGTTGCCGGTGACGCTCACCGTTCCACCCGAGGGGCTCGCCGAAAAGCCCGACGCGCTACCGACCTGGTACTCGTAGGTACCGGACGGTACCGAGAAGGTCATCGACGCACTGCTCGAGCTCTGAGAGACCCCACCGAAGATCGCCGTCCACGTGGTGCCGGCGGGGAGGCCGAACTCGGTCAGCGTGACCGTGTAGACCGCGGCGAACGCGATCATCGCGGAGGTCGGTCCGGAGGCGGTCACCGTGAGGTTGCCGCCCGACGGGCTCGCGGAGTAGCCGGACGGGACCGCGACCGAGAACGCGTAGGTCCCGGGCATGGCACCGAAGGTGATCTCCGAACCGGTGCTCGACTGGGTCATCCCGTTGAAGGTCACCGACCAGGCGGTCCCGGCCGGAAGGCCGGTCGCCTGGAACGTGACGGCGGACTCGCCCGCGGGGAGGCCGATGGGGTAGTAGTCATAGTTCACCGGAGTGCCCCCGATCAGGTACGGCGCCAGTTGTCCGCTCGGCAGGTAGGTGTGCCAGTCGGACCAGTAGTTGCCGGTGCAGCTCCCCGAGGCACCACAGAGGTCCCACTGGTCCCCCGTGCCCTGGAAGTCGTAGGCCTGGATGGTGCCCGGGTTGTACGTCGAGGTCGCGCCGTTGTTGTCGATGAAGCTGTTGTCCCAGACGAGATCGTGAGTCTGCCCGATGAGGTAGATGCCGAAGGACACGCTTCCGACGTAGCTGCCGCCCGTGAACGTATTGTTGACCCCGCCAAGGCCGAAGAACGCGCCGCCGAGGGCAAAGACTCCCTCGTAGGCCCCCGTCGAGTCGATGCCGGAGAAGGTCGAGTTGGCCGTGCCCTCGAGGAGGGCCGCAAAGATCACGTTGGTTGCCGTCACACCGCTGACGTAGATCCCCTCGGAGCTCGGAGAGTACAAAGTGCCCGATCCCTGGTCCAGAACCGCCACCGGGTAGTTCGTTGCCACGACGTTCGACATGAAGACGTCGGAGCTCTCGTACGTAGCGACCGCGGCCGGGGGAAGGCAGCCCGCCGCCGGATAGCAGGCGGTCGGAATGCTGATCAGGCCGAGCGAGGCTCCCAGCGACTGATTCGTGGCCGTGACGTTGGTGATGGAGACCCCGTAGGAGAACGCCACATACACGCCCGTGGACATGTTGGTCGCGCTGACCTGGTCCACGACGGCCGTGGAAAAGCCCGGCAGGATGAAGGGGACGCTGTCCACGACGTAGACCCCCAACGACCCGTTGGTGGCGGCCACCTGCGAGATACTGGTGGGAGCGAACCCGATGCCTTGGAAGACGTCGAGCAGGAAGACGCCCAGGCTCCCGCCGTCGGCTACGACCCCGCTGATGATGGTACCCACCGCACTGCTTTGGACGACCACGGCGATGCCCCCGTCGCCGGCGGACGAGTTCAAGACAACGGAGTACGACACGTCGAGAAGCGCCGTTCCCACGTCACCCGGGCCGTAGGCGAAATCGCCCGAAACGATGGCGTACTCGACGTTCATGAGAGAGACGTCCTCCGAAAACTCCACTACGAAGGTAGGCGACAGGATCCCTGGGCTGGTCGCGTCGAGCCCGGTGTCCTCGTATTCGAGGATGAGGATCGCCCCGGTGCCCGCTCCTGAGACGGTCACTTGCGAGATGGTGTCAAACGCCGAGTACTCGAAGATCGCCCCGGCCACGATGCTGTTGGTCGTGAGGCCGGTCAGGATCATGAACTCCGAGAACACGGAGAGCTCACCGACCGCGTCGCCCCAGGCGGACACGTCCGTCGCAGTGACCGACGCCGAGTAGAACATCGCGATGCCCGTGGACTCGTTCAGGTTCGCGACGACGTGCGTCACGGCGGTGTTCGTGATGCCGGGGATCGCGTAGTAGTCGTAGCCCGTGTAGCCCCCGGCATAGACGCCGTAGGCGCCTCCCACCGCGGTGATGTCCGAGTAGCTTCCGCCCGAGCTCGAGAGGGCGTAGATGCCGAACGTGTACGCGCCCGACGCGTTCACCCACGAGATCGCCGTGCCCGTGGAACCCACGTCGACCACACCGTTCGACTCTCCCGAGACCGTGACGCTCTGGACGACGGTGCCGAGCGAGTCGCCCACGAACACCCCGGCAAAGACATAGTCGAACCCGAAGGTGACCGTGACGTCCTTCACGACGGCGCCCGAGTCCTTCCAGAGGATGATGGAGCCTCCCTGCGCCGATCCGTACGACGCGAAGGTAGTTCCGACCAACGTTTCATTGGTGATCGTAACTGCCGTCGAGCCGAGCACCTGGATCTGGTCCGAGTAGTTCTCCAACGAGAGCGGTATGATCGCCGCTCCGGGTGCAAAATAGCCAGTAGGCGCTCCGGCCGGAGAGTCATAGTAGTAGAAGTTCCCCATCGGAGAGTCGAACCCCTGCGAGAGATCGTTCACCGCCAGAGGAACGGTCACCTGCTCCGCGCTGAAGATCGAGAACGACGGGAAGCCGTAGTCGTTCAGGTGGTTGAACGTGTAGTTCAGGTTCACCACCAGATTGCTGAACGTATCTACGGGCGAGGTCGAGCCGACCGCGGCGGCAAGGGCGTTGGCCTGAAGATTGTTCCGCATGTAGATCGGCGCGTTCAGCGTCCCCGGCGCGGACGTCATGCTGATCGTGTAGGACGTTTGGGACGTGCTGAATGGGGCGCCGGTGTACACGCCCTCGCCCGGCGCGAACGCCTGGACGTAGTATTGAGCGGACGGCGGAACCGAGGGGGGTAGGGAGGTAGTGAATCCTCCCGACGCGTTGGTGGGCACCCAGCTCATGTTGGTCCCGGTGAGGTTGGCCACCGTGCTCGGGTCCACGTTCGACAGGAAGACGAACCCGTAGTTCGGGGTGACCGATCCGCTGAACTGGATCGATCCCGATGGGACCGAGATCCAAGGAACCGCGCCCCAGAGGCCGTAGAGAAGAGATGGTCCCTGGGTGATGGACTCGGTGGTGCCCGACCAGGTCGAGGCGATGCCGGTCGACGTCTCGCCGGTGTCGCCACCGAAGTTGTACGCCGACGGCACGCTCGCGAAGGGCCCCGAGGTCGCGTTGGAATAGCCCAGGGTGAGCGAGCCGTCGAGGGAGCGGAAGACCGCGTTGTCGCCTCCGATGTCCCCGACCAGGTCGAGCTCGGAGTCGTAGAGCAGACCGACCGGGGTAATGCTCGTTCCGCTCACCGTGAACCCGGGTGGGAACGGCGGAGCGGCGACGCTCGCGTTCGGGTTGTTGAAGATGACGGTGTCAATCGCCCCGGAGGTCAAGCTGACGCCATGGCCCGTGATCTGGGCACCGAAGACGAGCTTGGTCTCCTTTCCGGAGGTGATCGTGACGTTGTTGTAGAGGTCGATCGTCAGCGGGTAGTTCGCGGGCGAGATCGGGATCGTGCCGCCCACGCACTGGTACACGCCCCCGTAAGTGGTGAGCATGGGGGTGAGGTCGGTCATCCCGCATCCGGACAGGATCGTTCCGGTGGTGGGAATGTAGAACGACGTGGAGGTGAAATTGAAGATGTCCTGGACGAAGTGGATGCCCGTGTCGTTGATGTTGAGCACGTTCTGCGTCCAGAAGATTCCATCGTTCGTTCCCGGTAGGGAAACATTGGTCAGCACGGTGTTGAGCTGGAGACCCCATTCGTAGTACGAGCCCACCGCGCCCAGGGTGGCCTCGCCCGGGTCGATGACACCCTGGGACCCCGGATCCGTGACGTTCGGGGGGGCCAAGAGGGTCAGAGAACCGAGGAAGTGCGAGGGGCTGTAGGTGTACGGGGTGGCGCCGAGGCCGTAGTCCGCGATCCCCATCGGGGCGGGCTGGGCCTGATAGCTCGGGTAGATCGTCTGAGCGACGTTCGTGGCGGGGTGCTCGAGGAGATAGAGGTTCGGATACGACGCGAGCGGCTGGGTCGCACCCGCCGAACCGCGGTTCAGCAGGCTATCCAGCCAAGTGGCCGAATTATGAGGGGAGGACAGGGTGGCGAGACTGCTGGGAGAAGAGAGCGCGCGGGCCGACGGGCTCAGGAGCCCGCTCGCGGCCGGCGGTGCGGCGGCCGCAGGGGAGGCAGGAGAGGTGGCCGACGTGGCGGGACTCAGCGAATTGGACGGGGACGCCGACACGTGGAAGATAGCTCCTCCGGGCAGCACCATGACGGCGCAGATCGCCAAAACGACGGGGACCAACCACAGCTCGCGACGTAGTAACGGGTGGGTAGGCATGGCGGGGCGACAGGGGTCGCACTATAGAAATGTTATCCGCCAGCGAAGCGACCGCTGAAAGGAACGAGCTCTGTCCGACCGCGGGGAGCGTCGGAACGTCCCCCGTGGGCGCGGGGTCCAACGGAGGGAGGCCGCCGGACAGAGAACCACCTTCCGCCCGTCGGGAACAGGGACGATGGAGAGGATCTGGGAGGGGGCCGGCTCTCGGCACCGAGCCCAGAGGAGAACCTGCCCATCGGAAACCGGTGACCCGGTGCGGATCCGGGAAACGCTTGGACCTTGGTCTTCCGCGATCCCGCTCGCCCTGGGCTCCGGCTCCCGGTTTGGTCCTTGGCCGGGCAGGAACGGCGAGCCTCCGCCACCGGCCACCGCACCGAGAGGGCCCCCCTCGAGGGTCGGGCGGTGTATGACCCCTGCAACATCGTGTCATCCGAGGCGCACCGCTTAAGTCCCGAGTCCCAGTAGCTTTGGGTGGAGGGGCCTTCCTCCGCCATCCGGTGCACCCATGCCCGCGCGGGAGTTCTGCGGCGTCGTGGGGGTCTCGCTGCAGGGCCGGGGCGCCGCTCCCTTTCTGTTCCGGGGCCTTCGAGCGCTCCAGCACCGGGGTCAGGAGTCCGCCGGGATCGCGACGACGAGCCACGGCGTCCTCTACCAGCGCAAGGGGATGGGCCTCGTCCACGAGATCTTCGGTCAGGAGATGCTCGACAGCTTGCGAGGTCCGATCGGCATCGGACATGTCCGCTACTCCACCACGGGAGCGAGCGACATCGAGAACGCCCAGCCGATCGTCGTCAAGGTCAAGGATGAGGACGCGGCGATCGCCCACAACGGCGACATCGTTAACTTCGCCCGCATCCGCCGCCGGCTCGAGGCCCAGGGCATCGACCTTCTGGGGAACGCCGACACCGAGACGATGGCGCAGATGATCGCGCTCGAGTACGGCCGGACCCGGGAGCTCGAAGCGGCGATCCGCCGGGCCTGCGCGGAGCTCATCGGAGGGTTCGCCGTGGTCTTCCTGGTCGGCCACCGGGTCTACGCGTTCCGCGACCCGCTCGGGATCCGACCGCTCGTGTTCGGCTCGGTCGACGGGGGGGTCGCCGTGGCGAGTGAGTCCGTCGCGCTGGAACTGATGGGCGGCAAGGCGATCCGCGACGTGGCCCCGGGCGAGGTCCTCGTTCTCGAGAAGGGCCAGCTCCTGCGCTCCTCCCGCATCCCCAACAACGGGGACCGGGCCCACTGCATGTTCGAATGGGTCTACTTCTCCCGGCCGGATTCGATCATGGAGAACCAACCGGTCTACGACGTGCGCCATCGCATTGGGATGCGGCTCGCGAAGGAGGCCCCCACCCAGGCGGACCTCGTCGTGCCGGTGCCGGATTCGGCCCGTCCCCAGGCGCTCGGTTTCTCGGAGGGCTCGGGCATCCCCTATGCGGAAGCGTTGATCAAGAACCGTTTCGTCGAACGTACCTTCATCCTTCCCGACCAGAAGCGACGCGAGTTCGAGGTGCGGGTCAAGCTCCATCCGGTGCCGGGTCTGCTTCGGGGGAAACGCATCGTCCTTCTCGACGACTCGATCGTCCGGGGGACGACCCTACGAGAGATCGTCCAGATGGTTCGTCTCTCGGGAGCGACGCGGGTCGACGTCCGGATCGGGTGCCCCCCGATCCGCGCCCCGTGCTACTTCGGGATCGACATGAAGGAGCGCAAGGAGCTGGTCGCGCACAATCGGACCGAGGAGGAGATCGCCCGTACCGTCGGCGCCGACTCCGTGCACTATCTCTCGATCGCCGGGTTGGTCGATTCGATCGGGCTCCGCGAGGGAGAGCTCTGTCTCGGTTGCCTCACGGGAAGGTATCCGGTCGAGGTCCCCGAAGAGCGCCACCGCTTCCAGAAGTCACTTGCGGAGTTCTAGGGCGTGCGGACGCTCGTCCTGGCCGGGCGGGGACGATATCTGTACTGGGTCCCGCTCCCGGACGGCGCCGTCGAGGCGATCCCGTGGGCGGCGGACACCGGCGGGGCGGCCAACCGCATCGCAGAGGACGGCCCTGAGGTCCTTCCGGCCCCGGTGATCCAGCGGACGAAGAGCCCCGACGCCGAGGGGTCGATCGCCGTGGTCGACCCCGGTCTCGCGGCCAAGCTCGCCCACCGTTCCGGTCGGTCCGTTCGGACCGCCTCGCTCACCGAGGCGCGCGAGGCGCGCGCCCGGCTGTCCGACCCTCCCGTCCGGGAGGAGCGCGACTTCCTCCGGGCACTTGCGCGCCGCCGGCTCGAGCTCGGGCTTCGCTCGCCGAGCGAGGTACTGATCACGCTCGCCCGCGAGGAGGAGCGGGTCGAGCGAGCGGTCGGTCGGGAGCATCGCGCGGCCGAGTCGTTCGTGGCGCTCTCCGGCTCCGTCCTCGCGACGTACGCCGAGCGGTGGACGGACGAGCGGGCCGTGATCGATCGGCATCACCGCGCCCTGCGCGAGGAGGTCGAGCGGGCCGCGCGGGCGCTTCTCCCGAACCTCTCGGACGTGGTCGGTCCGCTGACGGCCGCTCGATTGCTGTCGGCCGCGGGCAGCCTCGAATTTCTCGGACGGATGGGGGCTCCCCGGCTGCAAGTGCTCGGGGCCCGTCGTCGTCCGTCGGCGGACCGCGGGCCCCGCTATGGGGTGCTCTTCCGTGGGGACCGGATGGACGACGTTCCTCCGGCCCGCCGGGGCGCCTACGCCCGGAGCCTGGCCGCGCTCGCGGTGATCGCCGCCCGGGCCGACGCGACCACGCGCGCCCCGATCGGGACCGGACTGGTCGCGCGACGCGATCGTCGCATCGCCCAGCTCCGACGGGGATCGCGATGAGATCCCCCCGACGTTTCCAACCGAGTCGCGCGAGCCCGCGGCTGCGGACGGTGCGGCACGGGGACCGGACGGAGCTGTGGACGGAGACGGTCGGTTCCCTCCCCCCGGTCTACGGCGAACGGTGGGCGGAGTCGGACGGACGCCGGTTCCGCACGTTCGATCCGTTCCGCGCGAAGCTCGCCGCAGCGATCGTGCACGGTTGGACGGGGCCGCTGCCGGCGCCGGGCGAGCGGTGGCTCTATCTCGGTGCCGCGAGCGGCACCACCGCGTCGCACCTCGCGGACCTCCTCGGCCCCGCCGGGCGGCTCTACGCTCTCGAACGGAGCCTGCGGCCGTTCGGTCGGCTCCTCGACCTTTCCGACCGATGGCCGAACGTTCTCCCCGTGCTCGCGGATGCCCGGGAGGTCCGTCGCTACTCCGCCCTGGTGCCTCCGGTCGAGGGGATCTACGTCGACATCGCCCAGCCGGACCAGCTCGAGATCGCGGTACGGAACGCGGAGCTCTACCTTGCGGGCGCCGGGGCGAAGCTCGTGGTCGCGCTCAAGACCGCGAGCATGGGGCGGGATGTCGGACCCGCGACCCACCTCGCGCGGGCCGAACGCTCCCTCGAGGATCTCTTCTCGCTCGCCCAGTCGGTGAAGCTCGATCCGTTCCACCGGGCCCACTACCTGATCGGCGGATCGGCCCGGACCCGCCTGTTCGGGGAGGGTCCGCTTCGGGGGACTACGCCGCGACCCGCGCGCTCCCGCGCGTCACGACGACCGTGACGATGTCCTCGTCGGATAGGACGTGGTCGCGTCCGACCGTCTGACCGGGGAACCGGGCGCTTCGCCCCCAGACCTGGGCCGCCTTGAAGGCGCGGGAGAGCTCGGGGGGCAGTCGTCGGAGCAGGGAGCTCACCGGGTCTCCCTGGCGGAGGATCACCGGTTCGTCGAGGTCCGGGGGTCGGCCCGGCGGCTTCACGAAGACCCGGATGAACTTGAGGGCGTGACCGATGCGCTCGATCAGCTCTTCGAGCCCGATCCGGTCGCGCGCGGAAATGAAGATCGGATCGAAGCCCTTGAGCTCGGCCGCGAGGCGGGCCCGTTCGGGGGCGGAGAGGAGCTCGGACTTGTTGACCACGAAGAGCGCCGACAGATAGACGCGGTTCCCGGCCAGGACGTCGATCAGCTGGTCGGCATTCGCGTCCTCGCGAAAGACGATCGACCCGTTATGGAGGCCGAACTCCCGCGCGATCTGCGCGGCGGCTCCCCCGGCAAGGTGGGTGAGCCGGACCGTGCTCGAGATAGTGAGACCCCCCCGGTCCGAACGCTGGACGACGACGCGGGGCGGACGCTGATTGACGCGGACCCCGGCGCCCTCGAGCTCGTCCCTCAGGGCGCGGAGGTTCGGGTGTTCGGGATCGATCAGGAACAGGATGAGGTCGCAGGAGCGGACGACGGAAAGAACCTCGCGGCCGCGGCCGCGCCCCTTCGAGGCGCCGGGAACGAGTCCGGGCATGTCGAGGACCTGGATCGACGCCCCGCCCCACCGGAGCATCCCCGGTATGATCGAGACCGTCGTGAAGTCGTAGGCGCCGGTCTCGCTCTCCGCGTGCGTGATCCGGTTGAGGAGCGTCGACTTGCCCACCGAGGGGTAGCCGACCAGCCCCACCGTCGCGTGGCCGCTCTTTCGGACCGCGTAGCGGACGCCGCCGCCTCTCCCCTTGGCGCGGGCCTCTCGTTCGAGCCGCAGGACGGCGAGCTTCGCCTTGAGCCGTCCGATGTGGAGCTGGGTGGCCTTGTTGTAGGACGTGGAGCGGATCTCCTCCTCCACATCGGCGATCTGCTCCTCGAGCGACGACATAGGAGGACGGGCCGTAGACCTCGGGCTAGCCGGGGCGCCTCCTCTACTTGAGCCTGACGTGCCGGCTCCCCGGCCCATCGTTCATGGAGGATGGCATCGAGAAGAATCCCGGCGGTACAGCGCCGCCTTGTGGCGGAGGCGGTCGTCCGTTCCGAGAGGACGGTGACCTCGGTCGCCTGGGAGTTCCGCCCGGTACCCCGAGCGGAGCGCCGGCGCGCCGAGGAGGAATCGTTCCACGAACGGCTCGCGGCGACCTTGCGCGCGGGTCACGGACTCGCGGCGTCGTTCGCGCTGCGACTGACGACGGGAGCCGAGCCCCGGCTCTTGCTCTCGGTGGGGTCCTCGCCCGCCCACCGATGGGTCGATCGGACGCTGACCCGCATCTACGGAACGTCCCAGTGGCGCCGAACCCACCCTTCGTCCGTGGCGGCCCGAGGGGGTCCCTGGGTCGCCGCTCGGGCCTACTCCTGGCCCCAGCCGTTGCGTGCGGTCACGGACGGCGCCGCGCTCACCGACGTCCTGGCGCTGTCCGCGGCGACCGTTGCTCCCGGTGCCTTCCTCGAGTTCGAACTGACACCGCTCCCGGACCCGGGACCGAGCTGGTGGCAGGGGGTCCTGCCTCGTCTCCCGGCATCCCCGACCCCGGCCAGAGGGTGGGGACGGCCGCACCCTGCCCGGGCGCCCGAGCCGGCCCGGTCGGAGCTGTCGGACGTTCGGCCCGTGCGGCCGTTGTTCTGGGCCCTGCGAGCGACCATCGGCGCCGAGGATCCGGACCGGTCCCCCGACTCCCTCCGCACCGTGGTCCGGGCCTTCGAGCGGGCGTCCCGGGGCAATCTCGGTAACGGGCTTGTCTTTCGCCCGCTTCGGTCGTTCCAGCGATGGTGGGCCCGGGACTTCCCGGTCTCCGAAGAAGAGCTCGTGCTCCTGCTGCCCGGACCGGAGTGTCCGTGCGGGCCGGCGCGCCCCCGGCCGACGCCCGGCGGATTGCGCCTCGCGTTCGGGCGGTCACGGGCCGGGACCGTCGTCGGTCCCGAGGTCGAGCCGGACCAGGGCCGACACCTCGCGGTGCTGGGCGAGACCGGCATGGGAAAGAGCTCGCTCCTCGTCTCGCTCTCCGTCCGCACGAGCCGGAACGCCGGTCTCGTCCTGTTCGATCCCCTCGGGGAGACCGCCGAGGCGTTCCTACAGGAGATCGCCGCCACCTCGGAGGTGCGACCGATCCGGATCGACCCGGAGCACTCTCCGCTCCGCACCAACGCCCTGGAAGGCGTCGGTCCCTCGGAGGGCGACGCGGTGCGCTCCGAGCGGCGGCTCAACGATCTCGTCCACGCCTTCCGAAGGGTGCGCGCGGGTCGCTACGTCGATTCGAGCTACTGGGGGCCCCGCATCGAGGAGATGCTGACGCGCGCCCTCTCGGCCGCCGCGGCGTTCCCCCACGGGACGCTCACCGACGCCCACACCCTGCTCGCGACCGGAGCGCGGCTCCACCGCGACCTTCCTTCGGAGGCGATGGGTCCGGTCCGGGAGCTCGGCGACCGTATCCGCGAGCACCCTCAGGACGCCGAGGGGGCGCGACGTCTGCTCTACGAGGTCGTTCGTAGCCCGGTGCTCGAGCGCATGCTCTGCGCCCGCGAGCCCGAACTCCTTCCCGGCGACCTGGTCGCTCCGGGAACCGTGGTCGTGCTCTCGGGGAACGCCTCCCGGGTGGGGGAGTCGACGGCCCGCTACCTTCTTTCCACGTACCTCGCGCTCCTGTGGTCCGAGCTCCTCTCCCGACGGGTGCGATCGAAGACGTTCATCGTGCTCGATGAGGCCCAGTGGTTCTCGCACGAGAGCCTCGCGGAGATGCTGCGGCTCGGCCGAAGGGCGAACGTTCACGTAGTGCTCGCGACCCAGGCCGTCGCGTCGCTCCCCGAATCGGTCCGGGAGGCGGTCTGGACGAACGTCGCCGACTTCGTGGCCTTCCGCGGGTCGCCGGACGAGGCGCGGGAGTTCTCCCGGGTCGCGCACGGTCTTCCTCCCGAGGAGATCCTGTCGCTGCCCCGCGGCCAGGCCGCAGTCCTCCTCGGAAAGGGGGAGGCCGTCGAGTGGGTCCACTCGGCGCGGCTCCCTGGGAGCGCCGAGCTCCCCGATGGTCGGCGCCGGCTGGGTCCGGGCCTCTCGCCCGGCGACGAGACGCCCTCCCGGCCTGAGTCCGGACCCCTCCCCCGCGCGACGCGAGGACCTCCGCGCGAACCCAGTGCGGAGGTGGACCATGAGGAAGAAGTGTTCCGGCGTCTCCGCGCCCTCGCCGGGGCCGCGGGCGCCGGGACGGTCCTGAGGGTACCGCTCTGCGACCTTCGGCCGGACGGCGATACCGACGGTCGTGCCGTGCGCTCCGCGGGCAGCCGGCTCGGTCGATCGGGCGCGCTCCTAGGCGTGGAGCGGACGGACCGCGGCCGGGTCTGGGTCCTCGCCATCGACCGTATCCCGCCCCCCCGCGGGCCTGCGTCGACCGGGGAGCCGAGCGGGGCTGCAGGACCGCCAAAACTGTCTTAGGCAGGGAGCGGCTGATTTTCTGTCGATGGATTCTGCGCCTACGGAGGCGGGGACCCCGCCCCCGGAGGGTCCGCCTGAGACGGGCCTCATGGGCCCCGCGACGGTCCTCCCTCGCTGCGCCACGGGGATCGAGGGGCTCGACAACCTGCTCGAGGGAGGGATCCCCCGCGGCAACATGGTGCTCATCTCGGGGAGCGTCGGCACCGGCAAGACGACGTTCTGCCTCGAGTTTCTCGTACGGGGCGCGGAGCGTGGGGAACGCTCGCTCTTCCTCTCGGTCACCGAGTCCTCGGCGAAGCTGATCAACAACCTCTCGACGTTCGAGTTCTTCCGCAAGGAGCTGATCGACCAGGGCTCGCTCGTCTTCATCGACCTACCGGCGATCTACGACCGCCTCGGCCTCGTGGGCGAGTGGCTCACGACGGAAGAGATCGGTATCGTCCTCCGGACGATCCGCGACCTCGTCCGTTCCCTCGGCGCCCAGCGGCTCGTGCTCGACAGCCTCACGTCGGTCTGCTATCGGTTCCGCGAGGATGAGCAGATCCGAGACTTCATGCTTCGGCTCGGCCAGGAGCTCAACGAGGACCACTGCACCTCCCTCCTGGTCTCGGAGATCGGACCCACTCCGGGACGGTACTCGCTGCACGGCGTAGAGGAGGCGATCGTCGACGGGGTCATCCTGCTGCGGAACACCCGTCGGCTGGGGGACATCCTCCGGGTCCTTCAGGTCATCAAGATGCGGGGCACCGCCCACTCCCGGGCCCAGTACGTGCTCGAGCTCACCCCCATCGGTATCCTCATGGCGCCCCACTTGAAAGGCGGACGCGAGGAAGGGGCCTAGTCCGTGCCGATCGACATCGGCGAACGCCTCCGCGGTCTCCCGAGCGGGAGCGCGGTCGCGCTCAAGCTCGATCCACGCGAGTACGCGGACCACTACTTCGCGGTCCTGAACGCGACCCTGCGCGACGTCGGGAGCGAGACGGACGCGCACACGATCTACGTGGCCGTGACCAACCCGGCGGCGTTCGTCTGGAGCCTCGCCCAGGCCCTGGACGTCCCGATCGACCGGATCAGCTTCGTGGACGCCATCAGCCACATCATGATGAACTACGCGAATCCGCTCCGGAACGCGACCTATGTCGAGAGCCCGCGGGCGCTCGAGGAGATCATGCTCCGGGTCGAGTACCTGTTGCGCAAGTTCCCCCACCCCCGGTCGATCGTCGTGATCGACAGCGTGAACTCCCTCGCGATCCACAACCCCCCCGAGCTCCTCTCCGAGTTCTTCCACATCCTCCTCTCGAACCTGAAGACTCGCTCGGTCCTCACGCTCGTTCTCGAAACCTCCGAGGAGGAGACGTCCGGGGTGGAGCAGATGCTGAACCTCGTCGTGGACGAAACGATCGACGTCGCCCGGGCCGGCAGGTAGCGCGCGATGGTCGAGTCGCTGCGGGTCTTCGATATCCCCGAGATCGACGGCCCGTTGAGCGGCGCGCTCCCTCCGGGCTGGCTCGCGCTCCTCTCCGGTCACTCCGGCTCCGGAGCGCCCGTGCTCGCGAAGCAGTTCGCCCACGCGGGGATCGGGACCACGCCGGTGCTCTTCTACACGACCTACGAGCGGACGGCGGACGTGCTCCAGGCGTTCTCCGACTTCGGCTGGGACCCCGCGTCGATCACCGTCGTCAATCTCGCCGACGAGTACTACGAGAGGGTCCTCGTCCGCGGCCTCGATGTCGCCCGCGCCCGAGAGGTCGGGCTCTCGCTCGAGGACCTCGTGGAGAGCCGGCCGAGCGCCCCCTCCCGCGGGTCGTTCAGCCTGACGAACCGGATGCTGAGCGACCTCGCCGCGATCGACTCCCCCTTCCGCCTCGTCATCGACTCGATTGACTTCTTCTTCGAGGTGCTCGAACCCCACGACGTCACGACGGTCGCCCGCCAGATCCGACATCGATGCCAGACGATCGGCGGGCAGGCGCTGCTCACGACGCACTCCCTCGCCCACGATCGCTCGGTCTTCGGACTCCTCCAGGACCTCGCGGACGTCGTCTTCGAGCTCCGCGCCGAGCCGAGCGGCGACCATTACGACCACACCCTGTACCTGGAGAAGGTCGCGAACCGTCCCGACCTCACCCACATCTACCGGACGGAGATGGGTGAGGAGGGCTGGGCGATTACGCCCGCACGGTCGACCAAAGGTTAGCCGGTCCCCTCGGGGTCACCGAAGCTTTATCGGTCGGAGCTTGCTCGGCCGGCGGGGGCGCCGAGATCATGGAGGACGTTGTCATCCGCACGCTCGAGCAGGTCACACTGCGCGACCCGATCCTCATCGAGGGGCTTCCCGGTGTCGGGAACGTCGGAAAGCTGGCGGCCGACTACCTGCGCGAGCAGCTCGACGCGAAGCCGCTCGCGACCATCTATTCGAAGTTCTTCCCCCCTCAGGTCTACGTCTCCGAGGAGGGCATCATCCGGCTCGTCTCGAACGACCTGTACTACTGGCGCGCCCCGGCCTCCTCCGATCACGATGTCCTCGTCCTCGGGGGAGACTACCAGGGGATCAGTCCGGAGGGTCAGTACGAGATCACGGAGCGGGTCCTCGACTACTGCCACGGGCTCGGCGTCCGCGAGGTCTACACGCTCGCGGGTTTCGCCCAGGGCCGGGTCGTCGAACAGCCGCGGGTCCTGGGCGCGGCGACGCTCCCCACGCGCGTCGAGGCGCTGAAGAAGTTCGGCGTCGTGTTCTCGCGGAACGACCCGGGCGGGGGGCTCATCGGCGCGAGCGGACTCTTCCTCGGCCTCGGCCGGCTCTACGGGATGGAAGGGGCCTGCCTCATGGGGGAAACGAGCGGCTATTTCGTCGACCCCCGAAGCGCCGAGGCGGTCCTGAAGGTCCTCGGCCGGGTGCTCCACGTCGACATTGATTTCACCGCCCTCGAGACGAAGGCCAAGGAGATCGACCGGATCGCCCAGAAGATCCACGAGGCCGAGCAGCGGTCGACCGAACCGGCTTCGGCCTCGGGGACCGGCTCCCGAGAGGACCTGGGGTACATCGGCTGACGGCGCCCGTGCACGACGGCGAGCCGGCCGGCGCGTCGGTCCCGCCGGGAGACGATCCGGCGGAGGCCGAACGAGCCGGCCGCCTCCTGGCCCGGCTGGCCGCGGAGGCCGACCGTTCCGGTTTCCTCCGGTTCGACCGCTTCATGGAGATCACGCTGTACGCTCCCGAGGTCGGGTACTACGACCGACCCCGTTCTCCTCTGGGCACCTCCGGCGACTTCTACACCGCTCCGCAGGTCCACCCTCTGTTCGGCCGGACCGTCGCGGACCGCATGCACGCGGTCCGGCGCGCGCTCGGAGCCGAGGAGCGCTTTCGTTTGATGGAAGTAGGCCCCGGGGACGGTACCCTCGCGGCCACGCTCGTGGAGACCTTGGGCGAAGCAAGACCCCCGGCCCTGCCGGCGGAACTCGTCCTGGTCGAACGCTCGCCGGAACGGGGCGCGGCGGCAGTCGACCGGGTGCGAACGTCGGCGGGACGCCTCGGGGTGCCGGTGCGCCTCGTCGGATCCGTCGGTGAGATCGGGCCGTTCGAGGGGATCGTCCTCGCGAACGAGCTATTCGATGCGCAGCCGACCCGCCGGCTCCGCTGGACCGGCACGGATTGGTGCGAGCTCGGGGTGCGGGTCCGCGACGGACGGATCGAAGCGGCCGAGTCGACGGAGGTAGCTCTCGTGCCGTCCCCGGCGCTCCCGGTACCGGAGGAGGCCGGCACCGTGGTGGAGATCGCGCCGCTCGCCCAGTCCCTCGTCCGAGAGGTCGCCGACCATCTCGTTCGGGGCGAGCTCGTCGTCCTCGACTACGGGATGGAGGAGGGAGAGCTCCTTCGGGGTCACCCCGAAGGTACGCTCGCCGCGGTGCGAGGTCACCGGACCGGGCTCGATCCCCTCTCCTCGCCGGGGACCGTTGACCTCTCCACGTTCGTGAACTTCACCCGTCTCCGCGACGCCTCCGCACGCGCGGGCCTCGAGGTCGTCTCCAACCGCAGCCAGGCCGAGGCGCTCGACGCGTGGGGGCTTCGCTACCGGGTCGACGAAGCGGTACAGCGCGCGGCGGGGCCGGCGGAGGAACTCGGCGTCCGCCTCGCGGCGAAGAACCTTCTCTTCGGCTTCGAGCGGTTCCGCGTCCTCGAGTTCGCCCCGCCTGCCTCGGCGTCCATCCTCCGCGCCCCGCCTACCTAGCGGATCAACGGGACAAACGGGTCATCTCGGTTCCGAACGTTGTCGCACCCCGGTCCCCACGCCGAACGGGCCGCCGGGCTCCGGGCCGTCCGCGGGTCGGACCCTGTCCCGATCAGGTGATCGGGCGGAGCGGCGACGGCGTCACCCGCTCGGCGACCTTCGCCTCGACGAGCAACTTCGCCACATCGGCCGGCAGCGACACGATGTCGTCGGCCCGTAGGTCGAGGGTCTCTCGGCCGACCTCGATTGGTCGTCCGTCCTTGACGATCCGCACGTACTCGAGCTCGGGTGCCGCCGGGCCGGCCCGCGCGGGAGCGGCCACCGGGCGGGCCGGTCCCGAAGGAGAGGGAGGCAGCGCCGGTTCGACCGCCCGCTCGGTCCCCGACCCGGTCGTGGGAGCGGCGGCACCGGTCGGCTCGAGGTACGGGGCGGCCGACCGGCGGTAGTCGAGAAGGACCCGGAGCACCTGGTCGAACATCGCGCGCTCCTCGGCGAGCGCGTTCGGAAGGTCCCGCGATCCCCCGATGCTCGCCTGGAAGGCCGCGGTGAGGACCTTCTGGGAGCGACCCTCGACGATGTCGCGGGCCAGCTGGCTCGCGCGCTGGAACGTCTGGCGCGCGATCTCTCCCTTGCGTCCCGAGGGGTTCTCGCGAAGATCCGACTCGTAGGTCCTCCGGGTCTCGGCGAGGTACGCCTGGGTCGTCGAATAGAAGTCGTGGGGGAGCTTCGCGAGTCCCCGCACGGCCGCTTCGTTGCGGCGCCATTCGAGGAGGAGAGTGAAATGGTCGGGCATCGCGTTGCGGCGGGCGGCGACACGAACAGAGCATATAGAGTGTCTTGAGCCTCTCCCCCGGTGCGCGGGATCCTCCGGAGCGCCTCCCGCGCGCGGGGGCCGGATGCGCAACGGACGGGATGCTGAGGTCGCCTTCGGGGAGTTCGTGGAGCTCTGGCGCAAGCTGAAGGTCGAGAGCGAGGAGGAGGGGGCGGTGGTGGTCGTCGAGGGCGTGCGGGATCGCCGCTCCCTGCGCCGGCTGGGCCTCGGGGGTCCCGTCGTTCTCGTCCACCGGGGCGAGACCCTCTCGAAGACGGCCTATCGTCTCGTCGGTCACGGCCACCGGGTGATCGTCCTCACCGACTGGGACCGGGAGGGCGGCCTCTTCGCCCGACGCCTGAAGGAGTTCCTCGAAGCCGAGCGGATCGATCTCGATCTCGACTACCGCCGCCGATTCGCCCGCATCCTCCGCGGGGAGCTCGTGCACGTCGAGGGCCTGTTCGGGTGGGCCCGACGTCTCGCCGAACGACAGGGAGAACCGCTCGAGCAGTTCCTCGCCGCCGGCAGCGAGATCCGTCCCCTTACGGGATGACCTTCGTCTGCACGCGCCGGGTGGCACGGCGGTTCCGGGCGCGAGAGGGGCGGAACCGTTCGGCGCCCTTCCCGCTCCGGCGGAGGCCCCTACCTTCGATGCCGGCGCTCGTCAGACCGCGGTAGACGCGGCCTCGCTGGGCGGGCGCGGCGATCCAGGCGATCTTCGGGTCGGCCAGGATCTCGGGATGGTGCGGGTCCACCAGGACCACCTCGAAGAACTTCTGCTTCCCGTCCTCGCCGAGCCAGTAGGAGTTGAGCACCTCGAGGTTCGGGTAGTGCTTCTGGGCCCGTTCCTCCGCGATCCGCCGCAGGCTCTTCGCGAGGGTCATCTGGAGGATCCCCTTGTGCTTCGGGCGACGTCCCCCGAGGATGGCGCGCTTTCTCTGTCCACCCCGTCGGACGCGCACGCGGACGACGACGTAGCCGCCCTTCGCACGGTACCCGATGGCCCGGGCCCGGTCGAGACGGGTCGGATGCTCGAGCCGGGTCACGGTGTGCTCGCGTCGCCAGTTGAGCAGGCGCTCGTGGCGGAGCGCCGCGCCCTCCTCCCCCTGGGTCTGGCGGAACGAGCGCGCCATGTGACGATAGACGCTGGTCGCCATAGGACGGGGGCGGGGGACCCGAGTCTCGATTATAAAGATGCCGGAAGTCCCCCTCGGTGGCGAGGACCCACCGATGTCTCCTACGACCCCTTCGACCCCCGGGCCCGCGATCGCGATCCGAAAGCTCTCGCGCCCGGAGGAGTACCGGACCGTGGAGGGGGTCCAGCGCGCCGCATGGGGGCTCTCGACCGACACCCCAGTTCCGTCGACGATCCAGCGGGCGATCCAGGACAACGGAGGACTCCTCCTCGGCGCGTTCGCCGGCGCAGAGATGGTGGGATTCGCGCTCGGGTTCCTCGGGAGGGAAGAGGGCCGGCTCTACCACTACTCGCACATGACCGGGGTCGTCCCGGGGTTCCAGAACCGCCACCTCGGCCGGGCGCTCAAACTCCGTCAGCGCGAGGAGGCGCTCGCCCAGGGCCTGGACGAGATCCGGTGGACGTTCGACCCGCTGCAGAGCAAGAACGCCTTCTTCAACGTCCGTCGGCTCGGAGGGAGCCCGGACCGGTACTACCCCCAGTACTATGGCCCCATGGGGGATGCGCTCAACGAGGGGCTCGAGACCGACCGGTTGCGGCTCGTCTGGCCGCTCAACTCTCCACGGGTCGCGGCCCGCCTTCGCGGCGAGTATCCGAGCGTGTCGGACGACGAGCAGTGGCTCTCGGGCGCATCCCCTCTGATCGAGACCGCGGTCGGCGATCAGGGTCTACGGCGTCCGGCGACCGTGCTGGCTCCCACCAATCCCCGGGTCTACCTCGAGGTCCCGGCGGATCTCGTGGCGGTGCGCAAGCGCGACCCGGGGAGCCCCCGGCTCTGGCGGGACGCGACCCGGGAGGCGTTCCTTCTCGCGTTTCGCTACGGCTATCGGGTCGAGGACTTCACCCTGCTCTCGTTGAAGGGAGCGCGCCGGGCGTTCTACCTGCTCGCGCGTCCGGAGGCGAAGAATGAAGCTTAGGTCGGCGCGCCTGGAGGAGCTCGAGCTCGAACTCGTAGAGCCGTTCGAGACGAGCTTCGGGATCGAGAAGCACCGCCGGTTCCTCCTCCTCCGCCTCGAGGCCGAGGACGGAGAATGGGGTCTCGGAGAGTGCGTCGCCTCGACCGATCCGCTCTACTCGGAGGAGACCGTCGCGACGGCCCGTTCGATGCTGACGGAGGGTCTTCTCCCGCTCCTCTTCCGGCTGCGCGCGCCGACACCCGAATCGTTCCAAGCCTCGGTCCGACGACTGAGGGGTCACCGGATGGCGAAGGCCGCGGTCGAGACCGCGCTCCTCGACCTGACCGCTCGGCGGAAGGGGGTCTCGGTCTCCGACTACCTCGGCGGGGGGCGGCGTCGCATCGAGGCCGGCGTGAGCGTCGGGATCCAGCCGACGGTCGCGGGTCTCGTTCGAAGGGTCGGCCGGTATCTCGACGACGGGTACCGACGGATCAAGCTCAAGGTCCGTCCCGGCTGGGACGCGGCCCCCGTCGGGGCCGTCCGGCGGGAGTATCCGGACATCGAGATCTGGGTCGATGCGAACCAGGCGTACCCGCCGGGCGCCGTGGGGAAGGTCCGACGCTGGGCCGAGGCGAACCGCGTCGCGCAGGTCGAGCAGGCGTTCCCCGAGCGGGCGATCCGCGCCCACGCGGAGCTCGCCCAGGGCGCCCCATTCCGGGTCTGTCTCGATGAGTCGATCGTCGACATGGTCTCCCTCGAGGATGCGATCGCCGCAGGGGCGATCACGAGCCTCAATGTGAAGACCGGTCGGGTGGGAGGCGCCCTTGTGGGCCGCGACCTCTCCCGACGCGCACGCCGCGCGAAGGTGCCCTCCTGGGTCGGGGGGATGCTCGAGAGCGGGATCGGACGGGCCCACAACGTCCAACTCGCCTCGCTGTCCTCGTTCGGTCTCTCGAACGATCTGTCGGCCAGCGACCGCTACTATCGCGAGGATCTGATCGATCCTCCGTTCGTCTTGGGACCCGGCAGCACGATCGAGGTCCCGCGAGGCCCGGGCCTCGGGGTCCGCGTGCGCGAGGATCGTTTGAGGAAGGCCCGGCGCGCGTCGCGCACGTTCCGTCCGTAACGCCCGGCCCACCCAGGGGCGCGGGCCCGGCCCCGGGTGGTGATGGCTTCCCGCGTCGTCCGGACGCCTACCGTTGACCCCGCGCGATGAAGAGGAGGACAGCACCGATCGCGATCATCGCCCCCTCGCCACACCGGGCCGGCACCGGTTGGAGGTACATGGACTGGGTGACTCCCCCGGAACAGAGATCCGTCTGGGCGACGCAGGTGAGCACCTCGCCGACGACGGACGAGAACCCGGAGATGCCGAACGCCAGCATCACGAGTCCCCCGGTCAGGTACACGGCAAAACGGATCGAGCGGGCAGTGGCGGAGTCGCTCCCGCCCGTACCGGTCGGCCCCGGTGGGGTCGGTCCGGCCACGGGCGGCGCATCTCGTCCAGTCCATGAAGAGCTTCCGCCCCGCGGCGAGGACTGGGGGACGCGTCCGGGGGCTTGCTCCCAGGCACCGGTGGGCGGCTCGCAGGCCGGCGCCCCATCACGTAACGGGCGTCGGGGACCCGTTCCAGGGCAGGTGGGACTCCGGAGGGCGAACGACCTTGGCCGTCGCGTGGCTCTCGGAATGGACGACCCGCTCGAGGTGGGTCTGGAGCTCGCGGACGAACCGGTCCATCCGGGACCGCTCTTCGGCCGGCACCTCGACCGGCTGGAGCCAGACGAGCGCGGCCCCTCCGCTCGTCGGATAGAAACGGAACTCGAGGGTGTTCGCCGAGGTCGGGACGGCCGGGTTCATCTTCTCCAGATGTCCGACGACGCGGCTCTCCATCGGCTCGGTCGACTCGGTCCTCTCGACGGCGTAGCCCAGCGTGCCGAGATATTCCGCGAGATAGCCCGCGAATCGTTCCCGACCGATGCCTCGCACCCTCAGCCAATCTCCGTTATTTCCGGCCATAGGACCCCCGGTCCAGCGCGCGCCCGAGGCTCTTGAAGAGCCCGAGCATCATCCGGTACTCCGCCTCCGTCGGCGTCGCCCGGCCCAGAGCGCGACGGAACAGGAGGATTAAACCCCGTCGTTTGTGCGTCGGGTAGCCGATCCGGCCGAGAAGTTCACCGAGGCGCTCGAGGAAGAGCTCCTTCTCGCGGCCGTTGAGGTCGAGAAGGTCCGGCGCGGGCGTTGACTCCGGGTCGTCCGGACCCCGCGCCCGGTGGACCTCGTAGAGGACGATCCCCGCGGCGTGCGACAGGTTGAGCGTGGGGAACTCCCGTCGTGCCGGTATGTGGACCAGGAGGTCGCAGCGGGCGAGCTCGCTCCGAGAGAGCCCGTTATCCTCCGGGCCGAAGACGATCGCGACCCGGCCCTCGACCCATCGGAGCATCTGGCCGAGCCGCTCGGGACCGACCGACCGGCGGAGGAATGCGGTCGAGCGGCCCGTGGAGAGATCGGTCGTCCCGACGACCAGGTCGGCCCCGGCGATCGCACGCTCGAACGACGGGACGCGCACCGAGGACCGGAGGATCGGAAGTCCCCCCATCGACCGCCGACGTGCCACCGCGCCGATCCGCGCCCGGGGCGCGACCAGGACGAGTCGGTCCGCCCCGAAGTTCCGCGCGACGCGGGCGACCGCGCCGACGTTCCCGTCCTCCTTCGGACGCACGAGGACGACGTCGACCCGGGCGGTCACCCGGCGGTCCCCTCCGAGAACAGTCGGTGCACCATCCAGTCCGCGTCGAACGGGGCAAAATCGCCGTACCCCTGACCGACGCCGACGAACAGGATCGGCTTCTTCGTCACGAACGTCGTGCTGAGGGCCGCCCCGCCCTTGGCGTCGGCATCGAGCTTCGTCAGGATCAGTCCGTCGAACCCGATCGCCTGGTCGAACAGCTTGGCCTGCTCGACGACATCGTTGCCGCTGAGGGCGTCCCCGACGAAGAGCGTGAGGCTCGGGTGGACGACGCGCCGGATCTTCTTCGCCTCCTCGATCAGGTTCTCGTTCGTGTGCTGACGGCCGGCGGTATCGATCAGGACGACATCGAGGTGCCGGGCCTTCGCGTGCTGGACCGCATCGAACGCCACCGCCGCCGGGTCGCTCCCTTCCTGCTGACGGACGACCCGGATCCCGAGGCGCTCACCATGGACGAGCAGCTGCTCGATCGCTCCCGCCCGAAACGTGTCGGCCGCCGCGATGACGCTCGAGAGCCCCTGCCCCCGGAGCCACCCGGCGAGCTTCGCGATGCTCGTGGTCTTTCCGGTGCCGTTCACCCCGACGAACAGGATCACGTACGGCTTCGGGCTCTGCTCCCTCACGGAGCGCGCGAGGTCGACCGGCGGACGGGAGAGGATCGTCCGGACCGAATGCTCGAGGCTCGTCCGGATCGCCTCTTCGGCATCGATACCGTACCGGAGCTTCCTCCCGGCGAGCTCGTGGCGGAGATCACGACGCATCCGCTCGATCACCGGCAGCGCGACGTCCGACTGGAGCATCGCGATCTCGAGGTCGTCGAGGACGTCATCCACCGTGCCCTCCTTGAGCCGCTTTCCGAACATGCCTTCGGTGAACACCGAGCCCTCCGGTTCCGCCCTCGTGGGCGCCGGCGCGGGTCGCGGGGAGGATCGAGACGGAGAAGGCTCGGTGGGTGGCTCGGCGGGAGCTTCGTCGGCCCGGGCCGGCGGCTCGGGTTCGCTCGCGGTGCGGCCGCGGAGCCGTGCCTTAAGCGCCGCCCACATCGGAACCCGCCCCGCTCGCCCGCGCGATCTGGTCGAGCCGGCGCGAGAGGATCTGGATCCGGTCGTCGAGCGCGGTCATCTGCCCTTCGAGGTCCCGTACCGCCTGGTCGATCTGTCCGATGCGCTGGGCCAGGATCTCGGAGACCTTCGGTCGTTCGAGCTCGACCACCACCCCGGAACCTACACCGATGAGGACCGGGGACGCGCGGTCGATCGTGCCACGGACGTACGTCTCGGCGCCCAGCGGAAGGAGGAGCTCCGCGTCGGGCGCGGAGCCTTCGACGCCCTCGAGGCTCTCGCGCGCCCGCAGATGATCCTGACGCGATGCGACCAGGATCTGGTGCTGCTGGAGCGCGGCGTTCAGCTGCCCGCGATACGCGTCGAGCCGCATCAGGTCCTCCTGGACCTGCTCCTCCGAGGGGAGCGCTGTCTCACCCGGGCGGGTCTGCTGCGCCATCTACGGCCGGGCCGAGCCACGACCCTTTCTTAACGGTATGGCCGTCCGGTCCGTGAGCGGCACCGGGGGTCTCGTGAGGATGCTCGCGGGTCCGGTCGGCCGGACCGATGGACGAAGCCCTGCTCGGGCTCGTGTACCGGGTCTCGATCTGGCTCGTTCCCAGGATTCGCGCGAGTCTCCGCGTGGCCCAGCGACGTGGGAATCGGATCAGCCGCCGGTGACTTCGTCGACCGACTCGATACGGATCTGATGGCGCTTGATGTGATGGCACCCTCCGATCTCGGAGAGCGCCCACTCGCGCGCTCGCTCGCCCGTGTCCGCTTCGTGGGTCTTCGAGAAGGCTTGCCAGTACCCTCGCCGGGCGTAGAAGGTCCCGCGGACGGTGAAGAGCGGCACGGAACGCACCCAACGACCGGCGAGTCAGGGGGAAGGCCCGCTTAAGAGCTTATCCCGCCGCCGCCAGGGCTCGGACCAGATGGTCGGCCACCCGGGAGGCGAGCGCGACGATCGAGATCATGGGGTTCGCGCCGGGCGCGGACGGGAGCAGGCTACCGTCTCCGACCCAGAGGCCCTCGACGCCATGCACCTCCCCCGAGGGGCGCGCCGCCGAGGTGCGCGGGTCGGTCCCGGCGCGGGCCGATCCCATCGGATGGGCTGAGAACAGGGCGATCGAGTTCTCCCGGATCCCCGCGGACCGGAGCCCCGCTTCGAATCGGTCGAACTCGGCCTCGCTCAGCGCGCGGTCCCCGCCTCCGGCCTCGACCGGTGGCATGTGGAGCGACTGGATGCGGATCGCTCCCGCCGCGCGAAGGATGCGCGCGGTCTCGACCATGCCGCGCACCAGATTGGCTCGGTCCCGGGCGGTGAGGCGGTAGTCGAAGACGGGCCGTCCCTCGGCATCCACGCGGACGCGTCCCTCCCCGACGTCGCGTACGAGGACGATCGGCGTCGCGGTGTGCTCGAGACGTTCCATCCTCCGTAGGAACGCCTGGGCCCCGACCCACGGAAGGGCGATCGCGGCGAGGCCGGGGTGCGCCGGAGCGACCTCGATCCAGGGACCGTGCGCGCCGGCATCGGTCGTCTGGAACCGGTAGATCCCGATCGTCTGGTGGGGGCCTTCCCAGGTCCGAATCGGTCCGGAGAACTCGGCCGCGAGCGCGGTCGTGGGATCGAGACGAAGGCCGGCTCCCACCCCGGGAGATCGCACCCCCGAGCGCAGGAGCAGCGCGGGCGTTTCAAGCGCGCTGCCGGCGAGGACGACCGCACGGGCCCGGACGTGGACGGGGTACCTCGTGCTCCCGCTGCGGTACATCCCCCGGAGGCCCCGGACCCGGCCTCCCTCCACCTCGATCGACTCGACCCGGGTGGACGAGTAGAGATGCGCGCCCTGTCGGAGCGCCTCCGCGAGGAACGACGTCAGCGCGGACTGACGCGCCGAGTACGGGCAACCGAAGGTGCAGAATCCGCATCGGGTCTGACAGCCCACCGCGTTGCGAGGGATCACGTCCCAGTCCGTGCCCTCGCGGTACCCGAGCGCGACCGCTCCGCGGCGCAGGGCATCGTTGGACGGGTTGACGGAGCTCTCGTCCCTAGAGACCCTCATGCGCGCGGTGACCCGTGCGAGGATCTGGTCGAACTCGGGGCCATCGACACCGGACATGCCCCCGTCGCGCGCCCACTCGACGCGGGCTTCCTTCCGCGGGGGCAGACAGGTCATCCAGTTGATGGAGGTCGAGCCGCCGACCGTTTCGCCGGCGAGGATCCCGAACGCGCCGTCGGTCGTCGTCGCGACGCCTCCGCCGTAGAAGAGGCGCTCGTGGGCATCCCGCTCGATGCGGGGATAGTTCGGCGCAGGGAGCCAGGGCCCGGCCTCGAGGATCACGGTGCGGTAGCCGGCGGAGGCCACCCGTTCGGCGATCACGCACCCCCCGGCCCCGCTTCCCACCACCGCGACATCGGCCGAGTCCTCGACGGGAGACGTCGGACGGACCGGCGCGAGGTCGGCCAGCGGATCCGGCACGTTCGTCGGCACGGCGGGGGGCGCATAGTGGATCCGGGCCCACAACGGATGCGGCCTACCGGAAAGTGGTCCTCCGAAGTAGATCCCGGCGGAGAGGCGCTTGACGGCGTGGAACGCCTTCCGTTTCACCGCGAGTCGGCTCTTCGACCAGCCGAGGAGGTAGGAGGCGCGATCGCCGGGTGGGAGGCGACTGAACCGGACCGGCCGGCCGGTCAGGAGAAGGTTCAACAGGGGGCTCTCGAGGGTCCGAAGAAGGGTCGCGAACTCTCGCTGCTGGCCGGTGGAAAGTCTCCCGATCGTCGAATGGACCATCGACTCGATGCCGGCCTCGGTCGCCGACGGGTACGCCGGCCCGTTCGAATCGGCGGCATCCCCCGGGAGAAACGTATCAAGGAGAGGTCCGAGGCTCGGGGCGGGAGCGGTGACCACACCGACCCGATGTCGTCCCCCTATTTCGAACTGGAGGAGGCCCCGCTCGGATCCCGAGAGCGTTCGAACCGCGCTCGCTCTTCGAGCCAGCGGCGACGACGGTCGCGGAGCTTGAGGTCGGACGGTTCGCGGGACAGCGGACGGTCCGTCGCATCGGGGCGCGACGAGGTCTCGTTCTCCGGCCGGATCTCGGGGGGAGCGGGCCTGAGGTCCGGCTCCGCGAACCCAAGCTGGTGCTGGGTCACCCGGCGAGGGCGGTCACGTTTCGCCATCGCTCTTCCACCTCCACGTCGTTCAGGCCCACGGTCGGAGAGAACACGACACGATCTCCCCAGCGCTCCCGGGCCTCCGGGTACATCTCGACGGACAGGGGCAGGACGATCCCATCCGCCTGCGACCCCTCCGCCTGGCTTCGCACGGTCTCCGACCACTCCTCCGGCGCGGGGCCGGCGGCGACCGACCGGGCGGAGGGATCGAAGCGGGCAAGGGTCTCGCGGGCGAGCGACTCGCCGGACGGGACGGTCACCAAGACGACCCGGCAGCCTCGTTTCATCATCAGGAACGCTCCGAGAGCCCCGCGCGGCCCGTCCACAAGGGCGACCAGGAGGCCGGCCACGCCGAGCGGGAGTCCGCCCGGTCCCGCGACCCGGTCGAAGGAGAGGTAGGTCCGGGGCCCGCGGACCTCGACGAACAGCTCGACGTCCGGGTGCGTGAGGTCCACGGACAGGGACCGATCGGCGAACCGCTCCAGGACATCGCTTCCGAGGTCACGGGCAAGCTCCTGGCTCGTGAACGGATGCTGGCCCGTGCGACGCGCGCGCACTGCGAACCGGCACCCCACCCCGAGGCGGGGACCGGCAAGATCGAGGAGCCGGTCGCGGATGGCTGCCCGCTCGCTCGCCACCTCGTGCACCTCACTCAGCGAGGTCACTCCGAAGACCCGGCGAAGGATGCGGATCGCGGACTCCGTCGCATCGACCTCGACGTACAGATGTCCCCGGTCCGATCGGAGCCGGCCGGAGAGTCCCTCCCGGACGAACTGGTCCAGGATGTTGCGGCGGAGCGAGCGTTCGAACTCCCGGCGAACCGGGGGCGACTTGAGAGCGAGCTCCCCGTAGCGAACGAGAATGAGCGGCACAGAGCGCTTAAGATGACGGCCTCGTTCAAGAGCTTCTCGGGCGGGATCGGGCGTGGCGACGGTGAGCAATTCCTCGGTCCCGTCCCACGATCCTTGGGCCGCGATCGTGGATGCGATCGTCGCGGGCCTCGTGGCGGGGCTCGCGGAAGGGGGAGCCACGGTCGATCCGTCCGTCGTCCGGGACCAACTGAACCTGGACGGAGGCGCGGAGGGGGATGTCGCCTTCCCCGCCCACCGGCTGGCCCAGTCGCTCGGACGGCCCCCGACCGACCTCGCGACGGAGCTGAGCCGGCGGTTCCCTCCGACACCGGAGCTCTCTCGGGTCGCCGCGGTCGGTGCGTATGTCAACTTCACGGCGGATTCCTTGCGGCTCACCGACGTCACGCTCCGCCGTGTCCTCGACCTGGGCGACCGCTACGGCTCCCTTCCGCCGGGCGCCGGCACCGCGTGTGTCGAGCACACCAGCGCGAACCCGACCGGACCGTTCCACATCGGTCGCGTGAGGAACTCGATCATCGGCGACACGCTCGCCCGGGTCCTGCGGGCCGCAGGAACGCCGGTCACGACGCAGTACTACGTCGACGACATGGGGCGCCAGGCGACGATGATTACCTGGATCTGGTCGAAGCCCCGGGGAGAATGGCCCGAACCGATCCGCGCAACGATGGAAGGAGAGGGGGACCCCCGGGAGAAGCCGGACGCCTATCGGGGCCGGCCGTACCCCGCCGTGAGCACCTACCTCAAGGAGAACGAGACGGCCCGGGACGAGGTCGCTCGCCTCGTCCAGGAGATCGAGACCGGTCACGCTCCGGCGAACCACCGGGAGCTCGCGCGTCAGATCCTGGACGGGATGCTCGCATCCCTCGCGCGGCTCGGGATCCGTTTCGACGAGTTCGTCTGGGAATCCGACTTCGTCCGGGATGGCTCGGTCGACCGCGTCCTCGAACGCCTGCGGGCGTCGCCGCACGCGGTCCGCGAGGAGAACGGCGCGCTCGCGATCGACTGCGCCGGCCACGGGCTCCCCAAGGAGTCGACCCGGGTCGTCGTGCAACGGGGCGACGGGACGAGCCTCTACGTCACGCGAGACATCGCCTACCATCTGTCGAAGTTCGGCCGCTTCGACCGGTGGGTGGACGTCCTGGGCCAGGATCATCAGTTGCACGCCCGCACGCTCGCCGCGCTGCTGGCCGAGGTCGGCGAGGCCCGCCGGCCCTCGTTCCTGATCTACCAGGACATCACGGTCCCCGAGGGCGGTCGGATGTCGACCCGGGGCGGTTCGGCCGTCTGGCTCGATCCGCTGCTCGGAGAAGCGGTCTCTCGCGCCCGCCGGGAAGTGCTCACGCGCCGCGAGGACCTTACGGCCGACGAGGTCGACCGGATCGCGGAGGCCGTGGCGACCGGCGCGATCCGCTATCACGTCGTCCGGGTGGCGCCGGAGAAACCGGTCGTCTTCCGTTGGGAGGACGCCCTCTCCTTCGAGGGACGGAGCGGGCCGTTCGTACAGTACTCGTACGCTCGGGCCTCGAGCGTGCTTCGCAAAGGGGGGGTGGACCACCCCCCGTACCCCTTCGACGCGACGAAGCTCTCGGACCCGGAGGAGTCCGCCCTCGTCCGGGTGCTCGCCCGATTCCCGCGGACGGTCGCCTACACCGCCCGCACCTCCCACGTTCATGCGATCGCCGGCTACGCGCACGACCTCGCCGACCGGTTCAACCGGTTCTATCATGCGGTGCCCGTGCTGAAGAGCGGGAGCGAACGGGAGAGCCGGATCGCCCTCGTCGCCGCGGTCCGGCAATCCCTCGGGAACGCGCTCGACCTCCTCGGGGTCCCCCGTCTCGAGACGATGTGATCGGTCCGGAACTACCTTATATACTGGTCCTTATCCGCGCTCGGGGCCCCACATGTCGATCCGAGACGACTTCGTGAAGTTCATCGAACGGGGGAATCTCGTCCAGCTGGCGGTCGCGTTCGTGATGGGCGCTGCGTTCGCCGCGCTCGTCACCGCGCTCGTGACCGACATCTTCACTCCGCTCATCGGTGCCGCCGGGACGTTCGACTTCTCCGCCTGGAGCTACACCTTCCGTGGAAGCACCTTCCTGCAGGGCGCCTTCCTCAACGTGCTCGTCGCCTTCGTGATGGTGACGCTGGTCATCTTCTTCGTCATCGCGCTACCGTACCAACGGCACCTGGACCGGAAGGCCGCCAAGGTGGCGGCCGCCCCTCCGACGACCCGGCCGTGCCCGGAGTGCCTGACCGAGATCCCTCTCGCCGCGAAGCGCTGCTCCGCGTGCACGTCGGTCGTGACCCCCGTCACGACCTGAGCGGCCGCCGAGGTCCGCCGGGCCTCCCGAGCGGGTCGGCGACGCGGGCCGACGCGAACCCTCGGGTCCTGAGTCGGCACGACGGGCAGCGGCCGCACGGACGGCGTCCGCCCTCGTAGCAGCTCCACGTGAGCTCCCAGGGGACGCCGAGCCGCTCCCCGACCCGGACGATCTCCGCCTTGGACTTGCGCAGGAGCGGCGCGACGACGTGGATCGTCCGGCCCTCCTCGACCCCGACACGGGTCGCGAGCCGGGCGAGACGATCGAAGGCGCGCAGGTATTCCGGTCGGCAGTCCGGGTACCCGGAGTAATCGATCGCGTTGGCGCCGAGGTAGATCGCCCCGAGGTGGTGGCTCTCCGCGTAGCCGAGAGCGACCGAGAGCAGGATCGTGTTACGGGCCGGGACGTAGGTCGACGGGATCGTACCCGCGGGGGGCGTCCGGCGGGGCACACGCCGACGCGGACGCGTGAGCGTCGACTCGAGCAGGGGACCGAGCGGAAGATGCAGGACGACGTGACGCCGCACCCCGAGGCGGCGGGCGACCGCCCGGGCGGCTCGGATCTCCTTCGCGTGACGCTGGCCGTACTCGATCGTCAGCGCGTGGACCGGCGGGTGGTCCCGGACGGCCAGGGCGAGGCAGGTCGCCGAGTCCATCCCGCCCGAAAGGAGCACGACGCTCCCCGGGTCGGACCGCGCGGCCGTCACAGGATCCCTCCGCCGAGGAGGTAGATCCCGGCGGCGATCGCGACCGCACCGAGCATGCCGAGGAAGTTCGTCGAGTGCTTCGACAGAAGTCCCCGGTTCTCGAGGGTCGCCCCGAGCACCGAGTCGAGCTGGCAACCGAGGAACCCCGCGACCACGGCGGCGAGCAGGAAGAGCCCGGAGGCGTCGGGGAGCCGGCCGAAGACCGCGAACAGGCCGATCCCGACCACGCCGGTGGTCGCCGCGCCGGCGAACGCGAAGGCCTCGCCGGTCCCCGAGATCCCTCCGTTCGTACCGGGAGGGACCTCCCGGAAGGAGAGGATGCTCCGGGCCCGTCCGGCCAGCACTCCGAACTCGCTCGCGAACGTATCCGAGGCGCCGAACGCGAGGGCGCTCGTGTAGAGCACTCCGAGGCCCTCTTGGGGCAGCAGGGCGAGCGACGTCCCTCCGACCACCGCGAGGGAGGCCGGAATGAGGATGTGGGCGAGGACGTTCGCGACCCCGCGCTCCCCCGAGGTCCCTTCCTGGAGCTTGCGCCGCCGCTTCTCCTCGAACCGGTAGCGGGTCGCGACGACGCTCGCGGCGAGGAACAGGATCATCAGGGCGAGGTAGGGAAACCCGGCGGTGACGACGATCGTGCAGCCGAAGACCGTCGCGATCCCCCCCGCAAGGGGAGTGAGGGCGCGGGCGTAGACCGCTCCCACCGCGAGAAGGATCGTCGCGACAATGCCGACAATCGCGGGGTCGAAGGAAAGCACGCCTCTCCCCGCCGGCGCACCCGCCCTCGCACTTAAGGTCGCCGTGGGGCGGCGGGGGCGGGCCGCTCAGCCGCGGGCGAGCACGCGGTGGACGGCCGAGGAGAACGAGTCCGCACGGATGTCGGGAACGACCCGGACCGAAGCGAGTTCCTCGTCGACCTCACGCTCATGCCCCCGCGGTACGACGAGCGCGGTCAGGAGGCCGAGCGCACGGCCGGCGACGATGTCGAGCGCGCGGTCCCCCACCACCGTGCTGGTACCGAAGTCGATGCTCCAGTCCTGCCGTGCCTGCTCGAACAGGCCCGTTCCCGGTTTGCGGCAGGCGCACTTCGTCTCGGGAGCGTGCGGGCAGTAGTAGAAGGCGTCGACCCGTGCCCGATGCGGGGTCAGCAGCTCGTTCAGTCGCTCGTGGATCCGGTCGACGTCCTCCCGAGAATAGAAGCCGCGCTCGACCCCGGACTGGTTCGTCACGCATACGATGAGGTACCCGTGAGCGTGGACCAGCGCGAGGGCGTCTCCGACCCCGCGATTGAGCTCGAGCCGGTCGGCCTCTTTGAGGTAATGGAGGTCCGGGTTGATGGTACCATCGCGGTCGACGAAGAGCGCCCGCCGCACGGACCGCGGACCGGAGGAGACCGGGACCACGCGTCGGGCAGGGTCGCTCCGAGATAAGCGTTCGTGAGTTCGTCCCTTCGTGACGGAACGCGCGTGATCGACCCGGACTCGGACGAGGATCGTCGAGAACGGTTCGCCCGGCTCAACGCGGCCTTCGATCGTGCCCTCGGCCCGTGGCAACGGTCCCGTGCGGAACTGGCGCTCCTGTTCTCGGGTGGCGTGGACTCCTCGCTCCTTGCCTGGGAGCTCCGGTCGACCCCCGGGCTCCGGCTGGTCACGGTGGGCACGCGCGGGAGCCGCGACCTGGTCGCGGCCGAATCGGCCGCACGGGAACTCGGGCTCGCCTGGCACGGCACGGTCGTCTCCGCGGAGGAGGTACTCCGCCTGGCCCGACGGATCCGACCCGAGATCGAGGGGGCCGGGCGGGTGAGCCAGAGCGTGATGGTCTCACTTGCGCTTGCGCTCGAACGGTCCGGTCCCTCCGAGGTCCTGTGCGGCCAGGGAGCGGACGAGCTCTTTCTCGGTTACGCCCACTACCGCGGCCTTCCCCCGGCGGAGGCCGAACAGCGGTCCGTGACGGACCGGCGTCGCCTGGAAGAGGAGGACTGGCCCCGGTCCCGACGCATCGCCGCCCTCCTGGGAAAGCAGATCGCGGCGCCGTACCTCCAACCCGAGTTCGTCGCCGCGGCGCTGTCGGTCCCAATCGAGCGCCGGCTCCCTCGACCGGAGGCGAAGGCGTTCTTCCGTGCCTGGGCCCTCCATCGGGGGCTTCCGGGAGGGGTCGCCCTCCGCCCGAAGCGGGCGATGCAGTACGGCAGCGGGATCGACCGGGTACTTCGCGCTCGCGCCTAGCCGGCTCAGTCCCGACCGACCCGGGTGCCGGCCTCCCCCCGCAAAGCGCGGGCGAGCGACGGGATGTCCGTGATCACGAATCGGCGACCGCCACCGCGCAGGAACTCGAGCCCGGCGTCGACCTTGGGTCCCATGCTCCCGTCGGCGAACTCCCCCCGACGGGAGAGTTCGGCGAGCTCATCGACCGAGACCTCCCCCAGCCACCGTTCGCCCTTCTTCCCGAAGTTCACGGCCGCGCCGGGAACATCGGTCACGATCGCGAGGGTGTCGAGTCCGAGCTCGCGACCGACGAGGGACGCGGCGAAGTCCTTGTCGATCACCGCCTCCACTCCGTCGTACCCCCCGTTCGGCCGACGGACCACGGGGATGCCGCCTCCGCCCGAGACGACCGGGATCCATTGCTCGCCCAGACCGGCCGCCATCAATCGGTGCACGGCCGGCCCTTCGAGCCAGCGGATCGGGCGGGGCGACGGAACGAGGCGACGCCATCCCCCCCGGGCGCCATCGTAGCGCAGCATCCAGCCATGGCTCTTGCGGAGGACCCGGGCCTCGTCGCCCGAGTAGTAGCGGCCGACCGGTTTCGAGGGGTCCCGGAACGCCGGGTCGCGTCGGGCGACCTCCATCCGGCTCACGACGGTCAGTACGGAACGGCCGACCTTCGCCTCGCGGAGCGCGGGCGTGAGCTCCGTCTGGATCAGATAGCCGATCTGTCCCTGCGTCTCGGCACCCAACACGTCCATCGGGCGGGGCGGCACTTCGCGCGCGCCGGCCTCGTTCTGGAGGATGAGCGCGCCGACCTGGGGACCGTTCCCGTGCGTGAGGACGAGCTCGGAACCCTCCGTCGCGATCTCCGCGAGGACCCTCACGGTGCGTCGCATCTGGGTCCGGGCCTCCGACCAGCTACCCGCCCCTCCGGCTCGCTGGAGGGCATTGCCACCGAGCGCGACGAGGACCCCGGACATCGACCGACCGATAGGGGCGGGTCCACCGGCATCGCGTTCAATAGTTCGCCGGTGGGCCGCGCCCAACGTCCCTGGGGCTGGTTCCCCCGCGCTCCAAGAACGCCTATATAGCGGCCGCCACCTCACCGGCCGTGACGGACGAGTCTATCGATCTTTTCTGTCCTGTCGAGTTCCGCTACGGCCGCGCACCCGTTCGGTCGCTGTTCTCTCGGGGGGCCCGTCTCGAGCGGGCCCTCAAGGTCGAGGCGGCTCTCGCCGCCACCGAGGCGGAGCTCGGGATGATCCCCGCGGACGCGGCGGGGGCGATCGCTCGGGTCGCCGATCTCACGCACGTCCCCGTCGACCGGGTCGACGCCCTCGAGCGAACGCTACGGCACGACGTGATGGCGATCACCCGGGCCCTCGCCGAGGCGGCCGGACCGGCGGGGGCGTGGGTGCACTTTGGTGCGACCAGCGCCGACATCACGGACACCGCGCTCGCCCTCGAGCTCCGGGAGAGCGCCGAGATCCTTCGGCAGGACCTCACCGTCCTTGGCACGACACTCGTCGACCTTGCGCGACGGCACCGGGCGACCCCCGAGATCGGGCGGACCCACGGTCAGCACGGCGTACCGATCAGTTTCGGCTACAAGATCGCGGTCGGGGCGGCCGAGGTCGTTCGTCACCGTCGGCGACTGGAGGAGCTTCTCCCCCGGCTGGCCGTCGGAAAGATGGCGGGGGCGGTCGGGACCGGGGCCGGCTTCGGCCATCGGGCGGCCGAGATCGAGGCCGGCGTGATGCGGCGGCTCGGACTGGCCCCGGACGAGGCCCCGACGCAGATCGTCGGACGCGACCGAATCGCGGAGTTCACGAACTTCCTGGCGCTCGTGGCCGGTACCGCGGAGCGGCTCTCGACGGAGGTCCGCAACCTCCAGCGCAGCGAGATCGGCGAGATCGCGGAGCCGTTCGACGAGGCGCATCAGGTGGGCAGCTCGACGATGGCCCAGAAGCGCAACCCAACGGTCAGCGAGAACATCACGAGCCTCGCCCGGCTCGTGCGCGCGTTCGCGCTTCCGCCGCTGGAGAACATGGTCCAGTGGCACGAGCGCGACCTGGCGAACTCGGCGAACGAGCGGATCGTACTTCCCCACGCGATCGTCCTCACGGACGACCTCGTGACCAAGCTCATCGAGGTCTTCGGCGGGTTGCGGGTCGACACCGAGAGGATGGCGGAGGAGATCGCCCGCTCGGGCGGCGCGGTCATGACCGAGAACCTGCTCCTCGCCCTCACCTCGAAGGGCCTCGCGCGATCGGAGGCGCACGAGATCCTGCGCCACCTCACCCGGCCCGGTACGGGCCGCCTGATCGAACGTGCCCAGGCCGATCCGACGGTCCGTGCCCACTTCTCGAGCGAGGAGGTCGCGGCGCTGCTCGACCCGGCGAGCTACGTCGATGCCGCGGCGCAGAAGACCGACCGCGTCCTCGCCCAGCTCGAGACCGAGCTCCGACGGTGAGCGGGTCGCCGGAACCCTGGAGCGCGACCGTCGCGGTCCGCGTTGGCAGTCCCGAAGTCGCGGACTGGCTCGCGCGCGCGCTCGGTCCCGAGGCGGTCCGGGAGGTGCCGAGGGCCCGCGCCCGGGTCCATCGCGTCGCGGACGCCACCGTGGAACTCGCGATGGAGGCACGGGACGCCGGCGCCCTTCGGGCGGCGCTGAACACCTACCTCGGCTGGGTCCGCCTCGCGCTCGCGACGGCCCACACCGCCCGCTCCGACCCAAGCGCCCTCGAGTAGCCGCCCTCGGTCCGAAGTCCTTATAGAGAATATCGGGTGCAACGGGCGTGGCGCTTCCGGCAAAGCTCCAGAACGACCTGAAGCAGTTCCAACGGCTCCAGCAGGAGCTGGCCGCCGTTCAGCAGCAACGACTACAGATCGAGCTCAAGGTGCGGGAGGTCGCCCACACCCTCGAGGAACTGAAATCCGTACCGGACGACGCTACGGTCTACCGCCCGATCGGTGGCCTCCTCGTGAAGGCGAAAGCGCGCCAGGAAGTGATCGACCTTCTCACGGAGGACAAGGAGACCGCCGAGGTCCGCCTGAAGGCGGTCGAGCGTCAAGAGAACCATCTCAAGGAGCGCTACACGTCGATGCAGCAGGAGCTCTCCCAGGCGCTCCAGTCGGCCGGTGTGGCGAGCGTCACGTCCCCCACGCCTCCCGAAGGCGGCGAGTAGCGGCGCGGCCCCGGCGCCGCCGGGACGACGGGCGGCGCGGCCGTTCGACCGGGAACCGTTCGCTCAGACCTTCCGATGGACCAGCCGGTCCGCGATCTCACGTACGAGCGGCTTCGCGCTCGGCCGGATCGTGCGACTCCGCCGGAGACGGTTGAGACCGCGTTCGGTGAGCCGGGCGATCGTCCGCTCCGAGTGGTCGAGGCTGCCCGTCCCTCGAAGGACCTCGCGGGCTCGTTCTACGTCCTCGGGAGCCGCGGTCGGGTTCCCGAGCACGCGCGCCAGACGGGCCCGATCGGTGTCGTTCCCTTCCCGCCACGCACGGACGACGAGCAGGGTCCGCTTGCCCTCGATGAGGTCGTTCGAGCTCTTGCCCGTGGCCTCGGCATCGAAGCCCGCACCCAGGACATCGTCCCGCAGCTGGAAGGCGACGCCGAGGTCGGTACCGATCGCCTCGAGGTCCGCGAGAAGCGACGGACGCCCGCCGGCGAGCTGGGCGCCGATTCGGAGCGGAGAAACGACCGTGTAGATGGCCGACTTGAGCCGGTGGACCGTGAGGACGTCGTCCTCCGTGACCGCCCCCGGCGCAAGCGTCCCGTTCCGCACGTCTAGGAGCTGACCGTAGGCCGTGAGCCGGGTCATCCGGACGTACTCCGCGAGGGCCCGGATACGATGGGCGGCCGTGCCGGGAGCGGAGAGGATCGAGTCCACGACGAACGGCTCTTCGAGGTCACCGAGAGCGATCGCTGTCCCCGTCCCGTACTCCTCGCTCGAGCCCTCGCGGCGCTCGCGCTGGTGGGCGGCGGTGAGGATGCGATGTACCGTCGGGCCCCCGCGCCGCTCCTCGGCGTGGTCCATGATGTCATCGTGGATCAGCATCCAGCTCTGGAAATGCTCGAGCGCGGCCGCCGCCGCGAGGACCGGCCGGGGGGACCTTCCGCTCGCGATGTGGTAGCCCGCGAGGACCAGGATCGCGCGGAACCGCTTCCCTCCCCGGAGCGTGAACTCGAGATTCACGTCGAGGAACGGGCGCACCGTGGCGGGTGCGCTCCGTCGCTCTTTCGCGTAGGACCGTCTGAGCTCCTCGGTCAGAGCGGGAAGGTACGCGCTGAGCGCCGCGAGGTCCACGGTTCTTGCCGTTGGACGCCCACGCTATTTAACTGACCGGGCCATCGGGCGTCAGTGGCCCCTACTCCGTTCGTCCAGCTCGCGAGCGCTCTGGTCGAGGCGATGGGCCAGCGGCTCGATGCGGCGCGGCCGATACCGGAGGGCCTTGTACTGCGTACGGGGGACGGGTTCCAGTTCGCCTTCCTCGAGGATCCGAACCGGGTCTCGCTCGAGACGATCCGTCACCTGTTCGAGGAGGACGAACGGCGTCCGCTCCATTTCGTCGTGCTCACTCCGGGCCACCTGCCCCTCGCGATCTCCCAGGACGTCGTGCGTCGAGGGGGCACCCTCGTCGAAGGGGCCCGCTTCGCCGAGCTCGCCCGCCAGCTCGGCCTCGAGGCGTACCTGGGAGAAGAGCCGCGGGCGGCCGTTCCCCATCCTCCCCGTCGGCTCCTGCCCAGCGCGCAACAGCTGGACGAGATCCTCCAGAGGGCGCGCACCTGGCTCGACTGGGGTGTGCCGGCGCTGGCGCTCCGTTTCTATCGGCAGGCGGCCGATCTGAAGCCGGAGTTCCTTCCGGCCAAGAGCGGGATCGGGCGTGCGCTGTTGGCGCTCGGCCTCGTCGCCGACGCCGACCGCACCTTCGATGAGGTCCTTGCGACGCACCCGGACGACCTCGACGCCCGCATCGGAAAGGCGGCGGTCCTCGGAGCACGGGCCGAACCGCAGAAGGAGGTCGAGCTGTACCGGACCCTGCTCGCCGAGGACGATGCCCGCGCCGAGGTACGGGCCCATCTGGTCGCCGCCCTCATCGATCTTGGGGACTGGTCGGGAGCGCGGACCGAGATCGAGTCGCTCCTGTCCCGCACCCCCGAGGACCCGCAGCTCCGGTTCCTGCATGCGGTCGCGCTCTCCGCGACCGGGTCGAAGGAGCTCGGGGAGGAGGAGCGGATCGAGGCCCGGCGGCTGGGCCTGAGGTACGATCGCGAGGTCGCGCTCTGTCGCCACCTCCACCTTCCCGATCCGCCGCGACCCGAGGCGCCGGCTCCTCCTCCCGAGCCGGTCCGGGCGGTCCCTTCCGGCTCGGGCGGCGGGAGATCGTCGGTCCCCCCGAAGGTCTCCAATCGGTCGGGGGGGTCGCCTCGGACGACGAGTCGTGGCTCGGCGGCGAAGCGACGGAAACGGCCGGGGGCCGGCCCCCGCGGCCGCCGGGCGGCGACCCGCAAGAGTAAGTAGCTCGCCCTCGACTCGTCGGTCGACCGGATATGCGAGTGCAGCGTATCGTCTCCGTGCTGCCCAGTGCCACGGAGATCGTCCACGCCCTGGGCCACGGGCCAGAGCTCGTGGGCCGAAGCGATGAGTGCAACTATCCTCCGGAGGTGGAGCGGATCCCGGTCGTCATGCGGCCCCGGACGCTCGATTCCGACTGGACGTCCCGTGAGATCGACGGTCGGGTCCGGCAGGCCCGGCAACAAGGGGAGAGCCTCTACGAGCTCGACGTCGACCTCCTCGCACGGCTGCGCCCGGACCTTCTGCTCACCCAGGACCTCTGCGGTGTCTGTTCCGTGACCGAAGAGGAGGTCCGGACCGCCTGTGCCCAGGCGGCGGTCGCTCCGCGCATCCTTTCCTTACAGCCTCGGCGGCTCGAGGAGGTGTGGGCCTCGATCGGGGCCGTAGCCGACGCCGTGGGAGACGCGCCGGCGGGAAGGTCGCTCCTCGCCCGGATCCGTTCGGAGCTCGGGCCTCCCCCTTCGTCCTCGGACCGGCGGAACGTCGCCGTGCTGGAGTGGCTCGACCCGCCGATCCTGGCCGGCCTGTGGACCCCGGACATCGTCCGGGCGGCGGGGGGCGTTCCCGTGGGACCGGCCCCGGGCGAGCCCGGACAGCGGACGACCTGGGAAGCGCTCACGCGGGAGGCCATCGACGTCCTCGTGCTCAGCCCGTGCAGTTTCACCGTCAGCCGAACACGGCAGGAGCTCGAGCGCGCGGCGCTCGAACGGGAGGTCCGACGCGTGGCGGCGCCGGGAGGGACCTATCTGGCCGACGAAGCGTACTTCAGCCGGCCCGGGCCACGACTCGCCGCCGGGGTCCGGCTGATCGCGGAGCTGCTCCGGGGCTCCGTTCGGACTTCCCCGATGCCGGTGAGCGCCTGGGAGGTCGACGGAGGAGGCACGGGGTCATGAGCTCCGGGCCGAGCTACCACTACACTTGGACCGCTTCTCGTCCGGCGGTCGCCCGGCTCTCGACGTCGCGCACCGAGCTGGTGCACATCTCCATCGCCTTCGTCGTGCTCACCGCCGACCTGGTGATCCTTCTCGGAGGAGGGGGGCTGTTCTTCGGTCGGGGCCAGGGGCTCCTCGCCTACTTCTCGGTCTGGGTCGTCCTCGTCTCGGCGGCGGCCGTCCTCACCGGATTCCTCTGCCACGAGCTCGCCCACAAGTTCTACGCCCAGCGGCACGGCTTCTGGGCCGAGTTCCGCATGAGCCCGTCGGGGCTCCTCTTTTCGCTCGTCACCGCGGTGATCGGCTTTCTGTGGGCCGTCCCCGGCGCGACGGTCATCAACGGCATGAGCTACCAGGACCGAGAGCACTGGGGACGGACGAGTCTCGCCGGTCCCGTGACGAACGCCCTGTTCGGAGCGGTGTTCTACCTCGGAGCGGTGGCCGCGTTCGTCACGCAGAGCTGGTTCTACTCCTGGCTGGTACTCCTCGCATGGTTCAACGCGTTCTTCGCCACGTTCAACCTGATCCCCGTCGGACCCCTGGACGGCGCGAAGGTACTCCGATGGAGGGCCTCGGTCTGGGCGGTCGCGATGGGTGCGTTCGCCGCCTTCACGGTGGTGACGTACCTGATGCTATACGGGTTCGTGACCCCCTTCCTCGGGAGGTGAACCTCGATCCATGACACGACCCGCCGTGAAGGAGCTGGGAGAGGGGCGGATGCTGCTCGACCTCGACTTCCGCGACACGGAAGGCCTCATCGCGGCCTATCTGCTTCCGACGGAGGACGGCTGGGCGCTCATCGAAACCGGTCCGACGACCTGCCGAGAGGCCCTCCTCGCCGCGATCGATCGGGCGGGAGTCGCTCCCGCGGAGGTCCGCCAGGTCTTCGTGACGCATATCCATCTCGATCACGCCGGAGGGATGGGCGCCCTCGTCGACGCCTTCCCCGGCGCGACGTTCTACGCCCACGAGCTCGGGGTCCCGCATCTCGTCGACCCCGGTCGGCTCATTGCGAGCGCGCGGAGAGCCTGGGGGCCGGCCTCGGATGCGCTGTGGGGCGCGATCGTGCCCGTGCCGCCTCCCCGCGTGGTCGCTCTGAAGGGAGGAGAGCGGTTCCCCCTGAAGCGCGGCGATCTCTCGGTCCTCGCGACGCCGGGCCATGCGCGGCACCACCTCGCCTTCTTCGACTCCGCGATCCGTGCCGTGTCCACGGGAGATGGGGCGGGGGTGCGGCTCGAGCACGGAGTGCGGATACGTCCGGCCGTGCCTCCTCCCGACCTCGACCTCGAAGCCTTGTTCGCGAGCCTCGAGGTGATGCGCGGCACCGATCCCCGTCTGCTCCTGCTGAGTCACTTCGGCCCGACACCGCACGGAGCCTCCGACCTCGTCCAGTATCGGACGGTGGTCGAACAATGGCGCGACGTGGCGCTCGCCGCGGCGCACGAGCGGCCCGAGGTCGATTTCATCGCCGGTCGGCTCCGGTCGTTCGACGAGTCCGAGCGCTCGGCCATCACGCCGGATGATCGGGAGTCGCTCGTGTCGGGTTACGAGCTCGCGGCCGCCGGGTTCCTCCGGTACTTCGAGACCCGTGGATTGCTCCGCCGGTGAACCCGGGGGGCGGGATCGACCCGCGCGAGCGGCCCCGGGCCGCCTCGACACTGCTCCTCGCCCGCATCGTCTACGCGTTCAACTGGTACAACATCGGGGCGGTCCTCCCGTTCATCGGTCACTCGCTTTCGGCGTCGACCTTCGAGCTCGGCATCGTCCTGGGTGCGTTCCTCGTCGGTGCGGGGATCTTCCAGATCCCGGCGGGCCTCGCCGCGATGCGCTGGGGCAACCGCTCGGTCTCCCTGTTTGCGCTCTTTCTGATGGGGGCCTTCTCGCTCGCCTCGGCCTTCTCGCCCAACTGGATCGTGCTCGCGGTGATGCGGTTCGGGGCTGGCGCGGGGGCCGCGTTCTTCTTCTCCCCGGCCCTCGGACTCATCGCATCCTACTATCCGACCGGCGAGCAGGGGCCCATGATCGGGCTGTTCAACTCCGGCTTCAGCATCGGGAGCGGGGTCGGGCTCTTCGGAGGGTACCTCGCGGGCGAGCTCTACGGCTGGCCCTGGGCGCTCGCGATCGGAGGGATCGGCCTCGTCGCCATCGCACTGATCGGTCCGCTGACCCTGCCCCGGGCCGGGCCCCGCCGTACCCTACGTCCGTTGCGGGAGCTGTGGAAGGCCGCCGACCCGGTGCTGCGGTCCCGTTCCCTGTGGGCCCTGGCGCTCGGAACCTCGGGCCTGTGGGCGGCGTACTACGTCGCGGCCCAGTACTTCATCGAGTTCGCCCACGAAGTGCATCCGGACTGGGCCGGTCTGTTCGCGGCGCTCGTGCCGGTCGTCATGATCGTCCTCGAGGTCCCCGGAGGACCGATCGGGGGGTGGCTCGGCGAGCGCTCGTCGCACGTCCGTCGCCTTCTCCTCGGTTGGGGGCTCATCTCCGGGGTCGGGATATTCGCCATTCCCTTCCTGCCGCTCTCGGGGCTGGTCGTCCTCTTCGCGTTCCTCGGGTTCGCCGACGGGGTCGTCTTCGCGGTCCTCTACCTGATCCCGTCGTACCTCCCCGAGTCGCATGGGGAGAGTCTCTCGCTGGGTCTCGCGACCGTGAACTCGATCCAGATCTTCCTCGGGAGCGCGCTCGCCATCGTCTTCGGGTACCTCGCGGGGACCGTGGGCTACGAGTACGCCTGGTGGTTCGCCGGGGCTATCGGACTCGCCCCGCTCCCGTTGCTCGCCTGGGTCGGTGCCCGCGGCGGCGACGCGGCCGCGTTCGTCCGGCCCCGCGCTCGGGGCCCGCGGGTCGCTCGACTTCCGGACCGACCAGGGTGACGAGGTTCGTAGGTCGGCCCTCGACGGGGTACCCGGCCGTCAGGACGATCGGTCCCCGCGCACCGATGTGCGCATGCTCCACGAGCTCCGCCGACCGGGTCCGCAGTTCCACGAGGTTCTGGTGCACGGGAGCGGGGAGGGGAAGCACTCCACCGACGAGCGCCAGCCTGCGGCGGGTCGCGGTCGAACTGGAAAGCGCCACGACCGGGCAGGCCGGCCGAAGCTGCGCGACCAGCTGGGCGGTCCGTCCGGAGTGCGTGGGAGTGACGATCGCTCGCGCTCGGACTCCCTCGGCGAGCCGCACCGCGGCGGCCGCCACGGCCCGCCCGCTGTCGGCCCCCATGTCGGGTTCGACCTCCCGCAGGTGGCGCGCATCGTAGGAGTTCTCGGTCGCCCGCGCGATGCGGTCGAGCCAGCGGACCGACTCGACCGGGTAGGATCCGACGGCGCTCTCCTCGCTCAGCATCACCGCGTCCGCGCCGTCGAGGACCGCGTTCGCGACGTCCGTCGCCTCGGCACGTGAGGGACGTGGGGAACGGACCATGCTGAGGAGCATCTGGGTCGCGACGATCACGAACTTGCCGGCGAGGTTCGCCCGGTGCACGAGATGTTTCTGCTCGAGGGCGAGGCGCTCCAAGGGGACCTCGATCCCGAGATCGCCCCGAGCGACCATGATCCCGTCGGCGGCCGCGAGGATCGACTGGATCCCACGGAGCGCCTCCGCGCGCTCGATCTTCGCGATCAGGCCGACGTCGGCGCCACCGGGCTGGCGGTCGAGCCACTGACGCGCTTCGTCCAGATCGCGACGCTCGCGCACGAACGAGAGCGCCAGGTAGTCGATCCCTTCCGACAGGCCGACCTCGGCATCGTGCCGGTCCTTTTCTGCGAAGACCGAGGTGCGGAGGTGCGCCCTCGGAAGGAAGAGTCCCGCGTGCGAGCTGATCGTCCCCGCGTCCACCACGCGCGCATCGATCGCGCTGCCCGTGTTGCGCACGACGCGGAGCTGCACGCTGCCGTCCCCCAGGAGGATCGGGTCGCCCGGCCGTGCGCTCTCCCCGAACGACGGGATCTGAGCGCTGACACGGCGGTCGTCGCCCGGCACGTCGCGCTGGTCGAGCGTCCAGGTCCGCCCGGCAACGAGCCGGACCGAGCCCGCGGCCAGCTCTCCGATACGGATCTTCGGTCCTTGGACATCCCCGACGATCGCCACTTCGCGTCCGGCGCGACGGGCTGCTTCGCGAGCCTGGCGGAGCAGGTGGCGGTGGTCCTCGTCCGTTCCGTGGGAGAAGTTGAGCCGGAAGGCATCGGCACCGGCCTCGATCAGGGCCCGGAGGCTGTCCGCCCGGTCGGTCGCCGGACCGACAGTCGCAAGAATCTTCGTTCGTCGCACGGCCGGGCAAGGCGAGGGCGCCTAATAGGAGTCGCGCGACCCGGGCGGAAGCCTTTCAAGGGCCGTGGGCCCGTGACGGTCGCAGCCCCGTGGTGTAGAGGCCAAGCATGCTGGCCTTTGGAGCCGGCGACAGCGGTTCGAATCCGCTCGGGGCTATCAACAAAAGGGTTTAGATATCAACATGTGATACCCTGTTCGTGCCTCGCCCGGGACCGAACCACGCACGACTGCTCGGTGACGAAGACATTCGTCGGTGGCACGCGAACCTCGCTCGTCGCTCGAAGGTCCGCGCGGACGTCTTCCTTCGCCAACTGGACAACTTCTGTCTCAGGTTCAAAGCGGACCCGCGTCAGCTTCCATCCCTGGGGGAGAAGGCGATGCGTGACCTGTTGCTCGACTTTGTTGAATCAGAGCAGAAGAGCGGGAAGTCCGGGGGATACACCCTCAGCATGGTCAAGTCGGTCCAGTCGTGGCTGATCCACAACGGTTGTAAGTGGGACCTCAAGGTCAACATTGACGGAGCGTACGACTCGCCTACTCTGGAACAGACGCCCCCAATTGACCAGGACGGACTGCGCCGCATCTTCCATGCGGCGTCGCCGCGCGAGCGCGCGGCGAGCGTCCTCGTTGCCCACGCTGGTCTGCGATTAGAGTCGCTTGGGGACTATCTGGGCGAGGACGGACTGACCCTCTCGGACTTCCCTGAGCTGCGGATCAAGGGCAAGCGAGTCTCATTCGGCAAGGTTCCGACGTTGGTCATAGTGCGGCCCGGGGTAAGCAAGACCCGACGACCGTACTTCACTTTCCTTGGTTCCGAAGGATGCCAATACCTCGCAGAGTACCTCGAGGGCAGGGCTCGGGGAGGCGAACGACTTCTACCGAGCTCCCCTGTGATCGTCCCTGAGAGGGCGGAGCTCAAGTTCATCCGGACAACGAATATCGGGGACCTCATCCGGTCGGCAGTGCGGAAGGCAGGGCTCCCCAACCGCCCGTATGATCTGCGAGTCTTCTTCGCCACACAGTTGCAGATTGGGGGACCCAAAGCCCAGCTGCCAGACAAATGGAGGCTCTTCTGGATGGGGCACGTGGTCGACAGGAACGACCGACCTTACACGGTAGGTAGGGCCCGGCTGAACCCCTCTCAGGTTGCCGAGATGCGGGACGCCTACCATCGGGCTGAGCCATTCCTCTCGACCGCGAAGACGCAAGCGCCGATCTCAGAGGCCGACCTCAAGAAGGCGATTCTTGGCGTGTTCTTACCGGAGGACGAGGTCGCCAAGCTCGACGTATCCAAGATGACAGCCGACGAGGTCAGGACATTAGTATCGGACAGGATGCGCGGCGCTCAGAGCCATTTGGCGGGGACTGCGGCCTTGGGTCCGTCGACGATGCCACACGCGCCAGACGACGGCGATGGCAGGCACGTATCCTTCGACCCCTCGGAGAGCGTCGTATCCCTTGGAGAAGTCAAGTCTCGGCTCGCAGAAGGATGGACGTGGGTATCCCGCTTCGGTAGCGGCGAAGCAATCATTCGCCGGCCGAAATAGAGAGGGGGTACCCCCTCCATCGCTAGCGATTCCTGTGTCCGGCTTACCCGCAATGCATACAGGTCTTGCGGTAAAGACCGAGCCGAATCTCCTCGCGCACCTGATCGATACGATCGGCCAATGGAAGGAGGAAGGATATGCGGCTCAGTTCGCCCTTCCGGCTCTCGGCAAGGTCAGAGATAAGTCCGAGCGTCCTTGGGTCCGAGACCAGCTCTGCAACCTCGCGAGTCAAAGTCCCAAACGCTTCGTCCGCAGTATCCGACTTCAGCTCAACAATCCCGTGAGCACCGAACTGCACCCAAGGTTTCTCCCAACTGAGTCGAGGGGCGTGAGCCCGTGCCCCCTCGCCTGCCTCGAAGCCACCCTCCCGCAGCCACGCCTCTAGGACTTGGGGGGAGGGCCAATCCCGACGGAGCATGGAATCTGGTCGACGGTCCGATAGCGCCAGGGCGTGCCACCATTCGTGCAAATCCGACTGGATGTATGGCCAGCAGATTGTACCCGGCTTCCATGGAGGTGTGCTCGGTAGCGCAGCCAATGGCGCTACCTTCTCGAGACTCTGACGAGCTACGTCGTCGAGCTGGGCCAAGAGCTTCTTCCGGTGGGCGTTCCACGTGTCTACGAACTTCTCCACCTCTTCGAGGGTCCTCAGTAGTCGCTTCGATTCCCTTCCCTCTTGCTCGAGGTGGAGGACTGCTTCGGGGAACAGCAGATGCTTCCTTAGCTCCTCGACGGAGAACTCAATCGCAGACGGAAGACCTCGGTCGTCGAGGAACCGAAGGCGACTGTTCTGACGTATCTTATCTGAGAGAGGCTTGAGAACCTCGCCAGCCAAGAGGCTGTAGCGCTGCTCGAGTCTCGCGGCTCGGAGGCCGGACAGAGACCCCTCTTGCGTGGGATGTTCCGGCGGAGTCGGCCGCCTACTCAACGGGCGCTCGGTTGCCTCGGCAATTGGGCCAACCCCTGCCTTGCTCACGAGGCCGGCCCCCGCGACAGCCGAATTGGTTGGGTTTAAGACCCGTCGAATTTCCGTGTGGCGAGCCTGCTCAGATATGGTAATCTTGCACCACTCCGACCCGAGTTTGGAGATTCTTGAGAATCTACGTCAGAAGAGCGTTGGGGGTATGTCATGGAATTAGTCTCCCTCGCCATGTCGTATCGATGAGTCCAGCGATATGTTCATTATGTTGGGGGTA
>JBJKRJ010000018.1:0-2530 GCA_046704665.1 Thermoplasmata archaeon | reverse complement strand
AAGCGGGCTATATGAGCTCTTGATCGCGAAGAGTGACGCACTCGTCCGGCGATTGCTTTCGCTACATGGCGAGCTTGACTCGACCCGCCCTCGAGAGAGTCGGGCTCGGGGCCTCTCGATGGAGGTTGTGCTTCAGGCGATCGCCGATCCCTCCGATTTCTTCCCCGACGGGCCGGTCGAGGTGCCGGTCTTCTCCGAAGGTAGCCGGTATCGCTCCGGGATCTCGAAGCTCTTCCCCTCACGGAGCACGGCCCAAGATTGGATCAGGAGCTTCCCGGCCACTGCCGTCAGCGCCGAGCGATGGGCCTTCCCCTTCGCCCTCAGCCGCTCGTAGAGCTCCCGACACGCGGGGTTCACCCGACTCGCCGACAGTGCCGCTTGGTAGAGAGCCTCCCTCAGACTCGGACTTCCCCGCTTTGAGATGTGCGCCTGGCTCCCCTCGAATTTCCCCGACCGGTAGACCGAGGGATCCAGCCCCGCGAACGCGCGCACCTCGTTCGCGGTCTCGAACCGTTTCGCATCCCCGAGCTCGCTCTCGATCACCGCGGCCGTGATCGGACCCACCCCCGGAACTGTTTCGACCAGGCTCTGCCGCGCCTCCATCTCCCGGGTGATCCGTCCCTCCACCTGGTGGACCTGCTCCTCGAACAGCTCCAGCTGGTGCACGAGCGCCTTCACCTCCCAGATCAACGGCTCCTCCAGCGCCTCGGGTGCTCGTCGTTCCTCGAAATGCCGGCCGATGGCCACGGCCTTGGCCCGTCGTCCCTCGGGGTTGCGATAGAACGGTCGGAGCGCCTCCTCGATCTCCTCCAACGTAGCCGTGAACGGTCGCGTAAGCTGCGCGAATGCCTTCAACACGGCAAGCGCCATCGGCGCGCCGATGTCGGAGAACTCGGCCCCGAGGCGGGGGCAGAGGACGTCGAGGTCGCGGCGCAGTTGGCGCTTCGTGTCGGAGGCCTTCTCCACGATCCGGAAGCGCACGCGGCAGTGCTCCCGAAGACGGGCCGAGTCGTCGTCGAGGACGGCCGCGCGGTGTCGGTGTCCCTCCTTCCGGGCGAACTGGGCGATGAGTTCGGCGTCCAGCGCGTCGGTCTTGGTCTTGCGGACCCGGCTCTGCTTCTCGCCCTGCAGGAGGAGCGGGTTGAACGCCCAAACCCGGGCGTTCTTCTCCAGGAGGAAGGCGAGGAGGCCGAGGTGGTAGATGCCGCTCGCCTCGAGCGCGTAGGCCACCGGACGGGTAGGGATTCGTCCGAAGGCCTGGGCGTCGATCCATAGCCTCTCGAAGCCCGGGCCGGTGTTGTCGTACCGCTGGGCCGCGTGGATCAGGTTCCCGCGAGCATCGACCACGGCCGCGTCGAGATGCTCCTGGGAGACGTCGATCCCGACGTAGAGGGCGTCCTCGAGGGGAGGGTCGGGGGCTTGGGGCCACATCGTTCGGCGATTCGGTCGGCTCGGCGTTTTGGGCGGGTGGTTCCGCATCGGTTCCTTCCTCCGTGCTTTTGGGGAGGGAAGGGATGATCCCGGGCGCCCCCAGGGACGCAAGCTGGTCCGTGATACAGCGAGACCTCGATTCCACAGGAGAGATCCTGCGTGAGGCCGCTCACGGGCTCAATCGGCGTAAACCCTGGGGGCTCGGGGTGCCTGCTTACGTTCGAGGACGAAGCCTCCAGAAGTTCCCGCACACCCTTCCCCCCGAGTGAACCGAAGGGAGCCCGAGGATTCACTCCTCACCTCGACCCCCCCATACCAGAAGTTCGGGGCGCCGAGGAGAATCCCGGAGTCAATCGCCCGGGAGGTCCGAGAACGGAAGGCGCGAGGAGAGAGCCTGCGCATGATATCGCAGCGGATGAACATCAAGCTGGGGGGAGTCCGGTCCGTCCTAAGGAGAGATCACGTCTTCTCGAAATCCTCGGACGGCCGCCCTACCACCGAACCTACTGTGGCGTGAACGACCACATCTTCCGCGGCCCTGTCGCGCCAAACCCACGGCCAAAGTTCATATCCAGCCAAGGGAATGAGCTATCGGGAGAAGCGAGGACCGAAAGGGAGGCGGTTCAAGGAACGCTCGTGTCTACCAGATGGAAGTAGTTTGCAACTTTGAAAATCAATCCAATGTTGTTGAAGATCTCTGTCGGAAATCGAATCTGTAGGAAACCTAGAACCTAAAGCAAATCAGGAAGCTGTCCAACCAACCTTACCGTTGTCACTTTGATTCTGTCCGTATTTCGTCTTACTCCACGCCTTGCGTTCTGCTCATGAGCGCGTCTAGCAGCTCAGACCGGATTCCGCCCTCTCCGGCATACCCCGCTCCTCCCAAGGAAGGAGGAGATGCAGAGGGCATCAGAGAATAGCAGCACTGCCGTACAGCCGAACGCACCCCAGCTCGGAGAGGTTGATGTCCGAGCCAATGACACCGAGCGGCCACTGAGAGTCGCTCGTCGCGTGTTGGCCCGCTTCCGCCGGCTCGTCCAAGCGTCGCCGGAGAGCGTCAATTGGTTCATCACACCTTGGTGCAACTACCGGTGCGCGT